>NZ_SMDQ01000079.1 GCF_012911975.1 Nodosilinea sp. P-1105 | reverse complement strand
CCTTGCCCGTCAGTCACTAAAAGCACAAACCCTCAGTCCCTTTCACTTAGAGGGTTTCCCGGCTTAAATCACACCCCGAGCATAGCTAACCCAGAGGCAGATGCCCAAATCCTTCTAGGGAGGGGCCTCTCTCTGACCGCTGTAGCCCATAGTTGAAGAGTTTTCACACATTGCCTGCCATGACACAGTTGCCCTTTCCCCAGCCCAGTTCTGCTGACGGCACCCAGTTTAGCGGCCAGCCAACCCTGCCAGAAGGAGACTGGTCAGCCAATACGGCTGTCGTAGAAGCCCTGCTCGATTCCCCCAATAAGTATCAGGTTAAGTTTGAAGGCACCTATTGGCGGGCGATCGCTGCGCTGGATTCCCCAAATCCAGCGGTGGGAGACACCGTAGCCGTGGTTGGCCGGGAGGGAAATGAACTGATTGTCCAAACACTGGTTGTTTAGAGGGGAGGCAGGGACGATTAATTAGCTGCAGGCACGGCCCCCATGCGAATTTCTGAGCAAAATGAGGCCATCTGTACCGCATCGTCCAGGGTTAGCATACTGGTGCGCATCCGCAGGTTGGGGTTGGCATACCAGAGCCGTTCTGCCACCACGCCATTGGCGGTGTGGGTAGTCAACGTAAGCACGTCGCTGTCCAAGTGGTAATGCCCTTGGGTAGTGGGCAATGAGGGGGTCGTTTGCAAGATGATCCCTTGACCTGCCCCGTCTGGGTGCAAAGCCACCATCACGGTGACACGTTTAACCGACTGGCTTTCCCCCTCTAGGCGGCTGTCTTGGTTAATCCGTAGGCCACAGGCAATGGTGCTGGGATCTTGGTGACCCTGCTCGCACATTTGCACCAGTTCCGGGTCGGTGTGGGGCAAAAACTCGATCAGCAGATTAGACTGTCCAGCTTGGGAACTTTGGTTAATTAAATAGTGGGTGGTGCGCTGGGAAAACCACTTTCCAGCCAGGGTTTCAAAAAAGTTCACAATTTCCATTGGATTAATCTGCGTTTCGCCAAATAATTCACAGTCTTTAATTCTACGGTTAAGTGGGGCGCTGCTGACCCCCTGAATTTACTCTAAACCGCTATGTCTCTATGAACAGAAGGATCACAGAGTGATAAGCTAACCATTACGCTTATACCCGGTTTAGGGGGGGACAGTGGGCTGGTCCTAGCCGTTTGTCTCCTGCCAGCTGGGATTGGGTTTTTAAACGCACTATTTTGTAATTTGGTGACGCCTCAATGACCGCAGTGAACCAGGTACCCTATCTACTCCGCGCTGCCCGCCACGAAGTGCTTGATCGTCCGCCGGTATGGATGATGCGTCAAGCCGGACGCTATATGAAGGTGTACCGCGACCTGCGAGATAAATATCCTTCCTTTCGGGAGCGCTCTGAAAATGCCGACCTGGCCATTGAGATCTCCCTACAACCCTGGCGAGCCTTCCGCCCCGATGGGGTGATCATGTTCTCTGACATTCTCACCCCCCTGCCCGGCATGGGCATTCCCTTCGACATTGTGGAAAGTAAAGGGCCGGTCATCGATCCGCCGATCCGCACCCAGGCCCAAATTGATGCGGTCCACGACTTAGACCCTGAAACCGCTCTACCCTACATTCGCACCATTCTGCAAACCCTACGGCAAGAGGTGGGGAATGAGGCGGCGGTATTGGGGTTCGTGGGCTCTCCCTGGACCCTGGCGGCCTATGCGGTGGAAGGTAAAACCTCAAAGAGTTATACCAACATCAAGGGCATGGCCTTTCGGGAACCAGCCATGCTCCATACTCTGCTGGGTAAGCTAGCGGACAACATAGCCGCCTATGTGCGTTACCAGATTGACTGCGGGGCCCAGGTGGTGCAGCTGTTTGATTCCTGGGCCGGGCAGTTGAGCCCCATGGACTATCGCACCTTTGCGCTGCCCTACCAGCAGCGGGTGGTGCAGCAGGTGAAGCAGACCCATCCCGACACCCCCCTGATTCTTTACATCAGCGGCAGTGCTGGCATCTTTGACCTGATGGGTGAGTCTGGGGTCGATATCGTCAGTGTTGATTGGACTGTGGATATGGCGGAGGCTCGCCAGCGCCTGGGGCCAAATATTGCCGTCCAGGGAAATATCGATCCAGCGATTTTGTTTGGATCCCAGGACCTGATTCGCGATCGCATTCTCGACACCATCAAAAAGGCTGGCAATCGGGGCCACATTCTCAACCTGGGTCACGGTATTCTGCCAGGCACCCCTGAGGAAAACGCCGCTTACTTCTTCGAAACTGCCAAGAATATCGATAAGTTGCTGGCCACGGTCTAAGGCATCCCAGCTAAGCCATCTGGCGGGTTCGCCGCCCCATTCCCTTAGTCCTACTCCCTGATTTGGGTTTTCTAGCTTCAGATCTGGGTGCAGGACAAGACTTATGAATGCAATCGCGGCTTGGCTCTGGTGCAGTGCCTACGGTGCGACTCTGGTGGTGGCAGGGGTTTTGGTTCGCGCGGTGGGGCTGGACCTATGGACGGGGGTCGCCCTGGCCGCCGGTATTGCCCTGGGGGCAGGGGGACTGGCCGCCCTACTGCTGCCCCGCTGGTGGCGGACTGGTCCTTCAGCGACCCTCTGGTGGCTGGCGGGCATGATTGGCCTAGTGGCGGCCCTAAATTATGGTTGGCGGTACCCGGGGCCAGGGGCACTAGACGTCAGCCGCCTGCTAACCCAGGGGGCAGCGGCTGGGGTACAGCAGGAGGTGGGGGGCTGGGTCGAGGCCATGCCCCGGGTTACCCGCAGTGGTGGGGGGCAGTTCTGGCTACAGGCTGACCAACTCAAGCGCCTGGACGACAATGGTCTCCCTCTGCGAGCGCCGGAAACGGTGACCGGCAAACTCTATGTCACCACCTCGGCAGAGGCAATTGAGGGTCTCTTTCCAGGGCAGCGAGTGCAGGTGCGGGGCCAGTTGTATGCCCCGTCGGTGCCTAAGAACCCCAATGCTTTTGACTTCCGCCAATACCTGGCCGACCAGCGCAGCTATGCTGGGTTGCGGGGCCAGTGGGTACGTCTAGAACCAGACGGTGCCCCGGCCTGGTGGCGACCCTGGCGGTTGCGATCGCGGATTGCCCAGGCCCACCAGGCTAGTTTGGGAGATCGGGCTGGCCCCCTGGTCAGTGCCATGGCCCTGGGGCGGCGAGCGGTGCAGGTGCCCTACGACATTCAAGACAATTTTGTGCAAGCGGGCATGGCCCATACCCTGGCGGCCAGCGGGTTTCATGTGTCTCTGGTGTTGGGGGTGGTGCTGGCGGTGATGGGGCATCCGGCGATCGCCGCTGGTCAGACTAACCCGGCCCAGACCAAGCTACTGGTGGGCCTGGGCACCCTGGGCGGCTACATTTTGCTGACCGGGGGACAACCCAGTGTGATGCGAGCCGCCCTGATGGGGGTAGGGGCCCTGGTAGGGCTCACCCTAGAGCGCAAAACCAACCCCATCGGCTGTCTATTGCTGGCAGTGACCTTACTGCTGCTGGTCAACCCCACCTGGGTTGACGATGTCGGGTTTCGCCTCAGCGTAGTGGCGACCCTGGGTCTGGTGGTCAGTGTCAAGCCGATCACGGCCCGTCTAGAGTGGCTGCCCACCACCCTGGCCACCCTGGCGGCGGTGCCCATAGCGGCCTATATTTGGTGTATTCCCCTATCTCTGTACTACTTCAATACCCTAACCACCTACAGCATTCTGCTCAACATGGTGGCCACTCCCCTGGTGATGGTGATTAGCCTGGGGGGCCTGGTCAGCGGTCTGGTGGCCTTAATCTCTCCCGGAATCAGCAGCTTTTTGGCCTGGTTTCTGGCCTTGCCCACCCACCTGTTGATGGAGCTAGTGCAGTGGCAGGTGGGCCTACCCGGCAGTGCTGTGGCCACAGGACACATTAACCTGGGGCAACTGTTTGGCCTGTATGGGCTGTACTGGTTAGGGGGCTGGCAGCGGTGGTGGATGCGCCGCCGCTGGTTGGTGGGCTTGCTGCTGCTGCTATTGGCCCTGGGGCCGCTGTGGTACCGGGGGGCGACCCTCACCCAGGTGACAGTCCTGGCCGCGGGTCGGGATGCGGTGATGGTGGTGCAAGATCGGCGATCGCCGCTGCTGATCAATAGTGGGACCCAGCGCACCGGCTTTTACACAGTCGCCCCGTTTCTGCGCCAGGGGGGGATTAACCGCCTGGACTATGGGGTCAGTGGGGCCGACAGCGATCGCGACAACTGGCGGACCATTGCCGACACCACCCCTGTGCGTCGGTTCTATGGCCAGGAAGCAGTGGCCGCTGGCATTCAACGGATTCGGGCAGTGCACCCCCTGGCCCCAGGGCAACCGCAGCGGCTGGGGCGGCAGCAGGTGGTGAGCCTGGATGATGGCGCTGGGGGACTGCGCCTCGACCTATTTGGCCATGGCTGGGTGCTGCTGCCTCGCCTGTCCTTAGCGGACCAACAAGCCCTGGTGAGCCAATCGTCGACCTTGGCTAGCGAGGTCTTGTGGTGGCATGGAGAACCCCTGGCAGCAGCCTTACTGGCCGCCGTGCAACCGCAGGTGGCGATCGTCGCCGGGGCCACCCTCGATCCGACCACAGCACAGCAGTTGCTGGCCCAGGGGGTGACCGTCTTCGTCAGCGATCGCGACGGAGCCATTAACTGGACCCCGCGCCAGGGATATCAGGCCTATCTCGCTACCCGCCACCGTTCCCCGGTCGGTCTCGATTAATCAATCACTAAATTGAGCTCGTAGTTGACCACGCCAGTGCCACCGGTTTGCTGCTGCACTGTGGTAACTGGGCCTTCAAACCCCACAGCTACTGAGCCATGGATAGGGCTATAGCGCCCAGTGATCACGACCTTGGTGCGGCTATTGGTCAGGTAAGGGCTCAAGTCGACGGTGGTGGAGGCGCTGGTTAGGGGAATCTGGGTGTTGCCATTGATCTCAATGGTGCCCTGCAGGCTGCCTCCTGCAGCTGTACTGACGGTTAAATGGTGCGGCTGATCCAGATCATCGCCATCAATGCTGATGGTGTTGGTTTGCCGTTGATAAGCTCGCATCACATCCTTAGCACTCGCTTCAGACAGAATAGCAGCAAGGGCTTTGTGGGCCATTTCAAACGATTGATGGCCATTGGCCGAAGATGGTGTAACCACCGTAGTCAAAGCGATCAACGCCAGCAGCGCCATACCGAGAGTAGAAAGCTGGTTCATGACGACAAAATCTCCAGGATAGAGTGGCAAGCCGGGGATACAACCAGGCCTCTGGGAGGGGCTGGGGCATCCGGTTGGATAGCCCCTTAACCCTGTCCTAGCCCAGGGGGTGAGCCCAGGATCATAATAGATACGGTGATAGAAGGACGCCACTGCGAAACCCCAGGTTCCTGACCAAAGGTCTCAACCCCATAGAATGTCTGTACAAATCCCAGGGTTCTGCCCTGGGATAACCCGCAACTCATAGCCCATCAGCCTAAGAACCCTGGGATCTTATATGCTGTACCGATGCTATAGGCATCCTCTGCGATTACCGCGATCGCAGCCGCTCCGCTGGGTTATACACATCCACCTGCACCTCCACTGGCACCACCACCGTAGACCCCGAGGTCGAGCGGCTGGCGCCAGATTCAGCACTACGAATTTGATGGCGGCTCTGGCGCGTCTGGCGCACCTCGCCGGTACCCCCGACATGCACCTGTCGACTGGTGTGGACACTGGTGTTGCCCCTACAGGTCTCTGGCGCATCCACAGCGACATCATTGATTTGCTCAGCCGGTTGGTCAGACCCGTGAATGGCCGCCTGGATAGAAACATCGGCAACAACACATTGAGCTGCTGCCGATGGAGCTAGGGAAACTAGGGTTCCTAAGGAAAGGAACCCCAGCCAAAGTAACTGAGGTTTGAACATGGTAAGTCTAGATAACGACTAGGATTGACTGACAGCGTTGCAACCTATTGGCACACTCGGGTCGAGGTGTAGTTTTCGCTGTAAATCACGCTACCTCCAGGGGTCTGGCGGGCCGTGTGGGTTTGACTCCGTTGGCTGCGCCCATAGCAACGGTTGGCAAACGGTAACGGGGTGACCGAGGTGGATGGCCCTTGATGCTGCCCCTGGGAATTGAGGGAATTCATCACGATCGGCCGATCCGCCGAGGTCCGAATTTGTACGCCACCGTTATCGCCCACCTGCACCTGCACCCGATCGGTGGTGATCGAGACTGAGTTGGCATAGGTGGCTGGGGCCAATATAGCCATTGTCACCGCTGTCGCCAGCGATACTCGAAGCATTCTAATCATTGGTTTTGGGCTCCTTAAGATCCCACAAATAACACTGGCTGAGGGGAAGCTGTGGTGATGCCATAGCCCCCCTTGACCGCTATCTACCGCTTCCGCTGGTTGATATTGACGCTGCGGCTGGGGCCACGGCCACGACCACGGTCGTTATTGTTGGGGCGCACCCGCTCTTGAATCACGTTGACCTGATTGCTTTCCTGGTAAACCCCGTTGTCATCTCCGACAACAGTGCCCCCCTGGTAGATGTCTTGCACAATTCCGGTATTTCCACCAGTCGTACGACCAGCCGGGCGATCGGTGCGAATTTCATTATATTGCTGGCTTCTTTGCACGGCCCCATTACCATCCCCTTGGATGTAAATATCTTGAGTTCCCTGCTGCACAACGGCGGTGTCAGCCGTGGCAGGCATCGCAGCAAAACCAAAAGCAGCAACGCTCAGTAGACCTAGGGTAGAAATGTGCTTCAACATGGATAGTTTCCTCAACAATACAGTGTGAACTGGTTCAAATCTCTGCGAAAAACCAGGCTAGATGCGCTTAACTGCCTCTAGAAAATATCGAAATCGAGACCTATTGATGTCATCAATCCAAGATTTTCTTTTTCGAACTATCTGATGCCAAGCTTCGCAGATGATTCATGTTTATTGACTGAAGTCGAAATCAAAAAGTTCCAATTTTTTCTTTTTTCTCCTCCTCTTTCTGGCGCATATCTTAAGACAAAAAGTTATACCCCAAAAAATCCAGGTGTCGAATTTCAGGAAGATAAGGTTGGCACTGTAAAGCAGGAGGATGAAAACAACCCTCAGAACATACAGAACCTAAAGCATTGACGAATAGGTGAATTACTTCCGCCTTAGAGTGCTAACATTAGTCAACGAAAAAAGCTATACAATTCCTAAAAATCAGGATTGGTAGATACGAAAAACTTTCTTCTCACCTTCTGACTTCTGTATTTCCATTCCGTTCCTAGCTCGATACAGTTAAAACTTATCGCCTGGGTCCTCGTCCGTTTCCATTGGCACTGGGATGATTATCCTGGGATTGTCTCACTCGACGCCCTGGTTTTTCAGCCTGGCGCTGGTGGTTAACCTGGTTAGACTCTTGCACAACCTCGTTGCCAGAGCCGTCAACTGTTGCCCCCTGGTAACTGTCTTGTACAGTGCCCCGTTGACTGTTATTGGCGCGGCCACGTCCCAATCCGGGGTGATCGACATTCACTTGATTGATGACTTGAATAACCTGGTTATTGTCCCCGTTGATTGTGGCGGACTGGGTACCCACCTGGGTGGTTGCTGTATCAGCGAAGGCTGGCATTGTCAATGAACCAACCGCTGCTGCTCCAAACAAGCCTATGGCTCGACTCAGATATCTCATCACTCCAAAGTCCATAAAAAACAATTCCAAAAGTTAGCGGAATTACTGAACTAGACATTGAAGAGTGAGTAAGGTTCCATTCCCCTGGCAATGTGAGAAGCGATCGGCTGATTGCCATAACGGCAATTAATAAATAATTGACCGATAAAATACTTTCAAGTTCCCCAGATGTTGTCATGAGGCTAAATTTAAATAAAAATTAGCAATTATCTTTATTGCCAATTTCTATGAGACGCGATTGCCAAATATTGTTTCCGCAAATCTGCCAAAAGACGAGCAATTTTCATGCTCCACTCACATTGGAGTACCCTTTGCAAAGTTTCGATGAAGAAGTTTGTAAGGCTTACTACGTTATATTACTTACCTCTTCAAAACTTCCCTCCCCTGAGCCGCTTCTGTTGTGTGTCGCTGATTTGGGCCAATATACAAGGACATACATAAGCGACAAATTGGGTACTCTTGAAGGGGAAGCCCACACTTCTGCGCTCTAGAAAGCTTGAATATTGCAGCGTAGTACCCATTATTGATACTTAGGCCCGTTAGCATGACTTATGCTTTTGACCTGCCCAATTCAGCACTGTGCGAGGAGATTAGCCAGCTACTTCACACAGTGCTGCTTGAAATCCATAGGCGAAACAGTAAGCTTCTGACCGATTCCTGTAGAATTTGGGTTGAAAACGCCTCTGAAGAGGAAAAGTTAGCAAAAATCAAGACTTCACTGCAGCAGCAGCCAGATATCCCAGCTTTGCTGGGAGCTATTGACCATATCCTGGGTAAATTCTTTATTACTGATTTTGTCGATTCTAAGGCCCATGGCCAAATTCGACAAAGGGTTCAGGCCCTAATCAATCATAGAAGTGGCCAGCTATCCAGTCCTGGTCTTGATAACCAAGGGTCTTCTGGTATCGAAACAGAGCAGGAGGATGACCGTCACTCAGCCACCGAGCCGGGAGGGCTATTGCTCGTTGATGCCGAAAACATGAATCCGCCTGAGGCGTTAGAGAACTTTTTGCAAGGGCACGGGCAATATCCCATTCGTCATCGGCTAGCCTTTGGCAATTGGCGCAAACTGGGTAACCGAGACCAGGAGTTTTATCGACGGGGATACCAAATGGTGCACGTTCCCTCTGGTAAGAACAGTGCCGATATCAAAATGTCTCTAGATGCATCGCTGATTTCCCTATGGAACCCATCTATTCGTGAAGTCTTTATCTGTTCTGCGGATACCGATGTGTTGCATTTAGGTCATACGCTCCGTCGTTTTGGCGTCATCCCCTATTGGGTCAAGCACAATCAAGATACATTCGACATCATCAACATGGATCAGCAGACGACCCAGGTGTTTCGTTTGCCCCAGGTTGTTCAGGAGGACGCTGGCGACAAGGCTATAGAACACCAGCAGCAAGCTATCGCCAATTCCGAGGTTGCTCAAGTTCCTACCTTGGCTCAAATGAAAAGCTGGCTCAAAATTCTGGTCCGGCAAGCGCAGCAGGCTAACCCAGGACAGCCGATTACCGTTGGCCAGTTAGGTAAGCTTTTTCGCGATCGCAATCAGATTGCAGCTAACCAGGCTCTCCAGGCTAACTCTGACTACAAATCCCTGAAACAGTTTCTGGCCGCCCATGATGAGTTCGAGTTATTGCCTTTGGCTAAGAATCAGCAGCTGGAAGTGAGGCTAAAAAGTCCTGTAACGGTAGAGTCTCCTGCAAACCAGGGCATAAATAGTAGTGTTGCCGAACATGCACCTCAAAAAATCACCGATGCTCGTACCCTAGAGCAAGCTCTAGTCAAACTGTTATGGAGTCTATCTTCTAAACAGGCTGGAGGTCAGGTCAGCCTTTCAGTGGTAGGGTCTCAGTTTGCGGTCGTTTATCGGGAACCCCTGAGTAAAGTCTTGAAGCGGATTGGAGAACCCAAAGGACTACCAAAGTTTTTGGCTAAATGTAGCGCTCTACGCACTCAGAAGCATGGTAAAGAATGGCGAGTCGCGCTGGTCTGTGTAAGCTAGACAGACGGTCATGTCACTATCAGGGGTTATGGCTCTCCTAATTCTGAGTTGTTATGGGTTAACGGCGATCGCTGCCTTAGGGTTCGGCATCACCTATTTGCTGACCCCAACCTTTATGCCCTATCACGCTCAGGCCCTGGGCCTGGGTTGGGACGAGTTACCCGCCAACTTACAGGTGCTGATCTTAGCCCTCCTGCGGGTTGCCGGGGGCGGGTTGTGTGCGGCCAGCGTAGCGGTATTGGCCTTGCTAATTGGCCCTTTTCGCCAGGGGCAGCGGTGGGCTTATCAAGCGGTGCCGATCATCTGTCTACTGGTGGTTGTACCAACCTTTCGGGCGGTGTGGTCGGTCCAACAGCAGACCATGGCCTCACCACCCCTGGGGCTGGTGGGGCTGTGTCTGGGGCTGATTTTGCTCGGGGCCGGGCTGTCTTGGGGGCGGGGGATAGCGCAATAGGTTGCAGACGATGCCTAGCGATCTAATGTCAAGGCGGTCGGGCTGCATCACTCCCTCCTACAACTTATAAATGACGATTCACCCGTAGCCACGCCACACCGAAGTCCACCACCTCCCGCTGGGGCATGTAAAGCGCCTGGGCCTGCCCTACTTGACCCACCACCTGCGATTGAGAGGCCGCTCCATAGGCTTGCCCTAAAGTTTCGAAGTCATCTCCCCCCTGGTCAGGTTCTGTAAAGATGACCCACTGGCGGCCCTGAGGTCCTAGCAACGGGGCCCCGGTCTGGAGGCAGGGCTGGTAATCCCCGAAAGCTCGACGTTCAGCCAAATGTAGCGAAGTGTTGTTGCCATGGCCAACCCCTAACAGTAGGACTTCCCCGGCTAGGTCGTAAATCCGCCCCAAGGGCGACTCGTCCCCCAGGGGATCCGTTAAAGCGTGGTGTTGCGTAATCGCTGCTGCGTGTTTTCCCCAGGCGGCAAAGGATAGATGGGGATGGTAGCTGCGCTGAACGCCGGGCATCGAGCGAAAGGCTTCGGGAATGCGTCCCACGCCACGACTGGGGGTTTTGGCTGGATCAAAAGTGGGCATAGTGGCTCGAATGGTTTCCCACCAGGCTTCGGGAACCGGAGGGTGCTGCCAATGGGCTGGATCAGACAAGTCGGTGCTGTGGGTTGGCATCACCAGGGTGCCAGCTGGGGTTAGCACTTGCATTAAGGCTTCAATAACGGCAACCTGGGCCCCACAAATCCAGCCCAGGGCACTCATGGCGGAATGCACCAATAGCACCGCGCCGGGTCGTAGGCCTAGGTGTTGCAAATCTGTGACTAGCGATGGCAGCGTAATGGGCTGAGTAGAGCGCTCAACGACACTGGCTTCAGACATGATCACGGCGGATGAAACGGGTGGATAAATCCATTCAGTACTTCACCGCCAACCAGCCCTATTCCTGTGCAAGCGCAACTATTTCTTACAATACTTTCTCTAGAACTTACAATACTTTCTCTAAAAACTGCTGGGCGCGATCGCTCTTGGGGGTACTGAAAAAGATATCCGGTGGGGCATCTTCTACCAGGTAACCACCGTCCAAAAACAACACCCGATCGGCCACCTCCCGGGCAAAGCCCATCTCGTGGGTGACAATACACATGGTGATGCCGGTATCGGCTAGACCTTTGATCACATCCAGCACCTCCTTCACCATCTCTGGGTCCAGGGCACTGGTGGGTTCATCGAACAGCATAATGTCAGGCTGCATGGCCAGGGCTCGGGCGATCGCCACCCGCTGCTTTTGCCCCCCTGACAGCCGAGAGGGGTATTGATCAGCCTTTTCTGACAGGCCCACCTTTGCCAGCAAGTCGATGGCAATTTTACCGGCATCCGCCTTAGACAAGCCCCTCACCTTCATGGGGGCATAGGTGAGATTGTCCAGCACCGTTTTGTGGGGAAACAGGTTGAAGTGCTGGAAGACCATGCCCACATTCTGGCGTACCTTGAGAATGTCGCACTTGGGAGAGGTGATTTCTATACCATCGATCAAAATCTGGCCAGCCGTGGGCACCTCCAGCAAGTTGATGCACCGCAACATGGTCGATTTTCCCGACCCGGAGGGGCCGATGATGGCAACGACTTCCCCGGTAGCCACGTCAGTGGAAATGTCCTTTAACACTTCCAGGTCGCCAAAGGATTTTACTAAGTGTTCGATTCTAATCACTACGGCGCATCCTCCGCTCTAGGACTTGGGCGGCCTGGGTCAACCCCATGACCATAACGTAATAGATCACCCCCACCACAATCAGCGGCTCAAAATACAAAAAGGTCTGACCCGCCACCACCTGCGCTCGACGCATCAGGTCCAACACCCCAATGGTGGACACCAGGGCCGAGTCCTTCAGCAGGGCAATGCTTTCATTCACCAGGGCAGGCAAAATATTTTTGAACGCCTGGGGCAAGATGATATCCAGCATCATCAGCTTATAGGGCACCCCCAGGGACATGGCCGCTTCTCGTTGCCCCTTGTCCACCGCCATAATCCCGGCCCGGATGGTTTCAGAACTGTAGGCGGCAGAGTTGAGGGCAAAGGTAATCACCCCAGCCTCAATGGGGGAAATGCGGTAGCCGATCACCTGGGGCGTGGCAAAGTACACCAGGGCCAACTGCAAAATCAGCGGTGTGCCCCGAAAAATAGAGGTGTAAAACTCTGCAAACCACCGCAGGGGCTTCAGGTTAGATATCTTAATCAGCGACAGCAGGGTGCCCAGGGTAAACCCAAACACCGCTGACAGCAAGGTGAACTGGAGGGTGACAATGATGCCCTTCAAGATAAAGGGCAGAGACGGGGCAATTTGGGAAAAGTCTAGGTTCATTGCGCTCGATTAGCTTTCCCCGTCACCAAACCAACGGACAATCAACTCATCCATCAGGCCGCTAGCCTGCATTTCAGCCAGAATGGCGTTGAAGTCGTCTACCCGTTCAGAGCCTTGGGGAAACGCAATCGCCGATCCTACCGGGCCTTCTTCTGGAATTATCACCGCCTCCAGGTCAGGGTTATTGGCCAAAAAGCCTTCAGCTACCGTGTCCTCAATAATGGCGGCATCAATCCGACCCGATCGCAGTTCCTGAATAATTTCGTTAATCCGGTTGAGGGGGGCAATCTCCATGCCGTCAATCGATTCAGATAGCTCTTTAGCCAGTTCTTCTTGAATTGAGCCTAACTGCACCCCCACCCGCTTACCACTGAGGTCCTCAGGAGTGGTGATGCCAACTTCACTCGGAAAAACCACCGTTTGTTTGGCGTCGTAGTAAATCTCAGAGAAGTCCACATTTTGCTGCCGCTCTTCGGTGGGGGTCATCCCCGCCATCACAAAGTCAGCTCGCCCCGCCTGCAGGGCAGGAATCAAACCGCTAAAGTCCATGTTGACGATTTCCAGGTCATAGCCGAGCTCATCGGCAATGTGCTGGGCTATGTCGATGTCAAACCCGACGATCTCTTCGGTACCACCAGCAGTCTCTACAAACTGGTAGGGAGGGTAATCAGCGGAGGTGGCCATGATTAAGGTTCCCTGGCTGTCGCCACCCGCATCGACACTGTCGGTGCCTGCACCGCCCCCACAGGCGGTGGTTAACCCTACCGTCAATAGGGCCCCAACCAGGGTGGACGCTAAAAATCGACGTCGCTTCATGCCATTTCCCCCAAAATTGTCGCAGAAAAAAAGTACACAAACTTAGCTACAGCGCTTCAGCAGCCCCTGACGGCAATCCCAGACCCGTTATAGCCGCCATCAGGGTCAAGTCAGGTTTACTGAGACCCATCGGCGTTGGCTCCCCAGTCCTACCCCAAATCCACGGCAAAATCTGGAATTCTGTGTGTGGCAAAACTCCAGATCCTGAACTAGGCTGGGTATAGCTACAGGCGGTCAATCTTGCCCTAAGCGAACTGACCTGCCCTATAGCTGACGGTTGCCAGGACTGGGCTACCGAAGTAGCTCTCGATTAGCTTGCAGAGAAAACTGGCGCAAGAATGTTTTGGGCGCTACAGTTTCCCGACTAATTTTTGCCGGTCGACATTTATTCAATCGAGTAGCACCGGGCAGACATCCGATCACGGTTATGGAAGGTTTCGGGCGTCGTCCACCATGCCAGTCCATCCCATCTCCTCTCAAGAGCGTCAGCAGCGGCTAATTGACCGGCTGATTGGCTACAGCATCACCAATGAAAGTGACCACCTCACGCTTGAAGAACGCTTAAACGCCCTAGAGCAAAGAATCCAAAGCCTGGAATCCAACGATTCTTAATGGGTGGGGCGATCGCGCTTTGACATAGGGGACGTGGGTCACGGCGATCGCGTTCTACGGCTGCATCACTTCCGGGGCATCCAGGGTTTCGGTTTCGGGGTAGGGTTGCACCGGGGTGCGGGTGCCGCCACCAGAGCCAAAGACGCCATGGAGCAGAGTGTAGAAGCAGGGAATGATAAACAGGGTCAGCACCGTCGCCAAAGACAGCCCCGAGAACACCACAATCCCTAGGGGTTGCAAAAATTCTGCCCCTTCGCCAATGCCCAGGGCCAGGGGAAAGAGCCCCAGCACCGTGGTAAAAGTGGTCATTAAAATGGGCCGCAGTCGGCGGGGAGCCGCCCGCAGAATGGCCTCCTGGCGGGTACAACCGCTGGCTTCATAGATTTGGTTAGCCAGCTCCACCATGATGATGGCGTTGTTAACCACAATCCCCACCAGCAGCACCGCCCCCACCACCACCGTGGCCCCGATCGCGGTTTGGGTGATAAACAGGCCCAAAATCCCCCCAGCTAAGGCCAGGGGTACTGTCAGCATAATCACCAGCGGGTCAACCAACGAGTTATATTGCACCGCCATCACCACAAACACCAGAAAGGCGGCCAAAGCCCCCAGGGTCAGGAGAGATTGTTGCAGTTCACGGTTAGTCTCAGCCGCAGAACTGGGTAAAACCGTAATCCCAGCAGGCAAGTCCAGACCGGCAATGATGTCACTCGCTTCTGCCAGGGCATCCCCCAGACTGGCCCCATCGGTCAAGTCACCTGCCACCAGAAATACCTGTCGCCGGTTGATTCGCTGGATTTCCCCAGGGGCCGGACCCCGGCCAACCCGGGCCACATCCCCCAGCTGAATCAGTTGCCCCCCGTTGACAAACAGGGGAATATCCAGCAGTTGGGAGGACCGTTGCACCGAGCCCGGCGCCAACTGCACCTTCACATCCACCAGGCGGCTGCCCCGTTGCAATTGGGTGGGGGTCGAGCCATTCAGGGCGGTTTGGATGGTGTTACCGATGTCCACACTGGAGAGCCCCAGGTCCGTAGCCCGGGCCCAGTCGGGCAAAATGCGAATTTCTTCCTGGGGTTCTTCGCCATCGGGGCGATAGCGAGCTAGGTTGGCCTCCCTGAGGGCTGCCACTAACTGCCGACCCGCTTGGGCCAGGGCCTGGCCATCTTCCCCCTGCAGGCCAATATCCAGGTCAGATCGCACAGGAGAGTTGCTCAGGGTCAGGCCTCGCACTGACTCGGGGCTAACCCGGAGAGTAGTGTCCACCAAGGGTAAGCGGCCCAGTGCTTCATTCATCCGGTCCACAAAGGCAGAGGTATCGGTGCCCGGCTGGAGGGTGATGGTACTGGTGCCGCGCAGGGCATTTTCGTTGACATTTGTGCCAAACAGAGCCCCACCAGCGGTGGAGAAGACATAGGTGGTTTCCGGTTGCTCAATCAAAATCTGATCGATCGCCTGCATGGCCCGCCGGTTTTCGGGCACGGTGGTGCCAGCCGGGAAGCGGGCAAACACCCGGGCTTGGCCAGTGCTGATGCGGGGCAAAATTTCCTGGGGAATTTGACCCACCATCAGGTAGCTACCGCCGCCAAACAGCAGCAGGGCGGCGGCAATAATTACCAGCCGTCGCCGCAGCACCTGGGTCAGCAGGCGACCATAGCCAAGGGTTAACCCCTCCAGGCGGTTGTTGAACCAGCGAAAGGGACCCCAGCTTTGCAGCGATCGCGTACTACGCCCCATAATCAATCGCGAGGCCAGGGTGGGCACCACGGTCAGGGCCACCGCCAGGGAGGCGGCAATGGCAAAGCTGATGGTCAAAATCAGCTCGTTAAAAATTAGGGAAATGAAGCCGCCAATTAATAAGAATGGGATCACCGCCACCAGGTTGGTCGAGGTCGAGGCTAGCAAAGCTGACTCTAGCTCTTGGCTACTGGCTTCTGCCTGGAATATGGCTTCTCGCATGTCGTGGTGCTGGCTGTCACGACTGCGGGAGGCGTCCATTTCTTCGGCGCGGCGGGCCATGTTCTCTAGCATGACGATGGAGTTGTCCACCACAATGCCGACCCCCAGGGCTAGCCCCCCCAGGCTAAACACATTCAGGGACAGACCAAACAGCCCCATCAACACCAGGGCCATCAGGGTAGCCAGGGGAATGGCCACCACAATGATGAAGGTCTGGCGCAGGGAGCCCAGGAACAACATCACGGCGATCGCGGCCAGACTGGCCCCGGTCAACCCGGCGATCGCCACGTTTTGAATGGAATTTTGAATAAACCGCGACTCGTCCAGGGTAGCGGTCATATCCAGACCCTCGGGCATTAGCCCCGCCTGCTCCATTTCCACCAGCTTGGCTTTTACCCCGTCTACCACCTCAATGGTGTTGGCGGCGGGCTGCTTTTGTACACTGACCTTAACCGCAGGCTGGCCATTTAGGGTGACAAAGATTCGCTGCTCTTCGTCACCGTCTAGAATCTCCGCCACATCCCGCAGCAGCACCCGCTGGGGTGGGTCGCTATTGGGCACCGGAAGCGCTAAATTACGCAGCTCGTCCGCCGACTGAAACCGACCCACCAGTCGAGTCAGGGTTTCTTCATTTCCACCCCGGATGCGGCCCCCAGACACATCCTGGTTGCGATCGCGCAGGGCATCGAGCACATTAGGCAGGGTCAGCCCCACCGCTTGCAGCCGCTGCAAATCCAGATTCACCTGAATTTCTTCGTTTACCCCCCCAGACACGTCGGTACTGGCCACCCCCGGCACCTGCTGGAGTTCGCGCTCCAGTTCCTCTTCGGCAAAAATCCGCAGCTCAGCCGCACTGAGATTATCGGAAGTCAGCGCCATTTCATAAACCGGCAGCTGGGAGGGGTCAAACTTAAACAGCCGGGGGGTATCAATGCTGTCAGGCAGATTAGACCGGGCCCGGTTTAGGGTGGCGGTGGCATCGTTTAGGGCCTGGTCAATGTCGCCGCCGGGCTCGAAAAACAGATCGATGCTGATCCGCCCTTCCCGGGTCTGGGAATACACCTGCACCACCCCCTCCGTGGCGGACAGGGCCTCTTCCAGGGGCCGGGTAATTTCATCCACCGCCACCTCTGGAGCCAGCCCTGGGGCATCCGCCCGCAGGCCAATGCGGGGATAGGTAATTGAGGGCAGCAAATCCACCGGCAGTTGGGTGGTGACAAAAAAGCCCATGACCAACACGGTCAGGGTCAACATCAGGGTACCGATGTGCCGCCGAATGGCCAGACCACTGATGCTAAAGCGGTTGTTGGGGAAGGAGGAGGGGGACATAGGGAGTGATGGGGGGATGGGGGGATGGGGGGATGGGGGGATGGGGTGTAGACGCGGAGGGGCTTCTCGGAGGGTAGGGGGAAGTGGAGAGCCGGTTCCCCTCTTGGGAGGGGCTAGGGGTGGGTTCACCGTTCACCTATCACCCATCAGACATCAAACTCAGCTGTACGGTTTGGCCTGATTCTAACGGCTGATTACTGCGCACGACATATTGCTCGCCCGGGGAGAGGCCCAAGCGAATAGACACTTCACCGTCGGCGCGATCGCTGATTTGCACGGTACGGGCTTCGACAACGGCGGTGCCATCCTCAGATTCGGTGATCACAAAAACCTGGTCTTCGCCGTTTTCAGAGGTTTCTAGGGCACTTTCGGGCACTAGCACGACGGCTTCGCCGGTGCCACCGCCACGCACCCGGGCCAGCAGACCACTGCCAATCCGGCTACCAGGGTTGGGCACGGTAATTTCCACCGGCACCTGGCGGGAGGTGCCATCGGCCACCGGGGAAATGCGAGTAACGCGCCCATTAAAGGTTTCCCCTGGGAAGGCGTCAATTTCCAGGTCAATGGGCTGGCCCAGGGCAAAGCTCTGCAACTGGCTGTCGGTCACATCAATCACTACCCGAATTTCTGCCAAGTCCCCCAGGGTAAGCACGGTTTCGCCGGGCTGTACCAGGTCACCAGGCTCCGTGACTCGCTCTAGCACCACCCCACTAATGGGAGAACTGAGATTAGCAAAGGTGAGTCGCTGTTGGGTCTCTTGCACAATGGAGCGCTGGGCCGCCACCCGCTGCTGGGCAGCAGACACCGACTGCTGGCGGGTGCGTACCTGTTCCTGGGCCGAGGCCAGGGCCTGTTCGGCGGTGCGCTGGGTGGTATCGGCCCGTTCGGCCTCCTGGGCCGCGATCGCCCCCTGATCCGCCAAAGACTTCAGTCGCTGGGCATCATTACTGGCCTGTTGGAGTTCCACCCTCGCCTGCTCGATGGAGGTGCGAATGTCCGCCAGTTCCGCTTCGGCGCGGGCTACTTCAAACTGGCGGGCAGCCAGCTCCGCTTCCGCTTCCCCGACCGCTGTTTGCAACAGCACATTGTCCAAGCGCCCCAGCACCTGTCCCTGCTGTACCGTATCGCCCGGGTCACCTGTGAGGCTGAGTAAACGCCCTTCCGCCTGCGATCGCAGGGACACCTGGCGCGCCGGTCGAGTGGTGCCCGTATAGACCCGGGCCCCGGCATCGGAAACTTCGGCAATGGCGACATCGACCACTGGGGTGCCGTTGTCTTGCTCCCCTGGCCCCGCCGGTTGGGCCTGGGCCGAAAGCTGAGGAGACTGACCACAGGCAACCCCAGTCAAAGCCACGACACCAATTAACGCATACCCCGACCAAAACCTGGCCACCTGCTGTACCTTCACCAGTGGTTGTGCCACAGCAAACTCTCCTAACGCCTTTCGTTGTTCTCACTTTACTTCAAGAATCTTAAGATCACGTCTCACCTTTGGCAGATGCCAAGGATGATTGACTGACACCACAGCATTTCTAACCTGGGTGCAACCCTGTCCTTTAGCTCTGGGTACGCTAAGCCTGTGCTCCGGAAGCACCTCATTTATTGAGTAAGCATAATTAGGTGTGACAACCAAGGCTAAGCCTTGGGTATAGCGTTATGGCATTTTTAGGACTCGTTATTTTTCTGGTGGCTATCCTGCTGATTGCCGCCGTGATTATTGTCAATATTTACAATCGCTTGGTGACGTTGCGTAACCGTTATCAAAACGCCTACGCCCAAATTGATGTGCAACTGCGTCGCCGCTATGACTTGATTCCCAACCTATTGGAAAGTGTTAAGGGCTACATGGCCCACGAACGGGAAACCTTGACCGCAGTGATCAACGCCCGCAATAGTGCCATGCGTGCCAGTCAGCAGGCCGCCCAGGCCCCAGGCGACCCCCAGGCGATGCAGCAATTATCTGCCGCCGAGGGGTTGTTAGACAGCACCCTAGGCCGATTTTTTGCCCTATCAGAGGCCTACCCCGACATCAAAGCCAACCAAAACATGGCCCAACTAATGGAAGAGTTGCGCTCCACCGAAAATCGCATTGCCTTTGCCCGGCAGGCTTTTAATGACGCCGTTACCCTCTACAACACCAAGCGGGAGGTGTTTCCCAGTAATTTGGTGGCCGGTAGCTTTAACTTCGGGCCGGCCCAGTTGCTAGAAGACACAACCCCAGAGATGAAGGTCGCGCCTCAGATTTCCTTTTAACCATGAATTTCTTTGAGCACCAAGACCAGGCCCGGCACAACACCACCAAGTTGCTGGCCTTATTTGCCCTCACCGTTGTCGTCATCATTTTAGCCCTGTACCTGGTGGCCCTGATCACCCTGGTGGAGCATACCCCGGGGGGACTCGGCCTGTGGCGGCCCGGTCTGTTTATTCTGGTCACCATCGCCACCCTAGGGCTGATGACAGTGGGCAGCAGTACCAAACTGGCCCAACTTAACCAGGGGGGGCACAGTCTCGCTAAAGAACTGGGCGGTAGGCCGCTCAGTCCTCTGGCGGCTGATCCTGCCGAGGAACGGTTAATCAATGTGGTTAGCGAAATGGCCCTGGCGTCGGGGGTGCCGATTCCAGCTATTTATGTGATGGATGACGAGTCTGGAATCAACGCTTTTGCAGCGGGCTATAGCCCAGATGATGCGGTGATTGGGGTCACCCGGGGCTGCTTAGACCAGCTCACCCGAGACGAATTGCAGGGGGTGATTGGCCACGAGTTCAGCCACATCCTGCATGGGGATATGAGGCTGAATCTAAAGTTGATTGGGGTACTCCACGGACTGCTGCTAATTTATGTGGCTGGGCGGCTGTTGTTGCGCATGGGCTATGGGTCTGGGGTCTCAGCATCAAGCCGTAGCAACGATAAGGGCCGGATGGGAACAATGGCTCTGGCCATCGGGATGATGGGGATTGGCTACCTGGGGGTATTGGGGGGACGACTGATTAAAAGTGCCATCTCTCGGGAGCGAGAGTTTTTAGCCGATGCCTCAGCGGTGCAGTTTACCCGTAACCCCGATGGTATTGCTGGGGCCCTGCGCAAAATTGGTCAGCTATCGGCGGGCTCGACCCTGGTGTCGCCCAATGCAGAAATTGCCAGCCACTTGTTATTCGGAGAAGCGAACCGAGGATTAGGACTTTTGGGGGGCTGGTTTGCCACCCACCCGCCCCTGAAAGAGCGGATTCGCCGCATCGGTGGGGCGCCCTTGCCGGTGGAATCTGACCCAGCCCGCCAGGCGCAAGGACCACCCCTGACCATAGCCTCAGCCGCTAACCTGATCCATGGTCAGGTGCAAGGCTCTTCAAAGGATGTCACAGTAACTGGTTTGCAGGATATCGTGGTAGCTGGCTTACAGGGGATGAATTCCCCGAGCCAGTCTAGATCCACTACTACATCCACTGCTACCCCATCCGAGACCCCGAGCCAACCTGGGGCCACAGATTTTCTCAACAGCCTGGGTACTCCCGATGCTCGCCGTTTAATCCAGGTGCGATCGCAGCTTAGCCAGCTACATCCCGACATCAAGGCAGCCCTGTTCGATCCTACCGCCGCCACCGAGTTGGTATTTGCGCTGCTGGTGCGCACCAAGTCCCCGATTCAGGCGAAGCAGGTGCAGATGTTAGCAATTACCTATGGTCCTGACTGTAAACAACGGGTGGGGCAATATTACAAGCACCTGAAGAATTTAGACCAGGGTCAAGAACTAACGCTAATTGAGGCGGTGATTCCTGCCCTCAAACAGCTAGACCCGGCCGCGAGTCAACAATTCTTTCAAACCACCAAGGCCCTCAGCCAACCGGATGGTCGCCTGATGTTGAGGGGCTTTGCCCTGCAGCTGATCCTCCGCAAACGGCTTAAGGACGACGCGGCCAACGACAAATCACGATCAACCTTCCATAAAATGGACGACCTGTGGTTAGATGCCGTCAATGTGCTGGCCTTGCTAGCCCGAGTGGGGCACACTCGCCGAGATGACGCCCTCTTTGCCTTTAAGCTGGGGCTGTCCCATTTGCCAGGGGCTACACACCAAGCCTCCCCTAACCAACTCCCGAAGCTGAACACCACTGAAATCAACATTAGCCTGGGGCGGCTAGAGCAGGCAGTCCCCAAGCTGAAGCAGGCCATCGTCGATGCCTGTGCCCACACCGTTTTGGCCGATAACGATGTCACCCCGGCTGAAACCAACTTGCTGCGGGCGGTGGTGATCACCCTAGACTGCCCCGCTCCCCCCTTCCTGACTTGAGCCTGGGGACGTCTGGGGGGCAGCGGCAGCGATTGGATGGGCCGCAAGGCCACTGTGGCTGGAGTCTGCTTGTAATTGGGCATAGATGGACTGGGCCACCTGCTGCCCCAGTTGGGTGGGGTTGGGTTTGCCTGTAATGGTGAGGTCAGCGGGCAGTCGGGAAATGTACCCGCCAGTCTGCATTGCTGGGGGAATGCCCTGGGTGGTTAATAGTCGCGATAGTTCTTGCTCTAAAGCCGCTTGCAGTTGGGGCCGCTGGCTACGGGGAATGTCGAGCCCCTCTAGGGAAATTTGGTCGATGTGGAGGTGGAGGGTCATGGGATGGGTGGATGGGGGGATGGGGGGATGGGGGGATGGGGGGATGGGTGGATGCCTGTCCTGAGCGAAGTCGAAGGGGGTGGATGGGATGGGGTGACGTAGGGGCAGACCTATGTGTCTGCCCTGGCGAGAAATGGGGGATCGGATGGGGCTAGGAACGAAAATCAGCCTCACTAATGGGGCGGTCGAGCTTTTTGAACTCAGCGCGCACAGCTTTTAGCAGTAGAGGCATGGTCACGGTGGTTTCAGCTTGGGCGGCTAGAAAGGCGGCATTGAGGGCAATGTTGTGGATGCTACCACCAGTCAGATTAAACTTGGCCAGGTGGTCGTAATCGATTGAGTCGATGGGGGTTTCGGAAGGGAAGGCCCGCTGCCAGATACCCTGGCGTTCTCGCCGGTTAGGGAAAGTGAAGGTGACCACAAACCGCAACCGCCGCATAAAGGCGCTGTCGATGGATTGCTTCAGGTTAGTGGCTAAAATGGCCAGACCGCTATAGGCTTCGATGCGTTGCAGCAGATAGTTAATTTCGATGTTGGCGTAGCGATCGTGGGAGTCTTTGACTTCGCTGCGTTTGCCAAACAGGGCGTCGGCCTCGTCAAAAAACAAGATGGCACCCCCGTCCTCGGCGGCGTCAAACAGGCGGCGCAAGTTTTTCTCGGTTTCGCCAATGTACTTGCTGACTACCGCAGAAAGGTCAATGCGGTAGAGATTAAGCCGTAGCTCGTTGGCGATCACCTCGGCGGCCATGGTTTTGCCGGTGCCACTTTCTCCGGCAAACAGAGCACTAATACCCAAGCCCCGATTCATGCGGCGGCCAAAGCCCCAGGTTTCATAGACAATATGGCGCTGACGCACCTGATCGGCAATTTGGTGCAGCAGGGCGGTGTCGTCGTTGGGCAGTACGATGTCATCCCAGGTGGCTTTGGGGGTCAGCCGCTGGGCCAGTTGGTCCAGTTGGGGTCGGGTGTGGCTGAGGCAAGCGTCCCAGAGGTGGGGGTGTAGGGGAGGGGAGGTGGGGGAGGTTTGGGCGATGTGGACGATGGTGGGCAGGTTAAGGTTAAACTGCTGAGCCAGCAGGGAGGGGCTCTGGGGGGTGCGATCGCCCACTAGCTGGTCCCAAAGCTGTTGCTGTTCCGCGGAAGTGGGCTTATCCACATCGATGACGGTGCTGGTGGGCCCCAGGGTGTGGTTGACGGCTCGCAGGCCCAAAAAGCAGGGGGCCGTGTTGCGCATCAAGAACCGCCCCAGGGGGGAGGTCATGGTACCCAGATCGACATCGGTGGTGTGGGCATCCAGGTAGAGCATAATCGGCAATAGCTGGCTTTCCCGCTGCCAGAGCCGCCCCAGCAGGTCCAACTCGCTGGTCTGGCTGGGTAGCAGAGCAACGGGCAATCGGTACAAGTGCAGCCCTAGGCGAGCGGTAGCCTGTTGGGCCACCAACTGTTGGCTGCCCCCATCTGGCCCCACCAGTTGCACCAGGGGGACCATGTGGGCTTGGGTTTTCAGGTGATGGGCGATCGCATCGACCACCTGCTGCTGAGAAGGAGGCAACGGCAGTGGCTCCCGCGCCCCATCCAGAGGAAGCATAAAGGTCATCAGCCGCTCGTCTAGCAGATTTAACCCTTTGATGTAGTTAACAATCCGCTCATCGGCCCGTAAGGGGCTGGTGGTGAGGGGTTGGTGACCAGCCCCCTGGACGCGAATCAGTTGCCAGTAGCGCAGGGGATGTTCTGGGGCCACTACATCCCACACTGGCTGGTCAAACAGGGCCAGGGCTAGGGCATAGGTCGGGTAGGGGCGACTAGCATCGTCCTGGGCTTGGGCACAGAGCGTAGCGATTTGGGTGTCAAGCTCCATGGACACACACAACAGCAACAGCGATCGCCCAAAGTCGGACAGGCCAAACAGTTGCCCTAGCATGATCAGGGCAGGGGGTGGGTCTACTGCGGCAACTGTTGCCATTTGGTGGGCCGTTCGGCGCAGCCCTTCTTCCAGGGCTTCTGTGGATGCTTGGGGATGGTTAGCCTCTGCGCTCAGCCGATAAATTTGTCGCTGCAACTGCCACCGCAACCACTCTAGGGCGGCAGCGAGGTACTGTTCGTTGTGCTGGGACCAAGCGGGTTGGGCAGTCATTCCACAAGCATTAATTGTTGGGTTTCATCAAACACAGGGGGATCCGCCTGCCAGTCGACCACCAGGCTATCGACCCCATCCACCCGCAGCCGCAGCCAGTAGCGGCCAGGGGAGAGGTTTTGCAGATCAAAGGTCAACTCAGTGATTGGCGCAGGAGAGAGGTTACTCCGAGAGGCGTCGGTCTCTGTCTCTTGAGAAGTGTCATCCGTTACCGCTTCAGAAGTATCAGTCTCCATCTCTGGTAAGGCGCTAACCAGGGGCAGAAACTCGCGATCGCCCACCAACAAGGCCACCGACTGCCCCCTGGGTTGCTTGGGCTGATCGGGGTGCTGCCACAGCCACACCCCAGGGCTACAGCGCACTGTCAATCGATAACCGCCATCGGGCTGAGGGGTGATGTCGCTGTCGTCGAAGACTAACCGAGGGGCCAGGGAAACCGGTAACGCATTGGTGATTTGGGTTGAACTCGGGCTGACAAAGCTGGTCGCCACACTGTAGGTCCCCGCCAACCAGCCTGACTGCTCAGGATCTAACACCACAGGAATTTGGGTGGCTGTAACGGGTCCACTGGCAGATAGCTCAATGGGGTCCGGCCATCGAGGATGACGAAATTGCACCGTAACAGCGGCCTCTGACAGTTGATCAAATTGATATCCCTCCAGTACCAAGGTTTCCCCCAGACGAATACTGGGCTGACGAAAGGGCAATACCAACCGCTCTAGGGCGGGGAATGGCGGAATTGGCGGAGTAGCCGCGGGTTGCACAGCCACCCCCTGGTCATCACCACTGGGCAGCCGCGATCCCCGACTGAGCACTGGCAGCGGTGTCTTCGTCGAGCGGCGACTATCGATCAACACCACCGAGGCTTCGTAGGCCGCAGAAATACGGTACTGGGTTTGAAAGGTGGCCCAGAGTTTTGACATTTCCTCCAGATTTAAGGTGATAGGGGTGATATGAATGCGTTCGACCTGGCTATGGAGATCACTATCGGCTAGGGCTAGGCGCAGGTCAGCGGGCTGGAGGGTCGTGTTGTCGTGCAGGGTTTGCATGGCTAACCCCAATAGCCGATGGCCGAGGATGTCGTCATTGTTTTGACCGTAGGCCGTGACCAGGTAGTACAGGTTAAGCGCCAAGGGTGGGGCTCCGGTTTCCCCTGGCTTGACTCGACTGGGGAGATCACGATTGCGCCAGGCCGCACTGGGCTGGGTGTGGTAGAGGAAAAGGTTAATTTGGTTGCCGGTGTTGCCATTTTCCCGAGCCAGGTCTAAAGGCCTGGTGGTGACACTGCCGGTTCCTAGTTCGTTGTCCGCCCCCCGCGAGATCAGGTCGCGCAAGGTGGTGGTGACGGCGGCAATGGCGAGGGCGTTGCTCATGGGTTGGCGGGGGAGATGGGGAGATGGGGAGATGGGGAGATGGGGGAGATGGGGAGTGGGGGAGTGGGGGAGTGGGGGAGTGGGGGGG
>NZ_SMDQ01000078.1 GCF_012911975.1 Nodosilinea sp. P-1105 | reverse complement strand
ATCTCCCCATCTCCCCACCTCCCCACCTCCCCATCTCCCCATCTCCCCACCTCCCCAACTCCCCACCTCCCCACTCCCTCCACCAACTTTTCCGATAGCATCAGGGCAATATGTTCCCCTAGGCCCTCCAGCTATGGTTATGCGTCGATTTCTGCTTATTTTTGCCGCATCCCTATGTTTGACATCCGGTGTTGCTGATCAGCCAACCATTGCTGCGGCAGATACTGGATCGCAAGCACTGCTATCTCTGCCTTCAGCAGGGGCCATTGCCCAGGGGATGCCCCGTCGGGTCGTCAATCGCCTCAGCCGAGGCATGGGGGTGTCACCAGGGTTGTGGTTGGCCAGTTTAAGTGTGGCTGCGGGGGCGTTGATTGCGTTGTTTTGGCTGCATCTCTACCAACAGCAGCGCCATTGGCAGCGGGTTCAGTTAGCCCGGCAAGAAGTGAAAGCCTTTCGGCAGCGGCCAGCGGTGAAAAAGGTGCTAGATATTTTGGACTACGAGGAATATCGCACCTTCTATCTCACCCATCCTGAGGATGGGCGGCTGATTAGCTTTGAGGCCAATGATGCCCGGCTGCGGCGAGCCCTCCGCTCCCACGACCAGATGGTGAAGATGCGCAATGGTTTGGATGAGATTAAGCGGTTGGCCACCGACGCCACGGCCGTTCCAGCAAAAACTCTGGCCTTGGTGGAGCAGTACGACCAGGACGAATTTTGGATTGAAATTACCCTGCGGGACTGGTTTGACTCATTTTTGGGAGGGCTGGAGTACTTTGAAACGCTCATCGAGTCGGGACTGGTCAGACCCGACGAAATCAAACCCTTTATCATCTACTGGGTTCGGTTAATCGGCGATCGCCGCTATCGTCGCAAGGGGGGATCTGGCTTTTACGACAAACTGTTTCACTACATTCACTGGAGCGGCTACGGGCGGGTGCAGTCGCTGTTTGAGCGCTATGGCTTTAAGCTTTTGCCGCCTCCCTATTCCACCCACGACTTTAGCGATCACACCGTAGACAGTTCTTATGACACCCAGCATGCCCTGTGTCTCGCTAAGGCCGCTTACCTGGTCTACGAAGACCGAGAATATGTGGCCGATATTGCCCGCAGTTGGCTCAGCGATGACATTGACGATCGCTGGCAGCGTCTATCCAACCGGCAGTATGTGGTGGAGGTGATTAAAGCTTGGTTGCAAGAACACGAGGTGATTCAGGCCCAGGATATTGAGCGCACCATTCGGCACAATTTCATTTACCTGGACATGATGATTACCAACACCCAGGCCTTTCTATTTCGCAAAGGGGATAATTTGATTCTGGTGTTTAAAGGGACCCAACAACTGGCTGACTGGAAGACGAATATTAAAATTCGACTGCGGCAATTTACTCTGTTGGCTGACCAAACGGTGATGCCACCCCGGGGGCGAGTTCATCGGGGATTCTTGGATGGCTGGCAGAGTGTGGAAAAGCAAGTGGTGTACTATCTACGGCGTTGGTGGACCCCCGAAACGAAGCTGTGGGTGACCGGGCACAGTTTGGGCGGTGCCCTGGCGGCGATCGCCACAATTTCCTTAGAGACCCAGGGATTTCAGGTGAGTGGGCTATATACCTTTGGCCAACCCCGGGTGGCTGACTGGCGCATGGTCAATGCCATGAACCGTTGCCTGGGCGATCGCCTGTTCCGCTACGTCAATAACAACGACATTGTGCCCTTGATTCCGCCGCAAATTATTCCCTGGGTACCCACTCGGGTATATGGCCACATGGGGCAGTTTCGCTACTTTAACGAGTCTGGAAGGCTACGCCGCCAGTCAGTCTGGGGCCAGCGCTGGCCCGATCGGCTGTGGGGCCTGATGCGAGCCATGATTACCACCGGCAGCCCCGATGCCATCGACGACCACAAGATGGAATTTTACGTGGCCAATCTGCAAAAAGCCCTAGACCGAGAGGAGGAGTTAGCCAGGCTGGAACGCGAGAAACAACTGATCAGCGGCGGTGACTTTATGGAAGAGATGCGAGAACGCCGACGCCGTCGGCGTGCATGACAGATTAATCGGGAATTCGCGTCAAGAAACTTCACTGACAGCCTTGCCTCCAGAGCCATTGCGCTAGGATCAAGGCTAGGAAAGTCAAGTCTTTTAGCCACTTCTGTGACCTATACCCCATCGAAATCCTCCAAAGGTCGATCGCTGCTGCCCTGGCTGCTAGGGATCGTTGTCATTTTTGTGTTTTCCGGCAGCCTAGTCCATCTGTTGACCGAATCCTGGTGGTATGAGTCGATCAACTACGGGCCGGTGTTTTGGCTACGGGTGCGCTGGCAGTTAGGCCTGGGGCTGGGCAGCTTCGTCCTGGCGGCCCTGTGGCTGTGGGCCAACTATCGATTAGCCCGACACATTACCCGCGATCGCAGTTACCGTTTTCTCAGTCGGTATAGCAGTCCAGTACAGCGGCAGCAGATGGCCCGCCTGCTTGATTGGGCCGGGCTGGGGGTGATAGCCGTGCTAGCCCTGGGGGCCGGTTTACGGGGGGCAGCCGCTTGGGAAACGGTTCTGAAGTTTCTCAACCCCAACGCCTTTGACACCCTGGAGCCGATTTTTCAGCGCGACATTGGCTTTTATGTTTTTCGGCTACCCCTGTGGCAAGGGCTACAGGCCAACCTGCTGGGGCTGCTGGCGTGGGCCTTAATTCTGGCTGCCGCTGTCTATGGCCTGAAAGGGGAAATCCGGCCCGAACGGGGCTGGAAGTATTTTTTAACCGGAGAAGCCAAAACCCACCTGTGTCTGCTGCTAGCGGCGATCGCGGTGGTTATGGCCCTGGGGTTTTGGCTAGGCCGCTTTTCCCTGCTGTATTCCGACAGTGGGGTGGTGTTTGGGGCTGGCTATACCGATGTCCATGCCCGATTGCAAGCCTACTGGCTGATGGCCTTTGTCACCCTAGCGGTGGCCGTATTGTTTGTCATTGCCCTGTGGCGCAGTGGTTTCTCCCTCCCCATCTTTGGGATTGGGCTGTATCTGGGGGTGCTGGTATTAGTGAGCGGGCTGTACCCCTGGTTTCAGCAAAACTTTATTGTTGAACCCAATGAACTAACCATAGAGCGCCCCTACATCGAGCACAACATTGCCTTTACCCGCCAGGCCTATAACCTGACCGATGTAGCCTCAGAACCGTTCCCGGCAGAAAACCATTTGGACCGGCAGCTGCTGGACGCTAACCAGCCCACGGTGCGCAACATCCGGCTGTGGGACTATGCGCCTCTGCTCAGCACCTACAAACAGCTGCAAGAAATTCGACTGTATTACAACTTTGAAGACGTCGACATCGATCGTTACACCCTCAACGGCGAGTATCGTCAGGTCACCCTCTCTGCCCGGGAACTGCTGGTGGACCAACTGCCTCCGGAAGCCCAAAACTGGATTAATCGCCAGCTGAAGTTCACCCACGGATTCGGCATCGTCATGAGTCCGGTAAATCGGGTCACATCTGACGGTCTGCCCGAGTTTTTTGTGCGCAATGTGCCCCCCACCTCCGATGTCGATTTAGACCTAGACCAACTGCGCATTTATTACGGCGAAGACACGAGCCAGTATGTATTTACCGGCGCTAATACCGACGAGTTTGACTACCCCCTGGGGGACACGAACGCCGCCTATCGCTATACCGGCCTGGGCGGGGTGCCAATCAACTCCTTAGGGCGGCGGCTGGCCTATGCCTATGACTTTGGCAACCTGCGACTGCTGATTTCCAACTACTTTAATAACCCTGAAGCGCGGGTGCACTATCACCGGCTGATTACCGACCGAGCCCGCCAGGTAGCCCCTTTTCTGGTGTTCGATCGCGATCCCTACATGGCCGTCATTGATGGGCGCTTAAAGTGGATTATGGATGGCTATACCCACAGCAACCGCTATCCCTACTCTGAGCCCCTGACCCGCCGCAGCGATTTAATCACCTTGGTGGATAGCACTAGCCCCCTGATGCGCGATCGCACCAACTATGTGCGCGATGCCGTCAAAGTGTTTATCGACGCCTATGACGGCACCTTAGAACTCTACGCCCGGGACACAGAGGACCCAATACTCGCCACCTACCAGCAAATTTTTCCCACCTTGTTTAAGCCCATCGGTGATATGCCCGATAGCTATCGGGTGCATATGCGCTACCCCCAAGACTTCTTTACCCTACAAGCCCAGATGTATCGCACTTACCATATGCAGAACCCAGAGGTGTTCTATAACCGGGAAGATCTATGGCGGTTTCCAAAGCGCACCGAAGGGGAGAGCACCACCGCCATGGAGCCGTACTACATCATCATGAAGTTGCCCAGGCTTGAACAAGAGGAGTTTCTGCAAATTCTGCCGTTTACCCCGGCCAATCGCGACAACATGATTTCCTGGTTGGCGGGCGGCTCTGATGGGGACAACTATGGTCGACTGTTGCTGTATGAATTTCCCAAGCAAGAGCTGGTGTTTGGCCCCACCCAAATTGAAGCCCGGATCAATCAAACCCCAGAAATCTCGGAACAACTTACCCTCTGGAGTCAACAGGGGTCACGGGTGATTCGGGGCACTTTGCTGGTGGTTCCCATTGAGCAGTCGCTGCTGTATGTGCAGCCCATCTATCTGCGGGCCGAACAAAGTGCCCTCCCCGAGTTGCGGCGGGTAGTGGTGGCTTACAGCGATCGCATCGTCATGCGCAACACCCTAGACGAATCCCTAGAGGCTATTTTTGGTGGAGCAGCAGCCCCTAGCCCCACCGAGCCAACGGACGAACCAGTCACTCTAATCCCAGAGACTATCTCTGAGCTGGTGCAGGCCGCCCTGGGGGCCTACCAAGAGGGCCAGCAAGCTCTACAACAGGGGGATTGGCAGCGCTATGGTGAGGCCCAGCGCCAGTTAGGGAGCCTGCTGCAACAGCTGGATCAGCTACCCTAGGAGATATGTAGTTCCTTTGCGTCTGGGTGCAGCTTACAGTTGATTGTGTCAATATCGGCAACCACGGGCATACTATAGAGAATTCTTAGGCCCATGCCTGAATTCACTGAATTCTAGAGACCATCATGGCTACTACACCCCCCGATGTTCTTCAACTGGCCCGCCAGGGTGACCCCAGCGCGATCGCCGCGCTGATCAACCGTCACCTTGAACCCAAAGGCATTTCTGCCCAAGTCACCCAGCAGGGGAGTGCCCTTCAGGTGGTCCTGGAATCTGCCCAGGTACCCAGTCAAGCTGACTTAGTGGCCTATGTCCGCAAAGGCATCACTGGCTTAGAGTTGTCCAAGATCCATTTACTGAGCATTCATGGCAAGCAGTCAGATCGTGGCGGTTGGGCCTGGACCGAAGAAGTGGTTTTGAATGACGCCATGCCAGCGGCTGATTCAACCCCGACCCCAGACAAGGTTGACCTGGAAATAGACGGCTTAGATGACCTTGATTTAGGGACCGCCGCCACCGATGACCTCAGCTTGGACATCGATGGGGGGGATGACTTTGACCTAAACCTGAGCGATGTCGCCGATCCGGGTCTAGATGATAGCGGCGATCTTGATTTCGATCTCGACCTAGGCGAAGCCGCCCAGGATCTGGCGCTGGATTGGTCAGAGGCTAGCCGTCCCGATCCCCTCAGCTTTGACTTAGCCGGTGGGGAGACTGACACGACTAACACCCTAGACTTTGACCTAGAGGCCAACGCCAATGATCTGGACTTTGACCTAAATGATTTAGATCTGGATACGGATCTGAATTTGGGGGCACTGGAGACAGAGGCTGCCACCACTGGGCTAGACCTAGATTTTGACAGCGATGACGGCGTCGACCTAGGGGGGAGCCCCCCTGATGATGGCTTTGACTTGGCCCTAGATTCTACCGCTGACATGGGGGATTTGGACTTTGACCTCGAGGCCACCACGAATTCCACCAGCTTTGACCTGGACCTGGGAGACGCCCCGACAACGGCGGCCGGTGGGTTTGACCTGAATTTAGGGGACAGTGCGTCAGCGGATGCGGAGGACTTTACCCTGGATTTAGGGGACAGTGGCGCCACTGATATCAGCCAGTTTGATCTGGACCTAGAGGACAATGTCGCCCCTGATGTGGAGGACTCTACTTTCGACCTGGACACTGGGGTTTCGGCAGACACCCCTAACGAGCTAGATCTCGATTTCGGTGATCAGGCCACGACCGATGGCGGTGAGTTTGATCTGGACCTGGATCTAAATGACAGTGCTTCACCAGATGCCCCCTCGTCAGACGCCCCCTCACCAGACCTCACAGACAACCTGGATGATGACCTAGGGGCGGCCACAGATTCCCTAGTCTCGGATGAAGCTTCCACCGCTGGGGATAATCTGGACTTTAATATGGGAACTGAGCTAGAAACGGCAACCCCCGATGATCTCGATATTGATTTGAGTGCATTTGCCGATAACGACCTCGAAAGTCCGGAAGAACTCTGGTCCGAGACGATCGAGAGTGAGGAAGCGGATACCGCTGAAATTGATCTAGAAGCGGCGATCGCCGGGGGTTCTGGTCTGAATGACGTTGGCTTTGAACCCCTCGATGCCCCAGGGGAGACTATCGCAGGTGATAGCGTTAGTGATGATTCCCCAGAGGCGATCGCTGAACCCTGGGCGGTAGATCTAGAGGCAGACAGCTCAGATTTTTCGGAGGGGTCTGAAGCGGCTGAGGCGATCGCGGCAGCTGATCAGGATTTTTACGTAGAGGAGTCCCTAGGCCCAGACGACGCCAGCTTTGCCCCAGACTTAGTGTTCAATGCCCAGGCTGACAGTCCAGTTCCAGATGAGTCAGTCCCAGATGAGTCAACCATGGACTTTGACCCTAATCTGGTGATCGATAGCGAACCCCCCAGCGATTCCGGTGGCTCCAATATTTTTGAAGCGGCCTCAGAGTACCAGGACGAGGTTGACTCTGCCTCCTTTGAAGGCATTGACACCCTAGAGCTAGAAGGGGAATCAATGGCGACTTGGGGGGCTATGGGGGCTGGCAGTCCAGGGGCGATCGCATCGGACCCCCTGGAGTCCCCAGACTTGGATGACACCGAAGATTTTTCTGATCAAGCTGTAGACTCTGAGCCCCTACCCCCAGCCTTTAATGACGCCCTTGATGATGATGCCACTGTCGGCCAGTTTGACCCAGAGGCTTTCGATTCGGTAGCCTTTGACTCAATGGCCTTTGACGGTGGTGATCTAAACGCCGGTAGCTTTGCCGAGGGCAGCTTTGACGATCATGGGTTTGACCCGCCGATAGAGGATAGCTTGACCGCTGATAACTTTGTTGATAGCGGGTTTGAAGACAGTACGTTAGATAGTGTGGGCATCATGGACTCTCAAGAAACCAATGGCTTTATGCAAGACGATGAACTAGATAAGGTCGGCACAGAACCCGATGCGACCGATGCCTTTCTGGATGAATTCGGACCAGATCCCACCACCCATGTATCGCTACCCCCCGACCAAGACCCGGGTGCCCCGGCTAAGGGCGGTGGTAGCGGGTTCAAACTGCTGATAGGCATTGGCCTCGGGGTGCTTATCCTGGCTCTGCTCGGGTTTCTAGTCAACAACTTCCTAGGTCGCATGGGTGAGCCAGACCCTGTTGCCGATCCTGACCTGGAACTACCGGTAGCCACCGATCCTGAGGCTGACACTGAACCGGAGGCCGAGGCTGACCCCGCCCCCGCTCCAGAGCCCGAGCCAGAACCAGAGCCGGAGCCCGAGCCAGTGGTAGATGACGCTGATGCCTTTAGGGAAGCGGTGAATGCGGCCCAAAATGCCTCTAATTTGGCCCAAGACGCCACTACCCCGGCTGATTGGCAGGCGGTGGCCGATTCTTGGGCCCGAGCCATTGAGCTGATGGAGCAGGTGCCCGAAACCGACCCTAACTACGAGGTGGCCCAAGACCGGGCTGTGGCCTACCAACCTAACCTGGCCTATGCCCAGCAGAATGCCCAACAGTGACCCCAGGGCATTAAAATAGGACGGTTGTATTCAGCCCAAAGCCTTGATTGAACGCTACACCCTGCCCGAAATGGGCGACCTCTGGACCGACGACTACAAATTCAAGACCTGGCTGCGGGTCGAAATTGCGGTCTGCGAAGCCCAAGCCGAGTTGGGCTACATTCCCCAGGATGCGGTAGACGAGATTAAGGCTAAGGCTGATTTCGACCCCAAGCGGGTCCTGGCAATTGAAGCCGAGGTGCGCCACGATGTGATCGCCTTTCTGACCAACGTCAACGAGTACGTGGGGGATGCCGGGCGCTACATTCACCTCGGTATGACCAGCTCTGACATGCTGGATACGGCCCTATCCCTACAGTTGGTGGATAGCCTGCAGGTGATTTTGATCCATGTGGAAAACCTGATTCAGGCGATCCGCTACAAGGCCCAAGAGCACCGCGACACAGTAATGATCGGTCGCTCCCACGGCATCCACGCTGAGCCGATTACCTTTGGCTTTAAGCTGGCTGGTTGGCTGGCAGAAATGCTGCGCCACCGAGAACGCCTCACCCATTTGCAAGATGCGATCGCCGTGGGGAAAATTTCTGGGGCCGTGGGCACCTACGCCAACATTGACCCCAAAATCGAGGCCCTGGCCTGCCAAAAGCTAGGCCTGCGCCCCGACACCGCCTCCACCCAGGTGATTTCTCGGGACATCCATGCCGAATTTATGAATGCCCTGGCCCTATTGGGGGCCTCCATCGAGCGATTTGCCGTAGAGATTCGCAACCTCCAGCGCACCGACGTGCTGGAAGTGGAAGAATTTTTCTCTAAAAAGCAGAAAGGCTCCTCCGCCATGCCCCACAAGCGCAACCCGATTCGCTCTGAACGATTGACCGGGATGGCTCGACTGCTGCGGGGCAACGCCATGGCCGCCCTAGAAAATGTGGCCCTGTGGCATGAACGAGACATTTCCCACAGTTCCGTGGAACGGGTAGCTTTTCCCGACAGCTGCATTCTCACCCACTTCATGCTGGTGGAAACCACCGGGCTAATCAAAAATCTGCTGGTCTACCCCGACAACATGGCCCGCAACATGAATGTTTACGGTGGGGTGGTGTTTAGCCAGGGAGTGCTGCTCGCCCTGGTGGACAAGGGCCTCTCCCGGGAAGAGGCCTACGCCATTGTCCAGTCCTGCGCCCACACCGCCTGGAACACTGACGACGGCGACTTCAAGGGACTAATTACCCGTGACGAACGAGTAACGGCCCACCTGTCACCCGAGGAGATTGACACCTGCTTTAGCCCCGCTCGCCATCTACGCCACCTCGACGACGTGTATCAACGCTTGGGAATCTAGGTAGGGTCAACGCCGTCAACTGCTTGCCGCCATGACTGGCCCCGATGCTATGCCGCCACCCCCAAACATCCAGGCCGAGTTGGCTCGGGAGCGCAACCGCGCCGCCGCTGAGCGCACTCTCATGGCCTGGATTCGCACCAGCCTGTCGCTGATTGGCTTTGGCTTTGGCATCGATCGGATCGTGACGGTGATCTCTGGGTTCAACCCGGAAGACCCGATCGACGCCATATGGTTGTCGCGACTGTTGGGGTTGGCGTTTATTGCCCTGGGCACCTATGCCATGGTGGGGGCGGTCCTGGAACATCAGCAGGAACTCCGCCGCATCCAACAGCCAGGGGGCTATCTCTATCGCCCCCGTCGTTCCCTGGGGCTAACAGTGGCCTGGGGGTTGATTGGAATTGGGGCGGCCGCGTTTATTGGCATCGTGATTAAATCAGTAGTTTAGGGCGATCGCGCCGATGATTGAGCCTGCCAATCGCCCCACTAACGATGTGACGGAACTGGCGAAAGAGCGCAGCCGCCAGGCGTTTGAACGGACCCTGCTGAGTTGGATCAACAGTGCCCTACTGCTGATTGGCCTGGGGGTGGCTGTGGGAGAACTGCCGGGAAGAGGACCGATTTTGGCTGGGGGACTGCTAGGGAGACGTCTGGGGGTAAGCCTGGGGGCGATCGCCCTTGGGATTATCCTGCTGATTCCGATTGCGATCGTACATCGGGTCTATCTGCAGGCCCTGGAACGGGGGGACTATTTGGCCCGGCCACTCCCCCGGGTGAATGTGCTGGTTGTGGTGGCGATCGTGGTTGTGTTTGGCCTGGTGGCGATGATCGATGTGTTGTTGGCTATCCCTTGACTTTAAAAATTGGCCTGGGGATGCTCCGAAATGCGTAGCCAATGGGCTCAAGACCTCTGGGAGCTTGGCATACTGGTTTTAAGTTGAACCCCAACGGAAGTTACTACCTGAACCATGGTTTGGAAACGGCTGCTGCGATCGCTGCTCCTGGGTTACGCTGTCTTTGCTCTGTTTGTCTACTTTCGGGCTGACAGCATGATCTTTCTGCCCCGCCCAGCCAGTTACCAAAATACCGAAGACATGCTCAGAATTAATGTCACCGACACCGAGCAGATCTCGGCCCTGCATCTGCCCAACCCCGAGGCCACCTATACCCTGCTCTACAGCCACGGCAATGCAGAGGATCTGGGCGATATTCGACCGACCCTCGATCGCCTGCACGACTGGGGCTTTAGCGTGTTTGCCTATGACTATCGGGGCTACGGCACCAGTGATGGTCGGCCCAGCGAAGCCAACAGCTACGAAGACATCAAGGCGGCCTACCGCTATCTGATCCAACAATTGGATACCCCTGCCGAGCAAATCATCCCCTACGGTCGCTCTATCGGGTCTGGGCCATCCACGCACCTAGCGGCGCGCCAGCCAGTGGCCGGGCTGATTTTAGAAAGTGCCTTCACGTCAGCGTTTCGGGTAGTATTTCCCTTGCCGCTGCTGCCCTTCGACAAGTTTCCCAACCTGGAGAATCTCCAAATGGTCCAGGTACCAGTACTGGTGATGCATGGCAAAGCCGATCGGGTGATTCCCTTTCGCCACGGGCAAGCTCTGTACGCAGCCGCCCCAGACCCCAAGCTATATCTCTGGGTAGAAGCGGCTGGGCACAATGACTTTGGCTGGGTCGCCGGCGATCGCCACCGACAGGCCCTAGAAGATTTCCAGACCCTGGTAGACACCCATCAAGACTAGTGGTCAGTCAAAAAAATAATGACGGGAGATGTGACTTAGGGTTCACGGTATGCGGTTTAAGGCGAGCCGTAGACCTTGAACCGTAGACCATAAACCGCAGACCCGGTTGACCCGTCACTTCTGGCTTGACAGACTACTAGTACTCTGCGGCAGAAGTCGGTCAACCATTCCTGATACCTGACACCTAAAACCTGACACCCTCAGCAAAAGTGGTCATATTTCTGCCAGCCAGTACCATGGGCGGTGCCTTGCCGTGGACATCTGAAAGCAATAGCCCAGGCAGTAAGTCGTTGCTGAGCACAGGTATGATTTGCCCCTAGCCCCCAATATCGCCCTGGCCGACTCCACCTTTCTAGGACAAAAGGGTTGCCAAACTAACCAGGATCTGGTGAAATAGGGCATAGAAAAGACTGTATCAAAAGCCCACCTTGAATTGACTAATCCCAATGTTAGGCCGCGCACATACCGGGCTATTCCCTAGTCAGGATGAGGCTTCCCGCTTGAGATTGGTCATTCTGAAGGCTTTTGGCTGTAGTCGTAATCTCCTCGTAATCTCCTGTATGTTGTGGGTGAGCTTAGCCTCGCCCACTTTTTTGTCATGCTAGGAGTATGGGTATGTCAGCTGTTATGGAGACCTTGCCTTGAACGGACTGTTGAGCTTTTTGCCAGATAGCCCCATCATGGCGTTCACAGTGTTACTGCTGGTAACGCTGACTGTACCCCCTATTTTTGAACGGTTGCGAGTGCCAGGACTTGTCGGCCTGCTGGCAGCCGGGGTGATTTTAGGCCCCAGCGTTACTGGGTTGCTAGACCCGGCGGGGGATGTGGAAACCCTGCTGTCCGACGTGGGTAAAATTTACCTGATGTTTGTGGCAGGCCTTGAAATTGACCTGCGCGACTTTAAGAAAACCCGCAATCGCTCGTTGGGCTACGGTCTGGGCACTTTTGCCATCCCCCTGACTACAGGCCTGTTACTCAGTCGAGCCTTTGGCTTTGACTGGGTGGCGGCGGTGCTGGTGGGGTCGTTGCTCGCCTCCCACACGTTATTGGCCTATCCGATTGTGATGCGCTTAGGGGTAACCAAGGAAGAGTCGGTTACGGCTACGGTGGGAGCCACCATATTTACCGACATTGGCGCGTTGCTGGTACTGGCCATGTGCGTGGCTGCCGATGCGGGGGAATTTACGACCCAGATGGTGGTCAGCCAGTTGTTCATGCTGGCCCTGTTTTCTACGGCGGTGCTCGTAGGCCTAGACTGGGTGGGTAAGCAATACTTTCGCCAAAACGGCGATAAGGAAGGCAACCAGTTTTTGTTTGTGCTGGCAGCGGTGTTTTTAGCGGCGGTAGGTTCTCAGCTAATCAACGTTGACAAAATTGTAGGTGCCTTTTTGGCTGGTTTAGCCGTTAACGATGTGGTCGGCAATGGTCCGGTTAAAGAAAAGGTGGAATTTGTAGGAGGTGTACTATTCATTCCCTTCTTCTTTATCTGCATGGGGCTGTTGCTCGATGTGCAGATCTTTATGGAATCATTAACCACCAATTTGGCCTTTACGGTAGCGTTAGTAGCCGTTTTAATTGCCAGTAAGTTTCTGGCGGCACTAATTGTTAAACCTTTCTTTGGCTACGGCTGGAACCAAACGCTAACCATGTGGTCTCTGTCGTTGCCTCAGGTGGCGGCGACCTTAGCGGCAGCCTTGGTAGGGTTACAGCAAGGGATTATTTCGCCCCTGGAATTTAACGCCGTAATCGTGATGATGTTGATCACCTCAGTGCTGGGGCCGCTACTGACTTCCCGGTTTGCTGGTCGCCTGGTGACGCCAAAGTTCACTAAGCCCGATCAAACCTCCCTATGGTTTGACTATGGCGAGACAGCCGTGATCCCGGACGACACGACTAGCGCTGGCCCGTTTACGGTAGTGGTGCCTATTTATAACCCCATTACCCAGCGCTATTTGATTGAAATGGCGGCCTTATTGGCTAATCACGAAAACGGACACATCATTCCAGTTACGGTGACCCGGGCCCAGGTGCATATGGATGACCCCAACTTAGTGACTTCCCTGGCCCAGAGTCGCAAGCTCTTACAAAAGGCCGAAGCCCTAAGCCAGGAGTTCAATGCCCCAGCATTCCCGGTATTACGGGTGGATGATGACGTTTCAGAAGGCATTACCCGCACGGCCCGAGAGCAAAATGCCAGCCTGATTTTAATGGGCTGGAGTCGCCAGGGGTTTCGGGCCAAGCTGTTTGGCACCCTGATTGATGATGTGTTTTGGTCGAGCCACTGCCCAGTAGCGGTCGCCCGATTGCTGGCAGAACCGATCGATATCCACCGCATTTTGGTGCCAATGAAAAATGTCAGCCCCCAGGCCGTGCGGACCGCCCGCTTTGCCCAGATCTTTGCTGATACCCACAATGCATCCGTTACGCTGCTGCATGTGAGCGATCGCCACACCCCATCTGACCAAATTCAAGCCTTTGAAGCCGCCCTGGCTAAAGTCATGGCCAACGGTCCTCAGACCACCTGGGATTTGCGTACCGTCTGCCACGACAACCCAGCTGAGGTCATTCTAGATGTGGCCCAGACCCATGACATGGTGGTGCTGCGATCTATGCGACGACGGACAGCCGGGGGCTTAGCCGTGAGTGATGTAACCCACAAAGTGATTGACGAAGCCACCTGTTCCTTGGTGCTATTTGGAGAGCCCCATTCTTAACCCTCTATCTAAGGGTGGAGAATAGCTGAGCTAAACACCATCCCCTCTGTAGAGGACAGGGAGATAGGGAAATGAGAAACTAAGCTGTAAAATAAGGGAGTAAATCTATGGAATCTCAAGTGGATCGCCAAGCCTATCAACAAAAGGTAGAGGCACAACTCACTAAACTCAACGCTCAGATTGAAGAGTACAAGGCCAAGGTAAAGCAATCCCAAGCTGAAGCTACGGTGCAGTACTACGACCAGTTAGAAGAGCTGAGCGTAAAGCGGGACGCCGTACAGCAAAAGTTGGAAAATCTGCAAAAGGCTAGCGAGTCAGCCTGGCAAGAAATGCAGCAAGGGTTTGAAACAGCCTGGGACGATTTAGCCAAATCCTTTGACGGGGCAGTAAAGCATATCAATGATGCCTTGAACTAAGGGCTTGAGGTGAAAATGACGTACCGCCGCTCGGACTCGCAGTGTAAAATTGAGGACTGATATGTCAGGTAGCCAAATGCCGGGCTGTGGGTCTGCTGTGGGTCTAGGCTTCCATCGCGGCCACGGTCTTGGGTACGGCGGCTGTCAGCACCTCAGGGCCGGTTTCAGTTACCAGCACATCATCTTCAATCCGAATGCCCAGACCTCGCCAGCGGTCTTCGATCTGGGGTTGGCCCTCTTCCGGTTCGTAGCTGGGGGAGATGTAAATGCCGGGCTCTACCGTCACCACATTGCCCAAGGCGAAGGGTTGCCAGGTTTTATCAGGGTTGCGCAACACCCCGGCGTCGTGCACATCCAGGCCTAAAAAGTGACCGGTGCCGTGCATGAAAAAGGCTTTGTGCTTTTTCTCTTCGATCAGGGTATCCACATCCCCCTGTAATAACCCGAGGTCAACCATGCCTTCCGTCAAGGTGCGGGTGGCGGCATCGTGGAACTGGTTAAACGGGGCACCGGGCTGCACCGCCTCGATCGCTTTCAGTTGGGCCTCTAACACCAGCTCGTAGAGGATTCGCTGCTCGGCTGTGAACTTACCCCCCACCGGAAAAGTGCGGGTAATGTCAGCATTGTAGTAATCGTAGGCACAGCCAGCGTCAATCAGCAGCAGATCGCCCGCCTGCATTTGCCGGTTATTTTCCACGTAGTGCAAGATGCAAGCATTCTCCCCCGAGGCGACGATGGAGGGGTAGGCTGGTCCCAACGCCCCTTCTTTGCGAAAGATGTGCTCCATCTCCGCTTGGATTTCGTACTCATAGCGACCGGGGGCCGCGATTGCCCGAGCCTGGTTATGGGCCTTAGCGGCGATCGCGATCGCCCGTCGCAGTAGTTCCAGCTCTTCTGGGGACTTGACCCGCCGTAGGGTCTGCATCAGCAGCCCAGCGTCTTCAATCGCCACCGGGCCAGTACCTCGTTTGTGGTAAGTGGCCAATAGTGTTTGCCAGTGGCGCAGCACCCTATTGTTCAGGGCCTGGTCATGGCCGAAGTGGTAATACAGGCGGTCAGCCTTTTCCAAATATTTGGGTAGGTGCTCGTCCAATTCAGCGATCGGATAGACCTCGTCCGCCCCATACTGTTCCTTGGCCTGTTCTACACCCACCCGGTAGCCCGACCAGGTTTCCTTTTCCTGATCTTTGGGCCGCACAAACAACACAAACTGGTGCTCCTCGTGGTGGGGGGCCAATACCGCCACCGCTTGGGGCTCGTTAAAGCCAGTCAGATAATAAAAGTTGCTGTCTTGGCGAAATAGATGCTCCACGTCATTGTGCATCACGGCCGTGGGGGCACTGGCAAAGATGGCAGTGCCACTACCGATCAGGTCCATGACCCGTTGACGACGATTGGCGTAGGGAAGCAACATAGGCAAATGAGAGGATGGGGGAATGGGGGGATTTTGAGTTTTGAGCTTTATGGTGAAGCCGTAGCGTGGGTTAGGTGGTCGGGGATAAGGGGGATTGCCAGGGCGCTGAGGGCACCGTCGTAACTCACGGCTAGGGGATAAGCGGTTGAGGATAGGGTGACGCATTAAATGTGACACCCACCCATCGTCTAAGCTCTGGGGTATTGATACACCTGGATGCGCATCCCTTCACTGGGCAGATCGCTGGAGCGCACCGATAGAGACCCCGCAGAGGCCCGAGTCACGGGCGTCCCAGGCATTAGGGCCAGGAACTCATCCACCGGATCGAGCTCGCAGCTATCACTGGCGACGGTGGTCAGGTAGTGGGTGGGGATGGCAATCTTGGGGCGCAGCACCTGAACTGCTTGGACCGCTTCTTCGGCGGTATAGGCTTTGGGGCCGCCGCCCACGGGCACCAGCATAATATCGGGACGGCCGAGCAAGATCTGCTCTTCCACCCGCAACGGGGCTGCCGCCCCGCCCATGTGCACAATCGTCACCCCCCCCTGGTTCCATTTCCAGACGGTGTTGTTGCCAAACCGTCGCCCCCCCTGGCGATCGTGGGGGGTTGAGATTCCTTGAATTCGCAGATTTTCAAAATCGTAGGTACCAGGGTCGGTCAACACGCGGGGATCCCCCTGAATGTTGCCCAGATAACCTTCATCAAACAGACGACTGCTGATCATGACAATATCGGCAGGCACCGCCGGATCGGGGAAACCAGCGGTACAGCCCACAGGTCGAAACGGATTCACTAAGATCCGTCGCCCGCCGCCAGTAAACAAAAAGGCCGTGTGGCCGAGACTGCGAATTGTCACCTGGTTGGCTTGGGCCTGGGCTCGCTGCTGACTATCCAATAGCCCCAGGCCGAAGGTGGCACCTAAGCCCGCTCCTGCGTAGCCCAACAGTTTTCGCCGTTTCATGCTTCTTCTCACTCCCACACGGTACGTATAGCCTTTGCTAGCCTAGTGTAGACCTTGAACCGTCCGCCTTTGCCCTTAATTTGGGCCAGCCATCGAACTGGATAAGGCTACACCGTCCTTATACGACCTGAGGACTTAGCTCTGGACTGGCCTGGCCACCGACGATCGCTGCATCGACATCATAGTCTTGCGCCACCAGGCGAGCCGTTATTTTAGCTGACATCATCACGCTGGGGGTACCGGCTCCTGGCTGGGTACCTGCGCCCACCAGGTACAACCCCTGGATGTCTTCGCTGCGGTTGTGAGGCCGGAAAAAGGCCGATTGCACCAGCAGCGGCTCCAGGCCAAAGGCGTTGCCTAGACGAGCCCCCAACTGCTGCTCAAAATAGTCGGGGGTGATGTAGCTTTTGCAGACTAATCGCTCTCTCAGGTTGGGCAAGAAGCCCCGCTCTTCTAAATAGGTAAAGACAGCATCGGCCAGGCGATCGCCCACCTCTGACCAGTTAATACCCGACTTATTGTTCGGCATAGGCACCAGAGTATAGGCCGTGTGATGTCCTGGGGGAGCCAAGGACGGGTCAGTCAGGGTAGGCAGGTGTAGATACTGAGAGAAATCTTGAGGGAAAATCTTGCGGCCAAAGATATCTTTCAGCAGTTCTTCGTAGCGAGGCCCGAGGATAATGGTGTGGTGACGTAACTTTTCGTCTTCATTGCCATCTGCCTTAAAGCCAAAGTAAAGCACAAACACTGACATCGACTGCTGAGCAACTTTAATCCGCAGGTCGCTGTTCCAAAAACGATATTTGGGGTCAATCAGCTTGCCGTAGGTGGTGGACCAGTCGGCGTTTGAGACGACTACATCGGCATTCACCACAAAGCCATCTCCCAGGGTGACTCCCGTGATCACTTTCTTACCGTTCTGGCGGGTAACGTTGATCTGGCTGACGGGGGCGTTGTATTTGATTTGCCCCCCCAGATCCTCAAATTTTTGCACAAAGCCTTGCACCAGCGCCCCAGTACCGCCCATGGCGAAGTGGATGCCCCAGGTTTTTTCCACGAAGTGAATCATGGCGTAGATGGCGGGCACCGAGAGGGGGTTGCCCCCCACCAGCAGCGGTTCAAAGGTAAAGACCTGGCGCAGTTTATCGCTCTTGAAGTAGCGACTGCTGAAGCGAAACAAGTTGCGCACCGCGTCTAGCTGCAGCAGGTCGGGAGCCACCTTCAGCATGTCCATCACATTACCGAAGTGGGTATAGCCCAGCTCTAAAAAGCCCCGTTCAAAAATAGCCCGAGACTGTTCATGGAAGCGTTCGTAGCCTTCCAGATCGCCGGGTTCCCCCAGGGCCAGAATTTGCTCGCGGGTGTGGGTTTCGTCGCCGTCGTAGTCGAAGAAGGTGCCGTCGTCAAAGTAAATTCGGTAGAAGGGCAGGATGGGGACAATCTGCACGTAGCGGCTGGTGTTGGGGCCACCGGAAACGCCTTCCTTAATCCGCTTATTTTCATCGACGATGGTGGAGGGGAAGTCGTCGGAGAGCAGATCGGCGCGATCGCGCTCCAGGGAAAACAACTCTTCAATGAAGTGGGGCACCGTAATTACCGTCGGCCCCATGTCAAAGGTAAAGCCATCCATCCGCCGTACATAGGCCCGCCCCCCAGGGGCATCCAGGGCTTCGACGATGGTGGTATCAAAACCCAGGCTTTGCAGGCGAATGCCCATGGCTAGCCCACCAACCCCTGCCCCAATCACGATTGCCTGCTTCCGGCCCATGGCTGACTCCTGACAGAACTGTTACAAACGTTAATATCCTACTCATATCTTACTACCCCTGGTGGCCTCTGCCAGGTAGAAGTGCGTCTCCCTTTGCTGAGGGGGCCAGGTTCTGGTATTGCCTGGCAGAAATATGTCTACCGTTTCTGAGGGTGTCAGGTATCAGGAATGGTGGGCCAACTTATGCCTCAGAGTCCTAGTACTGGAAGGCAGAAGTCAGAACGATGAAGGCAGAAAGGGAACCCTAAGCCCATCAAGGCTTTCCAAAGGAACCAGTGGTAGGTTTATTTCCGCCCTAGAGTCCTAGTGGTCTGTCAAGCCAGAAGTGACGGGTCAACAGGGTCGCGGTTAACGGTCCACGGCTTGCCTTGAACCGCAGGCCATCAGGGGCCAGGGTTGGTTGAACGCATCATACCCGCCAACGACTAAGCCGCTACGGGCGCAGGTAGCGTGACTAAAAAGTTCCGCAGGATCTGCATACCGGCATTGGTCAGAATGCTTTCAGGGTGAAACTGCACCCCCTGCAAGTGGGGGTAATCGCGGTGCTGCACGCCCATGATCGTGCCGTCTTCCACCCAGGCGGTAATCTCTAACATCGCAGGGCAGGTAGCTCGGTCAATCACCAGACTGTGGTAGCGGGTGGCCTGAAAGGGGTTCTCGAGCCCCGCAAATACCCCCTGACCGGTGTGATGAATCAGGGAGGTTTTGCCATGCATCAGTTCTGAGGCGGAGACCACCCGACCACCAAACACTTGACCAATGCTCTGATGCCCCAAACACACCCCTAAAATCGGCATGGTTGGCCCCAACTGGCGAATCACCTCCAGGGAAATGCCAGCGTCATTGGGGGTACCTGGGCCAGGGGAAATCACAATGCCATCTGGGGCTAATGCTGCCACCTGGTCGATGGTGAGTTGGTCGTTGCGAAACACCTGGAGGTCTGCTGCTACGGGTAACTCGTGACCGAGTTCTCCCAGGTATTGCACCAGGTTGTAAGTAAAGCTGTCGTAATTATCAATAACCAGAATCATGGGCAATGGCCAAGGGAAAAAACAAGGGTAAAGCAGACAATCGGTTTTGGCCTGGTGGGGACTAATGTAGACCGAGTACTGCCTGGCAAAGCAACCACCATGACTAAGGGGTTCAGGTTCTAGGTGCCAGGTATCGGGAATGGTTGTCCGAGCGTATGCCGAAAAGTCGTTAAGCTGATTAGAGCAAAATAACTTTCTACGATGGGCGGACGGTCAAGATAGCATGTCCCAACCTTGCACTTGACCTAACTGCCCCTGCACCAGTTGCCACAGGGGCGGCAGCAGCAGACAGACGGCCACAGATAGGGACAGCAGGGCCGAAATCAGCACGGCAGCAGCAGCACAATCTTTAGCAATTTTAGCCAGTTCGTGATAAGTCTGTTGCACCGTTAAGTCTACGACTGACTCTAGGGCGGTATTGATCAACTCCATAGTCAGCACGGCGCCACAGGTGAGAATAATCACCGCAATTTCTACTGGGGTGAGACTGAGGGCGATCGCTAAACTGACCGCAATACTACCCACCCCCACATGAATCCGAAAATTGCGCTGGGTACGAAAGGCGTAGGCAATTCCTTGCCAGGCATACTTAAAGCTAACCAGTAAGTTAGTGGCCACCCGCCAAGACAGCGATCGCGCCATCGGCGGCAGGGGCGTTTCAGTTATTTGGGTTACTGACTCAGAATTTTCACTATAGATAGTCATAAATAACGTGGTCTTTAGGGAAGCACAGGCCACCCCCAGGGAAAGGGTATGGTTTCTCAGGTCAATTTAGCCTAATTTTCGCCGATTAGCCCAATGGTTTCTAAAAGCGCTGTTTGCTGGTGCAGCATCGTCGCCAAGGTCTCGTCGTCAGGGTGGTCCCAGCCTAGCAGGTGCAAAAACCCATGGGCCGCCAGCCACACCGTTTCCCGTCGCAGCGAATGCCCGGCCCCCTCGGCCTGCCGCTGGGCCGTATCCAGGGAAATAATAATGTCTCCTAGATACAGGGGCTCTGTGGCCAGCAGTTCGGTGGTCAGGGGAGAGTCCAGATCCCGATCTGCGAAGGACAGCACATCGGTGGGCTGGTCAAGCTGGCGAAAGGTGTGGTTCAGGGCTGCGATCGCGCTGTCAGTGGTCAACGTCAGGGATAGCTCATAGGCATCAATGGGCGACCCGGTTAAAGCCATCTGTTCCGCCCACTGGCCAAACCAGCCTTGCCAATCCGTCTCAGCGATCATCTCCGCCTGGGGATGGCTGAAATCCAGGGCGACATCCAGAGAAATCATGGCAAACCTAGCGCGTGAGATAGGCCAACCCCACCAGCAGACTCAGGAGTGCTGTTACGGTCAGAGAAAAGTGGAATAACGACTTGCCCCCCTTACGCACCATGTTACGCATCGCCAGTTTGACAAAGCTAGGGGGCGCTTCTGGAGAAGGATTGGCGGCATCTGATGGGGCTGTGGGGGTTTCTGGCATCACAGGTGGCATTACGGGATCTGCTGCCGAATTAGGTTGACTCATAGGCTCTTCTAGCTTGGGGTTTGCTTTATTTACTTTAAACCTTTGTCCCTTCCCTAGTTTCTCTATTGGTCAGTTCCCTGTCCGTGGGTTGGGCGGACGCTACGGTTTCAATGCTCCTTGGGAAGGGCAAGGCCCTACAAAATCCAAAATCTCCCCACCTTTCCCATCTCCCCGCCAGGGCGGACACATCGGTCCGCCCCTACGGCACCGCATCATCCATTGCCTGACAAAAAGCGGTGCATTGCGGCCCCAGGTTAACCACCAATACCCAAACTCCGACCGCTAATGCACCCTACGATTTCAATCCAAAATCGAGACCCACCCCTGCCTACTTCGACAAGCTCAGCACAGGCCTCCCAGGAGGGGATGCCAAAATCCAAAATCCAAAATCTCCCCCACATCCCCACATCCCCACCTCCCCACCTCCCCACCTCCCCACCTCCCCACTCCCCACTCCCCTATAATGATGACTACCGTTGATATCCCCATTGATCGTGACTCAGACGCCGCTTTCCCCCCGCCAGACCACGACTACCCGTCCCGATGCCCTAGGCCGCTTTGGCCAATTTGGTGGCAAGTATGTACCCGAGACCTTGATGCCTGCCCTGAGTGAGCTGGAGCAGGCGTTTTACCAGTACCGCGATCAGGCTGAATTTCAGACTGAACTGAATGGCCTGTTGAAAGACTATGTGGGTCGGGCTACGCCTTTGTATTTCGCTGAGCGGCTCACCGCCCACTATCGCCGACCGGATGGCAGCGGTCCTGAGATTTACCTGAAACGGGAAGACCTGAACCACACTGGGGCTCATAAAATCAACAATGCCCTGGGTCAGGTCTTGTTGGCCAAGCGCATGGGTAAGCAGCGGATCATCGCCGAAACCGGGGCCGGGCAGCACGGGGTGGCCACGGCTACGGTGTGTGCCCGGTTTGGCCTGCAATGTGTGATTTACATGGGCGTTCAAGATATGGAGCGCCAATCCCTGAACGTGTTTCGCATGCGGCTAATGGGGGCAGAGGTGCGAGGGGTGGCAGCGGGTACCGGCACCCTCAAAGACGCCACCTCGGAAGCGATTCGGGACTGGGTCACCAATGTGGAAACCACCCACTACATCTTGGGTTCCGTAGCGGGACCTCACCCCTACCCGATGATGGTGCGCGACTTCCATGCAGTAATTGGCCAGGAAACCCGAGCCCAGTGCCAGGAGAAATGGGGGGGCTTGCCCGATATTCTCATGGCCTGCGTCGGCGGGGGGTCCAATGCTATGGGCCTGTTCCACGAGTTTGTGGATGAGCCCAACGTGCGGATGATTGGCATTGAGGCCGCTGGCAGTGGGGTCACCAGTGGCAAGCATGCCGCCACCCTTACCGCTGGCCGGGTTGGCGTACTGCATGGGGCCATGAGCTACCTGCTGCAAGACAGCGACGGGCAGGTGGTAGAAGCCCACTCTATCAGTGCCGGGCTAGACTATCCCGGTGTTGGTCCTGAGCATAGCTTCTTGAAGGATATGGGCCGGGCTGAGTACTACAGTGTCACCGACCAGGATGCCCTGGATGCCTTTCAGCAGGTTTCCCGCCTTGAAGGGATTATTCCGGCCCTGGAAACGGCCCACGCCTTTGCCTATCTAGAGACCCTGTGCCCCCAGCTCAGCGGCACCCCCCGGATTGTGATTAATTCCTCGGGGCGGGGCGATAAAGATGTGAACACCGTGGCCAAGGCCTTGGGCGATTTAGGGTAATGCCATGACTACAGACCTCCAGTCAACACTGCAATCCCTTTATGAGGCAGATTATCAGCTTTGGCTGGATCAAACTGTGGCGCTGTTGCGGCGCCAGGATTTTAACCACCTTGATCTAGAGAACCTAATTGAGGAAATTGAAAGCTTGGGTAGAAGCGATAAACATGCCATTAGTCGTTACCTAATGCGCCTCTGCGAGCACCTGCTCAAGCTAGCCTACTGGGAGAGTGAGCGCCATCTCTGCTTCAGGGGCTGGAACGTTGAGGTGACTAATTTTCGGTTGCAAATCCAAGATCGGCTGGAGGTTAGCCCTAGCCTGAAACGATTTTTGCAAGACAGTTTTCCAAAGCAGTACCAAAATGGTAGAACCTTATTTCTGAAAGCCAGTGGGGTCAACTCTGCCCATATTTCTGAAACTCCAGTCTTTTCCCTGGAACAGGCACTCGACCCAGATTGGTTGCCGTGGCAGCCTGAATAACCAGCGTTAAGGGCTCGGCAGGGGGTTTAATAAACCAGATCCAAGTCCAGACCTGGCGTTCTGCCTGGGGGAAAACTCCAGATCCCGAGCTGGACTTGTTATAGGACTCGACACCCAAAGGATTGTGTTATGGCTGACGGCTTTGAAATTTGCGATCGCGACCTGACCCCAGACCTGCTAGTCCGTTATCAGCAGGCGAGCGTTATCGCCTGTGATACCGAAACCATGGGGCTGCAACCCTTGCGCGATCGCCTCTGCCTGGTGCAACTATCTGACCCCGAAGGGTATGTGTCAGTGGTGCGCATTCAGCAGGGTCAGACCGCAGCCCCCAACTTGAAGCAACTCCTGGAGGCGACTAACGTTTTAAAGTTGTTCCACTTTGCCCGGTTTGACCTGGCCACCCTCAAGCATTACCTGGGCATCGACGTGGGCCCTGTCTTTTGCACCAAAATTGCTAGCAAGCTCAGCCGCACCTACAGCTCCCGTCACGGGTTGAAAGAGCTGGTGAAAGAGCTAGAAGGCATTGAACTGGATAAAACCGCCCAAAGTTCTGACTGGGGCAACGCCATGCACCTATCAGACGAACAGCTGCGCTATGCCGCCAACGATGTCCGCTACTTGCACAGTATCCACGCCACCCTAGAAGCGATGCTGAAACGGGAAGGCCGCTGGGACCTGGCCCAGGACTGCTTTACCTGCTTACCCACCTTTGTGGCCCTGGACTTGTTGCAATATGGCAGTATTTTTGAGCATTAGGGTACTCCGACTAAAAAACATCCCTGCCAAGAACGCCAAATCGGCCTGTTGGGCCAACGGTAAGGATCTATTACAAGAGCATCTACGACCCCACCGCCGGAACGAGGGGCATGCCATCGGTAGCTGAGGTACTGCCCCACGTTTCCGACGCTTGGATTGACCACAGCAAGACCAAGGTGGACTACGAGATCTCCCTACATCGGCATGTCTATGTGTACCAGCCACCGCGCCCCCTGAATGAGATCGAGGACGACATCAAAGCCCTGTAAATAGATATTACAGGGGGACCTGTCCTACCGACACATCTACACTGGCGGAACTTTCCTGGTCAACACTGCCGTCGCCGTTGAGGTCCCAAAGAGAACTGGCCTGAAAGCCGCAGCGCAGATCGGTGAGGTCTCCGGCAGCGGAAAAGAAGAGTGTACCTCGTTTTACAGAGCAGGCCAGTTCGGCGGCTTCGAGTTGTTCGGGGTACTGGCTTTGTAAAGCTTCCAACTGGGACTCACAGGTTTGGTCTCCGGTTGGGCAGGTGAAGGATTGGATGAAAGTGGGGTCATCAGTGGTCAGGGGCAGGCTGCCCAACCCCTGACCACTGCGTGCACCTGTATTGTCGGGGACACCCCAACAGATGAAATTGGCCCGAGGCGGCTGCCCTTCGTTCTGGAAAGCGGTGGCATCAAGGGTCGACGGGGTTGGGCACTCAGCCTCTAGCTGGGCCACCTGGTCAGGAAAGAGTTGGCGTACCGAGTTCAGGATTTGCTCAGAGGTAGCTGGGCCATTCTGCAATAGAGTGCCAGCTTCGGGGGCATTGTTGCCCAGTTGGATGGTGCAGTCGCTGCCGTTGGCACTGACGAATGTGGTGACGGTCTGTTCGCCAAACTGGTTGGTGTAGCGGGTTCCTTGAGGGAGGGTTTCAGCACTGACGGGGGTACGATTCATCCATAGGATTCCGTCCTGGCGATTGTAGGCCCGCATCAGGGTTTCCCCGTTGGTGCGATAGATGCGGATGGTCTGATCGGGGGTTTCGCACAGAGCCAGGGTGTTTTCTGAAGCGGTGGTTTGGGCCGCAGTGGGGATGGTATGGCTCAGGGGCAGGGCCATGCCCAGGATGATGACGGTCAGACGAACGGGAGATATTGAAGTTTTGACTTGCATTACAGATGACCTCACACAATGGCGCATTGAAATTAGAGCTTTGAATGTCATATTCATCAGGCAGAATTTAAACTTCTATCTAAGTGAAGCAGCGCCAGTAGCTGTTGCGGCAACGTCAGCGGATCAAACGGTTTGCTGAGGGTATGAATGGTTCTATGCCGACTCAAAGGTTCCGGCAGGGCAAATACAGGTTGTTGCGTCAGTAGCAGCAGGGGGGTGGATTCGGTGCTTGAGTTTTGGTCAAGGGTTTTGAGAAAATCGAAGCAAGTCTTTTGCTCGGCTTCATTATCAGGAATGGCTAATAAGATGATATCGAAAGGGTGAATGAGGCAAAAGCGAAGACCTACAGCAATTGAATCTGTGGTAACCACATCCCAAGCCATAAATTCTGTAATGCAGAGATAAAATAACTCTTGCAAAAGAGGGTCTGGTTCAATCACAAGCAGGGAGTTAGTTTCCATCAAACTGGATTTGTGGGGGGCAGCACTCACCATGGCAAAGCCCATAGAGGAGATTTAGTCACAGCGATAAATCCCGAGACCTAAGGCTACGCTTATACTCTCAATCTAGCTTCCGAAGATATGAAACCGATAAGAGAAGAATAAAACTGCAATTTTCAATAAACGAATGGTTTTTGGGCACCCAATTTTTATGGGAATAAGGCCTTGCTGGACTGCTACTGAATAAGGAGGTGAGCACTGCCCACCCAGCCTTGTCAAGGTGTCTTTTAATTCGAATCTGTGCCCGGCGTAGGATGCGTTATCGGACCACTAACCCACGCAAAGCCTCATAAGCTCTAACATTAGGCCGTAACGTATACGCTCACGGTGTGGGGCTTCTCGCTTGACGCAAACGGTGCATTCCGGCCAGAGCACAGTATTTTGCCCCTTTGCGGGGTGAACTGAGGCCGGGACACACCCTACGCATAATCAAATTTTCGGTGAGTTCGATGGAGGAATTCTTCTTCTTTTCAGACCACCTTGACAGGGCTGGCACTGCCCACTCTAATTTATAAAGGTGAATTTCAGGTTATTTTTAGTGCCATTTGGCCACAGGGTAATCGCATCTAATTTGGTATAAATTGTACTTGACAAAATGCCAGAGTGTAGGTGAGCGAATATTAGTTGTCCATGAGACAGCAGAAGAGCCGTGCAGTGGGGTTACATAGGACATCATTCCCCTCATCAGTGTGGAGAGACGTTATGGCTCAAGGCTTTGGTCAACGGGTTCTGAGTCCTCAACAGGCCCGAGAGACTAAGATTTTAAGACGGAGCGTCCTCCAG
>NZ_SMDQ01000077.1 GCF_012911975.1 Nodosilinea sp. P-1105 | reverse complement strand
ACGACCCGTCTAAGTTGCTGCCACCTAAATCAGCGGCAGCGACCCCTTGACACCCCAAGGCCAACACAGTATCTACGGCTTCAATACCCTTCGGGAAGGGCAAAGCCCTACAAAATTCAAAATTCAAAATTCAAAACTCCCCCCATCTCCCCATCTCCCCATCTCCCCATCTCCCCATCTCCCCATCTCCCCACCTCCCCACCTCCCCATCTCCCCACCTCCCCACCTCCCCCATCTCCAAAAGTAACCTCCCCCCTAATCCCCTGCCCCGGCAATGCAGTAAAGTAGATTCTTGTGACATTTTTATGGCTGACCCATGCCCAAGGTTCTTGTTTCCGACCCCATTGATCAGGCGGGCCTCGATATTCTGTCCCAGGTGGCCCAGGTAGACGTGAACACTGGCCTGTCTCCGGATGAGCTGGTGGGCGTCATCGGTGATTACGACGCCCTGATGATTCGCTCTGGCACCAAGGTGACCAAAGCTGTGATTGAGGCGGGCCAGAACCTGAAGATCATTGGTCGGGCCGGGGTCGGAGTCGATAACGTAGATGTGCCCGAGGCCACCCGGCGCGGCATTGTGGTGGTCAATTCCCCTGAGGGCAACACCATTGCCGCCGCCGAACATGCCCTGGCAATGATGATGTCCCTGTCCCGATACATTCCCAGTGCCGATCGCTCCGTCAAAGCCGGGGAATGGAAGCGTAAAGAGTATACCGGGGTAGAAATTTACAAAAAGACCCTGGGCGTGGTGGGGCTGGGAAAAATTGGCTCCCATGTGGCGGCGGTGGCCCGGGCCATGGGTATGAAGCTGCTGGCCTATGATCCCTTTATTTCTGCCGATCGGGCGGAGCAGCTAGGTTGCCGCCTGGTGGATCTTGATCTGCTGTTTCGGGAATCGGACTACATTACCCTGCACTTGCCGAAAACTCCGGAAACAACCCATCTGATCGATGAAGCGGCGCTGGCCACCATGAAGCCGACCGTTCGCATTGTCAACTGTGCCCGGGGAGGGATTATTGACGAAGCGGCTCTGGCTAAGGCGCTGCGGCAGGGCATCATTGGCGGTGCCGCTCTGGATGTATACGAATCAGAACCTTTAGGGGAATCAGATCTGCGGAGCCTAGATAAAGGGATTATTCTCACCCCCCACCTGGGGGCGTCCACCGCAGAGGCCCAGGTGAATGTGGCCATTGATGTGGCTGAACAAATTCGGGATGTGTTGTTGGGGCTGCCGGCGCGATCGGCGGTGAACATTCCCGGGCTGCGTCCAGAGGTGCTCAAGAAACTGCGCCCCTACCTGCAGCTGGCTGAAACCCTGGGTAACCTGGTGGGACAACTGGCGGGTGGCCGGGTCGAGGAACTGACAGTGCGGCTGCAAGGGGATATTGCCAGTGGTGATAGCCAGCCAATTATGATTGCTGCTCTCAAGGGGCTGCTGTCCCACGCCCTGCAAGAACGGGTCAACTACGTGAACGCCTCCATTGAAGCCAAGGAGCGGGGAATTCACGTGATTGAAACCCGAGATGCTGATCTGCGTGACTACACCGGCTCGTTAAATCTGTCGGCCAAGGGTAGCCTGGGGGAACATTCCGTCACTGGGGTGCTGCTGGGAGGTACCGAGATTCGAGTCACCGATATCGACGAATTCCCGATTAATGTGCCCCCGACCCGGCATATGCTGTTCACCCTGCACCGGGATATGCCAGGTATCATCGGCAAAATTGGTTCATTGCTGGGAAGCTTTAACGTCAACATCGCCAGCATGCAGGTGGGGCGCAAGATTGTTCGGGGTGATGCTGTGATGGTGCTCAGCCTTGACGATCCCCTGCCAGAAGGGATTTTGGCCGAAATCCTCAAGGTGCCTGGTATTCGTGATGCCTATACTGTAAATCTGTAGCATGGGATTGGTCGATACTCTGCAGAGGCATTCGCGGTCATGGCTGTGATCAATACCTGGTGGGAAGTGCAAGTCCGGTGTGATCCAGCCCTGGAGGACTTAGTTTTTTGGCGGTTTGATAGCTTTGGCAGCCAAGGTACCTCGACCCAGCAGCGAGGCTCCACCTGTTTGATCACAGCTTACTTTCCCCAGCACCGGCTGGAGTTGCTAGACCTGTCGGCCCTGGCGCTGTTCATGCGGCAGGATGCCCTATGCAGCTCTGTGGTGCCGCCTCGGGTCAGTTGGCGAGTCATTGATGAAGAGGACTGGTCCAAAAGCTGGAAAGAGCACTGGCAGCCCCAACCGATTGGCGATCGCTTTTTGATTACGCCAGCCTGGTTATCGCCTCCAGAGGGCAACCAGCGGCTGGTATTGCGGCTAGATCCAGGGGTGGCTTTTGGCACCGGAGCACACCCCACCACCCAGTTGTGTCTGGAGTCGTTAGAAATGCGGCTGACCCATGAACGCAGTGATGTCACCATTGCTGATATTGGCTGTGGGTCCGGCATTTTGTCGATTGGCGCCCTGTTACTGGGGGCTAAGCAAGCCTACGCCGCTGATATTGATGACCTAGCCGTGCAGTCCGCCCAGGCCAATCGCGACCTGAATGACCTGCCTGAGGGGCGGATGCCGGTGCTTCACGGTAGTTTAGATGCCGTGGCTAAGACGATTCAAGCCCCGGTAGACGGGGTCGTGTGTAATATTTTGGCCGAGGTGATTTTAGATTTGATCCCGCAGCTGCACACCATTGTGGTGCCCGATGGTTGGGGCATTTTAAGTGGTATCTTGCTGGAGCAGTCTAAGTTGGTTGCCGATACCCTAGAGCAGCATGGTTGGGTGGTGGCTACCCTGTGGCGGCAGCAAGAGTGGTGTTGTTTGAATGTGCGGCGATCGCCAGCCTAACCCCATGACCTCTTCCAGTAGTTTCAGTTTCATTGTTAAAGTTGTGCTGGCCTCAGCTGCCCTGGGGGCTGTGATCAAGTACGTCATCCCCCGGTGGTCGGTGTCCCCTTCCCTGGGGCTGGCCTTGGGGCTACTGCTGGGGCCAGCGCTATTGATGGCTGGCCTACTCTGGCTGCAAGCCCGCCCCATTGACGATCAGGCCTAAGTGCAGCTATGCGCTCTATCGACAGTATTAACGACAAAATTCGCCAGGGCCAGGTGGTGGTTCACACTGCCACCCAGTTTAAGGCCCTGGCTCAAGAACAGGGAATTGCTCGGGCTGCTAAAGCTGTCGATGTGGTGGTCACCGGTACCTTTGAACCGATGGAGTCCTCAGGGGCGATTCTGAATTTAGGGCATACCGATCCCCCCATTAAGTTGTTGGAATGCTATCTGAATGGGGTGGCGGCTTATGCGGGCTTTGGGGCCGTAGATGTGTATCTGGGAGCCAGCCAGCCCAGCGTTGCCGGGCGGGGGGGAGAACCCCTGGAAGCCGAAGAAGCCCGCGAGTATGGCGGCGGTCATGTGATTGCAGATTTGATTGCCGGGCGGAGTGTACACCTGCAAGCAACCGGCCATGCTACCGACTGCTACCCCCGGGCTAGCCTTGACACCACCATCACCCAGGACACCATTAACCAGTTTTACCTATTTAACCCCCGTTGCTTATACCAAAATTTCATTGTCGGGGTGAATGGTGGCGATCGCCCCCTATCCACCTATCTGGGGCCGCTGCAACCGCGCCTGGGCAATGCTGTCTATGCTAATCCTGGGGCGCTTTCACCCCTGCTAAACGATCCCGATTTGGCTGCGATTGGCATTGGTAGTCGGGTATTTTTGGGGGGCGGTGTGGGCTATGTGGCCTGGGAAGGGACCCAGCATTTTCCCTTGCAGCGGCGGCTAGCCAACCGCACCCCCATTGGTCCAGCGGCAACGGTGGCGCTGATCGGCGATGCTAAAGCCATGCAGCCCCACTGGGTACGGGGCTGCTACTTCAAAGGCTATGGACCGTCCATGATGTTGGGGGTAGGGGTGCCAATTCCGGTGCTCAATGAGGCGATCGCCGCCCACTGTGCCGTTCAAGATAGCGACATTGTGGCCCCGGTGATGGATTTTTCGATTCCCCGCCGGGTGCGGCCTACCTTTGGCCTGGTTAGCTACGCCCAGCTTAAATCGGGCCATATTACCATCGAAGGGCAGGCCGTACGAACTGCCCCCCTGGCTAGCCTGTACCTAGCTAACCAAGTGGCTGAGACGCTCAAAACCTGGATTGAGGCTGGACAATTTGAGCTGACCAGCCCAGTTGCCCCCCTGCCTAGCGATCGCGCCTTTTTACCCCAAGATGCGCTCAGTGGTTAGGTTATTAGAGCTATTCCTTAAACTGAGGTTTCTACCCGGTGCTAGTCTTGAGCAGGTTCCTCGGAAGCGCCTTTCTCCACTGGTGGTTTGCGGGGGCGACTGCTGCCTTTAATCACAGGTCGCCGACTGGGTCCGGGGCGTCCGCCTGGGCCGCGTCCCCCTGGCTTGCCTCGTCGGGCAGCTGCTCCCTTAGGCCGCTTTTTAGGGGGCACAATCCCCACGGTGCTGGACTCCTGTACCACCAGGATTTTGGCCTCTCGTTTTACCTTAAAATCCCAAAAATAGCCTACCGTGCGGCCTGTAATCTCCCCTTGCAATAGCAACTTAAACGACTTGGCATTGCCCGGAGGACGTTTGGCCGCCTGCATAATCTTGACCGTGATCGACTGATCATCAGGCTCGTATTTCACGACTTCCCCACGAATGGAAAAGAAGTTGTCATCAACGCTAGGTAATTCTGTCATTGGGGATGACTCAGCCGCTGATGCCTGGTCTGCCTCAGCCTCGTCTGTTTCTGCCTCAGCCTCGCTGGTGACGACCGTGCCTTGATCCTCGTCAGTTTTTGATTCCCCTGGTAGTCCTAGGGTCTCAGGTTCCCAAACCCCAACAATCTGCAAATGTAAGTCTTGCTCATTGGGTTCAGCTTCTTCATCACGTCGGGTGCGAGGATAAACGACCCATAGATGGGACTTATCTAAATCCAAATGTTTTTTCACCAGACTGGTGACTCGACCCAACAGCACTGAATCAATCACATAGCCATCGTCAGTGGTCAGATTGCCGCGATTCAATTGATCCGCTTCGGTGGGCGCATAGGTGCCCCGCACCAAACCAATAGCTCGATACTGCATCGGCTCGCTAGGCGGCGCAATTGGCTGATAGCGAGGCCCTTGGGGGCTCTCCTCCACCGCCTGGTTGTTAGCTTCCGGGGCTGGAGTGGTTGTCGCTGTTGGAGGCTTAGAGATTGCAGACTTTGCCTCCTGGGCAGGAGCCGGGGGACGCACCGGCCGCTGGGGCGGAGACACTAACTTTGGCCGTTTCGGGGAAGGCTCAGTGCCTGATCCATTCTTTAAGGAGTTTTCTATCGTAGACTGATCTTGCTTGGATGTGTCTCGCTCTGCAGAACCCATGGCACCACCGACCTCCTCTCAACGTAAACCAACTGCTTGCATAACCATCAACTGGTCTGTAAGCCTAGCGTAACACTCGCGCTCTGCCCCATTACACACCAAATTTATCAAGCCACCGGGTTAGCTCAGCCGCTCTTCTTTAACATCCAAAGAAAGTCGTCAACAATCCGTATTGTTTTCAAGTTTCCTTTCAACTTCTTTGCTAAGGTAGCCCTGTCAGCTCTAGGAGTAGAGGTATTGTTGTGACTGCAAAACGAAATCGTTGGCTAGTGGGGACAGTGCTAACCCTGGCCTTGGCTGCCTTTTTGTCCCTATCGCTGTTGCCTTTTTTTGGGGCTAACAACCGCCAGGCTGACAGTAATGCTGATACTCCTGCGACCGATCCGTCCTCGATGCAGGCCGAGCTAGAAGCCCAAGCCCGGGGCTACGAGCTGGTGCTAGAACGGGAACCTGATAACCAAACCGCCCTACAAGGGCTGGTGGACGCTCGCATCCAGTTGGGAGATATTCAAGGGGTGGTAGAGCCCCTGGAGAAGCTGGTAGAGCTTAATCCTGATGTACCGGAATACGCCGTTCTGTTGGCCCAAACCAAGCAACAAATCGGTGATCTAGAAGGGGCTGCTCAAATCTATCGGGACGTTCTAGACCAACAACCAGGCAATATGAATGCCCTACAAGGGCTAGTGGCACTGTTGATCCAACAGGATCGGCCCCAGGCCGCCACTGGCTTACTACAAGACACCCTGAAGACCGCCGAGCAGTTGCAAGATGATCCGGCCGTGGTGGGCATCGATACCCCATCGGTCAAACTACTGCTAGCTCAGGTGTATGTCGAAACCGGTAACACCAATCAGGCTTTGGCCCTCTATGAGGAAATCATTGCCGAAGCCCCTGACGATTTTCGGCCCGTCTTAGCTAAAGCCCTAGTGTTGCAAGAGCAAGGGGACCAAGACACCGCCCAGTCACTGTTTGCTCAGGCCTCTGCTATGGCCCCAGCCCAGTTTAAAGACCAAATCGATCAGATGGCTAGCCAAAGCCAACTACCTGCTGTTGATGGCATGGAAGAGGCTGCCCCTGCCGATAACTAGTGCCCAGGCGTGGCTGAATGGAGGCATGAACCTTCAAAAACGCCAACTTCGCGTGGCCTCTTATCTGGCCTGTTCGTAGGGCTATACCCCCCATCCAGGGGGACAGGGATATCCAACCTACCCCTGGACTGGACCTGTGGGTTTAAATAATCGTCTAGGCGGTCGCTTGACTAGCCTCTGTGCCCCGGTTGGGTTTAGAGCTGGAGGAGGAACTGATAGCCTGCCCGCTCTCTACCGGTTGAAACTCAATATGGTTGATCAAGGTGGTGACAAAAGCGAACAGCAGGAATGGTAACGATAGCACCAAAATCAAGCCCACAGTCACCAAGGCAAACACCGGCTGCTGCGCCCCCATGAGCGCTAAAGAGGCGGCCAAGCTCATGAACAAAATCACCAGCCAGACAATAATTTGGCCATAGATATCGCCAAAGGTGAGGGTACAAGCGAAACGATATTTGTTGTCGGTGTCCATGACACTGTCCTGCAATGATCTGTAGCTTTCAGCATATCGGGACAGCCCTAGGGACTGAAGTTTCTCAACATTTCCACAAAAGTTGCAATGAAATGTTGCAGACTGGGCGACGGTACCGATTGGATAGGAGGCTTCTATGAACTACCGCTACGTTATTTTTTACAAACCTTATAACGTCGTGAGTCAGTTCAGTGGCGATCGCCCTTCAACCCAAAATCTAGTTTCCCAGCCCAGCCAGCCGTCAACCAGACGGGGTGATCCGGATCAGCCGCCGTCAACCCTGAAGAACTTTATTAGTATCCCTGATGTTTACCCAGTGGGGCGGTTAGATCGTGATAGTGAAGGATTGATGCTGCTGACCAACCATGGCCGTATTCAGCATCGCTTAAGTCATCCCCGGTATGGCCACCCTCGCACCTATTGGGTACAGGTCGAGTACATACCATCACCTCAGGCCCTTGAGCAGTTGCGTCGAGGCATCACCATTCGAGGTTATCGAACCCGACCTTGCCGCGTGACCCAACTTGAGGCCGATCCACCCTTGCCGCCCCGAGTCCCGCCCATCCGAGAGCGCCGGGCTATTCCTACGGCCTGGTTAGAGATGACCTTGACAGAAGGGAAAAATCGTCAAGTTAGACGCATGACTGCCGCAGTTGGGTACCCTACGTTAAGGTTGGTAAGAGTGGCCATTGCTCACCTCAGCCTAGGTGCATTACAGCCTGGTGAATGGCGAGAGTTAACCCAGGTTGAGCGGCAAGCGTTATTGAGCCTGTAGAACAGGCCAAAGTGGTATAGAGCAGCTACTACAGGTGCCGTCTGCCAAGCTCTATGAGCGTATCTCTCATCGACCGCCGAGTGATCTCATTTCCTTAACGTTCGACCATCCTTTCTCAAGATGCTGTGTTGCCCTTTCTGTCAATTTGAGAACCCTGACTCGCAGCTGTTTTGTGACCAGTGTGGACGCTACCTGCAACGCTGGTGTGCAATTTGCATCCCCCGTGGGGAGACATCTCCCCCAGATAGGCCGAGCGACGATAGCTCCTATGAGGATAGCGCCTATTTAGATGAGGCTAAACGATATCGATACCTTGATCACTTAGATTACCTAGCCAGCGGAATAGTCTCCCTAGATAGGGTCTTAGACTGTGATGTCCAGGCTACCTCGCCGTTAGAATCGTTGCAGGAGGCCTGGTTCGACAGCGCTCCTGCGCCCCCCGCTTCGTCTGTGGGGCCGACAGTCCCCCCTGAAGCGATCGCCTATCTCGCCCTCCAGGTGGATGCTTTTCCGGCTGTGCCTGAGTTGCATAATGCCTTGGAATCAGACCAATGGGCCGTTTTGTTGATCGAGGATCGGTTTCATTGGCAATCGTTGCTAGAAGCTTGGCCAACTCAGGACGCCAGCCCTTGGCAACAGATGCAGTGGCTCTTTGAAATGACGCTGCTGTGGCAAGCCCTGGACCCTTGGCAAACCCAAACGACGCTTCTGAACCCTCAGGCCTTAAAAGTAGATGCGAATTATGGGCTTTGCCTGACTCATTTAGATCCAGTGCCAGTGCCTGAATCATTACCCTTGCAACGATTAGGTGAATTTTGGCAGCGATCGCTACCCCTAACCCCCCATACCGCTCCCACTGTGGTGCAGGTGATTGAGGCTGTAGCTGACGGCACCCTGACCCAAGTGACGGAGGTGCAGCAGCAAGTGGCGATCGCAATGGATGCCCTGCGTCCGGCTAACCGCCCCCATGAAACGTCTAATCCAACTGGGGTGTCGGCGTCCAGCCAGGGTTCTGACTCCCCTGAGTATTCTGACTCCCCTGAGGATGATGTCATGTTGGCCTTTCCGATTGATTGGGACGCCGATGCTGATACCGACGACCCAACCGATCCAGATCTCAAGGACTTGGCAGACTTAATGTCTTCAACACTGGATAATTCAGACGATGAGGGCAATCCCCCTAACGAGTTGCCGACCACAATCTTACCGATGAAATTGGCCCAAGTGGATAATCTTGGGCAGAGCCATGTGGGCCGCCAACGTAACCATAATGAAGATTGGTTTTTGACCCAAACTCATCTGACCCGAGCCAGCGATCCCAAAAATTCCACCCTCAGTGCTAAAGGGTTATATATTTTGTGCGATGGCATGGGGGGGCACGCCGCTGGGGAAGTGGCCAGTCAAATGGCGGTTGAAACCTTGCGCAATTACTTTGCGGAGCGCTGGGCAGATACCCTGCCCGATCAAGCTGCATTAATAGCAGCTGCGATTCAGGCTAACCAGGCTATTTTTGACATTAACCAAGCGAAGGCTAGCTCAGGGATTGGTCGCATGGGTACCACCCTGGTGATGGTGCTATTACAAGACCTAACCATGGCTGTCACCCATGTCGGTGATAGTCGTCTCTATAGTTATTGCAAGCGGCTTGGCTTGCAACAGTTAACCGTCGATCACGAAGTCGGTCAACGGGAAATCTATCGAGGCATAGAGCCAGCCATTGCCTATGCCCGCCCAGACGCTTATCAGCTGACCCAAGCCCTAGGGCCACGGGACCAATCTCACCTTAGCCCGACCGTCAGCTATCACGACATCAGTGAAGATACCCTGCTCATCCTATGTTCAGACGGGCTCAGTGACAATAATTTGCTAGAGAGCCACACCGATACCCATATCGCTCCGTTACTCAGTTCTAGGACGAATTTGGAAACCGGTGTTAGCCAATTGATTGATTTGGCCAACGAAAAAAACGGTCACGATAACATCACCGTCGTTGTCGTTAGAGTTAAGCTGAAACCCGATATGGGCTTTCTAGGGTAAAGTAGCGCTGACCCACCGCTTCATAAATAGATGAGATGCATGCATGGTACAGCTACCAATAAACCTACACCAACCTTTGTTTGCCTGAAGGCCCCCTACCATCCTTGATAAAGGGGTAGGGGGCTTGATGATTTGCTGTATCGGAGGCCAAGCCCGCTATAGAAACTAAGGTATCAAGGGATGCTTAGTCCTCTTCCCAGGACTGCACAGCCAGCAAATCCTGGATTGGGTCTTGGGTCGAAAATTCGAACTCTTCGAGTTCTTGCTTCCAATGGGCCCAGTCATCCCCAAATAGGAAAGCAATTTTCCAAATGGGATCGGTTGGTTGAACCATTTTGGATTTTTTCACTAAGGACTCCACTTGCCGCTGGAATTTCACCATAGGGTGGGCGACAGCGAGGTCGACAATGGCTTCAGTCATATTTCAGGTGTTAAAAGCTCTTCAGAAAGTTCAATCCGTTGCCAGTACACACAACCTTGAGACTTATGTACTTACTAGCTTTAGATCTCAGTCAGGTAGCATAGCACAACACACTCGACAGCAAACAAATTTGTAGATAAATGCTAACTAAATTATTTGGAGTAATGGGTATGACCCCCTTAATCGTCCCTTAGCCCGTCAAGTTTTAAGAAAAATTGACTACCCTCTCTGAAGAAAACCCAGGTAGGGCTGAGGGCACTAGGTGGACAAGGCTATCAGACCAATAAACTCAGCAAAATAGTTTGGCTAGGTAAACCTACAAGTTCGCTAAGGTAGTTGCCTAACTCAAGCTAGCATAACTTGCTAAGCGTTGGGGGATATTGGGTAACATCCGTCCTTTGAGGGAGGGGTAACCGTACTCGAAGTCCCCTCACAATGGCGCAGCCAATAGTCGCTAAACTGGTTCTAGTCGTTACCTATTCACCCAACCCATTCACCCATGGCCTCTTCTGCACAGCCAGCTAACTCTTCCGTTGTCTTACCCCGCACCAGTGAGTCAGAAGACCTGAAGCGGATTCGCCATACATTTTCCCATGTCATGGCGATGGCGGTGCAAAAGCTGTTTCCCAAGGCTCAGGTCACCATCGGTCCCTGGATTGACTATGGCTTTTATTACGACTTTGACAGTCCTGAGCCCTTCACCGAACAAGACCTCAAAGCGATCAAGAAAGAGATGATCAAAATCATCAACCGGAAGCTGCCGGTGGTGAAAGAGACGGTCTCCCGGGCCGAGGCGGAGCAGCGGATCGAAGCACTGGGGGAGCCCTACAAATTAGAAATTTTGGCCGATCTGGAGGATCCAATTACTCTCTACCATTTGGGGGACGAGTGGTGGGATTTGTGTGCTGGCCCCCATGTGGCCACCACTGGGGATCTGCATCCCAAGGCCTTTGATCTAGAAAGTGTGGCTGGGGCCTACTGGCGTGGCGATGAAAACCGGGCTCAGCTGCAACGCATTTATGGGACGGCCTGGGAAACGCCGGAACAATTGCAAGAGTACAAGCGACGACGGGAAGAAGCCAAGCGCCGGGATCACCGGAAGTTGGGCAAAGAGTTGGGATTGTTTATTTTTGCTGATGAGGTGGGGCCAGGGCTGCCCCTATGGACCCCCAAAGGCACTATTCTGCGAGAAACCTTAGAAAATTTCCTGAAGCAAGAGCAGGTGAAGCGGGGCTACCAGCCGGTGGTGACCCCCCACATTGGCCGGGTGGATTTGTTTAAGACCTCTGGCCATTGGCAGAAGTATAAGGACGACCTGTTCCCGATGATGGGGGCTGAAGAGGACGAAGGATTTGTCCTGAAAGCGATGAACTGCCCGTTCCACATTCAGCTGTATAAGGCGAGCCTGCGTTCTTACCGTGAGCTACCCATGCGTCTGGCGGAATTTGGCACCGTCTATCGCTATGAACAGTCGGGGGAACTGGGGGGGCTTACCCGGGTGCGAGGCTTTACCCAGGATGATGCTCATCTTTTTGTGACCCCTGAACAGCTGGATGATGAGTTTCTAAAGGTGGTAGACCTGATTCAGTCCACCTTGCGGGCTCTGAAGTTAGATCAGTCGTTTCGAGCTAGGCTGAGTTTCCGAGACCCTAGTGCCGATAAATATATTGGTTCTGAAGCAGCCTGGAGCAAGGCGGAAAATGCTATTCGCCGCGCTGTGGAAACCCTTGGTATGGCCCATTTTGAAGGGGTTGGAGAAGCGGCTTTCTATGGTCCCAAATTGGACTTTATTGTGCGGGATGCCCTCGATCGCGAGTGGCAGTTAGGCACCGTCCAGGTGGATTACAACCTGCCGGAGCGATTTAACCTGGAATATGTGGCTGAAGATGGTTCCCGCCAACGTCCGGTGATGATTCACCGCGCCCCGTTCGGTTCTCTGGAACGGCTGATTGGTATTTTGATCGAAGAATATGCTGGGGATTTCCCTTTGTGGTTGGCCCCGGTACAGTTGCGCCTGTTGCCGGTAACGGAAGAGCAGGTAGGCTTTGCCCAATCGGTAGCCGATCAATTTCTGACTCAGGGGGTCCGGGTGGAAGTGGACACCAGCGGTGATCGCTTAGGCAAGATGGTGCGCAATGGTGAAAAAGCCAAGGTGCCGATTATGGCTGTGGTAGGGGCCAAGGAATTAGAGGCCAATGCGTTGAGTATCCGTACCCGAGCCCAGGGAGAACTGGGGGTTTTACCAGTGGCTGACGTGGTGCAGCGGGTAACCGGGGCGATCGCCAATCGGGAAGACTTCTAAGTCATCGCGCCTATAGTTGGCGCAGCTCCTCTAAGGATGCTTCCATGGCATCAATAATGGCGTTCACCTCTTGCAGGTTTTCTTGCTGCTGTTGGACCACCATCTGGGTGAGTACCGCCATACAGGCGTCCATCCCGGCGGCAAACTCGTAGCGGCTGACGGTATTGTTCCCTTGAAAGGTGCCATCGGGATAGCCACTGATGCAGCCATGGACCCCTGCCAAATTTAACAGCGCCTGGTAGGCCCAGTGGTCTTCGGGCACATCGCTAAACGGCATCACCAGTTCAGACGAGCCGTCTTGAGCCTGTTCCACAGGGACAGGGGCGGCCCAGCTAGGGGCTCCTAGGATGATCGTTCCCATTGCTGTCCCTAACCCCAGTATCAATGCCTGTCGCAAGCGGTTGGATAACGCCATGGCCAAAGCCTCATTCATCATATTCTAGTGTGCCAAAGGTGACTCAAAAAGTGGTACTATCCACATCGCTTTTCTCCTCCCCCTGACTCGTCCACCATTTGGAGCCTGATGCCGTGTCCCCAGCTGTCACCGTGACTGTGCCTGCGACAACCGCAAATATTGGTCCGGGATTTGATTGCCTGGGGGCGGCCCTGAGTCTGTACAATCGCTTCCAATTTACGGCTGCGGATGGGGCGGCCGGAACACTAACAATTCAGGTGACTGGCGAAGAGGCGGATCGGGTTGCTACCGACAGCCGCAATCTGGCCTATCAGGCCTTCACGTACCTTTACCAGCAGCTAGGGCGACCGGTGCCTGCGGTGGCGATCGCCATTGACTTGGCCGTTCCCTTGGCCCGGGGACTGGGGAGTTCGTCCACGGCGATTGTGGGAGGGCTGGTGGGGGCGAATCAGTTGGCTGGGGTACCCCTAGACCAAGCGGCCCTGACCCAGTTGGCCATTGCCATGGAAGGTCATCCCGACAATGTGGTGCCAGCGCTAACGGGGGGCTGCCAACTCGCCGTTGCCTCTGAGCCGGAGGGGGCCTGGGTGCTCTGTCCGATCGCCTGGCATCGCGACGTGATACCCGTGGTGGCTATCCCTGATTTTGAACTATCTACCGCTGCGGCTCGGCAAGTCCTTCCCCAACGTTATAGTCGTGCCGATGCCATCTTTAATACCGCCCACTTAGGACTGCTGCTGCGGGGCTTAGAAACCGGGCGGGGAGATTGGCTGCGGGTTGCTCTCGGCGATCGCATTCATCAGCCCTATCGGCAGACGCTAATTCCTGGCTATACGGCGGTGGCGGCGGCGGCCAGGGCCGCTGGCGCCCACGGATTAGTCATCAGTGGCGCTGGACCAACCCTGTTGGCTCTGGCCCCCAGGAATGGGGCTGACGCGGTACGTCAGGCGATGGCTGATGCCTGGACACAGGAAGGACAGCGGGTAACAACGCATAGCCTCGCCCTTGACACAACTGGCGTCAGGATAGCCTAGGGCAGCGTCAAGTCTTGAATTTAGGGTTTCCAGATGTAGAGATTTGGTGGCATCAAGGTCCGAAATCCCCTCCTTTGGAGGCCTGCGCTAAGCGTGTCGAAGTGGGTAGGGGTGGGTCAAGCAAGCCCGACGGAACCCACCCCGCCCTCCGGGCACCCCTCCAAGGAGGGGATGTGGCAGACTTTTCTGCTGCATGAGATTCCATCGAACTGGCGTTCAATAGCGAGTCATTTGTAACTCAATTTAACAATCAGAGGTATTGAGTTACATAAATGTGACTATTCACTTTGATTAAGGAAAATCCTTTGAGGCCCTCAAAGCCTTGTAATACCTTTATATCAGCGATTTTAATGTCAATGTTTTGCAATTCAATGACAAAATCGCTTATCAAATGTTTATTAAGTTTCCTATACTAGAGCTGGCGCAAAGATAGGTATTTCTCTCTATCGATATTGCGGTCCGGTTTGATCCCCTAAGTCGTCCCTTAGGGGTAGCGCTTCTTTAAGCTAAAGTCCTCCGACCTGACCCACTAGGGTAGGCCGCCGCGAACAGCATAGGCAAATGATCCTGGTGTTTTAGCAATCCAGGGCAAGTGTCGACCCTAAGCCGCACTGAAAACCGGAACGCCGAATGCGCTGGCTGTTTTGTATGTAATCCCTCACGAGAATTGTCATGCTTACCGAGCAATTTCCGTGGCTAACGACCCTAGTTTTGCTACCGCTGCTAGCCATCCTGCCAATTCCAGTGCTACCCGACCGCAAGGGGCAGACCTTACGCTGGTATGCCTTGGGTGTTGGTTTCATCGAATTTTCCCTAATTCTCTACACATTTATTAATTTTTACGATCTGAATCAGCCTGGTCTACAACTGACTGAAAGCTACACATGGGTTTCCCAGTTAGGTTTAACCTGGTCTGTGGGAGCCGACGGTTTGGCCATGCCTCTAGTGGTGCTGAGTGGTCTAATCACCACTCTGGCAATCTTGGCCTCTTGGAACATTACCAATCGGCCTCGGCTGTATTTCAGCCTGCTGCTGGTAATGTACAGCGCCCAAGTGGGGGTTTTTCTGGCCCAGGATCTGGTGATGTTCTTCCTGATGTGGGAACTGGAACTGGTGCCGGTGTACCTGCTGATTTCTATCTGGGGCGGTCAGAAGCGCCTGTATGCGGCTACTAAATTTATTCTTTACACGGCCATCGGCTCTATCTTTATTCTGATAGCAGCGTTGGCTATGGCCTTTTATGGCGACACGGTCACATTCAATTTGACTGAGTTGGCTCAAAAAGAGTACGCCTTACCTTTCCAAATCCTGGTTTACTCTGCGTTCTTGGTGGCCTTTGCCGTGAAGCTGCCAGTTTTCCCCCTGCATACCTGGTTACCTGATGCCCACAGTGAAGCCCCGGCGGCCGTGTCGATGATTTTGGCTGGGGTGCTGCTAAAGATGGCAGGTTACGGCATCATCCGCATGAATATTGAAATGTTGCCTGACGCCCATCTGTATTTTGCCCCGTTCCTGGCCATTCTGGGGGTTGTGAACATCATCTATGCGTCGATGACGGCATTTGCCCAAGACAATCTGAAGCGGCGCATGGCCTATTCTTCAGTGGCTCACATGGGATTTGTGTTGATTGGCTGTGCTAGCTTTACCACCCTGGGTATGAGTGGAGCTATGCTACAGATGATTTCCCACGGGCTAATTGCGGCGGCTATGTTCTTCCTGTCTGGGGTGACCTACGAACGTACCCATACGTTGGACATGGATGTGATGGGTGGTATGGCGCGCAAGATGCCGGCTACGTTTGCCTTGTTTACAGCTGCTTCGATGGCGTCTCTGGCGTTACCCGGCATGAGTGGGTTTGTCAGTGAGATTGCGGTGTTCTTGGGAATGGCCACCAGCGATGTCTACAGCACTAGCTTTAAGACCGTCATTATTGTGACTTCCGCCATTGGGGTGATTCTTTCTCCCATTTACCTGTTGTCGATGCTGCGGCGGATCTTTTACGGCGATGCCGGTCAAGTGGTTACCAAGACGGGCAACATTCTAGATATTCGTCCTCGGGAATCGTTTGTTGCCCTCTGTCTACTGGTGCCTATTATTGGGATTGGCCTATACCCCAAGTTAGCGACTCAGGTTTATGACGTTAAGACGGTTGAGGTTGCTGGGCGGGTGCAAAATACCCGGTTGGTAGCCGAACATCCTGGTGCGCTTTATGCCCATGTTTTGGTGGCACCCCCTGTGGCGATCGCGAATGCTGCCACTACTGCTGGAACCAGCGTGGTTGACTAGCAGGCTTAGCGGTCAGGATTTTCGATTCATCCGACACTAAACCAAGTCCAAGTCCAGACCTGACGTTTTGCCCCTGGGAAGACTCCAGGTCCTGAGCTGGGTTGTGTATAGCTTACGTTTTGGTGAGGGTTATCAAGGCAGGGTTAGATCTTGGGTCTAGCCCTGTTTTTTATGGGGATAAGGGTGTCAGGTTCTGGGTGTCAGGTATTGGGAATGGTTGGTTGAGTCTGTAACAAAGTGGTGGAGGCGACTGAATTTTTCAGCATATTCCCGGACAGTTAAGAGACCGTCTCTAGGGAACCCTAATTTACAAATTCGCCCTTCACCATTTAATCAGAGGGCGCTGAACCTCGTTTGTTGTCCTGATTTAAACTGTTAGCGCTATGGCTAAACACCATTACTGTCCTCATTGCCAGAATCAACACCTTCTGCGCATTGGTGTGCGTGGTATTCGACGGTGCTCGCGCTGCCATGCTTATGTGGACGTGCGCTCAGGGAACTGGCTAAAACGGTTGATTGCTGGTCTAGCGGCTTAGTATTGCCTGATAGAACTATGACTACTACTGAAGGTGTCAGGTTTGAGGTGTCAGGCATCAGGAATGGTTGGCTGACTTATGTCGCAGGGTACCAGGATAAGCAGCAGGGGAATCCTGGATGTCTCAAGGCCGGGGGGTTAAGGTCCACTACTGGGGAGAGGGTCTTTGAGTATTACCTTAAGCCGCGATCTTGGCTACCGTGTAGATAAAGATGTCTCGTATTCCTAGGACAGCACTTGTGGGTAAGTATTTTCATAAACCAGGGCCAGAACTACGCGATCGCGTTCCCCCAGGGCAACACTTGGCCAGTGGTTTTCCGGTATTGACCTACGGCCAGACCCCGGCTGTTTATCCTGAAGACTGGACCTTAACCATATCGGGGTTAGCAGAATCTCAGGTGTTCCGCTGGGATCAGGTGATGGCCCTGCCCCAAACAGACTTTACCGCCGATTTTCACTGTGTCACCACCTGGTCTAAGCTAGATGTGACTTGGCAGGGGATAGCCATTCCAGACCTGATGGCCCAGATCACCCTTGATCCCCGGGCGGCCCATGTGATGGTGCACTGCTACGGGGGCTATACAACAAATTTGACCCTGGAGGACTTTAGCCGCCCTCAGAATTTCTTAGCCCACACCCTAGATGGCAAGCCCTTACCGCCAGCCCATGGCGGCCCGATGCGGGTGGTTGTGCCCCACCTCTATGCCTGGAAGAGCGCTAAATGGATTAGTGGGTTAGAGTTTTTGGCTGACCCTGAGCTGGGTTTTTGGGAGCGCAATGGTTACCATCACCAGGGAGACCCCTGGGCTGAGGAGCGCTACAGCGATCGCTAGCGATTACCATAGCGCCCCCAGCTTAAAAAGGCGGTGACCAGGTATAGCACAATCATGGAGCCGATGATAGAGGGGACAATCGCTACCCCTTGAAATGCCCACTCTAACCAGGGAACGGTCCAATTGTACTGGGCTAACAACTGCTCAGCCATCCACTGACCGACAAAGACACCAATCAAGCCAATTAAGACTAGCCCCACCGCTTTACCGGGAACCTGACGGGGAATCAAGATGGTGGCGGCAGTGGCACAACCAATGGCAATCAGGACTTGAATTGAAAGTCGAACAAGCTCATCCATGGTGGATTGTCTGGGAAAACCAGTGATTGAGGAATGGGGCCGACAACAAACCTAAGCGATCGCACCTGTTTGAATGGCCTTCCACGGAGCCTGTGGCGGCTGGGTTTAGAAGGCAAGTAGTACCCTGATTCTAAATTTCCCAAGCTGACAAAAAATAATCTCAGTTTAAATAATACTTTATGTTTGCCAAGGCGGGTGGGGGCTCGTTGACGGCACTGACCCTCGTACCCCAGCGCTTATGACTGGCCCAGTTCGCGAGAGCGTCGATAGGCGGCGCCCACTGCCTCGATCAGGGCCGATCGCAACCCGGCGGCTTCTAACTCAGCCACCCCGGCAATGGTGGTGCCTCCAGGACTGGTGACCCGGTCCTTCAGTACCCCCGGATGCCAGTTGGTTTGTTGCAACAGTTCAGCGGTGCCTTTGACGGTTTGGATGGCCAGCTGTAGGGCTGTGGCCCTGGGCAGCCCGGCGGCGACACCACCATCGGCCAGGGCTTCAATCACCAGGGCCATGTACCCCGGCCCGGACCCTGATAAAGCCGTGACCGCATCCATCAAGGTTTCGGGTACCTCAATCACCTCCCCCACCGACTCAAACACCAGTCGAGCCTGCTGTTGGTGCTCTGGGGAAATGTCGCGACCCAGAGCCAGGGCGGTCATACCGGCCCCAACGGTAGCAGGGGTATTGGGCATGGCCCGAATGACAGACCAGCCGGGGAATCGCCTGGTCAGGCGGTCTAGGGGTACCCCAGCCAAAATTGACAGTAACAGCGGTGTGCCGCTAAGCACATCTGAAGAGAGGCTATCAGCGACTGTGTCTAAGACCTGGGGCTTGACCGCTAACAATAGAATATCGGCTTCAGCGGCTACGGCCTGATTGTCGTCCGTCGTCTGCAGGCCATAGGTTTGCTGTAAATAGTGGCGGCGACTCGCTTGGGGATCGCTAACCCAAATGGTGTCTGGGGTAAATTTTTGCTCAGCAAGAAGGCGGGATATGAGAGCTTCTCCCATAACCCCGCCGCCAATAACCCCTAATGTCGCATTCAGCATAAATTCTCTTTACCTAGGCTAATGCCCCTGTGGGGCGCTAGCCTGCATTATGCCTTAACGACAAACCCAATGAAACCTTGCCGGCTAATTGGGTTGTGAGTAATCACCCGATGGATTGTCCATGTGCTGTCAGCAACCTAGGCCATACGAGCCATGGACTCGGTGGTTCCCCAGGCGGGGGCAGGGGGTACCTGACCGGCCATGGGCATGGATTGGGGTTGACCCATCATGGGCATGTCTTCTTCGTACTCGGTGGGGGTGCTGACCTGGACACAGTTGGGGGTGAACAGGAAGATGCTTTCACCGATGCGCTCTTGGTGACCGTCGATGGCGTAGGTCCCGCCAGCGACAAAGTCCACGGCCCGTTGTGCTTGATCAGGATCCATGATGGTCAGATTCAACACTACAGACTTGCGTTCCCGCAGGGCCTGAATCGCTTGGGGCATTTCTTCGAAGGAGCGGGGTTCCATTACCACCACTTCGGAGGTGCCGTTCATGGCACCAGGCATACCAATTACATTGCTGGCCATCGGGGTCATTCCTGGTTCAGTAGACATCATGCGATCGCGACGAACCCGCCGATTACGGGGCTCTTCAGGCTGAGGTTGAACAATGGGCTGGGGATTTTCCTCTTGGTAGAGATTTTGATACTCTTCCCCTTCCATCTCTTCATATTCATATTCGTAATCTGCTGGATCGTTCAGCCCAACGAAGTCCCGCAGTTTGGAGAAAACATTGCTCACAACTTACACTCCACGATGACTATCACTCACTTAGGAAAAGCATTACCCCGGAATTGACCAATAGGGATATCATGCTTCGGTTATACGAGGGCCATGATAGCGCCTATTTTCAATTGTCAACGCTTTTTTTGAAAGATTGGGGCAGCTTTTCTCAACTAGGGGTTCCCGTACCCTTGACGGCGATGCCAGGTTAACGATTACGTCAATCTCTGGGCTGGAGGCCAAGGCGGGTTTTGTAGAGTCTAATGTCCTGAAAATAGGACTTAGCGCTCAAATATCCTGATTACAGAATATTGAGTCCACAGTATACACGAAATTCCAGAAACGGACGGTTGATTCACAATTAGTTAAATACTTTTTTAATGCCCGCTTCCTGGCTGGGGTGTGGGAACAATTCAGCGGATAGAATCTGGCCATAGAAAAATGACGTCTACCCACCAGAGTGCCTGTGTTCAGGTGGAGGAGGGGTTGAGTTAGCGTTAGTGGGCAACGGCTCATCGCGAGATTTAGATATTTACTCGCTCAGCACACTGACCTGAGCACAGTAGCTGTCCTCGGGATTGTTTTTAGGTGGGAATGCACTTAGTAACTCAACTGGAAGTTGGGATACTCCTGGGTGTTGAAGGACGTGATGCTACTGGGGGCGGGGGCCAAACAAAACCGTGCCCAGGCGAACCATGGTCGATCCAGCGGCGATCGCCTGCTGATAGTCCCCGGACATGCCCAATGACAGCTGGTCCAGGGTGAGGTGAGACCAGCCCCCTTGGTTGATGGTTTCAGCCAGCACCCGGGCGCTGACAAACACCTGGGTAATGGTGTCGGCATCAGCAGCTTGGGGCGGAATGGCCATGATTCCTCGGAACTGGAGATGGGTGAGTTGGTTTAATTCAGGCAGCAGGGCAGGCAAGTCTGAGGCATCAAATCCATACTTGGGTGGGTCAGGCACCATCTTCACCTGGAGGCAGCACTGGGGTTGTTTTTGCTGTTCCGCCGCCGCCTGGTCCAGCTTGCGGGCCAGCTTCAGACTATCGACAGAGTGAATCCACTGGAAATGCTCGACGGCCTTACGGACTTTATTGCTTTGGAGATGACCAATCAGGTGCCAGGTGATGTCTGGCAAATCTGTGAGTTGGGCTTGCTTGGCGATCGCTTCTTGGACTCGGCTTTCGCCGATATGGCGGATACCGGCATCGTAGGCGATGCGAATCACCTCGACCGGTAACAGTTTGGTCACGGCGATCAGGGTGACAGCAGGGGGAATCTGCTGGCGAAGGCGATGGATGGTGTCAATAATCGCCTCCGCCTGAGGGGCAGTGGTCATTGAAACGTTTGTTTGTAAGTGCTTTGGAGGCGAGCATAATCGGCCTGCTGGCCGGCCCGGCGCAGAACGCGCATGCGGCTTTCTAGCATCAGGCGGGCATTGCTGCGACCCAGGGGCTCGAACACCAACCCGTCTCCGGCGGAGTGGGTGACTAGAAAGAACAACCGCTGGGCATACAGGGTAGCAAATAACTCTTGACCGTCATCTACCATGCACACCCTGAAGAGCAGGCCAAAATTAGGATGGTTGAGGTAAGTTTCTGTGCTCATTCAAGTTATGAAAGAAGATGGAGTCTTTATCGGGAATGCCTAAATGTGTCAGTTACATTCGCCACATGCATTCTAAAACTTGTTGTGCATTCTGCATGCAAAATACCAGAGATTGTGAAGAATGGCGGATGGATTACACCCCCAGGGCTAATTGTTGAGCCTTGGCTTTTTGCAGAGACTCGAACCATTCTCGCTGGGGATCGCTATCTGCTACAATCCCGGCTCCCACCTGTCCCCAAACGGTGGCGGGATGGGTTGTGTCCTGAGGATGCCCATACAGTAGCGTGCGAATCAAGATATTTAAATCAAGTTGCCCCCGCCGATCGAGATAGCCGCAGGACCCATAGAACAAACTGCGTCGCACCGGTTCGATGGCCTCAATAATTTCCATGCAGCGCACCTTGGGACAACCGGTAATCGTGCCCCCCGGGAATCCGGCCCGGATTAAATCAACCGCTGTGCACCCCGGTTGTAGTTGCCCCACCACATTGCTGACCAGGTGCATGACGTGGCTGTAATACTCGACAGTTAGCAGCTCGTTCACCTGCACTGAACCCCACTGGCATACCCGCCCTAGGTCGTTGCGCTCTAGGTCAACCAGCATGATGTGTTCGGCTCGCTCTTTGGGATTGTTGAGCAGGGTTTCTGTGTAGTGGCGATCGCGCTCAGCGGTTTCGCCCCTGGGGCGGGTGCCCGCAATCGGCCGGGTTTGGGCTGTCGCTCCCCGCAGCTGGACCAAACGCTCGGGAGAGCAGCTGATCACATCGCCCCAGGGGGTGCGCCAGTAGCAGGCGAAGGGGGAGGGGTTGATGGCATGGAGGCGGCGATAGAGCGACCAACTGTGGGCGGTGGTGTCTGTGGCAAACCGCAGGGAGAGGTTGACCTGAAACACGTCGCCAGCCCGGATGTGCTGTTTGGCCCTGGTGACGGCGGCCTCGTAGTCCAGCTGGCCCATGCCCAAGCAGAGAATGGGTGCCTCTGGCTCGGTGCTGGGGGCGATCCCGGTCTGGGCTGGGGCAGAGCGCCATGTTTTTTCCAGAGTATCTAGCTCCTGGACGGAGGAAGCCCCCAGCCAGAGGCGTTGGGCCTGGTGGTCGAGAACGGCAAAGGTGCTGGGTTCATACCACAGGGCCACCGGAAAGGGTAGGGTATCGGCCCGGTGCTGGGGCAGCCGCTCAATTTCCCAGGCCAAGTCGTACCCCAGCCAGCCCAACCAGCCGCCGGTAAAGGGCAGGGTGTGATTGGCTAGATCGGCTTCGTCACCCAACAGAGCTAGGGTTTGCCCCTCCTGTAGCCGCTGGGCCAGGGTGGGCAGAACCTGGCCAATGCTAGGAGTCCATAGGCGGGGCTGTCCCTGCACCCAGCGGGGTGGCCCCGCACAGATGGAGTAGCGGCTGTGGTGATGGTGAGCCATGGCCGGCAGAGGGTAGGGGCTCTCTAGCAGAGCGGCCAGGGTATGCAGGCTGGGGGGCTGCCGCAGCAGGTGACCATAGAGGGCTTGAAAGATGTCAGTGCCGGTGCGCTGCTGCAGCGGATGCGATCGCACCAGCCAAGGCGATTGCTGGATCAACCCTCTCCCCCCCACATTAGCCTGGCCCACCAAAAGGCCACCAGCAGCCCCAGGGCAAACCAATCCCAACGGCGAAGCACCAGTTGGTACCAGCGCACTCGATGCTGGTTGGGGCTGGTAAAGCCGCGCACCTCCATGGCGGCGGCAATTTGTTCCGCCCGCAGCAGCAGGTTTTCTAGCAGACGTTCGACCACGGTGAGCCACACCTGGGCCGACCCCTTAAAGCCCAACTTTTTCCAGTTGATTGCCCGAGTTTGCACCGATCGCACCAGGTTTTGCACCTCTTCGAGCACCAGGGGGATAAACCGCAGGGACAGGGTCACCGTCAGGGCAATTTCGGTGACGGGCAGGCGAAACCAGCGCAGGGGTGCCATCAGGGTTTCGAGGGCCAGGGTGATTTCTTCGGGGGCGGTGGTCAGCAGGTACAGGTTGGTGCCGTAGATCAGGGTGAATAGCAGGGTGCCGATGCGAATACCCAGGTTGAGCGATCGCCGAGTAATGGTGATCATGCCCCAGTCCACCAGCACATAACGGTAGGCGGTGGGCTGGGGCAGGTCTGGCAACTGCTCTGGGGGATCGGCCAACACCGCTGTATCGGCCGGGGTCGGCAGGCGGGGAGTCTGGTCTACCTGTAGGCCATCGGGCATGACAAAGGTAAGCAGCATCACCGCTGAACTGAGCAAAATCAGCCAGCCCAACTGGCGCCGGGCTACCCGGAAGGGAATTTGGGCCAGCAGGGTCAGCAATAACAGTAGCCCCACCAGGGCAAACCGCCAATGGGCACTGGCCAGAATGGGTGTGACCAAAATGCTCATCAACCAGGCCATTTTCACCCGGGGATCAAGCCGATGCAGCCAGGTAATCGGCTGCTCTAGGTAAAGACCAATGGGGAGCGATCGCAGTAAATCCATAGGCCGAAATTACACCTTGGTGGCCCGGTTGGCGCTACCCCGCTCTAGGTCGCGCATGGCCTTGCCTCGCCAGAAGAAGCGAATGGGGGTGCCCTCAAAGCCCAGGTTTTCGCGAAACTGCCGCTCTACATAGCGACGGTAGTTGTCTTTGAGTAGCTTCGGGTCATTCACAAACAGGGTAAAGGAGGGCGGTCGGGCCGTGACCTGGGTGCCATAGTAAATGCGGCCCTGGCGGCCCTGGCGGGTGGTGGGGGGCGTGTGCCATTTGGTGGCTTCTTCTAAGACCTCATTCACCACCGAGGTGCTGACCCGACGGCGATGTTGTTCTACCGCCTGGTTAACCAACGCCAAAATTTTAGGCACCCGCTGCCCCGTCTTCGCACTGACATAGATGCGTTTGGCCCAATTTAAAAAATTAAGCCGCGCGGCAATTTGATGGTCAAAGTCGTAAATGGTGTAACTGTCTTTTTCCACTGCATCCCACTTGTTGACCACAATCACACAGGCGCGACCGTCTGCTTCGATGCGACCGGCCAACTTTTGGTCTTGCTCGGTCACCCCATCCAGGGCATCGATCACCAGCAGCACCACATCCGCCCGCCGGATTGCCTTAAAGGCCCGGTTAATGCCAAAAAACTCGGGACCATAGTCCACACTTTTCTTTTTCCGAATGCCCGCCGTATCCACCAGGCGGTAGAGTTGATCGTCGTAGGTGACTTGCATGTCGATGGCGTCGCGGGTGGTGCCAGAAATGGGGCTGACAATGGCGCGCGATTCCCCCACAAAGGCATTGAGCAGGCTGGATTTGCCCACGTTGGGCCGCCCCACAATCGCCACTTTGATCTCCTCTAGGGCTGCTTCTTCGACGGTTTCCGGCAGGTACTCCACCAGGGCGTCGAGCAGTTCCCCGGTGCCGTTACCGTGGATGCCTGATACTGGGTAGGGTTCTCCCAGTCCCAGCTCCCAAAATTGGGCTGCCTGCACAATCCCCTGGTCCACTGACTCGCACTTGTTGACGGCCAGCAGCACTGGTACCGATTGCTGCCTGAGCCAGGTGGCAATCTCGCGATCGGCCTCGGTAGGACCGGTTTGCCCATCCACCACCAGCACCGCTGCACTGGCTTCGGCCAGGGCCAGCTGGGCCTGTTCACGAATATAGGGCAAAAATTCGGTGTCGTCGTCAAACACCAGACCACCGGTATCCACTACTAAATAGTCGCGATCGCGCCAAAAGGCCGGTTGATAGGTGCGATCGCGGGTCACCCCCGGCTGGTCATGGACAATCGCGTCTTTGCCCCCGGCCAGGCGGTTCACCAGGGTAGATTTGCCCACATTCGGGCGACCGATAACCGCAACAACAGGCAGTGGCATGGCAGTAGGGAGAAACGAATAAGGTATAAGCTCAGAGGTTAGGGCCATCATCCCTAAAGACTGCCCCATCAACTGAGACTCAAAAATCTCAATCCTCTTATTGTAGCTATGGGGCGACGGTCTGGGGAATTGGGCTTGATTAAACCCTGACCTGGCAACAACCGTTAGTATTGAATTGATCAGATAGGAGGCCCAACCCATGGTGATGGTGGAATCAACAATGTTGCCCCTAGGCACCACTGCCCCTGACTTTGCCCTGCCCGATGTGGTCACGGGCCAAACCGTCACCCTGGAAAGCTTTGCCGGAGCCCCCGCCCTGCTGGTGATGTTTATTTGCCGCCATTGTCCTTTTGTGAAGCATGTGGAGCAAGAGATTGCCCGCATTGGCCAGGACTATGGCACCAAGGGCTTAAGTATCGTGGCAATCAGCGCCAATAGCCTGGAAACCCATCCCCAGGATGGCCCCGAACACCTCAAGACCCAGGCCCTGGATTTGGGGTTTACCTTTCCCTACTGCTTTGACGAAACCCAGGTGGTGGCCCAGCGCTACACCGCTGCCTGCACGCCAGATTTCTTTGTGTTTGATGGCGATCAAAAGCTCGTGTATCGAGGGCAGCTCGATGATAGCCGCCCTGGTAATGACGTGCCCGTGACCGGTAAAGACCTGCGAGCCGCCCTCGATGCGGTGCTGGCGGGGCAGCCGGTACCAGCCGAGCAAAAGCCCAGCATTGGCTGCAACATTAAATGGACCCCCGGCAACGAGCCCGCCTACTTTGGCTAAAAAAACATGACATTAACCTTTTTGACAGCCAGCCGAGGAGGGTAGATCTGAATACGGCATGCTTTGTGACTTTGCCCGCGCGCTTAGCGAATCAATGCGAACGGCGGGAACAATAACCCAGTACTGATTGTCTTGTAACCAAAAGCACTAATTTAATTTAGTGTTCTCAGTGCATTTACCGTTTGCTCCGGCCAAACGTCTAAACCCGCTCCCATGCCCCGGCTCAACCCCGGTGCAATGTCTAAACCCTAGTCGGTGAACTTGCCCATCGACTGTTTTGCCGACAGATCTATTCATCTACTTATGCCTATTGCCGCTGACTCGTTCTGGGGCGGTTGCGTCGCGGCTGTCTAAACCAGCATCGATTTTGAGCACGTCCTCCGTAGGGGAATTTTTGAGTATGAGCACTGTAACTCCCGGTTCGCTCATTTCTAAGGAGGTTCCTCAGATTCTGGCCCCAGCCGAGTGTAAATACTCACCGGGAAGTTGA
>NZ_SMDQ01000076.1 GCF_012911975.1 Nodosilinea sp. P-1105 | reverse complement strand
CAGCAGGGGAATATCGTCAACCCGTTCTGTGATAACGGTTAGAGGAGTTTCCATAGCCCAAATCTAACCTAATTGGCCGACCTCACTCAAAAATGAGCGAACCGGGAGCCCCAAGTCACCTCTCCCGGCATTATTTTTCTGACTCAACACCAGTTACCAGGACAAAACCGATGACAGCGATTGGGCCCAAAGTGATTATCCATGGCGGGGCAGGGCGCTCTTTGGGGCACCGGGGCGGGGTGGCGGCCATCCGCCAGGAGTTGTACACCATTGTCGGGCAAATCTACCAGCGGGCCCAGGCCGGGGGCACTGCCCGGGATTGTGTGATTTTGGGTTGCGAACTGCTAGAGGATGCCCCTCGATTTAACGCCGGGTATGGCTCAGTGCTGCAATCAGACGGGCAGGTGCGCCTGAGTGCCGGGCTGATGGATGGCCAGACCCAGCGTTTTAGCGGTGTAATCAACGCCTCCCGGGTGCAACACCCGATCGCCCTGGCGGCCTATCTGCAAGCTCAGCCAGACCGAGTCCTCTCTGACCTGGGGGCGATGGAACTGGCCCGGGAGTTACGGCTGCCGCCCTTTGACCCGATCACCGACCAACGGTTGCAAGAGTGGCTGCAAGAGCGGACCCACAACTTTCAAAACGCCATGGCTGGGGTGGTGGCTGCTCCCCCTGATGGCGCTGATGGGGGAGCAGCCAGTGCCCGTCGGGGTACCATCGGGGTGGTGGTGCTCGATCAGGCAGGTTACCTGGCGGCGGGAACCTCAACCGGTGGTAAGGGGCTGGAACGAGTGGGCCGGGTGAGCGATTCAGCCATGCCCGCCGGTACCTATGCCAACCCCTACGCCGCCGTCAGCTGCACTGGGATTGGTGAAGATATTATTGATGCAGCGTTGGCAGTGCGGGTGGTGGTGCGGGTCACCGATGGTCTAGGGCTCGCCGCCGCCTTGACCAAGTCCTTTGCTGAAGCTACCGCTAATGGGCGCGACTTTGGCGCGATCGCCATTGACCACCAGGGGGCGATCGCCTGGGGTAAAACCAGCGATGTGCTACTGGCGGCCTATCATACAGGAACAACCCTAGGCGATACCCTAGAGTTACCCCCCGGTACCCAAACCGGACATTGTTAGCAAGTTTGGACTTGACCCATGGTTGATCCCAAAGACCCTCAAAGTGGGAACCCCAAGAAAAAGCCGACCTCAGAGAAGGCGGTGATCGCTATTGAACCCGGCACTCTGGTGCTGATTATTGCCCTGCTGATCCTGCTGCCGCTGTTGGCAACCGGGTTTATTTCCCAGTAGGCAGGGTTGATAGTCATTCGGCCCATAAAGGCGATCACTGGCTACTGACCACTGGTCGGCCAGGATATAAGTCGGCCAACTACTCCTATCACCTGATAACCAGAACCTGGCACCCTCCCAAGCTGCTTAAAGCTTAGTCTGCACCAGGCTTTGACGCGGGTTGTAGCTGCGAGCGGCCTGCAGCTGCTCGTACAACTGCCGCTCGGTTTCGCTGAGGCTGGTGGGCGGGGCAATTACCACCTTCACCAACTGGTCACCCCGGCGACCCTTGGGGCTGGGCCAGCCTTTCCCCCGCAATCGCAAGGTTTGCCCAGACTTTATGCCCGCTGGCAAGTTCATGGTCACACTGCCATCGGGGGTCGGCACATCGATTTTACCCCCTAGCACGGCCTCATCTGGGGTAATGGGCACCTCACATTCCAACCGGTCACCATCGAGCTTAAACAGGGGGTGGGGTGACAGTTGCACCACCAGATAAATATCCCCCCGCTGTTGGGTGTAGGGGTTTATCTGGCCCTTACCCTTGAGGCGAATTTTGCTTCCCTGCTTGGCCCCTGGGGGAATTCTAACCTCCACCTCGCTGTTGCCAATGCGCAGGCGCTTTTGGGTGCCGTGGAAGGCCTCACTAAAGGTCAGGTTGATATTAGCTTCTTGGTCAAAGGACTGACTGCCGGCTGTGTCAAAGCCAAACCCCGAAGGTCTGCCTGCCCCAGGGGCACCGTAAGTGTAGGTGCGGCTACGGCTACCGCCAGGGCCACCCATGCCGGACCCGCCAGCAAATCGCCCTAACAATTCATTAATGAACTCATCGAAGCTGCTGTAATTGCTAAAGTCAAAGCCGCCAAAGTCGCCAGGACTACCATAGGTGCCAGCCCCAGCCCCAGCCCGCTCCGCCTGTTGCCAATATTGACCGAACTGATCGTACTTTTTGCGCTTATCAGGGTCAGACAGCACCTCATAGGCTTCGCTCACTTCTTTGAACTTGGCCTCTGCGGTTTTATCTCCTGGGTTCACGTCCGGATGATACTTACGGGCCAGCTTCCGAAAGGCCCGTTTAATGTCGTCAGCCTCAGCGGTTCTACTGACCCCCAACACGGCGTAGTAATCTTTGAAGTCAGTAGCAGCCATCCTTTCCTCCTGAAATTACATGCCTATGCTTAGACCAATGCCCAGCGGCTCCATTGTACTCAACCCCGGGACCCACCATGGAGCCTCAATCACGGCTGATATGACGGTCATACCAGAGCCGCTGCCATGATTGGCTTAAGAACTTAGCTCAAGCCTAGCAAACCCCGGGCTTGGGAGGGGTTCGGTTTTCTTACCCTAGTACTGCCTAGCAGAGATACCACCACTTTTACGGAGGGTGGCAGGTGTTAGGTGGCAGGTGACAGGTGTTAGGTGACAGGTGCTAAGGAGCAGGATTGGAGGCCGACTGGTACCGCCGTGTACTAGGGAACTCGGACCAAACGCCAGGTTTTAACTCCTCCTAACGCCTCGGTACCGGGAGGCATTTGGGCTAAATCATCCGCCCAGATCCAGGCCAGGGAACCGGCCTTAAGCTCAGCCCCATCGGTGACGGCGACCCCGGGCTGGGGGGAGTAAAAGGTGAGGATCACCATGTCCTGGCTGGCCAGGTTAAAGGCGTTGGGGTTATGCACCACATTCACGGGCTCGGTGGTCAAGATTGGGGCCAGGGGTGGGGTGGTCAGGGCGGTTTTAATCTCTGGGTTGTAGTTGCCCCAGAGGCCAGTAGCATAGAGTAGGGCGATCGCCCCCCAGGGACCCATCAGCCAGCCCCCTTTCCAAAGGGCGGTTCGGCGCCCAAAGGCTAATTTCTGGCGATCGCCCCAGTAGACCACCGCTGGCATCAGCCACCCCACCCCTGCGGCGGCTACCACCAGGGCATAGCGGCGGGCCTCGGCTTGGGGTAGCCAGGGGGGGTGGCCCCAAGCCACCACCCCAAAGCCAATCATCCCCAGGGCCAGTAGCCCCATCAAGGCCGTAGTACCCGTCACCAACCACCGCCGTCGCCGCCCCGATTGATACACCTGCCCTAGATGGGTCAGGGTCAGGGCCGCCAGGAGAGCTACAAACGGGGCAAATTGCAGGGGGTAGTACCAGGTGCGGGTGCTAAACAGGGTGAGCAAGATAAAAAACACCACCGGGTACCCCAGCCACAGGGCTTTGCGGGGATACGGGGACTGCCAACCCAGCCATAGCCCCGCCAGGGCCAGCAGCGGCCAGGGGAAGCTATTGACTGGAATATTCCACAGGTAGTACCAGGGCCCTGCCTCGTGGTAGCTCTCCTGAGAGAGGCTGACAATCAGCCCAAAGGTGCGTTCCAGCGGCATGGTGCCGAAGCGCTGCACACTCAACCCCAACCACCCCAGGGCTGGCATCAGCCCGATCAAAAAGCCGATATATAGACCGGGGTTCAACAGGTGACGGTGGCGGGGATGATCGAGCAGGAGATAGGGCAGCAGCGCCGCCAGGGCCACAAAAATCATCACACTCTTGAGCATGAAGGCCAGACCGAAGGCGATGCCCACTAATAGGCCCCACCGCCGCCGATGAACCGGGCGATCCTCGGCCCGCAACAGCGCCCAAATGGCCAGTAGCTCTAGGGCGGTGAGGGAAGCTTCCTGAATGGCCAACCGTCCGGCCTGCATCCAGATGGGGGTGACCGCTAAAATTGCCGCCCCCCACCAGGCCATGGGGGCTGTGAGGCAGCGCCGCCCAATTTCAAAGGTAAGTAAGACCGTCCCCCAGCAGGCGATCGCACTAGGTAGCCGAGCCGTCCCTTCGCTAATGCCAAACAGCTGGTACGACGATGCAATCAGCCACTGAATCCCCATCATCCGGTCGTGAATCGGCTCTCCCCACCATGACTGGGTGACCCAATCGCCGGTTTGCACAATCCAGCGAGCCTGCTGGGCATACCAGCCCTCGTCATGGGCCATCAGGCTTTGCTGGGGACTGCGAATCAGCAACAAAAAACCTACCCACAGGGTCAAGCTCAGGTAAGCTGACCAGGGGATGGTGCGATCGCGATAGGGACTAGGACGCAACGGTGCCATCATGGTCACATCACTCAGCTCACCAAACGGCGGCCATGGGGAACATTCATCAACACGATCAAGAGATTCAACAAAATCGACAACATTGGCAAAAGAAGCCTTGCCTCAGGGCAATATACCAGGATTTCCACCGGGCCATTGCCCGCCACCTTAGCCCAGGGCTGGCTGGACCTGTGGTGGAGTTGGGCTCTGGGGTCGCCGACATCAGAACCACCATTCCCCACTGTATTCGCACGGACCTGTTCGCCAACCCCTGGATCGACCAGATAGAAAATGCTTATGCCCTGTCGTTTCCGGCCCATAGCCTGGCCAATCTAATTCTGTTTGATGTGTTTCACCACCTGCGCTATCCCGGCACCGCCCTTGGTGAGTTTCACCGGGTGCTACAGCCGGGGGGGCGAGTGATCTTGTTTGAGCCCTGCGTCAGCCTGCTAGGTCGCCTGGTCTACGGCGCCCTGCACCCCGAACCCCTGGCCCTAAATCAGCCAATCCAGTGGCAGGCCCCACCCCATTGGTCCTCCCAGCAGTTGGACTACTATGCCGCCCAGGGCAACGCCAGCCGCATTTTTTTGGGCGGCGAGCAGGATGTGGATACCGCCGGGTTTAGGGTGGTGCAGGTGCAGCGATTGGCGGCCATTGCCTATGTGGCCTCCGGGGGATACTCGAAACCGCAATTGTACCCGGATGCAGCCCTGCCGCTGATGCGGGCGATCGATCGGGTCTGCGATCGGTTTCCTGGCTTGTTTGCGACTCGCTTGTTGGTGGTGTTGGAGAAGGGGTGACAGGGAGATGGGGGGATGGGGAAGATGGGGGGATGGGGTGTAGACGCGGAGTGGCTTCCCGCAGGGTAGGGTGGATGGACAAGAGGGAAATTCAAAATTCAAAATTCAACCTTCTGCCTGCTTCGCACGGGCATAGCCCTACAACCTTCTGCCTTTTTCTGTGTCTGCCCTGGCGGGGGATGGTGATGGGGGGAGGTGGAAAGTTTCAAATTTTGTAGGGCTTTGCCCTTCCCGAAGGATATTGACGCCAGAGCGTGGGTTCCCGGAGGTTAGAGATAATGTCGGGGCAGTAAATGTAGGACGGGCAAAGGGCAGCGTGCCCATCAATAGCGATTTAATAGAAACTCCTTCGCTAACGGTATCAGTCCTGGTGGTCTAGGGGTGGGGCGACGATGACGCGATCGCGGCCTTCAGTTTTAGCGCAATATAACGCTGCATCGGCGGCCCGCACTAGATCGCTGGTGTCAAACGGGTCCGTAGGGATTACCTCAGCCAGACCAAAACTGAGGCTGATGGTCCCCCTAATTGAGGAGGCTTGGTGGGGGATGGCGCGGGCCTGGAGGGTGCGGCGCAGGCGATTAACAATGTGTAAGGCCCCCTCGGTGTCGGTGTTCGGCAAAATCAGGGCAAACTCTTCGCCACCGTAGCGGGCGGCCATGTCAGCGGGTCGCCGGATGACCGTATTGAGCACCCCAGCGATCGCCCGCAGGCACTGATCCCCCAACACATGGCCATAGGTATCGTTGTAGGCCTTGAAATAATCAACGTCGCAGAGCACCAGCACCAGAGAGCTACGTTCCCGGCGGCCCAGCTTCCATTCATAGGCTAGTTTTTCGTCAAAGGCGCGACGATTGGCAATCCCCGTTAGCCCATCCTGGGTGGCCATTTTTTGCAGGATTTGGTTGTCCGCCTGGAGCTGCTGCTCTAGCAGTTGCTCTTGGGCCAGCATAGCACTGAGCTTCAGGGACTGCTGCCGGGTCCGCAGCAAAGACTCAACCCGCATCAGCAATTCAGTTTGGTCGACAGGGATGGTAATCACATCATCCACCTGCTGACGCTGGGCGACGGTGAGCAATGGTAGGTGAGTCTGTTTAGCTAACAGCAAAAACGGTAGAAAAACAGGACTAGCTGCCCTCCGCTGCTCGGCAATTTCTTGGGTATGGCGGCTGAAAAAGAGGCTGTCGAAAATGCACAGGTCGTAGGTTTGACCCCATTGGGGCGACGGCCCAGGCAAGATTTGTAAGCTGTAAAACTGCCCCAACAGTGCCGCCAGCAACCGGTTATTTTGCTGATGATCTACCCCCAGCAAAATACGATATTGCCATTGATGCCCTAAATCCTCTGGGGGATTAGATAAGCTAAGAGGCCAATCATGACTCATAGTCGTGAGATTTCAAAAATTCAGGAACTCCACTTAGTATTCCCCTCAGTTGGGTCAACGGACGACCGACTTTTATGCCATAGCGGGAAATTTCAAATTCCCGTAGGGTTTTTTCAAAGTCGCTGAGGCGTTTCTTTAAAACGCCGATCGCCCGCCGTAGCTGCCCCTGAATTTCCAGGTATCGCAGAAAGATAATATTGTCAGCCAGATACGATACCCCCAACTCTGTGGCTTTAAAGTCGCCGGTAATGGTCTCAACTTCGTTGGTCAGGAGGGTGGTGACACCTTTCCCCTTCAAGTACTGGCAAAGACTGTGAATATTACGAATCAAGTCATCCGCTTGAAAGGAGAGCTTATAGCCCAGGACGCTGTCGACCATAATGATTTTCGCGCCTGCCTGTTCTACCTCCAGGCGAACCTGGTGGGCAAACTCATCGGGGGAATAGAGCAAGGGGTCAACCTTGACGACGGCTAGGGTACCCCGTTCTACCATGGCCCGCACCGGAATGTTGATGCCTTCACAGCGATTTAACAAGGTATCGACGGCTTCTTCAAACAGGTAGACGACGGAGCGATCGCCCCGACCCGCCGCTTCTTTAATAAACTGTAGCCCCAGGGTAGTTTTACCCACACCACTAGGACCAGAAATAATCGTAATGGTGCCAGTTTCAATCCCACCGTTTAGCAATTCATCAATTTCAGGAATACCGGCCGGGCAGAGGCGGGGCAAGCCGGAAGTCACGGGGCCATCGCTGGCGATCAGATGCGGAAAGACCACCAAGCCGCGATCGCTGATGCGCATGGCATGGTAGCCCTTGCGAAAGGAGCTCCCCCGAAACTTAGACATCTCTACCCCCCGGCTCTGGTGGGTCATGTCCAGGGTCAAAATGCCATCGCTAATGAACTGCAAGTCTTCGTCGGGGGCTTCCTGGCTGGCCTCCGAGGTGAATAACACCGTCGCCCCCTCATGGAGCAAAAATCGCAGGAAGCTCACGGCCTGCTGGCGAAACTGGTAAGCATCGGCGGCCAAGTAACGGAGTTGAGTGATCGAATCGATGAACACCCGCTGTGGTTTTAGATCCCTGACCTGGGCCACAATTCGGTCGTTCAGAGAAGCCTGCTCCACCTGGGCGGCGGCAAACAGGTCATAGCCCTGCTTGTGGACAAAGAAGTCCACATCGGGGCTAAGGTCTAGCACCTCCACAGCATCTACTGGAAACCCTGAGGCCGCCCCATTGCGCTTCAGCTGCTCGCTAGCTTCCCCCAGGCTAATAAACAGCCGAGGCCCGCCATGCTCTAAATCGGCGGTGAGAAAGTGCCAGCCCAGGGTTGTCTTGCCACAGCCAGGACCACCCCGGGCAAGGTAGGTCTGTCTCGGCAAAAATCCACCGTCTAAGACTTCATCAAGCCCCTCAATTCCAGACGAAAGACGAACATTCTGTGGCATGGGTGTGTTTATGGGCTAAAGCGTTTGTTTCTAGGCCCTTTCAACTGCCACCGACCCAACGGGTGATGGAGGCAGGTCGCGATTTTAGGGGATTATATCGACGTTAAACCTATTTTGCAGTAGATATTGCACCAACTCAAGCTGTAGCTGCCCCCCTGCCCCGAAATCGGGTCGTATTGGACTTCGTTAGCGAAGAAGCTAGATCAGGCCATTCAGCAATATGGCCTGAAAAAGCCATAGCCTATCCCTAACGCCTCATCAGCCAGTTCAACAGTGGAACCGCTGGCTGGGCCGGTAATACCTCTACCCTGAAGTGAAACGGCACCAGCAGCACAATCGATCGCGCCCCCCGTCCGGCCATAGGGGTCAACTGCACCACCAGGTCCAGGGCATAGCGGGCAGTGGCGGGCATTACCGCCATCCGTTGCAAGTCCAGCAGGGGGGCGGCCACCTGCAATACCTGGGTGTCGGGGTTGCGGGTAAACGTATCTTCACTGGTGATCAGAGCGCTAAGGAACTGATTGGGGTTGACCACACTGGTCACCTGGGGCAAACCCAGGTCCAACCGCATGCCAGGGGTAATGCGAATTGCCCGGCGAATTTGATTATTCACACGGCTGATGGAACTGCGGTCCCAGTCTACGGTCACCTGCACCCCCTGGGTTTGGTTCAGCACCTGCACCGTCAACCCCGGCACCGGTTGTAATGGTTGGGGCCCCTGGGGTAGCACCTGCATTAACACCCGTCCCTGGGTGGGGTTGCCTGCTTCATCGGTTATCGTCTTTGGTTCAGGCATGCTCAGTTGCAGGGCTGTGGTCGGCCGCAGGGGGGCAGGGGCGGCGGATACCCCCTCAGCTGCGTCTTCAGAAAAGCCTTGCTGCACCATTTGCGATCGCACCGTAGCTTCCAGACCTTCCTGATCTGCCACCAACACCACCTGGTCTTCTAGGGCAGCTTCCACCGACAGGGCCATCTGATAAATCACATAGCCAATGCAGATGAAGTAGACCGTCAAAAGTAGAATGTCAATTTCCATGGCCGTTGCGGTAGGTGGGGCCGAGGCTAGGGGAGGTGCTCATCCCTGACCTGGGTTGATACCTCGATAGATCCTAAGGAGAGGTAACGGGACAGTTGCAAGCTTAGATTCACTATGGGGCGAGGCTGGGGAATGCCCAACCGCTGCCAGTACTGTTGGGCCTCTTGGGCCACCTGATTGGACAGCAATATGCCCCCCAGTACGCTGGGGAAGGCCATGGCGAACATCATCATATCGCTAAATGTCAGTACTGCCCCCAAGCTTGATACCACCCCCAAAAACACGCAACTAATGTAAAGACTGGTGTAAACCAGGGTCAACCGAGAACCCAGCAGGTACTGCCAGGCCTGGACCCCATAGTAGTACCAGGAAATAATCGTGGAAAACGCGAATAGGCTAATGGCCACGGTCAATACCGCTGGGAACCAGGGCAATTCGGTGCCGAAGGCAGCCAGGGTCAGATTCACCCCTGACAGTCCGGCCTGCTGGTAAACCCCCGTCACCACACACACCAGGGCGGTCAAATTACAGATCACCACCGTATCGATAAACGGTTCTAACATGGCCACCAGTCCTTCCCGCACGGGTTCTTTAGTGCGGGTGGCTGAATGGGCGATCGCGGCGGTGCCAATCCCCGCCTCATTGGAAAATACCCCCCGACGGATGCCCTGCACCAGCACCCCCAGGGCACCCCCTTCCACCGCCTGGGGATGCACGGCCTCCTGGGCGATCGCCTGTACCGCTGGCCATAGGTCAGCCCTGTGGCTCACCAAAATCCATAGCGCCCCAGCGATATAGACCCCGGCCATGACCGGTACTGTCACACTGGCCACGGTGCCAATGCGGCGAATACCCCCTAAAATCACCAGAGCCACCAGTAGTGCTAACCCCACCCCATACCAGGGACGATAGGCCACCAGGGCCGGGGCGATAGTGGCGACCGCCGCAAAGGACTGGTTCGCCTGGAACATATTGGCCCCGCCCAGAGCCCCTAATAGACAGCAGACGGCAAATAACCCCGCCAGCCAGCGTCCCAGGGTGGGCCAGCCCAAATCCGCCAGTCCCTGAGACAGGTAATACATCGGTCCCCCAGCAGTCCGCCCATCCTTATCTACCAGTCGATATTTTTGACCCAGGGTGCACTCCACAAACTTGGTAGACATGCCCAGAAACCCCGCTAGGGTCATCCAAACCACAGCACCGGGGCCGCCCCACTGCACCGCGATCGCCACCCCGGCAATGTTACCCAAGCCCACCGTGGCCGATAGGGCTGTAAACAGCGCCTGGGCATGGGAGACTTCCCCAGGTTCGTCGGGGCTGTCGTAGTGGCCCAGTACCACCGCCACCCCATGGCCAAAGGCTCGCAGGTTAATAAAGCCAAACCGCAAGGTAAAAAATACCGCTCCCCCCATCAGCCAAATCACCACCAACGGCAACCCGTAGACGCTGACAAACAGGGTTTGTTCAAGCACTTGCACCAGAGTCGTGAAGCCTTGATTGATGGCATCGACCAGGGCTAGGGCCAGCAGGCTAGGGGCGATCGCAAGCAGCAAGAGTCAGGTACCTGGTTGAACGGCGGCTTTAATTATAAGAAATGTTAAGGGGTGGATGGGGAGATGGGTGGATGGGTGGATGGGGAGATGGGTGGATGGGTGGATGGGGAGATGGGTGGATGGGGGAGATGGGGAGATGGGGAGATGGGTGGATGGGTGGATGGGTGGATGGGGGAGATGAGGTGTAGATGCGGAGTGGTTTCCCGGAGGGTAGGGGTGGTGGGGAAGTTTTGAGTTTTGAGTTTTGAATGGGGAGGTGGAGAGGTGAAGAGGTGATGGGTGAAGAGGTGGGGAGGTGATGGGTGAATGGGTGAATGGGTGAATGGGTGAATGGGTGGGGGTGGACCTGTGTATCTGCTCTGGCGGGGAATGGTGATGGGGGAGAATGGAGGTGTGAAGGAGGGAATGGGTGACGGAGAAACGTAGGGGCAGACCCGTGTGTTTACCCTGGCGGGGAATGATGCCAAGGGAACGTAGGAGCAGGCCTGTGCGTCTGCCGTGGTGATGAGAATAATTCTTAACTTTGCCATAGAGGAAATTTAACCTGAATCGCCCCAAGTAAGGTTATGCTTGAAATATCAGTTCAGTAGCTTTTGATACAGAATTTTAGAGGTAAATATGAAGTCAGCACAAGAACGGGCTCGTCACCTATTGGCCCGCAACCGCCAGCGGCGAGAGAATCTGCGGGCCAACCTGTTAGAACGCTCCACCCGGGAAGTGATGCCCCAAGACCCTGATCAGACTTTTCAGTGATTTTAAGCTGCGATTAATCTACGCAAGGTAATTAGTTGTCATGATGAAGCAGAACCATAGATCGCTACCCAGTCCTTTGGTTCGCATCTGACTCACATCAAACGGACCCGACTGCGATCGCAGTTGGGTTTTTCGTGTTAGCGTCTTTAGCGAAAAGCCCTGCACCCTAGCCCTTGGACACAAGTGGCCCAAAGGTTTTCACAGTGCGCTTTCGCCCGATTGCAGTTGCTGTCTGAGGCCGCGCAGCATCGGGCTGGTGCCCGTTGTAAACGCCTGGGCCACCAGGCTAGGAATAAATTCAGCCATTGGCATACTCGGAAAAACGGCACTCTCGATAGACTGCTGATAGTCACCGTTCTTGAGGCGATAAACGGTGAGTTTACCGTTGTCGTAAATCCAGACCTTGGGAACTTCTAGAGCGGCATAGGCTTCGAGTGTGGTTTAGAGGTCGCATCCGCCTCGATCGCCAAGTCTAGGGGTGGGTCTGAGGCCATATCCATGGGCACTAACTAAATTATCAGCCGCAACAGCAGTAGTTGGGTAGCGCGATCGCCCTCAAAGTTGTTATCGCTCACAATCAGCAGACTCTGGCTGCCGTCCGGCAGGCGGGGACCCAGGGTCATGCCCTCCAAGTTGTCGACCTCTAGGGGGGTATCGGCAAAGTCCAGCACCAGCCGTTTGCGGATGGGCGATAGGCCCGACACGTCCCCCCGCAAACTGGAGATAGACGAGGTGTCGGTGGCCCCGCCAGTCGCCAATTGATACAGTTTGACCGCAAAGCCCCGCAGGCCAAAGGCTCGTTCCAGGGCCAGAAAATGCCCGCCCTGATCGATCACCTCCAGAGCGGTTAGCCCATTCACCACGGCCCCACTGGGCTCTAAACTTAGGGGATAGCGATATTCGGCCAGTAGGGTGGCCTGGTCTTCGCCTACCAGGTAATGTAAAAAGCGGCTGTTCAGGGGCTGGCTGGGGTCGTCTTCGTAGTCTTGTACCAGGGCCGACTCGGTGGCGGTAAACAGACGAAACGGTTCAATTTGGCCCGCCGTGCCAGGGGCGGCGTTGATGGCCAACGACTCGAAACTGAGGTTGTTTTGCACCCCCTGGGTCGGGGATTCAACGGCGTCGGGCAAAAACCGATCGGGAATCCGCAGGCTGGTGAGGATTTGGCCAGTGGTACGGTCAAACTCGCCAATCAGGGGTGGGGCATTTTGGCGCACATCCCCTTCGCTGGCAATGTACAGGGTGTCCCGAGGGGATAGGGCCATGCCCTCCGGGTCTAGGTAGCCCCTGGGGTAGGGGTTGCCCTGGGTATCGCTGAGGGGGGTGACGTTGGTGATAGTCACCTGGCTGAACCGGGGTTGCCGCTGGCTATCCAGGTCCACCTCCAAAGATAGGGTGTAGAACCGAGATTGGCCAAATTGACCGCGATCATCGGATAGGGCATAAAGCTGGTCACGCTGGCGATCGTAGGCCAAAGCTGAGAGCCCCCCTACCGTCGTATCTTGAAACTCTTGGGGGGGCAGATTGTACACATCCAGTAGTTCGGCGGTTACCGGCAAAAACAGTCGATCTTCAGCCTTCAACTGAGGCACGGCACAGCTGGTTAGGCCCAACACCAACATCACGGCGAGCACTCGCCTCAGCCCCACTCGCCCTAAGCGCCAACGTAACCCATCTGCCACTATCTATCTCCCTCCACAGCCACTGACCAGCCTCCCTAGAATAAGCCAAGGGATCTCCCCTTGCCTATGTCCTACCCTGCTTGCTGGTTCAACCTACTACTGCCTGGCAGAAATATGACCACCGCTGCTGAGGGTGTCAGGTGCCGGCATCCCCTCCTGGGAGGGCCAGGGGCGGGTTACACAGGTGTCAGGAATGGTAGGCCGACTTATGCCTCAGAGTACTACTTCTTTAACAAGCAGCCGTAAAGACCTAACTCTATGGACAATGCTGATCTGTAGCCCTGTGGCGCCGTTATGGGGCGCGATCGCGTAAATTCAGCTGTTGCCACCTGACCGCCATCAGTGAAATCTCCGTAAATTCCCTTAAATGCCAGACCGTTCCCCAGTAGTCTAAATAGACTAGGGATAGGTGTACCTACAGCATTCGGATAACGCATTCGGATAACGACACCTACGGGTGTTCAACCATCGATACTCACCTGAGTCGTCACGGAGGACGTATGTTGAACCCTTTATGTTTTAACTCACTATGCCAAAAACATTTCTATACGCCAGAGCCTTATCAGAAGAAGGCGCCAGTCTCACCTCAGGGGGCGATCGCGATAAAGTTCGGATTCTAGTCATTGGCCGCCCCTCGGCGGTGGACCGAGTAATTTTGGAGATGAGCCACTTAGGATTTTCAGAATCAATTGAGTGGAGCAAACCAATCCCCACAGATCGTCAGCGGGAGGCCATGCGGGTGCTAACCCGCTACGTTTTTACCCCCGACGCCTAGAACGCTGGTACAGATCCCAGGGTTCTGCCCTGAGATGCCCCGAAACTCATGGCCAATCAGCCTAAGCACCCTGGGATCTGGACATCTAAGCGGTTTAAGGCAAACTGTAGACCGTGCACCGTAGACCGCACCGCAGACCCTATCGCCCCGTCACTGCTGGCTTGACAGACCACTAGGAGGGGAAATTGGCAATGATGATATTGGTCTCCCAGTTGGCCCGGGTAATCGCCTCGGGTTCGCGGCCCAGGGCTGGCTGCCCCACCCGGTAGGTGCTTTCAATCAAAATCAGCAGGCTATTGGGCTCCAAGACCTCAGTGATGCGTCGCACGGGGTTACCCCGGATGGACTGCAAATTAACCTTAGCCTGTTCCAGAAGCCCTCTCACCTGGCTATCGTGGGGGGAGTTGACCACAAATTGCAACACCCGCAGGGGGGCTTTGAGTTCCTCTGCCAAGGCCTGGGCAATGGTTAGGGTGGCTTTAATTTGTGAAATATTGGCCTGCCGACCGGTAATCGCAAACAAAATATCCTCAGTGTTTTCAATCGGTTGGGGAAAGCGGCTGACCAATACCGGAATTGGGGCCGATCGCACAATGGTATCGATAACGCTGCCAAAGAAGTTTTCCCGATAGGTGGAAAACCCTTTCCAGCCACAAATCAGCAAATCAGCATTGCGCTCTTGGATAGAACGCAAAATCCCCCACTCGATCGAGTCATCTAGTCGGCCAATGGTTTCCACTGGAATAGCGGCCGCAGCGGCAATATTTTCAGCGGTGTCTAGCAATCGCTGCTGGTTAGTTTTAGATGACTCCACGATAGGTTGCTTGTGATCCAGCAACACATGCAGGGGCAGCAAGGTACCTTTGACCCGTTTAGTCAAAATGATCGCCAGCTGCAGCAAATTATCTTCGGTGTTGGGGTTCGCCACTGGCACCAGAATTCGCTTACCCAAAACGGGCTCGTCTGGTTTATCAGTCCCTGATGCAGCCTCAGTTTTGTTGGTTGGTTCCGGCTGCCGTTGCAGTTGGGGTCCCCAGCGAGCCACCACCCACGGAGACATCACACAACTCACCAAAATCATCATGATAATGGCGTTAACTACGACTTCATCCACCAGGCCGATGTCATAGGCAATGGTAATGGCCGCCAGGGTTGAGGCCGCCTGGGCCACCGATAGACCAAACATCACCATCGTGCTGGGGAAGCCCCAGCCAAACCAGCGGGTGGTTCCCCAAGCGGCAATAAACTTACTGACCAACTCTATCAGCACGATCACCGTCACAATTAGCAGCGACTCGGGCTCGCGCACTAGGATCAGGGGGTCCACCAGCATGCCCACCGAAATCAAAAAGATGGGTACAAACAGCGTATTGCCAATAAACTGCACCCGGTTCATCAGCGGGCTGAGGCGGGGAATGATTTGGGTAATGGCGACCCCAGCTAAAAAGGCACCGACAATGGGCTCAATCTCAATCAGGCTGGCCAGGTACGACACCACAAATAAAGCTGCCAGGACGAAGGTAAATTCTGCCCCCTCATCTTGACCAAATTTCTTAAAGAACCAGCGTCCTAGCTTGGGCACTCCCCACAGGACGGCAAAGGTATAGATAATCAACGATGGAATCAAAAAGAACCAAAACCCCAGGGTCAAATCCCCCTCATCGGCCCGGACGACAACGGCCAGCACTAACAGGGCCAAGACATTGGTAATCAGGGTGGCCCCTAGGGTGGCTGTCGACGCTGGGTGGCGCATGATCCCCAGCTTGTTGAGCACTGGCAAAGCCACCAGGGTATGGGAGGCAAAGCAGGAGGCAATTAGAACAGAGGCCCAAAAGCTGTAGCCTAAGACCAATCCCATGCCTGTCCCCAGTACCATCGGCACCAAAAACGTGGCCAGGCCAAAAATAATTGGCTTATCGGCGTTGCGTTTAAGATCGTCCAGGCTAGTTTCGAGACCGCCCAGAAACATCAGAAACAGCAGCCCCACGGTACCCAGTAGCACAATGGTGCTGTCTCGCTCTAGGATGCCCAGGCCATGGGGGCCAACCACCACTCCGGCTAAAATCAGGCCAATAATTCCTGGTAACCGCAGTCGCTCTACCAACAGCGGCGCCACCAACATAATCGCCAAAATAGTCAAAAAGACAGCGACTGGGTCGGTGATGGGCTCGTCAAAAAGTTGGGCCAAGCTAAAAGGCCAGACAAGCTGTCCGACCCTCAAAACCCTGTCTAAACTCAAGAAAACAATGGCCATATTTGATGGAGTAAACCACTTATGCTCTAGCCTCCTACCCAGGGGCTGAGACTCAATCTACCCGGGGAAGGATATAGGTGACTATGATGGAGTATTGATTCGACTAGTACTGCCTGGCAGAAATATAACCACCGTTGCTGAGGCTGTCAGGTGCCGGTATCCCCTCCTGGGAGGCCTGTGCTGAGCCTGTCGAAGTGGGCAGGGGTGGGTTACACAGGGGTCAGGAATGGTGGGCCGACTTATGCCTCAGTGTACTAGCTATCCCGTTCAGTTCTCACCCAGGTATTTTCTGGACCGACCATAAACTTGCTGTACAGGGGCACCTTAGTCAGCATATAAGCCGGAATTTGGAGCAACTCCCGGGGTTTGACATCTGTGCGGCCATAGCCTAGCCAGGCCAGGATAAGGCCAAAGACCAGGCACAGGAAAGCTAACCCAGCCAGATAAAACGGCAGCCATTCTCCCCCGGCTAAGCCCAGTAAGGTCGTTAGAGCTACCAAGGCTAAGGTCGTTACCACTTGTAGAGAAATGGGCAAAATTGACAGCTCTAACCCCAGGGCAATCAGACCCACCTGGCGATGGCGAATACCTTGGCGGAATAAGCGAACAGCATAGTCGCGAAAGATGATCAGGTGGCCATGTTCCCAACGGGTACGTTGGGTGGTGGCAGAGGTTTCGCTACTGGGCAGTCGGCTGATCACCCGGGCGGGCTGACAAAATCGAGGCGGGTAGCCAGCCAAGGCTAGATCTAGTCCTAGCTTCATATCTTCGACAATATGGCCGCTGGCAACACTGACCGCTGTAGCGGCTGACCAAGGCAGAGCGATGCCGGTACCTGTGAGCAAACAGGGCTGTCCCATGTAAAACAGCCCCAAAGGCCGTACTAAGTTCTTTACCTTAAAGGCAAAGGCGGAAATGCCGTCTTTGACCGTACCGTTAGCTGGGGTTTCCATCAGGTAAGTGGCCTGGACTGGGCAGCCGGTTTGGCTGGCCTGTTGCGCTAGGAACCCAAGGCAACCGGGGTGCAGGTCACAGTCGGCATCAACCAGCACCACGATGTCTGGGGGATCAGCGGCAAGCTGCTGCAAGCCAAAGTCTAGGGCATAGCCTTTGCCCCGCTGGTTAGGGTTATGGCGTTCAATTACCCGTGACCCCATCTGGTGGGCCAGCGCAGCGGTGTCGTCGGTACAGTTGTCAGCGACGACGAAAAGCCGATCCTGCGATCGCAGTTGGGCCTGAATCGAGCTGAGGGTGCGTTGAATGCCGCTGGCCTCGTTGTGGGCCGGTACCAGCACCGCCAGGGTCAAATCAGAGGGGATAGCAGCCTCGGGTTGTGGCCTCGGGCGAAGGCCGAACAATGCCAGAACGCACTCCAGGGCTAAATAGCTAGAGGTAATCAAGAGCAGCAGCGGCAGAAGGGCTGCGACCCCTGTGATTAAGGTGTTCCAATCGAGGTTCATAGAGGCTGATTTAACCCGCCAGACATATTATCGGGTGTATGAGTCAATGGTGTAAGTATGTGTAAGTAAGGTCCTAATCGACAACTCCTAAAGGGTGGAGGGCCATAGTCCCCTGCAAGTCTATCAATTGGGATCGGCCATCGGGCGGAACCTAGCCCAGGTTTACAGGAGCTTTACCCACTGTCAGATAAAAAAATGCTAACGCTGCAGGGCCGCCAGGGCGGCTTCTACGGCCAGGGCCCAACCCTCTGGGGCCGGGGCGGGGGCAATGGTCCACCCTCGATGGGCTAAGTCAGGATGGGGCCCGTTCGCCCCTGGCAGCACAATTCCATGGTCGACAGCGGTGAGCATATCTAGATCATTGGGACTATTCCCCAGGCCAATGGTGACTGGGTTGTCTGCCGCCTGATACAGGTTCACCAGGCGATGGACCGCGGCCCCCTTACCGGCCCCACCCCCTAATAGATGAGAAAAGCGATCGCCCAGGACAACCCGAAAGCCCATGGCTGCTACGGCCTGCTGCAAGTCATCGGCAGCCACATTTTTGGGGGTCATAAACGGTTCTGAAAACTCCCGCGCCTTGGCCTGTTTAGCCGCTTCAGTCGATAGCCCAGTCAGTTGCACCACCTGATCCACAGACCAGTCGCCAAAACCCTTTAGGGGACGGCCTAGGGACTGGGCAATGGCCTTGAGCCCAGCCCTGGCCGTGACATAGTTACAGCCTAGGGGCAATACCCGGTAGCCGTCTATATCGTCTGCGTCCTCTGTTTTGGGGGGTAACGTAAAGGAGGTTTGCTCTAGGGGGATATAAATGGCGCTACCATTTTCCACAATAAATGGGTCGGTTAGCCCCACATCCTGCCGTAGTTGGGCCACCTCGGCCCGGGTTTTACTGGTCACCGGCACCACCGGAATCCCCTGGGCCGCTAATTTAGCCAGCATGGGCAGTGTAGCCTCATAGGCGTAGGTCTCTGAATTCAGCAAGGTGCCGTCCAGGTCAGTAAAGACAATGCAAGCCATGGGTGATTCCCTAGGTTAGAACAGCAAAACTTAGACCGCCCAAAGCCTACCTTAATAGTGGCCACAGCCGCTATACTCAAGGCCGTAGGGGCAAGGAGTCAGCCACTGATGCAGTACCTGGCAAGGGTCCAAAAAAAAGCATTCCTGGGCGGTGCAGAACTGCTACTGCTGGCTCAACAAACGGCTGAAGCCACATGGCTGCTGATGCCTGCAGAGCGGTTGATTGAAACCACCAAATTGCTGTCTTTTCAAGAGGGCAGCCTAGTGCTAGTCGAGTTGGATCGTCTGAACCAGGTGCAGACGGTTCAGGATGCTACCCCCTGGGTGTTAACCCTGATTGAACAGTACTTGACCCACGGGGTTACCCCCGAAGCTCTAGAGCAGGAAATTGAGCGAGCTGAACGTTGGCGGCAGTCCCTTACCCTAAAAAGCCAGGATGTAGACCGCCGGGCCTTAGAAACCGCCGCCCGCCGGGACGAAATTCAAGAGCTAGAGCGTAGTCTAAAGCAGGAGCGAGAAGAACTAGAACTCCGCTGGCAAGCCCTCAAGGACATGGAGCAGGGGGCTAAAACACCTGAAGATACAGACCACTAGTCTTTAATCGTTCCGCTCCAACCCCTGGACCGCTGGCCCCTGTAGAATATTGCCCTCGGTATCGAAGCGGGAGCCGTGGCAGGGGCAATCCCAGCTGGTCTCAGCGGCATTCCAGGCCACAATGCAGCCCAGGTGGGGGCACACGGCCGATACCGAGTGGGCCGTTCCGGCAGGGTCTCGGTAGACGGCAACTTTGTCTACCCCAGCGTTGACAACTTTACCCTCCCCAGGTTCGACGCTGTCGGGGCTGTCGAACAATCCTTTGAGGCGATCGCCCACCCAGTGGGCCCCTACTTCCAGATTTTTCTTCAGGGAGTCTTGGGTGACAAAGGGGGTAGCACGGGTGGCCTCGTACAGCTCGGCCCAGGGGTTGGGCTGATCCAGAATCAAATCCCTGAGCACCATGGCTGAGGCGGTGCCATTGCTCATGCCCCAAAGACTAAACCCAGTGGCCACATAGGTGTGCTGGTGGGCTGGGGTTAGTCGGCCCACATAGGGCACCTGGTCGAAGGACATCATATCCTGGGAAGACCAGTGGTAGGCTGGAACAACGCCAAAGCGATCGCGAGCATAGATGGCTAGTCGGTCAAAGCGTGCTTCAGTATCCGAGACATCGCCCACTTTGTGACCTTCACCGCCAATCAGTAACAGTCGTCCGCCATCGTCAGTGGGGGTAGTGCGAATGGACCGATACCCTTCCCCTGTGCCGATGAACATACCGCTGGGGGCCTGGGCTGGGTCAATCGGGCAGCCAATCAAATATGACCGGCGGGGATAGGCTTTGGCAAAAAATAGGCCCTGATCCAGGATGGGTAGGTTGGTCGTGACCACTACATCTTGGGCCGTTACGGTAAAGCCAGTTTGGGTTTTGACCTGACTAGGGTGTTCACCATCAACGGTACTGACTCGGGTTTGCTCGAAGAGGTAAGACCCGTCTCCATCCACCTGGGCCGCCAGGGCCAGCAGGTATTTGCGGGGATGAAACTGGGCCTGGTGGCTAAACTTGGCCGCCCCTCGGGTGGCAAAGGGCAGGGGTAGGGTAGGGGCAAAGCTAGCTGGTAGCCCTAGGGACTGGGCGGCCTCCACCTCTTGATGCACCGACGCTAAAGTGTCTGAGGTTTCTGCAAAGACATAGGCTGCCTGGCGCTCAAAATCACAGTCAATGGAGTACTTTTGCACCAAAGTAGCCACCTGTTCCACTGCGGCCTGGTTGGCGTCTCCATAGAGCCGGGCTTTGTCTACCCCCAGGTCTTTGATCAGGTGGGCGTATTTGAGCTGGTGTTGGGAGGTGACCTTGGCGGTGGTATGTCCAGACACCCCTGCGGCCACCCGGTCGGCCTCCAGTACAGCCACCTGCTTACCCGCTTGCTTCAGCAGGATGGCGGTGGTAATGCCGGCTATGCCGCCCCCCACGATCGCCACATCGACCGCAATATCCTGGGACAAGGCTGGATAGCTGGAGGGTAAGGTTGACGCCAGCCAAAAGGATTGATGGGTCTGAAGCTCAGGGGAAATAGTCATGGTGCAGGTCTCTAAGGGGGCATTGCCATTTAGCGCGATCGCGCCCCCCGCCGTTGACTACCCCAGGGGAGACTTATGCTTTTCTCCCCTAAGCCAAGAGACATATCCTGAGATCTATCAGCCAAGCTCACCCCCATGGCAGCAGGCCGCTATCTACTCACCCCTAGTACGGGTCGACAGACATATGACAACCCTGGCTAAGGGTTTCAGGGGTTAGGTTTCAGGTGCCAGGAACAGTTGGCCGACTGATGCCGCAGGGCACTAGTGCAGCGTCAAGTTTTAATTTTAGGGTTGGCATCTGTAGAAAATTGGCATCATTAAGGTCCGAAATCCCCTCCTTGGGAGGGGCAGGGGTGGGTCAACTCAAGCGCGGAGAGCCCCACCCCGCCCTTTCCTGCGGAACGCTTTTCCTCGGAACGCTTCGCGAACGCGAACGCGAACGGACACCCCTCCCAGGGAGGGGATTAGCAGCGCTTACGCTTTAGCCACGGCCTCCTTGGCTAGGAACTTCTCCAGTTCAGTCAGGGCGTCGGCATCCACCTTGGTCTGCATGGGGCAGAACTTCGGCCCACACATGGAGCAAAACTCCGCTGTTTTGTAGATGTCGGCGGGCAGGGTTTCATCGTGGTACTCCTTGGCCCGTTCGGGGTCGAGGGAGAGCTCGAACTGCTTGTTCCAGTCGAAGTTGTAGCGAGCATGGGAGAGCTGGTCGTCGCGATCGCGGGCACCGGGGCGGTGACGGGCGATGTCGGCGGCATGGGCGGCAATTTTGTAGGCGATCAGGCCGTTGCGCACGTCCTCGGCATCGGGCAAGCCCAGGTGTTCTTTGGGGGTGACGTAGCAGAGCATGGCGGTGCCGTACCACCCGGCCATGGCCGCGCCGATGGCGGAGGTGATGTGGTCGTAGCCTGGGGCAATGTCGGTGACCAGCGGCCCCAGCACATAGAAGGGAGCTTCGCTGCACTCTTCCATCTGCTTGCGGACGTTGAACTCGATTTGATCCATGGGCACGTGGCCGGGGCCTTCGACCATCACCTGCACGTCGTGCTCCCAAGCCCGGCGGGTGAGTTGACCCAGGGTTTTCAGCTCGGCTAGCTGGGCGGCGTCGGAGGCGTCATGCTGACAGCCGGGGCGTAGAGAATCCCCCAGGGAGAAGGACACATCGTATTTTTTGAAAATTTCGATGATATCGTCGAAGTGGGTGTAGAGGGGGTTTTGCTTGTGGTGGTGCAGCATCCAGCGGGCGATGATGCCGCCGCCGCGAGAGACGATGCCGGTGATGCGATCGCGCACCAGGGGCAGATGCTCAATCAAAATCCCGGCGTGGATGGTCATGTAGTCCACCCCCTGCTGGGCGTGTTTTTCGATGATGTGCAGGAAGTCCTGGGCGGTGAGGTTCTCGATGTTGCCGTGGACGCTCTCTAATGCCTGGTAGATCGGCACGGTGCCGATGGGGATGGGGGAGGCGTTGATGATGGCGGTGCGGATTTCGTCCAGGTTGCCGCCGCCGGTGGAGAGATCCATCAGGGTGTCGGCCCCGTATTTCACGGCCAGGTGCAGTTTTTCAACTTCGGCGGCAATGTCAGAGGTGTTGGGGGATGCGCCGATGTTGGCGTTGACTTTGCACTTGGAGGCAATGCCAATGGCCATGGGCTCTAGGTTGGGGTGGTTGATGTTGGCGGGAATAATCATCCGGCCTCGGGCAACCTCGTCCTTAATTAGCTCGGGAGAAAGGTTTTCCCGCCGGGCCACATACTGCATTTCTTCGGTGATGATGCCTTGGCGGGCATAGTGCATCTGAGAGACGTTGGCTTGGCCCTGGCGCTTGGCAATCCACTCTGTACGCATAGCGTTCTCCAAAAAGTGTCGGTATGGCTAGAGGATGCCGGGAGACGATATGTAAAGCCCGAACCCTACAAGGAACCCCAAAGTGCGATCGCATTCTCTTGTGATCTAGAACGTCTATGACTTAGAACACCCAGTCACTATTCTCCCAGGCTCAGACCTGAGAGCTAGAACACGACCCTCGTCGCTTCGGTGAATCACCTCAATCAACGCTTCCCTCCGCTGGCATGACCCAGGTCAGGTTCTTAGGGTATGATCTCAGTCCGACTTGCTCGGACACCCCTAGCTTCCTAGCATCATATCACTGGTTACTTGAAGTCGAAGATGGGGTTGTCAATGCTAGGAATTCCGTCCTTGGGTGGCCCCCATCTAACAGTTGAGTCAAGTCAATTCGGGTGGCCTCTTCTGGCTGGCTGCCCTGGGCGCGCAAATCTTCTCGCTCTCGCTCCTGGTCGTGAAATATGCGCGTCAGAGCGTAGTTTTGCAGTTTGTAGTTTTGCAGTTTAAAGTTATCCCATCCCCCCGCCTGCACCACCGCCGCCACGATCAAAAGCGCCAGGGTTCCCAGGCCGCCAACCATGATTTGCCGAGTGAGCTTCATCGCGAAATCCTCTGTTTACCTACCTACCTTCGCGGCTCAACCTAATAGCTGGATGAGAATGCCCTGAAAACATCCTGAATATCGATCAAGCAATGCTGACGCTATCTCGGGGATTTCACTACTGTTGCTGTGGGCTTCTACCCACGGGCTACGGATTGGAAGCCATGGGGAAACCGTGGTGAGCCAGGCCGTCGGTTAGCACTTGCGAAGGCTAATGCTTTTTAGGGCAGCGGATTACATGGCAGCACTAGAAACTACCCAAATCATTTAGATTTAGGACTTTTCGCTCGATTGATTTGAATGCCAGGAGGCGGGCTTGAACCGCCGACACGAGGATTTTCAGTCCTCTGCTCTACCAGCTGAGCTATCCCGGCTAGGGGGCGCAAATTCAACGCTCACTTAAGATAACAAGCTAAGGGTACCCCTGACAAGATTTTTGTCAAAAACATAGGTAGCCCTCGGCTGACTTCGAGTATTTGCCCCATGGGCGGGCAGGAGTCTGGGCCTAGAACAGGGACTGCAACCGGGCTAGGATCGATCGCGTAAGACGTTTTCCTGCCCCTTGGCCTTCCCAGAACCGCTTCCCCGTACACCGCTCTATTGCACCACCAGCCTCGATAGGCTAGTGCCTGGGTAATAGTTTCCTAATATTTCCGTGTAGCTATAGCCTTGGGAGGCCAGTTGCATCGCCCCGGTTTGACTCATGCCGCTGCCCCGGTGGGCGGTCAGCACAATATCGTCTGTGGCCGCATAGAGAGACTCAACGATACCGCCATTGTGGCTAATAAATTCACCGGTAGTAGCCGCCACCGCGGCCTGGGTGGTGTTGGTTTCTTTGGCGATGCCCAAATAGGCTTGATAGCGCTGGGTATTGTCCAGGTCGTAGGCACGGCGAGCATGACGTACATGGTGTACCAACGCATAGGAACGAGCCGCCACCGCCTGGGCTTTTAGCGCCTCTAAGGGCCAGCTCACATACATTTCGCTACCTACTACACTACTTAAGTAGTCATGCATCAGCACAAAATTAACGGCCATCAGGCCGTTATTGTTGCGCAGCAACAGTACTCGACCCTTGTACCAGCGGTTACCCACAAAGACATACCCCCCTTCCCCTGGCTCTAACCAAACGTTACCGCTTAGTTTGCAGTCGCCAAAGGCCATGCCGCCCCCCTGGGGACGCAGGACAAAACTGCGCTGGGCCGGTAAATTACAGAAATTCTCGCCATTCAGGTCCATCAGGTGACCATCCACGGAGGCGGCAACTTCTAAAGATGAGACATTACGGGCGATCGCGACCCGCATTTCCAAGTTAGTGTCAATGGTTTTACTGGGATCAAAAGCACTAGCCGCCACCGGACCACTGGGGGGCGCAGTAGGACGGGGCAGGGCTTTACCTTGGGGGCGACTACCTGTCGTCGCCGTCTGACCGTTAGGTGCCGGTGCCCCGGTAGCCGAGGTACGACTAGCCACAGAGGTAGCCCCATCGGTAGCCGATTCTGAGGCTGTGGCATCAACCACAGATTCGGTCTCTGGGTTGGGTGGAGCCGCGATCGCAGACTGAATCAGCACCCGCCTAGCCCGGTACAAATCGACCACCGATTGGCGGACATTGCCCGTGGTCTGCCACAACGACGACTTTAAAGGCTCAGCCTGACTCGGTTGTCGTCCCAGCGCCAACGGTGATAGGGGTATCTGGGTCAACACTAATCCGGCAAAGGCAACTCCCCCCGCCAAGGTTAACCGCGTGGTTTTATCCGCCGCCGCCCAATAAGACCACCGCTTACCGAGGTCAAGCGGTTTGAGCGTTACTGGTTTTAGCTTCACGGGCTGTAACCGAGGCAGTCGCGCCTTCCAAGGACCTTTCATATGGCTTACCCACACCCAGTTCTTAATGAGAAGGACATCAGGACAGATAGACACAGATCTACAGATCCCTCCTCATTTAAACCTAAACCTGAAAAAATGCGCCAATCAGGACAAATTTTTCACGATTAAGTCATGTTCAAGACAAGAATGGCCCCCTCAACATTTTTCTCTGGCTAACCGAAATCCAGACCTCCTAGTCCTGACTGACAGAAATAAGCCCCCCTTTACTGGGAGTGTCAGGTTCTGGGTGTCGGGTATCAGGGATGGTTGGCCGACTTATGTCGCAGAGCACTAGTCCCCTAGCCACCCAGCCACAGCTCCATAATTCGTTACTGGCCACCTACAGAGCATCCCCAGTCGTCGCCACCGAGTTAAGCCCGACAATGTCCTCAAAGGCGGCGGCAATGATACAAAAGGTCAGGGGGATGGTGACTAGTAAGCCGACCCCCAAAATTAATGCCCCTATGAAGTTCAACACCATGAGTGCCAGTGCCAGCGCAAAAAAGGGAAACCATTTGCGGGTAATGAGCTTGCGGCTGGTCTCCATCGCTGACCAGAATTCAAAATTCTTATCAATCACAAAGGCTTGGGCAAAGAGATAGGCGACAGCCAGATAAATGCCCGGAATAATGAATAGAACAAACCCAATAGCCGTTAGAATTGTAGACACTAAGGATGTCAGAAAGATGGGCAAAAACTTTTGAAACCCTTGGAAGAAATCGCCAAAGGCATAATTGCGATTGCGAGCAATCTGAAAGGCGACAAAATAGTATCCTGCAAACAAAATGGGCATCAGGATGTTAGCAATTAGGTTGCCACCCCCCCAAGGGTTACCTTCCCCACCCCGGGCACCTAGCGGTGAGGGAAGTTGAGACAAGACCCCAACAATAATCCCTAATAGCAGGGTATAGAGAATAAACTGTACAGCATTTTTCTTGAAAATTTCCCAGCCTCGACCAAAATACTCGCCGATTTTCACCTCAAAGTCTCGATTCATCAAATCTGAGCTAAAGCTACTCATAGAAGTCTCCTTGAGAGATACAACCTGATCTCACCTAAGGGGAACAGGTATCCCTAAACACGCTCCCTTTAAGTCACCAGGCTATTGATATATCGTTAGAATATCGGCTGATGGTTAACTGGGGATAAAGTCATAGAAAAAATTAACTTCTGTGCTCCCTGCTACATCAAAACCCCGGCTTACGTGGGTTCTTCACCCAAGAGGCTGTTTGAAAAGCCAAAGAGTATCTCTGGTGATACCTGTGGAGTAGGCCAATGTCCTCAAACTTCAGTGGGCTTACAGCCTCTTGGTGGCAAACTATACCTGGTTAAACAACCTCTAAGCCGGAAAACATCTGGCTCTTCCGACCTAGACATGGGAAAGAGGCTCTGAGGGCGAGAAGTGGAGAGAGAAAGAAACGCTAGGAAGGGGTG
>NZ_SMDQ01000075.1 GCF_012911975.1 Nodosilinea sp. P-1105 | reverse complement strand
GGGTGGATGGGTGGATGGGTGGATGGGTGGATGGGTGGATGGGTGGATGGGTGGATGGGTGGATGGGTGGATGGGTGAGCTGGCTAATGGGTGACCTGGTAGTCTGGGGCCCAGATGGGATGGTAGGACTGGATGGCGCGCATATACTGCACCCGTTCGAATTCGCTGGGGTTGGGACATTTGAGCTGGCTCATGCTGCCCCGCAGCTGGTCTAAAGATTCATATTCATGCTCATCGAGCCACTGGTGCAGATTTTCTTCGATTGTTTTAAGGTGACCAATGCCATGGCGCAGTAGGGTGGCTACCAGCATGGTGACATCGGCCCCGGCCATCAGCAGTTTAACCACGTCTTCGGCCCGGCTAATACCGCTAGTGGCAGCCAGACTGACCGGCAGTTTGCCGTAGAGTAGGGCAATCCAGGTGAGGGGTAGGCGCTGATCCTGGGGGGCACTGAGGATGAGGTTGGGTTCAATCTCTAAGTTGTCAATGTCAATGTCGGGCTGGTAAAAGCGGTTGAACAGCACCAGCCCTTCAACACCGGCTTGGTGGAGCCGTTTCGCCATGTTGGCCATGTTGCTGAAGTAAGGCCCCACCTTCACCGCAACGGGAATTTGCACCGAGTCGGTGACGGCGTTAACAATGTCCACATAGGTCTGCTCCACATCGGCTCCCGGCAGATCCAGGTCGGTGGGAATCCAGTAGATGTTGAGCTCGATGGCGTCGGCCCCGGCCTGCTGCATTTGCTGGGCATAGTCGATCCAGCCGCCCAGGGTGGTGCCATTCAGGCTGGCGATGATCGGAATATCCACCATCGCTTTGGCCTGGCGAATGTGGTTTAGGTAGGCGTCGGTGCCCACATGGAAGGTCTCTGGTTCAGGGAAGTAGGTGAGGGCTTCGGCAAAGCTTTCGGTGCCGTACTCGGTATGGTGATGAATTTCCAGTCGCTCCCGGCGGATTTGTTCTTCAAATAGGGAATGGAGCACGATCGCCGCTGCACCGGAATCTTCGATCCAGCGCAGGTTGTCCAGGTCTTCGGTGAGGGGAGCCGCCGCCCCCACCACCAGGGGCGATTTCAGGGTCAGGCCAAGGTATTGGGTGGTTAAGTCCATGGTGGGGTCCTGCTAGAAATGTTTGGTGACAAAGATCCCAGGGGTCTCGAAGACCTCTGGGATCTGGTTTTATGTTGAGGATGCTGTCGTACCAGTACCGCTATCTTTAGGCCTAGTAGAATTACCTTGACCATTTCCCTGGGCCGGATGATCCAGGTGGTAGCTGCGATTCGGCGGCAGGGGAGCCTCTTCCTCCAGGTCGCGGGCGGCCAGGTATTGGTACATGTGGTAGCGGCTGGCCACGCTAACCTGGGCCTGGCGCAGTAGCTCCTTGGCTTCGGCGGGTTTACTGCGCAGCAGCATCTTGAACCGATTTTCGCTGTACATGGCCTGCTCCAGGGAGCGTTTGGGGGCCCGGCTGTCCAACATAAGTGGGTTTTCCCCCTGCTCGACCCGGCGGGGATCGTAACGGTAGAGCAGCCAGCGGCCCGACTCCACGGCGGCGGTCTGTTGCTCCATACCCTTGGCCATGTTGATGCCGTGGGCAATGCAGTGGGAGTAGGCGATGATCAAGGAGGGGCCATCGTAGGCTTCAGCCTCTAGGAAGGCCCGCAGGGTGTGTTCATTTTTGGCCCCCATGGCCACGCTGGCCACATAAATGTTGCCGTAGGTCATGGCCATCAAGCCCAGGTCTTTTTTGGGGGCGGGTTTGCCCCCAGCGGCAAACTTGGCTACGGCCCCAATTGGGGTGGCTTTGGACATTTGGCCGCCGGTATTGGAGTAGACTTCGGTATCCATCACCAGCACATTGACGTTACGGCCGCTGGCCAGCACATGATCCAGGCCACCATAGCCAATGTCATAGGCCCAGCCGTCGCCGCCGACGATCCAGACGCTCTTTTTCACCAGGTAGTCGGCCAGGGATACCAGGTTTTGCAGACGGGTTTTGAGGCCGCGATCGCCCCCATCCAGCTGCCCCAACCAGTCCCCTAGGGCCTGTTTCACCTGGGCCACCCGCTGCCGTTGCTCAAAGATATCAGCCTCGTCGGTTTGGGCGTTGTCCAAAATCGCCGTCGCTAACTGCCGAGACAGGGGCGAGTTTTCGGTATCGAGGGCTAAGCCTCGTAGCAACTCCCTGGCCTGCTCCGTTTGTTTGTCGATGGATACCCGAAAGCCCAGGCCAAATTCGGCATTATCCTCAAACAGGGAGTTAGACCAGGCCGGCCCTCGGCCCTCGGCATTTTGGGTGTAGGGGGTGGTGGGCAGGTTGCCGCCGTAGATGGACGAGCAGCCGGTAGCGTTGGCGATCAGCATCCGGTCCCCAAACAGCTGGGTGGCCAGTTTAATGTAGGGGGTTTCGCCGCAGCCGCCACAGGCCCCAGAAAACTCGAACAGCGGTTCCTGCATTTGCTGATGGGAGATCTTGCGCAGATCCAGGTCGGCCCGGTTGGGGTTGGGTAGCTGCAAGAAAAAGTCCCAGTTTTGCCGTTCTTGCTGCCGCAGGGGCAGTTGTTCGGCCATGTTGATCGCTTTTTTGCTGGGTTCTGCCTTATTTTTGGCGGGGCACACCTCCACACAGAGGGCGCAGCCCGTACAGTCTTCCACCCCCACTTGAATGGTGAATTTGAGGTCACTCCAGGCTTTGTCCCTGGCGTCAGTGCTTTGGAAGGTCGCTGGTGCCTCCGCCAGGGCTGCCTGGTCGTACACCTTAGAACGAATCACCGCGTGGGGGCAGACCATCACACATTTGCCACACTGCACGCAAACATCGGGATCCCACACCGGCACCTCTTGGGCAACATTGCGCTTTTCGTACTGGGTAGTGCCGCAGGGGTAGGTGCCATCGGCGGGCAGGGCACTGACGGGTAGGCTATCCCCTTCCCGGGCCATCATTTTGGCCAGTACGTCTTTGACGAAGGGGGGAGCCGTGTCGGGCACCCAGCGGTGGGGGGCATCGTCGCCGCTGGCATCGGCGATGGGCACCTCGTACAGGTGCTCTAGGGTGCTATCGACGGCTTTGATGTTCATCGCCACCACCTCTTCGCCCTTCTTACCGTAGGTTTTGCGGATGGCTTTTTTAATCGCCGCGATCGCATCTTCCCGGGGCAGCACCCCTGACAGGGCAAAGAAACACACCTGCATGACGGTATTGATCCGTCCGGCCATGCCCGCTTCCCGAGCTACCCGATAGGCGTTAATGCCGTAGACCTTAATGCCCCGATCGATAATCCCTTGCTGCATCGCCTGGGGCAGCCGCGCCCACACCTCAGCCGGGTCATCAAAGGGGCAATTCAGCAGCAGGGTGGCCCCTGGTTTAGCCTCCTGGAGCAACTCTAGTTTGCTGACAAATTCCCACTGGTGGCAGGCCACAAAGTTGGCTTGGGTAATCAGGTAAGTGGAACGGATAGGCTCAGGCCCAAACCGCAGGTGGGAGACCGTCACCGAGCCTGACTTTTTAGAGTCGTAGACAAAGTAACCCTGGGCGTAGTTGGGGGTGTCTTCGCCAATGATTTTGATCGAGTTTTTGTTGGCCCCCACGGTGCCATCAGCCCCCAGGCCGTAAAACACGCTGCGCACCACGCTGTCGGGCTCGGTGGTGAAGCTGGAGTCGTAGTCTAGAGAAGTGAAGGTGACATCGTCGATAATGCCCACTGTGAAGTGGTTTTGGGGATCTGGCTGGGCCAGGTTATCAAACACCCCCTTGACCATGGCCGGGGTAAACTCTTTAGACGACAGGCCATAGCGACCGCCCACCACCTTGGCATAGACTGGCTGGGGCCGGGTGAAGTGGGGATGGTCCTCGTCCCCTTCCAGGCGCACACGGCCTGCGGTTTGGGGCAGTTCGTGGATGGCGTGGACCACATCCAGGTAGAGGGGTTCCCCAGGGCTGCCCGGTTCTTTGGTGCGATCGAGCACGGCGATCGCCTGCACCGTCTGGGGCAACGCCTTCACAAAGGCCATGCTGTCGAAGGGCCGATACAACCGCACCTTCAGTAGCCCCACCTTTTCCCCCTGGGCTACCAGGGCATCCACAGTTTCGTGGACGGCTTCAGCCCCCGACCCCATCACCACCACCACCCGCTCGGCATCGGGGGCACCGTGGTACTCAAATAGTCGGTACTGGCGACCGGTGAGTTGGGCAAACTCGTCCATGGCCTGCTGCACAATGTCAGGGCAGGCGTTGTAGTAGCGGTTCACCGTCTCTCGCCCCTGGAAGTAGACGTCAGGGTTTTGGGCGGTGCCACGAATGAAGGGGCGATCGGGGGTGAGGGCCCGCTGGCGATGGTGCAGCACCAGGTCAAAGGGCACGAAGTCGGCCAGCACCTGGTCGGGGATCAGGTCAATTTTCTGCACTTCGTGGGAGGTGCGGAAGCCATCAAAAAAATGTAGAAAGGGAATGCGGGATTCGAGGCTGGCGCGAATGGCGATCGCGGCCATATCCTGAGCTTCCTGTACCGAGTTCGAGCACAATAGGGCGCAGCCCGTAGCCCGGGTGGCCATCACATCGCTGTGGTCGCCAAAGATCGAGAGCCCCTGGGCCGCCAGGGAGCGGGCCGCCACATGCAACACCGCCGCCGTCAACTCCCCAGCAATTTTATAGAGGTTGGGGATCATCAGCAGTAACCCCTGGGATGCCGTAAAAGTGGTGGTCAGTGACCCCGCTTGCAGCGATCCGTGGACGGCTCCGGCGGCCCCCGCCTCGCTTTCCATTTCCACCACCGAGGGCACGGTGCCCCAAATGTTGGACTGGTTGAGAGAAGCCCAGGCATCGGCCCACTCTCCCATGGGTGATGAGGGGGTGATGGGATAGATGGCGCAGACTTCACTGAGGCGATAGGCCACCCGGGCAACGGCTTCGTTGCCGTCTAGGGTGGCAAAGGTGTTGGTGTCCATTACAGGGCCCCTTAAATTGATTGGGCAGCGGTTTCAAGCAAGTTTAAAGTGAGTAGCTGTAGCTGTTTGTAGCTAAAGGTTGAATGTTCCAGCAGCCAAAAAATCTGGTTTGGAGATGATGCCGTCATTCAACTTTGACAACATTTTGATTGTTTATTGGCTTAACCAAAAAATAACAACTCTTGAGCGATGATGCGGCAGACTTAAAGCTGGTTAACGTGATCAATCAACTGAATTGAAGTCATACAGAAGTGGATCAAGAGCTATAGGCAGTACAGCATCAATACCTCTATAGTGCCACTAGCTGACCCAGACGTGACGACTGTTTAGGTAAACTTTACTACTGACTGAAACCCTTTTGTATTAAGGGCTGAAGGCGTTATGACTGGTTTGAATCGAGTGAATCTAGGTTTAAAGTCACCATCTATTGATGAAACTGGGTAACAGCGTTGCCCATAGGTTTTGGCAAAATTGGTTTGATAGAGGATATGCGATCGCGATTCTATTCCTCGAACCCAAGGTGATTCTGAGAATTGGGGGAAGTGATTGGTTTAAAGCTGGGCTAAAACCAGGGGAAATAATGCGTTACGTAACATAATTCTGAAGAGACGTTTAACTTGACCCCTTGACCGCTAGCGCCTGTCTCAGATGCTTAACACCTAGACAAATAATCACACAGTTCTTTATGTCAGCCCATAAAAAAGGCGGGGTACCCTTGCACCCCGCTCTTCCTGGTTTTTGTCTAATTTAGTGATTTGTACAGCGTTAGCTAACTGTGTTCACGAGCCAACTACATGGGCAGCAGTACAGAGTCGATCACATGGATCACCCCGTTGCTGGCCTCGATATCGGCAGCAACGACATTGGCCTGATTGATGGTCACCGCTTCACCGTCCACCATGACGGTGATGGGAGCACCCGCCAGGGTATCCACATCCCCAGAGGCCAGGTCAGTGGAAAACACTTCCCCTTCGACCACATGGTAGGTGAGCAGTTGAGTCAGTTGATCTTGATTTTCAGGTAACAATAGGGCATCAACGGTGCCCTCGGGCAGCGCTTCGAAGGCCGCATTGGTGGGGGCAAATACCGTCAAAGAAGCCTCACCATTGCTGAGTGCTTCAGTCAAACCAGCGGCTTCGATAGCGGCGGTCAAAATCGAGAAGTCTTCACTGCTGGCGGCAATTTCAGCGATGCTGGGAGCCGCTTCAGCTGCGGTGGGGTCTTCGTAACCTGGCTCAGGCTCAGGCGCTGCTTCCATGGGCTGCTCGACGTTAGGGGCAGTATGCATGTCAGCGGTGGCCGATTGGGGCAATGCGGTCATGGCCACAGGGGCAGCACCAAACAGAAGCAGACCCAGGGCAATGCGAATTGTGTTCGGAGTCTTCATAGGTTGTCCTAGTTGTTCTAGCAAGGAGTACAATGCGTGGACGCAAAGGTGCTTTACAGTTCTTTACATCCCAAAATATGTTTTAACACAAGCTTGATGGTCGCTGCTCTACCCAGGGAGGGAAGTGTGTGTTCCCGGGGAGGTGGGGAGGTGGGGAGTGGATGGGTAGATGGGTGGATGGGTGGATGGGTGGATGGGTGGATGGGTGGTAGACGCGGAGCGACTTCCCGCAGGGTAGGGTGATGGGTGATGGGGTGGGGATGATGGGGGAGATGGGGGAGCCGTAGGGTGCACTAGGCCGCAGGTTAATCAATACTGTGGGCGGTGACTCTGGGTTGGCCGTAATGCACCGTTGCAAGGAGTTGAGACATAGGGGATTCGTTGGGACGTGATGGGATTGGGAGGTGGGGAGATGGGGAGGTGGGTGGATGGAGCTTTAGATTTTGGGCTCTTCCCTGTTCGTTTTTCGTTCTTCAGAAACGTAGGGGCGGACCAGTGTGTCCGCCCTGGCGAGGAATTGGGGAGGTGGGGAGATTTTGGATTTTGGATTTTGGATTGTTGAAATCGTAGGGTGCATTGGCGGTCAACCTGGAGCCGCAATGCACCGCTTTTTGTCAAGCAATGGGTGATGAGGTGGTGTAGGGCCGGTTACTCGTTGCGCTGGGTGAGCATAGATCGGCCTGGCACCGCTTCCATGGCGGCGATGACAGCCTCCTTCGCCGCTAAAATATCCCGCTCTTCGCCCCCTAGGTAGAGGCGACCAAAGCTGCCTACCGAGCTAATTTGCAGAATATTAATCAACGCTGCCTTCTCGGCTTCGTTGGCCGCTAAGGAGGCATAGGCGGCGGGTTCTACCTCAAATACATAAAGCGTCTGGCCAGCCACAATCATGTTGCCCCGCCGGTTACGGTTGATCAGCTGCACATGGTGCGGGTCGAGGTTGCGGATCACTTGACTGGAAATTACCCTAGGTTTCAACCGTTCCCGATAGCTCACCCCTAGGGCATCCAGCATCGCTCCGCCTGCTGCGTGCACTTCCCCCTGGTTGCTAGCGTGGATTTCCAGCAGACCATAGAGCCGTTCCACAATCAGAGTGCCGGGGCGGACTACCGCTGACTTGAGGCCAATGTCTAAAATCCGGTTGATTTCAATGCCGGGGGAAATTTCAATCCACAGGGAGGCATCACCCGGTAGCGGCAAAAACCCCAGCGACACGGTGCCCATATAGGCGGCATGCTGGGGTTGCAAACTGTCTATAAATACGTAGCTTCGCAGATCGACGCCCAAAGTTTTGTGTCCTAGTATCTCTCCCAGGTCAGTATACCTGGGAGACAGGCTAAAACTCGGTGCCGACGCCAACCGAAGTGGTGCCCATGGCGTCGTAGACGGTTAGCCCCATGGGTAAGTTAAGCTCTCCTTGCTCATCCAGCAGACCATCTAGTAGGTCATCTAGAAAGGAGGATTGCAGCGCATCGGTAATGGTGGGGGTGGTCTCCCCAGGGGCTTTCAAACGACGATTCATCGTTTCGGCAACCCGATTGAGACTCTCGGGGCTGTGGCGATCGCGGCTGGTAACCTCAGCGATCGGCAATTCTTGGTCAGTTGTGGAGGCAGAACTAGCGATCGCGCTAAAAGGCGCACCGCTGACACCGATCGCAGCGGCGACTATAAACCAGATTAATTTGTACATGATGACAGTCCTGTGAGGGCGACAAACAAACAGTCAGGAACCCATGAGTGCACAGTGACGATTGAGACAACGTCGCTGAGGCTTACGCCGAAATAACGACCTCGCCGAAATAACGACCTGCAGGAAAACGGCCTTCTCCCGCTGGAGTTAACCTAAGACTCTCTATCTATAGCCCGAAGCACCTGGGCAACCAAGAGAACTTATTATTGATTTATCAAATCTAAACGCTGACTCTGCTGATCAGCCCATAGAGACCCAAATCAAAACAATGTCTGCGTATTCGGAATCAGGCTAGCGTTAACCCCAAGGGTTATCTTTAGAATAGGCGGAACTTTCACCCAACCTATCCCCTTGGGGAGATAATCTAATCTACCTCCTGGGGCTGATGTTGAGGTTGCAGGGGTCAATGGCGACGGGTTGACCGGTGTCGGTCGACTGGGCGATCGCCTGCAAAAGATAGACCAAATCTGCGGCTAACCAACCGGGCGAAAGGGTTGACGCGGTGTTCCTGGTCACACAAGCCAGAAAGTGGCGACAGAGCTGACTTAAGGGTTCCATCGGGGCTAACGGAATGATTTGGCTGGGCAGAGACCTGACGTCGGTTGGAGCCGTTGCTCCTTCGCCTGAGTGCAGGGTTAGTGCGGGTTGGGCGTGCCCCTCCTCAAACACTAGGGTGCCCTGGTCCCCCACCAAGACCAGACGTCGCTGTCGGTCAGGGGTAACCCAGCTACTGTGGACTGTGGCCTGGAATCCATCCTCATAGGCCAGCCGCACCCAACCCACATCTCGCAAGCCCGTAGGAAACCCCGGCTGGGGTTGGGGTTGGTGCCACGCTGTACCCCAGGCGGTTACCCTGGTGGGCCAGCGCCCTAGCCAGTGCCATAAAATCGACAGGTCGTGAATGGCCAGATCCCAAAATACATCCACATCGTCGCGAATGGGGCCAAGCTGGGTGCGGCTGGCTTGGGCATAGCGCAGGGGACCCAGTAGCCCCTGGTGGCAGATCTCGTACCCCTGTTGTACGGCGGGATGAAATAAATAGGTATGATCAACCACCAACTGACATCCCTGGGCTGCCGCCAGGTGGCAGAGAGCTTGACTACTCGCCAGTTCTGGGGTCAGGGGTTTGGTACTGAGCACATGGTATCGGTGCGCTAGGGCGGTGCGGATTAAACGGTCGTGGGTGCTGGCGGGGGTAGCAATCACCACGGCGTCTAGCCCTGGGATGGCCATGGCCTGTTGCCAGTCGGTGTAGCAACCGACGGTGGCTGGTAGCATCCCTAGCTGACCCCACCGCTGCAGTGGTTGTGGGTCAGGATCGGCGATCGCCACCACCCGAGCCTGGGGGAGGGCCAAACAATTACGCAACAGCTGGGAACCCCACCGCCCGATCCCCAAGATGGCTAGATTAACAGGCCGCTGCAGCGGGGTCATGGGGCTTAACATGTTGGATCAGATCGCCGTAGGCCGCTGCGGCAGCGGCCTGTTCCGCCTGTTTTTTGGTAGAGGCTTGCCCCCTACCCCAGCAGCGCCCCTGGAACCAGACCTCGGCCTGATAGGTATGGGAGCCATCTTCCTTGGCCCTGGCCTCGGTAATGCGGTATTCCGGTAGGGTGCGGGCGTGGGCTTGGGTCAGTTCTTGGACGGCCACCTTATAGTTTTGTCGGGTTGGATCTTGCCGTACCTCAGTAGCTAACCGCTGCAGATGAGGATCCAACCAAGGGCGCACTAGGGCTAGGGAATGGGTTTCCTGGTACAAGGCCGCCACCACGGCTTCTAGGGCATCGGCCATGACTCGCGCCCCCGGCTTGGCCGGATTGGCCATGATCACATAATTCCCCAGTCCCAGCTGATCGGCTAATTGCCCTAGGGTGCGATCGCTGATCAGCACCGACCGCAGGGCCGACAATTCCCCTACCGATGCCTGGGGATACATCCCCTGCAAACATTCGGTAGCCCCTAGCCGCAACACCGCATCGCCCAGAAACTCAAGGGATTCGTAGTTATAGGTCGGATCTGCTGATTTGTGAGTCAGGGCTTGGTCCAGACGTTCCCACTGGACCGTTGTCCCCGTCGGTAGCCCAAGTTGTTGCAAACATCGCTGCAAGTCTCGCAAGCGTGACGGATGAATCTCAGGCACGGGCAACTCTCAGGGCAAACTAAAAATTGGGAGGGAGGTGGACATAAGCCGGGTTCTGTTCCCCCGTCACCGGGGGGGCGGTTATCTATCTGGGACGACTGTTACCAGCCGCCTCATGCGGTACCTTACAGCGGGGCAGGAAAAAGACCAACCCTTGCCCCTTTGACCTTGCACCCGACCGGGGTTTACCGAGCCAGCACCTCTCGATGCTGCTGGTGCGCTCTTACCGCACCCTTGCACCCTTACCTGTGACAGGATGAAGAACATAATGACGAAAGCGTTTTCCGCCTTATGCCTGCGTCCTTTCCATCGGCGGTATGTTTCTGTGGCACTCTCCTCACGGTCACCCGCACTGGGCGTTACCCAGCAAGTCTGGTCTTTCGGGAGCCCGGACTTTCCTCAGATAGACCAAGGTTAGACCAAGATCTATCCGCAACCGCCTGCGCCACCTCCCTCCTATGTCTTAGTATACCCCAGGGCCTACGGTCCAGGGGAGGCGGGGGACTGCTGAGCCTACTGTCGTAGGGTGGTGTCCGATAAAATTTGCGAGGCCATCACCGCGTTGACCCGGGCTAGCAATTGCTGAGGATCGATCGGTTTGGTCAAAATGCCGCTAGCCCCTGCCGCCAGGGCGCGCTCCGCTTCTTTTCGATCATCGGCATCCAGCAAAGCAATGATTTTGACCCCCAGGGTGCCTACGGAATGGCGTAGATCGTCAATGATGTCGTAGCCATCGGCACTAGCCAGGCTGACATTGGTGATGACGGCGGCAGGTTGTAATAGTTCTACTTGATCTAAAACCCGGGCTCCATCAATAATCCAAATCACCTGGTAGTCGGCGGCGGTGAGCATATCGCAAATTACACTGGCGCTTTCTTCGTTGTCTTCAACTAAGACAATACGGCCCACAATCGGTTCAGGGGTGACTCCCTGCTCCAAGGCTTGCACACCGACTGAATTGGCTAACCGTTGGGGCGGAATTCTAACGGTGAAGACAGACCCCACCCCTACCTCTGATGTCACCTTAATCGCGCCTCCGTGGAGTTCCACCAGTTGTTTGGTCAGGGCTAGCCCCAAGCCGGTGCCCTGGTACTCTCGCTGGCGGACATTTTCCAATTGCTGAAACTTCTCGAATAGCAGCGATTGGGCCGCCGCAGGGATGCCAATTCCCGTATCTTCCACCTGAAATACCGCTACATTTTGCTCCCGGCGTACCCGCAGGGTGACTTTGCCCTCGGCAGGGGTGAATTTAACCGCATTACTGAGCAGGTTGGTTAAAATTTGCCGCACTCGCCGGGGATCTGCCACAAACAGATCTTGCCCAGGGGGTAGTTTGACGTCTAGGAAAACATCAATCCCATTGCGGGAGGCATCCGGCCGAAAGGCATCCATGCTCTGGCGACTCAGGGAGGTGAGGGAAAATTCCCGTACCTCTAGGACGGTGCGCCCCGATTCAATTTTAGAGACCTCCAGGATGTCGTTGATTAGGCTGAGCAGGTGTTCGCCACTGGTGTGAATGGTATTCAGGTAGTCCCGTTGGCGATCGCTTAAATCGCCAATGGACCAGCGCAGCAGGGTGGCGGACATGCCAATGATGTAGGTCAAGGGGGTGCGCAGTTCGTGACTCATGGTGGCCAAAAACTCACTTTTGGCCCGATTGGCTGACTGGGCTGCTGCCAGGGCATCCCGCAGGTCTTGGGTACGCTCTACCACGCAAGATTCCAGGTTTTGGGTCTGCATCTGTAACCGGTGGTAGAGTTGGGCCTGGTTAATGGCGATCGCCAGGTGTTCGGCAATGTGCTGCAAAAACTCCATTTCCCAGGATTCCCAGGGGCGTTGGTAGGCACACTGATGCACAATCAGCAGGCCCCACAGCTTCTGCCCCACCAAAATCGGAGCCACCGCCTTTGACTGCACCTGCACCTGGCGCAAAAACCCTAGCATGCAGGGCACCTGAGCATAGGTTTGGCCAATGTCATCGATGGCAAGGGTTTCTCCCTGCAGGTAGCGGTGGCGGTGTTCCGAGCGATAGTCGTCATGGTGCTGGAAACAGATCCCCTCGGTATAGTGCAACACCGAGGTCAGTTGGTCACTGGAGCGCGATTCATAGGTAATGTAGCCGCTATTGGCTAAAGGGGAGGACACCGTGGTCTCAGGGATAACCGCAGCGTCATCTAGAGGCCCCATCGGCTGGGCCTGGTCAGACTGGCTTAGATCAAACTGATAAATTAAAAGACGGTCAGCCTGTAAAAACTGCCGCACCTCCGCCACGGTAGTCTGTAAAATCACCGCCAGATCTAGGCTTTCCTGAATTTTAGTAACGACCTGATTCAGTAGCAGGTTGCGCTCTAATTGCTTGTCTAATTTAGCTTGCACGGGCTGACAACTGGCCGCCTGGTTAGCCATCATCCCGACCTCTAACCAAGCCAGCATAAACTGCGCTTGGGCGGCCTCTGTGGTGGGGCGCAAGTTTTGGGCGAATTGCCATAGCCGTTGCTGCTGGGCTGGGCTGAGCTGGGGCTGCTGGGCCAGGTGGTCAAAAAACTGGGCGATCGCCCTGACTTGGGTGGTCAACTCCACCGTAAACTGATCGGTACGGTCAGGCTCAGGCACCGCTATCACCAGTAGCGATAGCTCGGAACCCAGCAAGCACCAAAATAGCTCACCAGAACCCCAGGGTATCTCTTGGGCTGTCAGTAACTGTAATTGATGGCGTTGGCTATAGCGAACTAAAAACGGCCCTAGACAGGCCAACATAGCCTGGGGCATTACCTGTCCACCACCGTCAGACAAGACTCTAGGCATAGGTAACTGCTCGGGTAATGCTTACCCCGCTTGGCATCATCAGGGGGCTGTGGGTCGCAACGAACCAATAAGCCAATGGTTTGACATCCTACGTTTTCACCGATTCCCATGGTAGCTTTCCATTGGCGGGCTATCGATTTACGCTAGAGTTCCTTCAGATTTCAGCGTCTATGAGCCGCACCTATAAAACGACCGGCATCAACCTCAAAGCCGTGCCCTTGGGGGAAACCGATCGCCTGTTAACCATCCTCACCCCTGATCTTGGCGTGGTTAGGGCTGTGGCCCCAGGCTCCCGCAAGCATCAGTCAAAGCTAGGGGGGCGAAGCGACCTATTTGTGATTAACGACTGCTTGATTGTCAAAGGCAAACGCCTGGATAAACTGGTACAAGCCGAGACTCTTCGCACATTCCCCAAACTAAGCCAACACCTAGGGCGACTGACGACCAGTCAGTACCTGGCTGAGGTGGCGCTGCTCACAGCCCTGAGTGACTCCCCCCAGGGGGACCTGTTCTACTTATTTGTGGAACATTTAGAACGATTGGAAACCAGCCCTCAATCGGCACTGCTGGCAGCCCTTTGCCATGGGTTGTACCACCTGCTGGCGTTGGCGGGGGTGGCCCCCGAAGTACACCGCTGCTGTGTCAGCCAGGCAGAGATTGTGCCTGACCTCCTCGATCCAGCCTGGAGGGTTGAATTTAGCTCGGTATCGGGAGGTCTGGTGTTGCCGGCTGCCAGCAGCCGGGTCAAACAACCTGGTGAACGCTATGGCCCAGCCCAGTCTGGTCCTCGGTTACCGCTCTGGCTCACAGCCATGGATGTGGCCCTTTTGCAGCAACTCAGTAAGCCAGATCTAATCAGTACTCTGCCGGTTTATCCGGCCCAGCCAAACCCCAATATCGCAAAAAACCAAGAACCTTGGTTCCGAATTGAGCGGCTTCTGAGACAATATGCTCAGGACTACTTTGAGCGACCGATTCGCTCTGCAGCCTTGGTAGATGTGTGTTTTGCTACTGTTTAAATGGGGCACGTCCATTCTAGGCTTGCCCCGACGATGATTCAGTGGCTGACTCTGGGTCTAACTAAGCCTGGGTTGTCACCTGATTTAGGTTGTTCCGTACGTTGTCTTCCCTTATGCTGCGAGAGTTTGAGCCCAATACGAGTGCTGATGCTGTCAATGGGCACCCCACTGGTGAATCAGAGGACACTAACCTGCCTGTCGACGCTGATCAACATCTACCCCCCCATGACTCAAGCGATCGCCCCCACCCAGATTCAGAGGCTACAACTGGAGAGGGATTTCGGGCTATTTTACAAAACCGTAACTTTTTGACCCTGTGGGTCGGCCAACTCTTTTCTCAACTGGCGGATAAGGTCTATCTCGTTTTGATGATCGCCATTATTTCGACGCGGTTTGAAGCTCCAGGGCAAACCATCAGTGGTTGGGTGGCAGCGGTGATGATTGCCTTTACCATCCCTGCGGTGTTGTTTGGGGCATTAGCCGGGGTCTTTGTCGATCGCTGGCGCAAGCAACCGGTGCTGGTGCTGTCTAACCTGCTGCGGGGTCTGCTGGTCATTCTGCTGCCCCTGGGCATTTGGGCAACCCTTAGTTGGGGCACAGTGGCTGGGCTACCGGTGGCCTTTTGGTTACTGCTAGCGGTCACCTTTTTAACCTCCACCCTAACCCAGTTTTTTGCCCCGGCAGAGCAAGCCATGATTCCATTAATTGTCGAGGAAGGCAACCTCCTATCCGCCAATTCCCTATACACCACCACGATGATGGCCTCGGTGATTGTGGGGTTTGCCGTGGGAGAACCCCTGCTAGCCCTGGCCGATCACCTGATGTCTGCCTTAGGCTTTGCCGATAATGGACCGGCTATCTTGGTGGGGCTAAGTTATCTATTGGCTGGGGTTTGTCTGATGGCCATGGCCCCTGGCAAAGAAACCCTGTCGCAGTCCAAGCAAATTTCTGACCTGTGGCGTGATATCAAAGATGGATTGGGTTATTTGGGGCAGCAGGCCCAGGTCAGGGTGGCGATCATTCAGTTAGTGCTGCTATCGTCTGTCTTTGCCGCCCTAGCGGTACTCGCTGTGCGTCTGGCAGAAATCATCCCAGCCATTAAAGCATCACAATTTGGCTTTCTACTGGCGGCTGGCGGGCTGGGGCTAGGGCTAGGAGCGGTGATGGTTGGTAACTTTGGTCTCCGCTTCCCCAAGCGCTACCTCAGCCTGGGGGGGGCACTGGGAATGGCCATCTGCCTGGTTGCCCTGGCCTGGACGACCCAGCAACTATGGGCTTCGATGGCCTGTATCGCCATCCTAGGGTTATGTGGGGCCTTAATTGGCATTCCGATGCAAACGCTGATTCAAGAAAGAACTCCTGAGGTGATGCGGGGTAAAGTATTTGGTCTGCAAAATAACTTAATCAACATTGCCCTCAGCCTGCCTTTGGCCCTAGCCAGTGTGATTGAAGCCCGCTTTGGTCTCAGCAATGTTTTCATTGGCTTAGGGGTGTTTGTTGGCTTAGGGGGAGTAGTAACCTGGTATATTGCCGATACAGCTCTGAGGTAACCTCCATAGTTGGGCTAAAACCCAAAGCAGAGTCTGATTTGGCTCGTATACCCCCTGGATGGAATGCATATCGCTTGGCTTGGCAAGAAATCTCCGTTTTGCGGCAACGTCACCTACGGACGGGAAATTACCAACGTACTGCTGGAGCGGGGGTATCAGGTTACATTTTTGCACTTCGCTCAGCCCCATGACCCGGCTACTGCCGATGAAGATGCCCCTGACTGTCCTGAGGTGTCCCTGCCCTTCCTGTTTAAGTCGCAGATCCTGACAATTCCGTCCCTCAAGTCAGGCAAACTACTGATTGAAGCCCTACAGCGGCTTCAGCCCGATTTAGTGCATGCATCGCTGACCCTCTCCCCCCTAGACTTTCGCCTGCCCGAAATTTGTGCCGAGCTGAACCTGCCCCTGGTGGCCACCTTTCACCCCGCCTTCGATCGCCGGGTGCGCAGCATTACCTCGGGTACCCAGCACCTGACCTATCAGCTCTATGCCCCGTGTTTGGCCAACTATCACCGGGTGATTGTGTTTTCTAACTTGCAGCGCGATCTGCTGATCAAACTGGGGGTGCCTGAAACCACGGTGGTGGTGATTCCCAATGGGGTTGATACCCGCCGCTATACCCCCGGCCCGTCTGCGGTCAAAGCCGAGCTTGGGGCGGAGCGCCTGTTTGTGTACCAGGGGCGGATTTCCCCAGAAAAAAATGTGGAAGCGCTGTTACGGGGCTGGCGCCAGGCGGATATGGGTCCCCAGTGTAAGTTGGTGATTATGGGCAGCGGCCCCCTGGAAGCGTCCCTGAAATTGTTCTATGGCGACCATGACGATATTCTCTGGTTGGGCTACCTGTCCGACGAGCAGCGCCGCATCGACATTCTGCGGGCGGCGGATGGGTTCATTTTGCCCTCGTTTGTGGAGGGGCTTTCCCTGTCGCTGCTAGAAGCCATGGCCTGTGGGGCCGCCTGTATTGCCACCGACGCCGGGGCCGACGGGGAGGTGTTGGCGGATGGGGCAGGTATTGTGATCGATACCCAGCGGGTGTCGTCCCAGTTGCACACCATTCTGCCGATTCTGCGGGATCACCCGGAAATTAGTCAGTTGCTGGGCCACAAAGCCCGGGCTCGGGTGCTACAACGCTATACGTTGGCGGCCAATATTTCGAGCCTGGAGGGGCTGTACAGCGAAGTCAAGACCCAACAGCATCTGGCGGTCAGCCCCGGTTTGGGATGAGTTAGAGGCGCGTCAGAAAATAGGGTGCCAATGGCCTCTTTACCTATCGGTGCATGGCTGCGCGTAGGTAGAACAAGGGCTAGAGCGCTTTTAGGATTGACAGACCACTAGGGGAAAAACCGATAGATATCTTTACGAGGCAATGCTCTGACGAAGGTAGCCTCCTGACCAACAACTTTGAGCCCAAGCCTGTAAGCCCCTACTCGAATTCTGTAAAAGTCTTTGTATCCTTTGAGTTTAGATAGATTTCTTACCTCTCCAAGGGTATCGGCAGCTTTCACGCTGTCTATAGCTTGACCAATACCGACTAAAACCGATTGAGCTTGAATGCGCTTGATATCGCGCTTGAAGCTAGCCTTAAACCTGACCTCCACCCCTAGCGCTCCAGCAAAGCTCGAATGTCATCTTCCTGGACAAACTCAGAGTCTTCCCCCTCAAGAATGGCATTGGCCAACCCTACCTCTTCTAAGGCGTCGAGGATGAGCTCGTAGAAAACGCTGCGCTTCTGTTGCATCAACTCAACCAAAACCTCTGTAAGCAACTCCTTTGTTTTGGCATCGTCTAGGGTTAGTTGCATAGGGGTAATTTGATTCATTGAGTTTAGGATAGTTCATATCTCTCTTCTACGTGTACCGAAATGGTGGGGTGCTTTTTTTGCAAAAAGCACCCCACCGTCAGGTCAACCACTTTGGGGGGCCCAAAAACGAAAAAAAATCGAGGCGCTACGCGCCAAAGAGAGAAAAGAAGATAGTGAATAGTGCAAGAGTACTATAGAGTAAAGGGCTACAAAAGAGCCCTGGCAGCCGAACCAACAACACGGAACCCGAAATAGTTGTTGCGGTAGTCCGGGGAGTCGTAGTTACGAACGAACGATCGGCAGTTCTGTGGAGGGTTGCTCCAAGAGCCACCGCGCAACAGCCGATCGTTCCGTTTATCACTAGAAAGCCATGGAGCATTATTATTTGGCGCACCCTCATAGTTGTCGTGATAGTGATCGGCGCACCACTCCCACACATTGCCGTGCATGTCGTACAGGCCAAAGGCATTGGGCGGAAACTGCCCCACAGGCGTCGTTTGCTCTCGAAAGATGCCCTTTGGGCCGGGGCCATAGGAGCCGCTGAGGATTTGACCACCGTAGTCCCAGTCGGTGCCTCGATAGTTGGCCAAGTCAGTAGTAATCGTCGGGCCAAAATGGAACGGGGTGGTGGTCCCTGCTCGGCAGGCGTACTCCCACTCGGCCTCACTGGGCAGGCGAAACTCCAGCTCCGTTAGCTCGCTCAGGCGCTGGCAAAAGGCCACGGCAGCGTGCCAATTTACAGTTTCCACCGGATGATTGCCCCCAAGCCTAAAGGTGGCTGGGTTACTGCCTACCACCGCCTCATACTGAGATTGGGTGACGGGGCACTGGCCCAGCCAAAACTCTTCAATCGTCACCTCATGTTGAGGATACTCATCGCTATAGCCCTCGCCCTCGGGTGAGCCCATTAAAAATTGACCGCCAGGGATATACACCAGGGTCAGCTCCACATCTTCTGAAAGCTTGAGGATGTGGGTTTTGGGCGGCTCTACCAACTGGATCTGGTGGGTGTAGAGGTCAAACACCTGCACCACCAAAAGCTGCTGTAACACGCCCAGCTTCCGCAGCCCTTCCCCCGCCTGCACCCGCACGGTGCCAACATCGCTGGTGTCGTCAAAATAACCTTGCAACAGGGGTACCAGGCCATCTACCCTGTCGCCGATCTGTAATAACCCTTTAATGGCCGCCACCCTGACTTCAGAGGCATCGCCCCGGTTAGCTAACAGGTCCTGCAGCAATTGGCCCAGGGCAGTCTGGTCGGGCTGAATCTGCATCAGTGCCGTCAGCGCTTCGGTGCGCAGGGTAGGCTCTCGCTGGGGCGAGGAGAGCAGCTTGAGCAGGTCGGGAATGGCCCGTTGGGCGTAGTGGCCCTCGTCGCGCAGGTTGTGGATGGCCTGTTCCAGGTATTTGTCTTCGCTGTCGTAGAGTTCGTCGATCAGTTTGTTGACCCGTTGGCGGCGGCGGGCCTGCTCTAGAGCGTCGGAATCGAGAGCGGCAACTTCATTGAGGCAAGGTAGCACCGGCTCTGGCAAGGGGCGTTCGGCCTCGGCGCAGTTGCGCACCGCCAACAAAAAGCCACGCATGGCGGCCAGGGTTTCATCGTCCGCTGTCAGGGTTTCAAAAAACTGCTGCCAGCGTTCTGTGGGCTCTGCCTGCTGGCAAAATTCGGTGACGTGTAGGGCGGCCAGGTATTCGGCCACCGGGTCAAGCACAATTTTTACGGCGGGTTCCTGTTGCACCAGGCCCAGGGGCTTTTCCAGATAGGTTAGCCGAGCTTTGGCGGCCTCTGTGGCCGACCCCGGTTCTGTTGCCCCCAGGGCAGCCAGGACGTCGGGGCGTTTGGCGTCGGTGGGGCGGTAAGTGTGCTTCAGGCACTCCCAGGCCACGCGTTTGGCATCTTGTTGTACTTGATCGTTGTCGTGCCGCTGGCTGGCATCCACCTGTTCCGGTCGGTTGAGCCAACGCAGATAGCTCAGCATTAGAGCGGGGATGTTGTCTGGCAGTTGGGCGGTTTTTAGTCCTCCAGCTTCAATCACCTGGTCCACATACATCCGCACCAGCAGAGCCGTGGCACTTTGCAGGGTAGCCGCCATCATGCTCGATAGGCGGGTGCAGGTGCGATAAAACTCGGTGTCGTCTTCAAACAGGTCTTTTTGACCCTGGGCTTCCAGATAGGGCTCAATGAACCGGGAGAGCTTGCCCCCTTCAATTTTTTGGGGCTGTAGCAGGTCGTAGCTAGGGCGGCCCAGGTTCTTTTCCTTTAGCCGGGAGGTGATGATCAGGGCGTTGATCGGCGTTGCCTCTAGGGCCTGTTTCATCTGGTTGTAGGTGCCATCGCTCATTTCTGAGACATGGTCGAGAATCACCAGTACTCGCCGCTGGCGTAGCAGGGCATCTAGCAGGTCGTCGGCGATAAAGGTGCCGTCGGGGTTGCGGGGCAACTGGTCACGAATGGCGATGCGGAGGGGGGTATTGTCGAGTTCTTGCTCGATCAGCACAGGCAGCATGGCCTGCTTGCACAGGGCTTGGGGGCTGGGGTCGTTGGTGTCTACCAGGCCCAGGCCCCAGCGGGCAATTTGGCAGGCAAAGCTAGTTTTGCCGACGCCCCCTTCCCCCACCAGCAGCAGGGTAGCCGGGGAGCGACTAAACCCAGGCCGCAATAGAGCTGGGGTAAGCTCATCCACTAGCTGGCCATCGAGCTGAATTTGGATGGGAATGTGGATGCTCCGGTCTTTGACGGTGCCTTTTTTGCAGAAATCTTTCCGCACCGCCAGCAGATGATCGGCCACCCAGGCGTCGAGCACCCTGGGCTGATATTTTAGCCAGAGCAGCAGCCCGATGGGCAGGTCGATGGGTGTATTGGGAATTTTCAGCTTGCCTGGCAGCCAGAGCAACCAACGGGGCTTGACCAGCAACACGCCACCGTAGGCCAGCACCAAGATTACTACTGTGAGTGCCCCATTCACAAAGGCCGAATGCTGTTGCGGCCAGGTTTGTAGCGGACTGGCCCCAGGGGCAGGACTAGCCTGTCCCTGGTTTTGGCTGAGGGTGACTGAGGTGCCAGGGCTGGGCGATGGGATGATCGGGGCTGGGGGGCGAGCCAGGACTGAGGCTTGAGCGGCCAACCAGAGAACTGCGCCCAAACACGCTGGTGGGAAAGTCAAAGACCAGTGCCGGTAGCCCATGGCAATGTCGGGGGATGGAAAAGTTCACCCCAGTGTACCCCGGACCCACCAGCCTGGGACGGGGTACGCTGCTGGGGATGCCTTGTTAGTGGTCTGTCAGAAAAATAATGACGAGATATTTGACTTAGGGTTCACGGTTAATGGTAAGCGGTTTAAGGCAAGCCGTGTACCGTTTACCGTAGGCCGTGAACCGCAGGCCCGGTTGCCCCGTCACGTCTAGCTTGACAGCCTATTATCGGGTGAGTTGATTGCTGATGCGCCGTTGCAAGTCGGCGTCATCGGCGGACTGTTCCAGAATCTGGTTAAAGTCTTCGATCGCGAGACCAGCCACCACGATCGCCCCTTCCATTTTGGCTTCAGCCTCCTGGCGAATGGCGATAATCGCATCCACCGCTGACTTAAATTTGGGATTGTCGGCCGCTTCGGCGACGCTATCGGCTCCGGCTTCGATCTGACGTTCGGCGATCGCGTTAAACTCCTCTACGGTCAGCCCTGCGGCTTCTACCGCATCGGCCATTTCTGATTCAGCCTTGAGCCGCAGCACCTGAATTGACTGGTAGGCCTTGGCAAACTTAGCAATGGTATCGGCACTAAATTCTGGGGCCTGGGCCACCAGATATGCCTCTGTCATCGCCGGGCTGGTGAGCGAGGCCCCAGTCATGGAAGCGCTAGCCATGGCCGAGGCGGGGCCAGTGATCACCAGCGACACCACCAGTAGCGCGATCGCGACGAATACGTTTACCATTGCTCTTAATCTCCTAGGTTGTTGTCTGCGGTCTTTAATTTTCAGCCGTCTTCATCTCAGCCGTCTTCATCTCAGCCGTCTTCATTTCAGCATAGAAGCATGATGCTGGATGTGGTCAGCCATAAACGAGGCCATAAAGAAATAGCTATGGTCATAGCCAGCCTGCATTCGCAAGGTTAAGGGTTGCCCGGCTTGCTGGCAAGCGGCCTCAAACAGGTCGGACCTTAGCTGCTGCTGGGCTAAGAACGAATCAGCGCTGCCCTGGTCAATCAGGATGGGGCGATCGCGCCGCCCATGATCTTTGACCAACGCCGTGGCATCATAGGCGGCCCAGGTAGCTGGATCAGCTCCCAAATAGCCGCTAAACGCCTTTTGGCCCCAGGGGCACTGGCTAGGGGCGGCGATCGGCGCAAAGGCCGATATCGACTTAAACACCTCGGGATGGCGCAGGCCACACACCAGCGCCCCATGCCCCCCCATGGAGTGGCCAAAAATCCCCTGGCGATCGGGCTGCACGGCAAAATGTTCAGCAATCAGCTGGGGCAACTCGGAGACCACATAGCTGTACATCCGGTAATGCTGGTTCCAGGGGGGCTCGGTGGCATCCAGATAAAACCCGGCCCCCATGCCAAAATCCCAGGCGTCAGGGTCGTCAGGGACGGCAGCCCCCCGGGGGCTAGTGTCGGGGGCCACTAACATCAGGCCGTGTTCAGCCGCATACCGCTGGGCCCCAGCTTTGACAGTAAAGTTATCTTCTGTGCAAGTCAGCCCAGACAGGTAGTACAGCACCGGCACCGGGCCGGCCTGGGCCTGGGGGGGGACGTAGACGGCAAAGGCCATGTCGCAACGGCATTCCCTAGAGGGGTGGCTATAGTAGCCCACGGTACCGCCAAAGCAGGTGTGCTGTTTTCGCAAATTTAAACCAGAAGTCATCCCTAAGGTTATTCCTAAAAGGTCACTACGCTGCGGATGCCCACCCCCTCGTGCATCAGGTCAAAGGCGGTATTGATCTGCTCCAGCGGCATCACGTTGGTAATCAGGTCATCGATATTGATTTTGCCATCCATGTACCAGTCGACAATTTTGGGTACATCGGTGCGGCCCCTGGCCCCGCCAAAGGCTGTACCCTTCCACACCCGCCCAGTCACCAACTGAAAGGGGCGAGTACTGATTTCTTTCCCGGCCGCCGCCACCCCCACAATCACACTCATGCCCCAGCCTTTATGGCAGCATTCCAGGGCCTGGCGCATCAGGTTGACATTGCCGACGCATTCAAAGCTGTAGTCGGCCCCGCCTCCGGTCAAGTCCACCAGGTAGGGCACCAGATCGCCGTCCACCTCTTTGGGATTGACAAAGTGGGTCATGCCAAATTTTTCGGCGATCGCCCGCTTGCTGGGGTTAATGTCAACCCCGATGATTTTGTCGGCCCCCACCATCCGGCAGCCCTGAATCACATTCAAGCCAATGCCGCCCAGGCCAAACACCACCACGTTGGCCCCCGGTTCTACCTTGGCCGTGTTGATCACGGCCCCAATGCCAGTGGTGACGCCGCAGCCGATATAGCAAACTTTCTCGAAGGGGGCGTCTGATCGAATTTTGGCCAGGGCAATTTCGGGCACCACGGTGTAATTGGCAAAGGTGGAGGTGCCCATGTAGTGGAACAAAGATTCGCCCCCTAGGGACAATCGGCTGCTGCCGTCGGGCATCAGCCCCTGGCCCTGGGTGACCCGAATCGCCTGGCAGAGGTTGGTCTTAAAGCTCAAGCAGTACTCGCACTGGCGACACTCCGGCACATAGAGCGGAATCACATGATCCCCAGGCTTGAGGCTGGTTACCCCTGGCCCGACTTCGGCCACTACTCCAGCCCCTTCATGGCCCAGCACCGCTGGGAACAGCCCTTCAGGATCTTGGCCTGACAGGGTGTAGGCATCCGTATGACAAATGCCAGTGGCCTTAATTTCCACCAGCACCTCCCCTGCCCTGGGGCCATCCAGTTGAATAGTCTCGATGGTGAGGGGTTGCCCAGCGGCATGGGCAACAGCGGCTTTAACATCCATAGGCTCTGTCTCCTGGCAGCGGCTGACCGGCAAGGTCAACGATTAACTGTGCCGAGTGTAGGCGATCAAGTCATGTCTCTGGGATTTCCTTGGATTTTCTTAGGGTCTATAGATGAATAGCGCTATTTTTCTGAGGGTGTCGGGTGTTGGGTGTCAGGTGTTGGGTGTCAGGTATGGTTGGCCGATTTATGCCGCAGGGCACTGGGTGTTGACCTTACAGTAGGACGCCAACGGACAGGTCGTTGGACCATGGCTATTACGCCAGATTGCGGATTAGGGTCTAGGGGGCCAATAACCCAGGGCAAAACAAGGGCAAGTTAACCCAGTCAGGGTTCAGCATCATACAAAATGACACAGTTTTCTCGGGGAACGTCTGGTCCGCGATCGCATTCCCATGCCGCTGGATTTACTTTATTGGAAGCTTTAATTGTGGCTGCGATTGTGGGGATTATTGCCGCGATCGCGGTGCCTGGTTTTTTAGGGTTTTTGAATCAGCGCAAAATCAATGCCAGTCGGGACATGGTGTATCAGGCGATCCGGGCTACCCAAGCTGAAGCCATGCAAAAGCGGCAAGAGCAGCAGTTTAGCATTCGGCAGCGCAATGGCACCGTTGAGTGGGCTAATCATCCTCGCTCGATTACCCCAGCCCAGGTGACCCTCTGGAATCCGTTGATTGAGGGGGTGGTTTTAGCTGATATTGACAACACTCTTACCCCTTCTAAGGGAGTTCGCTACGTCCAATTTGATATGTATGGCAACCTCCGCTCTAAGGCGATTCGGCAACAGGGTACAGTCACCCTAACGGTGCCATCAGCGAACCGACTCACCCATCGTTGTGTGGTGGTTTCCACGGTGCTGGGGGCGTTACGTAAAGGGCAGGGACACAAAAGGCCAAACGGCAAACGTCATTGCTATTAACCTATTTTACGGGGTTGATGGGCACGCAAGCTTGGCCTACCCTACGCCGCCACCGTACCAAGCCGCTCGCAAACTGGCCACTTAAAGCTTGACTTGAGGCAGATACAGAGTTTAATGGATTGGGCGTATTAGTTTTCACGTAGGACAAAAAGAAACCATGGCTGATGGAGCTGAAGGCTGGTATATCGTTCAGGCCGAAGATGGTACCTGCCAGGTCTTACCCGCTGTCAAAATCAGCCGAGAGCAGCTGCAAGCTAAGTTGCCAATGTGGGGGCCCTATGCCACCCAAGATGACGCGATCGCCCGTCGAGTCGGGTTGATCCGCGCTGGTAAATGTAACCCCGTCTAGTCGCCATGGTGCCCTTCCCTGGCCTTTGGGCATCCCTACTCAGCTGGGATTATGAAATACTGTCAGAGAATAATGCGCTACTATGAGCCATGGCATTGTTCGTTCCCTAACCTGTGACTTCACTTCCTTCTGAGTCGTCATCCCAGCAGCCGAAAAAGCGGCTTAAGCGGCGGCGCATTAAGCGCAACAAAGGGGGATCCATTCCCCTGACCCTGTTGCTGCTATTCGGCGCCACCTGGCTCACAGTCCAGACTTTACCCAGTGGGTCTTTGCGACAAATTCAGGAAACCGTCTGGGTCAGTCATCCCAAACCCCTGGCCATGGAGGGGGGAGATCCCTACATTCGGGCGCTGATGCGTACCATTTCAGCGGCAGAGTCCAACACCAGTGAGCCCTACGGTATTTTGTACGGGGGGGATATCATCCCGGAGCTCAGCCGCCATCCTGATATTTGTGTAGAGATTGTGGCTGGCCCCAACCAGGGCAACTGCACCACCGCCGCTGGGCGCTACCAGTTTTTAACCAAAACCTGGAAAGAAAAAGCGGCGCAATATCATCCCGACCCGCCCGCCTGGTTTGAGGTCTGGGGAGAATACAGCTTTGATCCTGAGTCTCAAGATCTTGTGGTTTACCACTGGCTGCGAGACACCGCTGCCTGGGGGTATGATATTCCAGCGGCCCTGCGAGAAGGGCGCCTCGACGATGTGCTGCGGCGCCTGTCGGGCACCTGGACCAGCCTGGGCTACGGCATCGAGTCTAATAGTATGACCAGTCGCCTGCCCCGCATTTACCAGAACCTGCTGGAAGAGGAACTGGAAAATGCGCCGTCCAGTGCCGTGCCAACCGCAGATCATTGACCATAATGGACCACTGGGTCGGCTAATCGGCATGCTTCCCCTGCGATCCAATATGGGCCATAGTAATGTCTGTCAGACCTATTGAGACTCGTGATGACGGCTCAGCCTAAAATTATCGTATTAGATGATGACCCCACCGGCTCCCAAACAGTGCATAGTTGCCTGCTGCTCATGCAATGGGACGTAGATACCCTACGGCAGGGGCTGCGAGACGAGTCGCCGATCTTTTTTGTGCTGACCAACACCCGCGCCCTCAGCCCAGAACAGGCCGAACAGGTGACCCGCCAGGTGTGTGAAAATCTGAAGCAGGCGATCGCCCTAGAGGGCATCCAAGATTTTCTGGTCATTAGTCGCTCAGACTCCACCCTACGGGGTCACTACCCGATTGAAACCGACGCCATTGCCGATATCCTGGGTCCCTTTGATGCCCACTTTCTGGTGCCGGCCTTTTTTGAAGGGGGGCGCATCACCCGCGACAGCCGCCATTACTTGATGGTGGATGGGGTGCCTACTCCGGTGCATGAGACTGAATTTGCTAACGATTCGGTGTTTGGTTACAGGACCAGTTACCTGCCCGACTATGTGGCCGAAAAAACCGCTGGCCGCATTCCTGCCCAGGCTGTCGAACGGTTTACCCTCGACGATATGCGGGGGGGCTCCCTAGAACGGCTAATGGGCCTGACGGGGAATGTGTGCTGTGCCGTTGATGGCGAAACCCAGGCCGACTTAAACCAGTTTGCCCAGGAGTTGCTGACGGCGGCGGCCCGGGGGAAACGCTTCTTGTTTCGCAGCGCCGCCAGTATCCTGACTGCCTTAGCGGCCCTACCGCCCCAACCCATCGATGCCGACCACATGAGCCGCTATGTGCCCCAGGGTAAACCAGGGGCGATCATCGTCGGCTCCCATGTCAAAAAAACCACCCAGCAACTCCAGCGGTTACTGCAAGAGCCAGGGGTAACGGGTATCGAAGTGGATGTGGCCCAACTGCGCGATCAAGGCGCGGCGGCCCACGCCTCCCTGTTAGCCAAAATTCTGCAACAAGCGGTGACAGCTCATCACCAGGGCCAGGTGCCTGTGGTCTACACCAGCCGCGAAGAACTCACCTTCGATAGCATCCAAGCCCGCCTCGACTTTGGGGTTGAGGTGTCTTCCTTGCTGATGGATGTGGTGCGGGGGTTGCCCCCGGATATTGGCTTTCTGATTAGTAAGGGGGGCATTACCTCCAATGACACCCTCAGCCAGGGGCTAGCCCTACGGACGGCTCGGCTACTGGGGCAGATTTTGCCCGGTGTGTCTGTGGTTCGCACCCCCGCTGACCATGCCCAGTTTCCACAGTTGCCGGTGGTGCTGTTTCCTGGCAACGTCGGTGATGATAATGCCCTCGCCCTGGCGTACCATCGCCTCACGGGTCGGTAACTCCATCCAAGTCCAGCAATACTGTCCGCCACCCCCATCGAAATGCCAAGCCGGGCTGCGGTGGCACTACCCGCAGTCAACTGCACCACCGGCTGACTGCGGGTAGACAGCCCCGAGTTGATAACCTATATTCAGCGTTCAAGCGGCCAGACCTTCTTCCACAATCACCATGCCCTTAGCGGGTGACAAGGGGACTCAAAGCTTCAGGGGACAATGCTTTGAGAGAATAGGAAGGACAAAAAATAGGGAGT
>NZ_SMDQ01000074.1 GCF_012911975.1 Nodosilinea sp. P-1105 | reverse complement strand
TCAACTTCCCGGTGAGTATTTACACTCGGCTGGGGCCAGAATCTGAGGAACCTCCTTAGAAATGAGCGAACCGGGAGCGTAACGTCTCCGAAGGAAAAATTTTTCGCTTTTCGCTTTTCGTTCTTTAAATTACATCGGGGCGGACCGGGGTATCCGCCCTGGGGATAGGCAAGACGTAGACATCGCCTAATCGGTAAAGCCGCTATCGCTGAGAGCAACCTCTCCGCTGTTAGCAAACAGGGCCTTGAGCAGCAAAGACTGGGCCAGGGGCATTTGTCCGTAGGAAAACCCATAGGGAATGTCTTCCCCTAGCTGGGCGCGACAGTGCTCGAGGACGTAGGGACTGCCATAGATGACCACACCCTGTAACAGCTTGGCCTGGTGGAGGGCTTGCAGCCAGGCGGTTGCCAGGTCAGTGATGGTGACTGAGCCACGAAAAGGGTTGCCCCGAATGAACAACTGCACCAGGCTGGGGGCTAGGGTCTGGGTCTGGGGCCAGCGTTGGCACCCCTGGTGATCGAGTAGTTGTAGCTGATAGTTAAAGGCCTGGGGTAGAGTAATGGCCGCCGCTGTGCGACTGAGGAAGCGGCAGTGAACCACATCGTCAACGATCACCAGGTTGTGGCCAGGCTGCTGGCCTGGGCAGGGGGGCACCGTACCTGCCACAGTCATGGAGGCTTGCAATATATCCCGTACCAACTGTCGGGTTTTGGGCTGGGCCAGGGCGTCCAGCTGGACTGGCGGGGGGGGCACATGTTCCCAGGCGTGACAGGATTCGGGGGGCAGGGTGAGCCGACCGGCAACCCGCTGCTTGGCTCGCCAGATGCGCTCTAGGGAGGCGGCAATGCGATCGCGACTAATCCGACCAATGGTCACCGCTTCAGTCACCGCCTGAATCACCCCTTCTGGGTCAGCGGGCATCAGCAACACATCGGCCCCAGCTTCCACCGCCAGCACCGCCGCTTCATAGGGGCCATAGGCTTGAGTAATGGCCCCCATCACCAGGGCGTCGGTGACAACCAGCCCCTCAAACCCCAACTGCTGCCGCAACAGTCCCGTGAGGGTAGAGGCTGACAGGGTAGCCGGGTGGCGCTGATCCAGGGCCGGAATGCTGAGGTGGGCGGTCATCACCGCATCCACCCCGGTGGCAATGGCCTCGGCAAAGGGCACAAGTTCTAACCTGTGCAGTCGGTCCAGATCGTGCTCCAGCTGTGGCAGGGCTAAGTGGGAATCGATGGTGGTATCGCCGTGGCCAGGGAAATGTTTAGCGGTGGTCAGGATCCCATGGCCCTGGGCTCCCTGAATAAAAGCTCGAGCCAGGGTGGCCACCTGCTCAGGGCTTTGGCCAAAGGCCCGGACATTAATCACCGGATTTTGGGGATTGTTGTTGACATCCACCACTGGAGCCAGAATCCAGTTCAGACCAATGGCCAGGGCTTCTTCCGCTGTGGCTGCCCCCAGGGCCATGGCATAGTGCTGGGCCAGGTCGGGATTAGTGGCGGCGATCGCCCCCAGGGACAAAGGCGGCGGAAACCACGTCGCCCCACTAAATCGCTGCCCCACCCCTTCTTCAATATCGGCGGCCATCAGTAACGGCACAGCCGCCTGGGTCTGGAGTTGCTGGATTTTCAGCCCGACTTCAGCGGCACTGCCCCCCAAAAAAATAATGCCACCCACCCCCAGATCCTGCACATAGTGGGCCAGGGTAGCGGCATTGGCCTCCCAGGCTGGGTAGCCAATTTCGTGGTCAAATAGGTGACCAGAGGTACGCACCACCACCATCTGCGCCACCTGGCGGGCCAGCTCCAGGTGTTCAGGACTGGGGAATGGCGTCGCACTCACCCCGGTCACACCAGATCATCCTCCGCTAAGGGCATCGCCTCAGCGTCATCCGCAACAGTGCCCTCAGAGCCATCTGCAGGCAGCCCATGGGCGGCTTTGGCCTGCCGCTCCTGGCTCAGTTGGTTAATCAGCGACAGCACCCGGGTGCCCCGCTCCACCCCCAGGTCTTCTTTGAATAAAATTTCGGGAGTGCGACGCAGGCGTAACCGCTGGCCCAGTTCACTGCGCACAAAGCCCGTGGCGGCCTTCAGCCCTGCCATGGTTTCGGCCCGGGCCTCATCGCTGCCGTAAATGCTGACAAAGACTTTGGCATGTTGCAAATCCCCTGATACCGCCACATCAGTGATGCTAACCATCCCGGCTCCGACCCGGTCATCTTTAATCCCAACCAGCAGCATCTGGCTAACTTCTCGTTTAATCAACGATGCCACCCGTTCGACTCGGCGACTGTTGGCCATGATCCTTGCTCCTATGGTGTACGTTTTGTGATGATCTAAACCAAATTCAAGTCCAGACCTGGAGTTATGCCTAGGGAAATTCCAGATTCTCAGCTGGACTTGGTTTAGAGGACTCTAGACAGCCCCTAGCCCTAGCATGGCCCGCAAGGTCAGGGTGAGACACACAAACCCGGCAATTACGGCCCCAATCAAAGCCACCGCTGTAGTCGGACGCTGCAGCAAGGGCACCAGGGGCTGCACGGCACTATACAAAATGCCGAGGGTGAAGGAAATAAAGTAACGGGGGTAACGGAGTACGTTATCGAAAAAATCTTTCATAGTGACAGACCGGCGCTTCTCAGATGCAGCAATGAAGCCAGGGCTAAGGTTTGGCCCAATGTCCATCCTAACTCACGCTGGGGTGCCTTTTGGGTGTCTCACTTGCCTGCACCTTTGCTATAGTGGGGGGCATTCCGTCCAGAGTACATTTGATCTTACTGCGTCTTTCTTAGTGCATCAGTCCAGTTGTGCAGTGGCAACCATCAGCAACCGGCCCCAGGCCCGGCCCTTTTTGAAATGGGCTGGCGGCAAGGGGCGGTTGCTGGCCCAGTACCAGCCCTATTTTCCAGCCACCATTGACACCTACTACGAGCCTTTCTTGGGAGGCGGGGCGGTTTTCTTTCATTTGGCCGGACAGGTCCACCAGGCCATCCTGGGGGATATCAATCCTGAGTTGGTGAATGTTTATCAGTGCGTGCGCGATCGCACCGCCGATTTAATCACTCGCTTGCAGCGCCACAAACAGCGCCATAGTCCTGACTATTACTATCAAGTCCGGCAGCAACACACCTTGGTCGACCCCGTAGAGCGGGCGGCCCGGCTAATTTATCTCAACAAAACTTGTTATAACGGCCTCTACCGGGAAAACTCCCAGGGGCATTTCAATGTGCCGGTGGGACGCTACAAAAGCCCTGCCATTTGTGACCCCAACTTGCTACAGCTGGCGGCCGCAGCCCTGCAACAGGCCGAGATCCAGCAATTTTCCTTTGAAGCGATTCTGCACTGGCCCCTGTCAAGCCGGGACCTGGTCTATTTTGATCCCCCCTATCACCCGATCAGCGACACCAGCAGCTTTACCAGCTACAACCGTTATGGGTTTACCGCCAGCGACCAGCAGCGACTAGCCCAGGTGTTTCGCCAGTTAGCTGACCGGGGGATTCCGGTGATGCTGTCTAACTCGGACTGCGAGTTTATTCGCCAGCTTTACCAGGGGTTTGCCATTCACCCGATCCAGGCTGCCCGAGCGATTAATTCCCGAGCCGGGCGGCGGGGCAAGATCAGTGAACTTTTGATAACCTCGTACTGACAGGGCCATCGCTCTGTTGCCCGACGTTTTGAGGTGCGCTGTGAGTGATGATCGGACAGATACCGCTAATCAGACTGATACAGCTACTGATCACTCCGCTGATGCGGCCTGGCGCGATCGCCTTCAGGCGGTCACCCAGGTGATGCAGGCTGTAGTAAATGTGTTTGATAACGGAGCGGCCTACCTGGCGAATGGGGTAGTGGCGACGGTACAGCCAGTGTTAGAACCTACCACGTCCATGGTAGGGCAAGTGATTAGCCCGATTGTGAACCTACCGTTTGTGCGCTATGCCACGGCCATTCCTGGCCTCAGGTGGTTGCTGGCGGCGGTGGGCCAGGTGAATGTGGCCGCCGTGCGATCGCAGGTGGATGATCTGCGTCGTCAATACCCGGCTGACGATCAGCGGGCCCTGGCCCGACGGGTGATGGCCGATACCACCCTAAAGGCCGCCGGGGTTGGGCTGGCCACCAACCTTGCTCCCCCCTTGGCCTTGATGTTGACCCTGGTGGACATTGGCGCTGTGGCGGCCCTGCAGGCCAATATGATCTATCGCATCGCTACCATCTATGGCTACTCTCCCGATGACAGCGATCGCCGCGGGGAAGTGCTCACCATTTGGCTGTTGTCCTCCAGCAGTTCAGGGCTGATTAAATCGGGGCTTAGCCTGACTGCGGCCCTGCCGTTGTTCGCGGCGATTGCTGGGGTGGCCGCCGACACCACAGTAATTTATAGCGTCGGCTACTTCGCTTGCCGTTACTACGAAACCAAAGCATCGACCCCCACAGAAGTCACCGTTTGAGATCACCGTTTTGGCCATGGTGGCCGAGAAAGTTCTGAAGTTGGACTGGTTGGGCCTGGGTTTTACCCAGGTGTAGTGAGAGAATGGAATTTCATTGTCCATCAGCCCCGTTCTCCTTTTAACTATCCATGGAGTTTAAGACCCCCGGCCAACAGGTCGTCTACCATCGCATCTTGCCCTGGATGCATGAGCTATTTGGTGACGCCCTGGTGGTATTTGAGGACGAGCCTCTATTTATTGTGAATTTGGGCTCAGCGGTGGCCTCTACCCGGGTGATTCCTTGGCATGCCGACGAAACGTTGATTACTACCCGCTCCTATGTGGTAACCGATATTACCCTCACCCCAGCACTGAGCTATTACCTGCTACGGGAAAATAATGGCATTTACTTTGGTCGTTTCGCCTACGATGCCGAAGATGACATTGTGTTTGAACACAGCCTGGTGGGGGAAACCTGCGATCGCCTAGAACTGAATCACTCTGTCACCACGGTGATTCGCATTGCCGATAGTTACGACGATGAAATTGTGGCCCGCTGGGGCGGTAAACGGGCTCTCGATCGCTGGGCCTCCTGAAGGCATCGTAATGGGGCATCTGAAATGCTGGCTAGAATAACCCAGATCGGCAGCCGTCAAATCAGCCAGTCGTTAAATGAGCCAGTCGTTGACTTGATGTTTCGCCCTTCTCTTTTGATTCTTTCGCAAGAATTCTGTGATCCCGCTGACAAGGGGCTGCTATTTTGAGCAATTCACGCTAAAAAGGAAAAAAGTTTACGTCTTGTTGCAAGACTTTGGGGAAACATGACCGTGATGCGTCACTGGATAGTTGGTCTGTTTGGGTTTGCATTGGTTGGTTTAATCGGACTTAGCCTCCGTCCTGCCCAAGCCTCGGTGCCGCTCCAGCCCATGGTGACCGTTTCTGGGCTACCCATTATTCATAGTGTGGGAGGACCAGGCTTGGCTGCGGTCAAAGCCCATGAGCCTAACCCCACTGATTTTAAGGTAGTGCCAGCAACCTACCTGGCTCAATCCCAATCCGTACCCCGGCAGGTGACGGCCCTAGCTGATCCCAGCAACTATGGCGATCGCTTTGCCACCGACATGAACGGCAATCCGCTGCATCACGAGTTTATTACGGTGCTGCATGAAACCGTCGGTAGTGCCCAGAGTGCGCTTAACCTGTTTCGCACTCACCATCCCCGGGACCAAGACCAAGTTAGCTATCACAGCCTAATTGGCCGAGATGGCACCATTTACTACATCGTACCTCCTGAAAAGCGGGCCTTTGGAGCCGGTAACTCGGTGTTCAGTGGTCCCAATGGGGTAGAAACAGCCCATACGAATCCCGCCTTCCCTCCCTCTGTTAATAACTTTGCTTACCACGTGTCCCTGGAAACCCCTGGGGACGGCTTCAACAACCGCCGCAGCCACAGTGGCTACACCCAGGCCCAGTACGACTCTCTGGCTTGGCTGATGGCTCAGACCACGATCCCCGACAGTCGCATGACCACCCACCAAGCCGTCGACCGCTCTGGCAGCCGTATGGATCCCCGCAGTTTTGACATGCAGCGATTCCTGACCCAACTGCACCGGTATCCCAATCGAGCCGGGCTGGCGGGTTAACGATTAATCAAAATAGACAATCATTTCATAAACCGTGATGTCCAGCTGACTGAAATGGTCATTGGTGCTGGCATAGAGTTCTTCGCCCATCACTGCTTCATAGGCGTTGGCATGGGTATCCATGGCTTCCAGAGAGGGGGACACCCGTAGCAACAACTGCCCATGGTATTGGTCCAGTTGGCTATTCTCTAGCACGATGGTGCCACCATAATCCCAGGCGAAACCATATAGTTGGAAGTTGCCCAGGGCCTCCTGCACGGCAGAGTAAGGCACATTCACCCCCAACCCTTCCGGGGTTCTCCAACCGGGGCCAAAGTCTTTGATCAGCAACGGTTGGGTTTGAGTGGTATCCCGCCACACCACAGAAAAATGCCAGTCAGGGCCTAGATCGACTACGGTACCGGGCTCGGTAAACCCCTCCCCCATAGGCACAGGAGCATCTTGCAGCCGGTCTTCGCCATAAAGGCTGACCAAGTCTGTTCGACTGGTGCTGGCGGTAACGGGTCCTACCCGTTCCCCTGGAATAACCACAGCGTCTAAGTCCTGGGGTGACGGCGCAGAGACATCAGGGGTCGTAGGCACGGTAGGGGCCGTGTCTTCAGCGGCCGGGGGGACGCTGTCATTCGGGCCGGTTTGGTACGGTATGCAGGCCGCTGTGGCCGCTGTGAGGAGAACGACCAACAGGGTGAGGGGTAGACGTTGGAACATGGTAGTAACCCAGGTAGATGTGGGGTTCAAACCCCCTATATTTAGGGTAAGCAATGGATCCCCGAATAGCAGTTAAGATTGTGCCATTTGTCTGGCCGGTTAAAGGCTTAGCATCGGCTGGCAGATAGATGACCCTCTTGACTGAGGGAGGCAAGGGTTAGGGAGAATTGGTTATGCTGTGGCATACTAGCCCTGCATTCCTGGCTACTGACTCCTCTTCAGAGAATTTGTGCTGCTTTGAGCGAATCCCCGCCCCCCTTAGAACTGGCGTAAAAACCTCAGATCGCTGTTGTAGAGTCGCCGGATATCGTCAATTTGGTGCTGCACCATGGCTAGGCGCTCAACACCCAGGCCTGCGGCAAACCCGCTATAAACCTCAGGGTCATAGCCCACCGCTTTCAGCACATTGGGGTCAATCATGCCGCAGCCCAAGATCTCTAGCCACTTGCCCTGCCACTGCACATCCACCTCGGCAGAGGGCTCTGTAAACGGGAAATAGCTGGGCCGAAACCGAACTGGAATATCGCCATACAGAGCTTCTAAAAACACTTTGATAGTGCCCCGCAGATCCGTAAAGGTGATATCGGTGTCGACAGCAAAAAATTCGATTTGGTGAAACACAGCGGCATGGGTCGCATCGACGGTATCTCGCCGATAACAGCGACCAATGGCCACCGTCCGCAGGGGCGGCTGATGATTTTGCATGTAGCGAATCTGGACGTTGGAGGTGTGGGTGCGCATCAGATCGCCGTTGGGCAGGTACAGCGTATCCTGCATATCCCGGGCCGGATGGTCAGGCAAAAAGTTAAGGGCCTCGAAGTTATAGTAGTCGGTTTCAATCTCTGGGCCGCTGGCGACGGTGTAGCCTAGACCCACAAAAATATCGACAATCCGGTCAATAATGCTATTGATCGGATGAATGCGCCCTTGGGGCCGAAAAATTCCCGGCATGGTCACATCCAGGGTCTCGGCCGCCAGCTGGGCCTCAATTTGGGCCGCTTCTAAGGCGCTCTTTGACTGCTCTAGTTGGTCCTGAATCAGCCCTTTAACCTCATTCGCTAGGGCGCCAATTCGGGGCCGCTCCGCAGCGGAAAGCTTGCCCATGCCCCCCAGTACCTTAGAGAGCTGGCCCTTTTTACCCAGATAGCTAATGCGCAATTGCTCAAGCTGATCGAGGGTGGTGGCCCCGGCGATCGCCGTTTGGGCCGCCTGCTTCATGGCCATCAAGTCAGTTTCTAAGCTAGGAGGTGCGGTGGTCATTCGGGATGTCGGGTGCAACGATTAAAGTCTAGTCTTCAAGCTTTATATAGTCTAGTGCGGCATGGGAACAGTCATGAACATTCTAGTCAGTAACGACGACGGCATTTTCGCCCAGGGGATGCGCACCCTGGCCACGGCCCTAGCGGCGGCAGAGCACCAGGTGACGGTGGTGTGCCCCGACCGGGAGCGATCTGCTACGGGCCATGGACTCACCATGCACAAACCAATTCGAGCCGAGATGGTCGAGGGGGTGTTTCCACCCACCGTCCAAGCCTGGAGTTGTTCGGGCACCCCCGCTGACTGTGTCAAACTGGCCCTCGGGGCTTTGGTGGATCAGCCCCCCGATGTGGTGATTTCAGGCATCAACCACGGCCCTAACCTGGGCACTGACGTGCTCTACTCGGGCACGGTGTCGGCTGCGATGGAAGGAGCGATGGAAGGGATCCCAGCGATCGCTGTCAGCTTAACCAGCTTTAGCCACCAGACGTTTACTCCCGCCGCCCACTTTATCTGCGATTTATTGGCCGATACCACCCTGTTTCCCATGGCCAAACCGATGCTGCTCAATGTCAACGTACCGCCCCTGGAAACAGCCGATATCAAAGGAGTAACCCTGACCCGCCAGGGCATTCGGCGCTATTTTGACCTGTTTGAAAAGCGGCTTGATCCCCGGGGCAAGACCTACTACTGGCTGGCCGGAGAAGCGATTGAGGAGGTGGAGGATCCGTTGGCTACCCAGCGTTGGCCAGAGGATGTCCGTCAAGCCTTAGCCGCCATTCCCACCGATGTCCAAGCGATCAACGATCGGTATATTTCGGTCACCCCATTGCAGTACAACCTAACCGCTGTCACCGATTTAGACAGTCTGGCGGCCTGGCATCCCCGCTCCGGAGTGTCATCGGTTTAAGCGCCACGACCACCAGGGATTGCCCCTCATCCCAACTCCTGCTGACTTACCTCCGATTCCAAGGCTGATTCCGTATATCCAGCGTCATCCCAGCCAAATAGCGTACCATCAGCAACTGGGAGGCCCTGGTTGGGCACCCTAGTACTAGTGGGCAGAAATAGGCCTACCTTTACTGAGGGGGCAGGTGAACGGTGCAAGGTGTACGGTGTAAGGAAAAGCCGTAAACCGCAACTCGCAACCCGCAACCCATAACCCGTAACCCTCAACCCAGTGAAAGGGGGGCTTACACCCTGATCATAATGGGCAAACTTCATTACTATGAAAGAATCCTAGGTGGCCAAATGCTTAGATCGAGTTACCTGGGTCCCCAGTCCCGCCGATCCTTGCCAATGTCCTTCCCGACCCGCTGACATTCATGGCCGCACCACATCATCAGCAATTTTTAGTTCGGTTTTGGGGCGTACGAGGCAGTATTGCCTGTCCAGGTCCGCACACCGTCCGCTATGGCGGCAACACCTCCTGCATTGAGATGTTGGTGGGGGGGCAACGGTTGGTCTTTGACGGCGGCACTGGCCTACGGGAACTGGGGATAACCTTAATGGCCGAGGCGCCGTTGGCCGCCAGCCTATTTTTTACCCATTCCCACTGGGATCATATCCAGGGATTTCCCTTTTTCGGGCCTGCCTTTGTGCCCGGCAACCGGTTTGACATCTACGGCGCGATCGCCCCCAATGGCTCTACCATCGAGCAACGCCTGAACGACCAGATGCTCCATCCCAACTTTCCTGTACCGCTACAAGTGATGGGGGCCGATCTCAAATTTTGCGACATTGAAATTGGTGAAACCGTTCACCTGAAAGACATTACCGTTGAGAATAGCCTGCTGAACCATCCTGGGGAGGCGGTGGGGTACCGAGTCACCTGGCAAGATCATGTGGCCGCTTACATTACCGATACCGAGCATTTCCCGAACCGTTTAGACCCCAATGTGGTTGCCCTCGCCCAAGATGCCGATGTGCTGATTTACGATTCTACCTACACCGATGCCGAGTATTACGATCCTAAATTCAGCAAAGTGGGTTGGGGCCATTCCACCTGGCAAGAAGCGGTGAAGGTGGCCCAAGCAGCCAATGTCAAAACCCTGGTAATTTTTCACCATGATCCCAGCCACGATGACGACTTTATGGATCAAATCGCTGTACAAGCCGCTGCAGCCTTTCCTAGCAGCATCGTGGCCAAAGAAGGGCTCACGATTGACTTAACCACCCACCCAACCCCCTCCCTAGCGGCCACGCCTGAGGGTTAGCTCTAGTGCACTTCCCTAGGCTGGATGGGTTGCCGTATGTAAAAATGTAAAGCGTGTGGATCACGTCTTCTCTGACAACAGCTATGACCCCAACGGCGATCGCCCTGGGGAACTTCGATGGTGTCCACCTGGGTCACCAAGCGGTGATTCGTCAGGTATTACCCGCCATGGCCGCCGATGGACTTGGGGCTTCTTCACCTCCCCCCGATCGACCGCTACAAGGATTTAGTCATCGCTGCCAAGATCGGGGCAATCGCCTCATGAGCATTGCTCGGCCATCCCAAACTTCGGCTACCCCTGTACCCACGGTGATGACCTTTTCGCCCCATCCCCAGGAATTTTTCTCGGGGCGATCGCGGCCTTTACTCACCCCCTTGACCGAGAAAGCCGCCCAAATTAGCCGCCTCGGCATTGGCCAGTTAGTGCTGATGCCCTTTAACCAGGAATTGGCTGATCTTTCCCCTGAAGCCTTTGTTGACATTCTGCTGGTTAAACAACTTCAAGTACGCCGGATCAGTGTGGGGCGAGACTTTTGTTTTGGCAAGCGGCGCCAGGGCACCGTTGATGACCTTAAAACTCTGGCGGCTCGCCATGGGGTCGAGGTCTGCATTGCCCCCATTACCTGCTTGGGTCGCGATCGCATTAGCAGTTCCCGCATCCGTCAAGCCCTAGACGCCTGCGATTTGTCTACCGTCGAGGCGCTGTTGGGGCGTCCCTATAGCTTGACTGGGCGGGTGGTCAAAGGGCAGCAATTGGGACGCAGGTTGGGGTTCCCCACCGCTAACCTGAGTGTGCCAGTCGACAAGTATTTACCCCGCCATGGGGTCTATAGCGTCTGGGTGCAAGGCAGCGCCCAAACCCCCTACACCCTTGTCCCGGGGGTGATGAACATTGGCAACCGACCGACAGTGGAGGGGCTGTCCACCACCGTTGAAGTCCACTTACTCAACTGGAGTGGCGACCTCTATGGCAAGACCCTTCAGGTTTATGTGCACCATGCCCTACGACCCGAACAAAAGTTCTCATCTCTCGACGAGCTAAAAGCTCAGATTCAACACGATTGCCGTACTGCTTTGGCCGTCCTGGCCAAGCCGCCGGTGGGCAATTGGCCAACAATCAGGGCATGATAAGCCTAAAGACGGCTAGAACGCCGGTACAGATCCCAGGGTTCTGCTCTCAGATACCCCAAAATTCTTGGCTAGTCAGCCCAAAAACCCTAGGATCTTGGCATAATGCATCGATACTCTAGACCTGAAAACTGAATATATCTGAACAAGCACCTGAAAAAGACAAAGGGACAGCGCTATGCGCCAGCGGGTAGAAACGCTAGTAAACAACCTGAACAAAACCATTGTGGGTAAGACTGACGCCATTCGGCTGGTGCTGGTCGCGTTATTCTCGGGGGGGCATGCGCTGCTAGAAGACGTGCCTGGGGTGGGGAAAACCCTGTTAGCTAAATCGTTGGCCCAATCCATTGATGGTGGCTTTCAACGGATTCAGTGTACCCCCGACCTGCTGCCCTCCGATGTCACCGGTACCAACATCTGGAACCCTAGCAGCGGCGAATTTCAGTTTATGCCGGGGCCTGTGTTTACCAATATTTTGCTGGCGGACGAAATTAATCGGGCCACCCCCCGTACCCAGTCAGCCCTGCTGGAGGTGATGGAGGAGCACCAGGTGACCACTGACGGGGTATCTCGCCTGGTGTCCGATCCATTTTTTGTCATTGCCACCCAAAATCCGGTGGAATATCAAGGTACCTTCCCGTTGCCCGAGGCCCAAATGGACCGATTTGCCCTGTGCTTCAGCCTCGGCTACCCCACCGAAGCGGAAGAGTTGGACATGTTGCAACGGCTAGGCACCACCGTCGATAAAACCCCAATTCAGCCCTGTATTACCCTGGATGAAGTGCTTTCCCTGCGTCGCCACTGTGCCCAGGTGGCGATCGAAGCCTCGCTACAACAGTACATGCTGGATTTGGTGCGAGCTACCCGCCGCCACAACGACATTACCCTCGGGGTTAGCCCCCGGGGAGCGGTAGCCTTTTACCGGGCAGTGCAGACCCTGGCCTATCTGGAAGGGCGCGACTATGCCATCCCTGATGATGTCAAAACCCTGGCATTACCGGTGCTGGCTCATCGGCTGATTCCAGCGGGCAACAGTCGCCCACCACTCCTGATCAAGCAATTACTAGAGGTAACGGCAATTCCTTGAATTGGGGTGACGGGTGATGGGTATCGAGCCTGGTTGGTCGCCTAAATCGCTAGTCCTAGCCGCAGACCTAAAAAGGCATGGACAAACATGACCCCTAGGGCCACGGTACCCAGATAGGCATGGGCGGTACGCAATGATGCTTTACCGCCGCCAAATTTGCTCATGGAAAGGGCACCGTTTACCCCCAACAGGCCAATCACCAGGGTCCCGGTCCAGAAATGGGGACTTTCAAAGATGGGTTCTCCTTGCATCACCAGGGACAGCACCCCACCGGTATAGCCCAGGGTAATAAAGGTAAACATCCATAGGGCCAATCGCTTGTGCATGTGGCGCACTTCCGCCTTTTTTTGGACATCGTCGCCAATGCGACCCCGCCAGCCAGCCCAGGCGGTGAAGCTGCCCATGACAAACACCACAATCCCCATCATTAACGGGTGTCCCCAGTGCACGATCGGTTCTGGGGTGCCAAAGCTGGCAAACCAGTCGGCGATGGGCTGCAACCAGCCTCGAATTGTAGAAACCATAGTTAACTCCCAAACTGCAGCAAAGCGTCATCCTTAAAATGACATATTACGGGCGACGACGACTATTTGCTGAAAGTGCGGTGCCGTCACACCAAAGCGAGTTCCGGTTGGCCCCATCGGGCTCTTGTGCATTCGCCGCTCCCTGGTGCAGGGGCCGTGGATAGGTTTAGCCACAGGCCTGGGGGCCGCCACGGCCGATGGCCTCTACGGGGGAATCGCTGGTCTGGGGCTGACGACCCTAGCCGATCGCCTGGTTGATCAAGCTCAGGGGTTACAGCTGCTTGGCGGCCTGTTTTTGATTTACCTGGGCCTGATCACCTGGCGGGCACAACCAGCCACCGAGGCCGCCCCCTTGACTCGCCGGGGGCTGCTGGGGGCCTATGGGTCTACCCTGGTGTTGACGTTAACCAACCCCGCCACTATCCTGTCATTCATCGCGATTTTTGCCGGGCTGGGTCTGGCCAGGGGCGATCGCCCCTGGGAATCGTCCCTGGTCTTGGTTGCCGGGGTCTTTTTAGGATCGGCCCTGTGGTGGGTGTGCCTGAGTTGGGGTGTAACGGTTTTTAGACAAAGGCTGACCCCAGCTCGCCTGGTCTGGTTAAATCGGCTGGCTGGGGTAGCTATCCTAGCCTTTGGCCTGGGGACCATTGCCCTGAGTCTTTAAGTGCTTGGCCTGGTCGGGTAACCTGTTGACGATGGCCTAACAGCAGCGATGACCCTTAACAGCAGGATAGAGAGCGTGACCACACATCAGCGTCTAGGGTTGAAACGTGACCAGAGGTATGGCCTTTGGCCCAATAAAAGGCAAGCCCAATGGCTGCTAGTGGGGGTTTTGGTCATGCTGCTGAGCGGAGTGGGGGCGATGCAGGCCTTGGCTCAGACCCCAAGTTCAACTCAGCCGATGCTGGTGGCTGAATCGATTGAGGACTTACAACAGCAGCAAAGAACCCTAGACGAACAGCGGCGTCAGCTTCAACAACAGCAAACTGAACTGCAAAACCGCCAGGCGGACTCAGAATCTACCCTGGAAAGTCTGGAGCGCAATATTGTCTATACCGCCAACCAGATTGCTGACACGGAATATCGCCTAGAACAGGCGATGAAAGCTCTGGAGCAATTGCAACAGGAGTTGGAAGCCGCCGAAAAAAACTACGAAGACGTGCGCACCGGTACCGTGGCCCGATTGCAATTTTTGCAGCGTCAACAGGGCAGCGAGGGCTGGGCAGTACTTTTGCAAAGCCAGAACTTTAATCAGTTTTTAGATCGCCAATATCAACTCAAGCGAGTTTACGCCGCTGACCGCCAGGTGCTAGAAGACTTGAGGGTTCAAGCTGAGGCCATCCAACAGCAAAAGGTCGCTTTGGAGGAGCAGCGTAACCAGGTGGCACTGTTACGGCAGCAGTTGCTCTCCCAAAAGCAACAGTATGAAGCTGAAGCCGCTGAAGAAAAACAGTTAATTAGTCGTTTGCAAGATCGACGAGGGGCGCTTGAAGCTGCTGAAAACCAGCTCGCCCGCGACTCTGAGCAAATTGCGACGATGATCCGGCAGAAGGTGGCCGCCCAAACAGGGGGTGTGCGCGGGACAGGTCGTTTTGTAATACCTACCAATGCCAGAATTTCCAGCGGCTTTGGCAATCGGATACATCCAATTCTGGGGTACAGCCGCTTCCACAGTGGTGTGGATTTTGCCGCTAGCCATGGCACCACCATTCGAGCCGCCGATTCAGGCCGGGTGATTTTCTCAGGTTGGTATGGCGGCTATGGGCAGACCGTGATTGTGGACCACGGTGACGGGCTATCGACTCTCTATGCCCATGCCAGTCGTCTGTTTGTCAAAGAGGGGCAGTCGGTCAGGCAGGGGGAGGCGATCGCGGCGGTTGGCTCTACTGGCCTTTCTACCGGCCCCCACCTGCATTTTGAAGTGCGCCAAAACGGTAATCCCGTGAATCCGATGGGTTACCTGTAAGACGGTGGCCTACGGTTTATCCCTTACTTTTTTTGATGTGCTCCATAATCCGCATTTTGCGAGCATCGTTCCCTTTGGGATAGGGAATGATATCGAATTTGATTTTGCTAGTCAGGGCAATGTGCTGTTTAATCTGCTCTTTGCTAGCCATAAGCTAATTTACCTAATCTAATGGGTCCAAATATTCAGTCAGCTTGGTGATCTTTAGCCTCTAGAAGATCGTGAGACACCAATTTTCTTTCACTGTAGCTTTTTTGTGGCTCTGCTGTGCGGATGAAGCCTGGACCCAGCGTTAATCAGGTCGAGGGGTTAGGATCACTGTCGTGGCTATCAAGGGGGCTGAGGCATCACTGTGGGACATGATCACGTGGGATATGATCACCCTGAATCCAGGGTGATTGTGGTGGGGGCTGGGGCGGCTGGGCTGTTTGGGGCGATCGCCTGTGCTGAAGCTTGTCCTGAGGTTCAAATTGATATTTTAGAGGCTGGACGCGAGCCCTTAGCCAAGGTGCGTATCTCCGGGGGTGGGCGCTGTAACGTTACCCATGCCTGCTTCGATCCGGCTCTGTTGGTGGCCGCTTACCCCCGGGGTGGTCGGGCATTGCGAGGACCGTTTAGTCGATTTCAGCCCCGGGATACAGTGGCCTGGTTCCAGCAGCGGGGGGTGGCCCTGAAAACGGAGGCCGATGGCCGGATGTTTCCGACAACTGACGATTCTGCCACCATTGTTGACTGTTTGCTGGGAGAGGCCCGACGACTGGGGATTCGGCTGTATCTGGGGCAGCCAGTGCGCCAGGTCAGTCGCACTGATCAGGGGTTTACTCTGACCACTAAAGCTGGGGCAAGCTGGCGATGCGATCGCTTACTTTTAACTACCGGTAGTAGCCCGGCTGGCTATGCCCTGGCCCAATCCCTGGGACACCAGATTCTGGCTCCGGTACCATCACTGTTTACCTTCAATCTGCGCGACCCGGCCCTGCACGCTCTGGCGGGGGTATCGGTGAACTCAGTTGCCCTGAAGCTGATCCTGGCCGAGGAAAAACCCTTGAAGCAAACCGGTCCACTGCTGATTACCCACTGGGGGCTGAGTGGGCCAGCGGTACTGAAGCTGTCTGCCTATGGGGCGATTGGCCTACGCCGCCAGCGCTATCGGGCTAATCTAGTGATCAACTGGCTCCCTGACCTGACTCAGGCCCAGGTGCGACAGACGCTTTTAAGCCTGAAGCAGGACCAAGGTAAGCGACAGGTGGCAGCGTTCTCTCCCTTTCCAGAGTTACCCCGGCGACTGTGGCAGTACTTGGCCCAGGAGCGCGCCCTCCTGGGCACAACCTTGAATTGGGCGGATCTGTCTAAGGGGCAAGTGCAAGCGCTGGTGACGGAATTAACCCAGGGGGAATACGCGATCGCCGGGAAGGGGGTCTTCAAAGAGGAATTTGTCACCTGTGGCGGCATCCCCCTACCTGAGGTGGACCTCAAAACTCTAGAAAGCCGCCGCTGCCCAGGGCTTTACTTTGCTGGAGAAATCCTCAACATTGATGGCATCACGGGCGGTTTTAACTTTCAGAGTGCCTGGACCACCAGTTGGCTGGCTGGACAGGCGATCGCCCGGTACAGAAAGGCAGAAGCTAAGAAAGCAGAAGGATGAATAGTGCTTAGTGTTGGCTGACAGAAATATGACAATCTTTGCTGTGGGTGTCAGGTTATAGGTGTCAGGCATGGTTGGCCGACTGATGCCACAGCGTACCAGCTTCCCCTTAACTTACCCTATGGATTTTAATGAAGTTTGTGCCCTGATGGTTGTGGGCCGGTACCCCTCCCATAATTAGCAATCTGTCCCCTGGGTCAGCCATCCCTGTCGTCCGCAAAAACTGCTCGGCAGTTTCGGTCATGGCCTCAAAGGTGGAGGGGTTTCCCGCCAGCAAAATCGGCTTGACGCCCCAAATCAAATTCATCCAATGGTAGACCCGATCATTGGGGGTAAAGGCAACCACAGGAGCCTGGGGTCGTTCGCCCGAGGCAATGGTGGCGGTGTAGCCCGTTTCTGTAAAACACACAATCGCCTTGAGTTTCAGCGTGTCATCAATGATGTTGAGGGATTCACTCAGAGCATGGGTTTCATCGTTTTTAGCGGCTGGGTGGTTAATAAACCGCAGGTCTTGTTCCACATCACTGGCAATGCGCGCCAACATCCGCACCGACTGGATCGGAAATGCCCCGACCGCTGATTCCCCAGACAGCATCACCGCATCGGTGCCATCGATAATGGCATTGGCCACGTCGCTGGCTTCAGCCCGAGTGGGGCGCGGATTGTGGATCATGCTGTCCAGCATTTGGGTTGCTGTGATCACCGGAATACTGCGGAGGTTGCACTCACGGATAATCCGCTTCTGCAACATGGGGACCTTTTCAGCCCGCATCTCTACCCCGAGGTCGCCCCGGGCCACCATCACCGCATCCACGGTGGCCAAAATGCTCTCTAAGTTGTGGATGGCCTGGGGCTTTTCGATCTTGGCCAGAACCGGAATGTGATCGGCCCCATGTTCGGCGAGCAATGCCTTGAGGGTGAGAATATCCTCGGCCTGACGCACAAAGCTCAGAGACATAATATCGACCCCTTGGGAGACCCCAAAGGCCACGTCCTGCTTGTCTTTGTTGGTCAAGGAGGGCAGCCGCAAATTTAGGTCTGGCAGGTTAACCCCTTTACGACTTTTCAAACAGCCCCCCTGCACCACTTGGCAGGTGACTTTGGGGGCATTCACCTGGTCCACTTGTAGTTCTAACAGGCCATCGTCCAGCAAAATCTGCATGCCCGGCTGGGCTTCTTCGGCCAGGTAAGGGTAATCAATGCCGATACCGCCGGGAATCCCCTCAACCGCGTCTAAGGGGACTAGATCAATCGTCATGCCTTCCTCAAGCTGCACTTCGCCCCCAGGCAACTGCCCTACCCGAATTTTGGGTCCCTGCAAGTCTTGTAGCAGCGTAATCGGAGTATTGTGCTCTTCTGATACCTCCCGTAGTAAGGCAATCATCCGGGCATGGTCGTCGTAGCTGCCATGGGAAAAGTTCAGGCGGGCCACGTTCATGCCAGCATCAATCATCTGCTTCAGGATGGCTTTAGAGCTGCTGGCAGGGCCAATGGTAGCCACGATTTTAGTGCGCCGAGGCAATGGATCCATAGAGCAGGACTAAGGAACAAAGGTCGCCTTTAGTATAGGCACACTTTTTTGTCAGCCCATGTAGTCTTGGTATCATTTAAGGCTCTAAGGCTCTAAAGTAGCTCCCGCCAGACTGGTCTGCACCTCTAGCCGCAAACGGGCTAGGGTGGCGGAGGTATCGGTATCGGCCAAAATATGGGCCAGGGTGGCACTGATTCCTTCCGGTCCCCAGGTACAGCCCTGCTCTAGATAGGTTTTGGCGGCCTTGCCAACGGCATAGGTGCCGTATCCAGCGGCACTGGCTTGGGCTGTCATCGCTCCAGCCAGGGCGGCCAAGCCAGTGGGGCTATCCACCAGGCTGACCAGCGCTGCGGTGGTTTTGCCGGCCCCGAGCAGGCCGCTGCCCACCTGGCTGAGCAGTAGAATACCTGAGCTTTTGAGCACCGCTTTCCAGAGTCGACCAGCTTCGTAGTTGGTCATCGGCAACCCATAGAGGCGAGCCAGGGTGCGAATCATTACCAGGTCACTGACCATGCCCCCCACCAGGTCAAGCCCGGCAATCGGGTTGAGCGCCACCGCAGCGGCCTTGTATTTGGCAAACTGCCAGATTAGGTTGTCGGCTTGGCTGGCATGCACCTGGATAACATGGCCCACCATGTCGGCCTCGATGGTGCGAGCCCTGCGCAGGGCGTTGAGGGCCACCAGGGCCGGGCCGTCCTGCTGCAAGAGGGTGAGTAGGGCTGTTTTGAGGGGAGCGATCGCGGCGGGAACCGGCTCCCAATCTTGACTGACTCGCCCATCGGGCCATTCGGTGCGCACTGGCAGGGGAGCCGGGCTAGCGGCCACCATAATCACATCATCGACGGCCAGCGGGCTAGGGGTGCCCCCCAGGGTTTGCCAGAGTTGACTGAGCCTGGTGTACACCTGCTGGCGATCGACATCGGGATACAGATCGGTTTTATTGAACACCAGCAATAGGGGCTTTTGCTGCTGATGCAGGGTCACCAGGGCCTGATATTCAGCCCGGGTAATATCACCTGCCACCACAAACAAAATCAGATCGGCCTGTTGGGCCACTGACTGGGCCATGTCGGCTCGCAGATCCCCGCCCACTTCGTCTAAGCCAGGGGTATCGATCAGCTCAACTTGCCAGGGCTCCGGTGGGGCCAAATCATCCCCCTGGGGTTGCCAATACACGGAGCGGGGCCAGCGGGTCACCCCATGCAAGGGACCGGTCTCCAGCACCGCTTCCCCCACCAGGGCGTTAATCACCGCCGACTTGCCCCGACTGACCAAGCCAAACACCGCCACTCGCAAACAGCGAGATTCCAGTTTAGTGTTCAGACTTTCCAACTGCCCTAGCCCAGTTTTCATGGCGGCCGTGTGAGCGGTGGCGGTGGCCACTGTGCCCTGTAGAATCGCCGAATAACGGGCAATGGCTTGGGTGAGGGTTTGACGGGTGCGGGTGAGTAGGGTGGGGGGCACGGGTGGATGGGGTGGGGAGGGGGGGGGGGGGGGGAGTGGATGAGTGGATGGGTGGATGAGTGGATGAGTGGATGGGTGGATGGGTGGTAGACGCGGAGCGGCTTCCCGCAGGGTAGGGTGATTTGGTGGAGTGATGGGGTGTCCAGTTCCCCTCTTGGGAGGCCTGTGCTGAGCTTGCCGAAGTAGGCAGGGGTGGGTTTGCGAGAATTTTGGATTTTGGATCTTGGATCTTGGATTGAGAGGGAATTGGTTGGGGAGTTTTGAATTTTGAATTTTGAATTCTTCGCTTTGCTACGCACGGGCTACGCCCTACGTTCTTCTATTTTCCTTTTTCGTTCTTCAGATACGTAGGGGCCGCCCTGGGTTCCTGCTCTGAGGGGGTAGGGACCTCGACAGCGAGGGGGACAGCGGGATTATCTGGGGTCACCATGACGGGGGCAGCGGTGGTGGGTTCTAGGGCGGTGGTGGTGGCTGGGCTGGGTTTGAGAATATCAATCCCTTGACTGACCAGACGGCGGACTAGGCTGACTTGACGGTTTTGCTGAATCACCGTTTGCAGTCGATCGGCGATCGCGCTCCAAGATAGGGCCGTTGTCTCAGTACCGGCTAGGGCGGCTTGCTCAAAATAATCTACCAGGCTGAGGCCAGCCATGCGAGTCAGGTAGGCGGCGCTCATACCCTGCACCATGCCACCGGCGACATAGGTGGCAAAGTGGGTCTTCAGTACCGCCGTTAGCAGTTGGGTCGAGAGTTCCACTAAGCCCAGCTTCACCGTTAAGCTAGCCAGATTGCCTGCGGCCGTCTTGGCTTCATCCAGGGACAGGTTGAAGCCATAGATTTTGCCCAAATCCATAATTAACTGGCCGTTAATTGCCACAGCGGCCAGCACATCCAACGTCGGCACAGGGTTAACAAAGGCCGTTGCCGCTGCCACCCATTGCAGTTGCTCAATCAAGGGCATGGCCTGCTGTCGCCGTCGTTGGTTGAGGGTGGTCTGCACCTGCTGCCGAAGGGATTCTGTCTGCCGTAGGGTGGTGGCTGCAACCAGGGTGGAGGTAGCGGCGATCGTCGCCTCTAGGGCGGTGTGGAGAGGGTCTAGATGGGGGGCTACCGTTTCCATTGACTCCTGGATGGTGCCGTTGGCCTGGTGGCGACGTACTTTTATCGGGCGGGGGGCGGCGATGGTCTGCACCACGGGGACTGGAACCGGTAGGGTATCAACCCGCTGGCGCAATTGGCTGATAATCGTGTGTTGATCCGCCCCATCGTAGTGATCAGCTTTATTGAAAACGACAATCGCCCCTTGGCCGGTTAGCACCCTGGTCTTGAGCAGCTCAAAACAGGAGGCGGTAATATCGCCATCGGTGACCAGCAGCAGGGCATCGTCATCGATCAGGGTATCGTCATCGGCCAGGATAGGGGGAGCTGATCTGGCGGTAGAGGCCGTGCGCTCTGAGGTGTGCTCTAAAGCTGGCTCTGGCACCCGTGGGGGCTGCGGCGAGAGAGAGACTTCCCTAAAGGTGACATTGGGCAAGTTTGAATCAGGTAAGCTCTCATCGGTCTGGGCTTCCCTGGTTGTGGCCAGGAGTCGAATTAACGTACTTTTACCTGTGCTGGCGTCGCCCACCACAGCAATCTTTAGGGATTGTCGGTCAAGGGCTTGGTGGAGTTGCTGACACCGCTGACGGTAGTCCTCCAGCACTCCGTCAGCCAAACTTAAGCCAGTCGAATGATTCGTTGTTTTTGCGGCCAGGGCAGCGATGAGTTGGCTTACCCCCTGGAGTTGCTCGATGACTCTAGTGCGATCGACCACTGGCGGCGCAATCGGGCGGGGGGGAGCAGCGGGGCGATCGCGGCCTCGCCACCACCAAATCCCAGACCCTACAGCCATGGCACTCAGCAGGGTAGAACTGTCGAAAATGTTGAAATGCACTGTTTCTAGCAGCCATAGGGTGGCCGACAACCCTAACCCCCCCACAAGTATTGGTCGCTTCAGTGCCATGTGAATATCCCTGCAATGCTGTTTGGCGGGTGCTCTTCCCCTAGCCTGTCGGCTGGCATCAGCCGACCGTTACGATAGATTTACGGATATGACCGTATATGACTAATGACGATGCTTGACCTATGACTATTTTTGCAGAGGAGGATCTCCACCCCCAAGTAGGGAATTGCCCTAGCTACTATAGTAATTTCCCATCAGCATCTAGGTCTGCCCATCCTCAAAGACTTCATAATGGCTGCATGCCGCGAAAAAAAGGATACCCTGCTTGAGTCTTAGGCGCCATTGTCCCAGCCCAGCCACTGTCTCCAGAACCTCCCACTGTCAGCTAAGGCACAGTAAACTTATGGAGCTATATTGTGATCCAGCCCATCTACTGCTTTTATCACCGAAATCGCAGCCGAAACCCAGTGTTTGACTAAACCGAGCTATGCCATCCACCATTTCCCCCGGAACCACCCTTCAAAATCGCTATCGTGTGCTGCAATTGCTGGGCCAGGGAGGCTTTGGGCGCACCTATTTGGCCGAAGATGTCGGTCGTTTTAATGAACGCTGTGCCATCAAGGAATTGGAGCCTCAGCAGGGGGATAAGTTTTCCGATAAGTCGCTGGAATTGTTCCAGCGGGAAGCCAATATTCTCTACAACATTAATCACCCTCAGATCCCCAAGTTCCAAGCCATCTTTGAAGAAGACCAGCGACTGTTTTTGGTGCAGGATTTTATTGATGGCACCACCTATCGAGACTTGCTCAACCAGCGGCTGGCCCAGGGGATGACCTTTTCTGAGGCAGAGGTGCGGCAATTTTTGCAGCAAATGCTGCCGGTGTTAGCCCACATTCATAGTAAAGGCATTATTCACCGGGACATCAGCCCTGAAAACATCATGCAGCGGCATAGCGATCGCCTGCCGATCTTAATTGACTTCGGGGTGGTGAAAGAGGTCGTCACCCGCATCCAAATGACCGAGACCCCCACCCATGCCACCTCGGTGGGCAAACTGGGCTATGCCCCCAGCGAGCAAATTCAGTCGGGGCGGGCCTACCCCAGCAGTGACCTCTATGCCCTGGCGGTGACCACCATTGTGCTGTTGACCGGCAAAGAACCCCAGGATCTGTTCGACGATGTCAACCTGACCTGGAACTGGCAGCCCTTTGCCAGCGTTAGCCCTGGCCTGGCTCAGGTGTTAAATCGAGCCATTAGCTACCGACCTGGCGATCGCTATCAATCGGTCAGCGAAATGGCCCAGGCCCTAGGGGCCACCAGTACGGCAAAGCAAACAGGAACGCGCCCCGCCCCACCCCCCTCCCAGGTGCGAACCGTGGCGGTGGGGCGACAATATCAGCCGACCCAGGTGGCGGCCCCATCCCCGATTCCACCCACCACCTATGGCCCTCCTGCTCTCAACGAAGACTCCTCTGTCTGGGAAAATCCCTGGGCGGTAGCTGCCATCGGTGGCGTTCTGGCCTTGGTCGCTGGCCTCGGCGGCTGGACGGTGGTGAGCCTCCTGAACCGTCCCCCCCAGACCACCCCCACCCCGACCCCAGAAATTACCCTCGACCCATCGCCGACCCCAGACCCCACTCCCACCCCAGACCCCGTGGAGCCAGCCCCGGATCGACCGGTGGAATTTAACCAGACCCTGCGCCTTTCCCCCGGCCAGAACAGAACTGTAACGGGCAGCCTGCGTAGCAATGAAACCATCAACTATCGGCTATCGGCGGAAGAGGGCCAAGTGCTACTAGCCCGGATGGTTGGGGAAGGGGTGCTGTTAACCGTACTCACCCCCCAAGGGCAACCGGTGGAATCGGCGGCTGAGCGGGTGCCCCGCTGGCAGGGGACCTTGCCTAGTCGGGGGGAATACACGATTCAGCTGCGCCCGGTGCAGGGACTGGAGCAGAGCAACTACGAACTGGAGGTGAGCCTGAGTGCCGCCCCCGAGCCGGAACCGGAACCCGAGCCAACCCCGGAGCCAGAGCCAACCCCAGAGCCAGAACCGGAACCCGAACCAAATGTGACGGAGCAACGGATTCAGATTCCCTCGGGCCAAACCAGTGTTCAGGTATCGGGGCAGGTTAGCCAGAATCGCACCCGCCGCTATGTGGTGAATGCCCGCTCCGGCCAGATGCTTTCCCTTGACCTGCCTACGGTCTCAGGCCCTGTTACCCTAGACGTTCGCTTTCCTGGCGGAGAGCTGATTCCCGATGCGTCACGGGTGCTGTCTTGGCAAGGGCAGCTGCCCCAGGGGGGCGATTACTTGGTGGATGTCAAAGCACCGCGCCCGTCCGACTATACCCTGCGGGTGGCCATCAACTAGCGCTGTTAGCTCCTGCTCTGCCCATCCTTATCCATCCATCGCTAAACGTACTTGCTCTATGGTCTCTTTAAATGCCTTATTGATCGCTGGTACCGATACTGATGTGGGTAAAACAGTGGTCACCAGTGTTTTGATTGCCCATTGGCAGGCGACCTACGGCGATCGCCCCCTGGGTCTGCTTAAGCCCTGGCAATCGGGAGTCGGCGATCGCGAACGCTACCAGCGATTATTTTTCCCCAATCGAGACCTATCAGCCATCACCCCCCAGTATTTTGAAGCCCCCCTGGCCCCACCCCTAGCTGCGGCCTTAGAGGGGCGCAGTATCGATTTGGCCCTAGCCTGGACCACCTTAGACGATGCCATCCAACGCTATCCCTGGGTGTTGGTCGAAGGGCTAGGAGGCTTAGGCTCACCAGTGACTCGGGAACTGACCGTAGCCGACCTGGCCGCCGCCTGGCACCTGCCTGTGGTGCTGGTGGTACCGGTCAAGTTGGGGGCGATCGCCCAGGCGGTCGCCAACGTGGCCCTTGCTCGCCAGACCAAGCTCGACCTAAGGGGTATCATCCTCAACTGCCCCCAGCCGGTGTCTTCAGAGACTATGCACCAGTGGGCCCCAGCCGATCTAATCACAGAGTTGACTCAGGTGCCGGTACTGGGCACGATTCCCTATTTAAGTCAGCCAGACGACCCGGCGACTCTGACTGAAGCAGCCACCGCTCTACCCATCGACTGGTTGATACCCAATCAAGCCGCTGTAGCGACCTAGGGTGACTTTTGGAAACCTTTCTGCCGAGTGGTGGGCAATGCCCGACTGACGACAGCGACTGGTTGAACCAAATCTGGTTAAATCAAATCTGGCAAATCTGGTTTCAGTGCCCCCAACACTAATGTCCTGGCGTCAGGCTCCACTCGCTCTGCTCTAAAGCCTCCTACCCGATCTCTAGGGAAGCAGTGACGGCTGCCCTTATCACAATTCACTAGCGCGACCACGGCTGCTTGAGGTGGTAAATCTGGCGGGGGAGGATAAAACATCGTCAATCCTTTGGATCCGTTAACAACCCTGATTGGTAATGTAAAACCCTATAGCTGCCATGAGTAAACGCCTTAGCCAATAGCCACCATCTCAGCCATAGGTTTTCTACTATTTTAGCCCTGAGGAGCATGGTGATAGCCATACCCCTTAGACAGAAATCAACCTCTAAAAACATATCCCAAAATGGCCTCAGCCCTTTGCCCCATCGCCCGAAAGAGTTGGTTTGTGGACCCGCTCTCAGCCAATAGTCATAGTTTTATGGGTGGCAAATCAAACAGCAGCTGGTACATGCCAACGGTCCAGGCTGTGGCCAGCAGCCACCCGCCGACAATGTCGCTCGGGAAATGTACCCCTAAATATACCCGGCTGAAGCCGACAAAGAGCACAAACAAGCCGCCAAACAGCACTAGCCAAGGGCGTCGGGGGGTGTGCCAATAGATCAAAATCAGAGCCAGCACTAGGGCCATAGAATAGGTGGCATGGCCACTGGGAAAGCTGAAATCGCTGTGCAGCGGAATTCCCTCCCAAAGGCTGGGGCGCACCCGGTGCCAAAGCAACTTCGCTACCATATTTAAGCAGGCGCTGCCCCCCATCACCAGGCCCAAAAAGGCCGCAGCCCGCCGTTGACCTTGCCAGAGCCCCAAGCCAATCATCCCGACCGAGACCGGCAAAACGCCCCAAAAGGTGCCCATATCAGTGGCGATCGCCATGAACTGGTTTAGCTGGGGGGTCGCATATCGATGCAGCCGCAGCAGAAAGGCTGTATCCCAAGCGGGGAGGGTGCGATCTGTGGCTACCACAAACCCCAGGGTCATCAGTGCTGCCAGGGGAAACGCCACCCCCCACCAGATTAGGTTCAGAGACTTTTGTTCCATCTTTTTGCTGAAGCATACGCCAGAGCGGCCAGACAACCAAGCTAAACCTGGGAGGCTTCATCTATTGTTCATACAAACTACACCTATCTAGTGGTCTGTCAAGGCTAAAAATATGGAATACTCTAAGACAGCCCGATAAACTGTCTAAATTGCTTCACTTTGCCCTGGTAGGGGGGATACCGCCAATCGATATCGAGCCAGGAGGGGCGTTTCATCACACTCTTGAGATTGGAGAAGGTGTCAAAGCTATACTTGCCGTGGTAGGCCCCCATACCGCTGTGACCAACACCGCCAAAGGGTAAATCCCAGGCAGACACTTGAAAAATGGTGTCGTTGAGGCAGACGGAACCAGCAGAAGTCTGGTCTAGCACTGTCTTCTGCACCTGCTGATCGTGGGAAAACAGGTACAGGGCCAGAGGTTTGGGGCGCTGGTTAATGGCGGCGATCGCGTCGGACAACTCCTGGTAGGTCAATATTGGCAAAATGGGGCCAAAGATCTCTTCCTGCATGACAGGGTGATACCAGGCCACGTCATCGAGCAAGGTGGGCGCAATGTAGCGATCGCCACGATCATAAGTACCACCCGCCAGCACCGTGCCGTAGTCTAACAGGCTGATCAGGCGCTCAAACTGGCGATCGTTAACAATTCTGGCGTAGTCCGGGCTTTGGGCCGGGTGATCGCCATAACAGTCCTTGAGGCGTTGCTGTAGGGCCTTGACCAAAGCCGGTTTCACCGCTTCGTGCACCAGCACATAGTCCGGGGCAATGCAGGTCTGTCCGGCGTTCAAAAACTTACCCCACACAATCCGCTTTACAGCCACCTCCAGGTTGATGTCGGTGTCCACAATGCAGGGGCTTTTTCCACCCAACTCCAGGGTGACCGGGGTCAGGTGTTGAGCCGCCGCCTGCATGACAATCTTGCCCACCCGCTCACCACCGGTAAAAAAGATGTGATCAAAGGGTTCGGCCAACAGGGCTTGGGCCACATCCACACCCCCTTCCACCAGGGCCACATGACCCGGGTCAAAGGTGCTCTTGACCAAATCAGCCAGCACCCCAGAGGTGGCCGGGGCCAATTCCGACGGCTTGAGCATGGCACAGTTACCCGCTGCGATCGCCCCAATGAGTGGCGATATGATCAGCTGAAAGGGATAGTTCCAAGGACCGATGATCAGCGCCACCCCCAGGGGCTCTGGCTGCACCCAGGCAGAACTAGGCCACTGGCTCAGGGGTAGAGAGGCCTTACGACGCTTAGCCCACTTGTGCAGGTGCTTAATCACATAATCCAGTTCGCTGATTACCCCAACTTCAAAGTAACCTTCAAATTCAGGACGACCCAAATCCTGGCGGACGGCGGCGATGATGTCAGCCTGGTATTCGACGATGGCGGCCCGTAGCTGGTTCAAGGCGTCTAGGCGAAAGCCTAGATCGCGGGGCTTGCCCGTGGCGAAAAAGTCGCGCTGGTGGGTCAGCAGGTCAGAAATGGTTGACTGAGGAGCCGTCAGGGTCATAATTTTGGAGTGAAAAGTTATCTTCTTTGATTATTCTATACATTTCTTTACACAGCCCATTGCCCCTCAAATAGATTCCCGCGATCTGGCGACGTATCTGAAGAACGAAAAAGGCAAAATCCAAAATTCTCGCAAACCCACCCCTGCCTACTTCAGCAAGTTGCCCCTCCGGGGCCGCTACGCGAACAGCACAGGCCTCCCAAGAGGGGAACCGGACACCCCTACCCTCCGGGAAGCCGCTCCGCGCCTACGACTCATCCACCCTACGGCTTCAATCCAAAATCCAAAATCCAAAAACACCCCACCTCCCCACTTCCCTATCTCCCTATCTCCCCATCTCCCCATCTCCCCATCTCCCCATCTCCCCATCTCCCCATCTCCCCACCTCCCCACT
>NZ_SMDQ01000073.1 GCF_012911975.1 Nodosilinea sp. P-1105 | reverse complement strand
TCTGCTGGTCGCGATCCGATGGGCAAAATGAGGGAGGCTCTTGTTCTACCGTGCAAGCTCTAAAGGGCTTTAGGGTGCATCCAGAGTCACTCCTAGGTCTATTTTGGGCCAACCCTTACATACAAGGGTGCATTAGCGGTCGGGGTCTGGGCATTGGTGGTCAACCTGGGGCCGCAATGCACCGGTCGGGAAAGGAGAGATACTGGGAGGGAATGGTGCAGGGAGGGAATTTTGAATTTTGAATTTTGAATTTTGAATTTTGAATGCGTGGCGTGGGTTAGGCGGTCGGGGTTGGGGCGATCGTCGGCTCACTTAAGTGCCGCCGTAACCCACGGGTGAGGACTAGGAAAGGTGGGGAGATTTTGGATTTTGGACTCTTCCCTTTTCTTTTTTCGTTTTTCAGGTACGTAGGGGCGGACCGATGGGTTGGCCTATGCGCGATCGCCCCCTTGATCTAAGGCCCGAAAACAATCCGCCAGCACTCCGTTAGAAAACAGAAAACCTTCGGGATCGCTGAGGTGCAATCGGCCCAGGGTTAGCCAGGCGTCCCCCTCGATGACCACCAACCCTGACTGGATGTGGGGTTGGAGGGCGGCCTGGAGCAGAGCCCAGGTGGCTGGGGGACAGAGCGCTCGCAACTCCTCCCCAGGGATCCCCTCCTGCAGCCGCAGCCCTACCATCAAGCGATCGAGCAACTGCTCCGTCGGGGGGGTGGCGGGCTCGTGATGCAGACCGCCAGCCGCTTGGAACCCCTGCACCCACTGCCGATAGGAGGTCAGAGTGCGGGGGCGACTGACCCGCTGCTGCTGGGTGTAGCTGGTGGCCCCCAGGCCAAAGCCGTAGTAAGGCTGATTGCGCCAATAGGTCAAATTATGCTGACATTGATGGCCCGGTTGAGCATAGTTGGACACTTCGTAGTGCTCATACCCTTGAGCCGTTAAATAGGCCTGAGTCAGGCGATACATCTGAGCCGTCTGCTCATCCGTCGGTAGGGGGGCATCCCCCGGCTGATAGCGCTGGGCAAACACGGTCTGAGGTTCTACCGTCAGATCATAAATAGATAGGTGGTGCGGCTCCAAGGCTGTAGCCTTGGACAATCCAGCTTGCCAATCATCCAGGGTTTGGTGGGGCAGCCCTGAGATCAAATCCAGGCTCCAGTTGGCCATGGTGAGCTGGTGCAGCCACTCCACCGCTTGATAGACATCGGCCACACGGTGGAAGCGGCCACAGGCTTCTAGGGTGGTGTCGTCTAGGGCCTGCCCCCCTAGGCTAATGCGGTTGATTCCAGCCGCTAAATATCCCTGCAAATGCTTTAGAGAAAAAGTAGCCGGATCCATTTCCATCGAAATTTCTGCACCAGCCCTGATACCAAACCGCTGGTCCAGCTGGGCCAGGATTTTCTCTAGCTGGGACACTGACAACAGGGAGGGAGTGCCACCGCCGAAAAAGACTGTTTGCAGCGGCAGCGGCCCCGCTGGGGTTGTCGCAATCTCCTCACAGAGCAACTCCACATAACTGTCCACAGTCATGGACGTTTCTCCCCGGCGCTGATTGCCCAGCACCGAAATGGGAAAGTCGCAGTAAAAACAACGGCGGCGACAAAAAGGAATGTGGACGTAGGCGGAAACGGGGTCGGCGGTCATAAGGGATCTTGGGCAACACTCGCCAGATCCACAGCGTACACGTCGCGCCCGTGGGCTAGGGAGAACTGGAGGGAGTGGCGCAGGTCTTTGCTGCTAGTGGTAATGAAGATCAGCACCCCAGCCAGGGTCATCACTCCGGCCAGGCCAAAAATACCGCGATAGCCAATGCCATCGGCGATGGTGCCAAACACAGGACCGGCCAGGGCAATGCCCACATCAAAGCCCACCATAGCTAGACCAAAGGTACGACCGCGATCGCTGGGGCTAGAGCGATCGCCCATCAGGGCCGCAATCATCGGGATCAGGGTCCCGGCGGCAAAGCCCTGAACTAACCCGGCCAGCAGAAAGGCCGGAGCACTCTCTGCCAGCCAAAACAGCCCCATCGCCAGGCTGTAAATCGCCAAACTCGCGGTAATAAACCGACCTCGACCGTAGCGATCTGAAGCTCGACCCACCACCAATCGAGAGCTAAAACTAGCCATGGCTGAGGCCGCATAAATCAACCCCACATTCAGCGCCAACCCAGTTTCCTGCACGTACAGAGGCACAAAGGTACTGAGGGTACCAAAGGCTAGCCCCACCAGTAGCAGCACCAGGGCCGGGGTGCGAATGCGCCCCGTCCAAAGGAGTCCCCAAAACATCTCAGGTTTTTTGGAGGACTGATAGGGAGAATCAAAGCTGGGGCGGGGCGGCTCATCCAGTTGTGACACCAGTAGCAGGCCCACCAGGCCCAAAATTCCCATCACCAAAAACGCTGTGACAAATCCAGAGGCTTCGTACAAAAAGCCCCCTAAAGCCGGCCCCAGGGCCATACCGATGGGGTTCACCAGGGTCATGTAGCCAATTAGCTCGCCGCGCCTATCGGCCGGGGCGAGATCGACCACCAGGGCACTGTAGGCCACCACAAAGGCGGCAATGCTAAGGCCATGGAAGGCACGAATGGCCATCAGGGAAAGAATGGACAGATCCACCGTTAGGGTGCGCTGGCCGAAAGCAATGGGAACAGTCAGGTGGGGCAACAGCTGGACTAGCAAATAGCCAAAGGGGGCGATCGCGATCGCCGAGAGGCCAATCACCATCACAAACTTGCGGCCCCGGTCATCCGCCAGGCGGGACAGGGTAGGCCTAGCCACCAATAGCCCCACCGCAAAGGAGGCCATAACAATGCCAATTTGCTGACCGCTCCCCCCTAGGGTGGAAATAAACAGAGGCAGGGTGGGCAGCAACCCGGCTAGTCCGGCCCAAAAGCATAGGCCCGCCGCAAACAGGATCACTAAATTCGAGCGCACTGATGGGTTGAAGGTTGAGAAAATAGTCAAGGTTCTAACATTCCAAGACGGGAGGGGAAGACAATCACCCCGAGATCCGAATAGCCCGAGGTTTGCGGATCAATTCAACATCTCTAATGTAAACAATTATTTCAAATGTCGGCTATGGAGCGTGGGGCTCGTTTTGACCCCAGTGGCCACTATCGTTACAGCTTGACCCGCCAGTGGCAGCCATCCTGCCCCTGGCTAACCATCATCATGCTCAATCCTAGCCAGGCTGACGCCACTGTCGATGACCCGACGTTGCGTCGCTGCCAGGGGCTAGCCAAAAGCTGGGGCTTTGGTGCCATCGAAATGGTCAACTTATTTGCCTACCGCACGGCCTATCCCCGCTGTCTCAAGCAGGCCAGCGATCCCGTTGGACCTGACAATGACAGAACCCTACTCGCCGCCGCCGCCCAGGCCCACCAGATTCTTCTCGCTTGGGGTAATTGGGGCGGCCTACGCCAGCGCGATCGGGCTGTCCTGGCTCTGCTGGCCCCCTACCAAGACAAGTGGACCTGCTTAGGCCGTAACCGCACTGGGCATCCCCGCCATCCGCTCTATGTGCCCCGGGGTATCAGCCTCCAACCCTGGACTTGAGACGGCTAGTACAAAAAGGCAGAAGTAAGAAGGCAGAAGGCAGTAGGGCGCAGCCCGTGCGTAGCAGGCAGAAAGGGAATTCCTATCTACGCAAAGGTTTGAGCTTGCGGAAGTAGGCGAGTCATTTCTGCCTCAGAGTACTAGTGCAGCGTCAAGTCTAAAAAATAGAGTCCTGTAGGTTGACTGGGTGAAACGTAGGGTCACCCAACAGCAGTCAGCCTTACGCTGTTGCATTGACAGACCACTAGTCCGTCAACCGCTTGGGCTCGCGGTAAACTCCGTAGGCTGCGAAAATACCCAGTACAAAGCCAATCAAATGACCCCACCAGGCCACCATGGGATGGGTCGGAAAAATACCGAAAATAAAGGTGCTGTAGTTAATCAACACAAACACCGAAATCAGCAACGGGATAATCCGCCGCTCTAGCCAGCCAATGCAGAGCAGATAGCCAAACAGGGTATACACCACCCCGCTTAACCCATGGGCGCTGCTAGGGGCGAGTAGCCAGGTGGCGAAACCACCCCCCAGCCAGCCAATCAAAAATACAATCCAATAGTCGCGGCGGCTTTTGGCCAGAATCAGCCAGCTGAACAGCACAAAGGCGATGCTGTTACCAATTAGGTGGCCGAAGCCCCCGTGGGAAAACGCCGACAAGAAAATGCCTGGTACCCCGTCCAGACTGCGAGGATGCACCGGAAAATTCCATTGCCCCCCAAAAAAGACCTGGTCAATAATCTCCTGGGCCCAGGGAATCGCTAAAATCCAGAAAGGTAACAGGGCATTGCGCTTCAGCCGCTGCCCCCACGACCGGGCGGGCCGGGTTGAGGTTGGTTTCCCATCTACCGGTGGCCTTTGGCTTTGGGTAGACGGTGTAGCAGCTTGGCCGTCTACCTCTGTCTCAAGCTGCTTGAGTTTGGCCTGTAGTTCAAAGTCGTCCAAAGTCTGAAGCAGAATGCAGCGGCGAATAATGACAGGGTAACTTTTTTGGTATCTGACTGCCCACTCACCCTGCCCACTGACTGGTGGAGTCCGCGCATCGCCAGTACGGCTTAAGTAAGTACATGGACACAATTTCTGACTAACCCTTGATCCGGCCTTCGACTCCGCTCAGGCCTCGTCGCTGGTTGAGCGGGGTCGAAACCAGCAACGTTGAACTCTTTATTTTTGTCCACCTATTGATTAGGACTATTGATTAGGAATATTGAATTGTTCTGACCCGTCGCGGTGAACGGGGACGTAACCGCTGACGTAGCATACTCGGTAGGGTGATTGGCCCCAACGCCATCGCCAGGGCGAGAAACAACCACATTCCCGGGCGAGTTTTGGCTTGTGGGTCGTTCAAGAATGGGCCTATGGCTAGAGCCAACACCATCAGCGCTGTTAAGCCGTACAGTTGGAAAATCATTGCTGGAACTCTCTGTGGCACGTTGCTAGCCTTAGCGTAGCGATCGCCATGTTAGCCGCCACCATCAGGATTACGGAACTTTCTACCCCAGGCCTGTCTTGCTCTCAGGGAAAACCCTGACGGCAGCGGTTCACTAGTGATCTGCGGCATTAGTCGGCCCACCATTCCTGATACCTGCCACCTCAGCAAATGTGGTCAGGTTTCGGTCAGCCAGTACTAGCGTGATGACAAGCCCCCAGAAACCCGTTACAATTGCCCGTTAATACAAGTGTTCTGAATGGTGGATGGGGTATGCCGGTGAGTCCTTCCCAAATTAAAACCCTGCTAGACCAAAAGCGCGCCGCCTTTAGCTCCTTCAATCGGGCTAAGTTTGAACTGCTTCAGGGGTATCATCGGGCCTGGGTGGAGTTTGCGGCGTTGCCCTTGGCTCAACAGATTGACCAGTTGGCGATCCATGCCTCTCCCACTGGGGCGCAGCCGTTGGAGGAATTGACCACGGCAAAGAAGGGAATCGTACCGTTTTTCTGCGCCGAGTCAGCCCCAGCTACGGCCCCCTGGTCCAACCGAGAAGCCAGTAAACAGTGGGTGCAGGACATTTTGACAGACATCACCACCTTCGCTGTGGATGGCTCCCAAATTTCGCCGGGAAAGGATCTGTCAATTCCCATTGCCTTGATTCAAATTGGCTGGTTTGAAAATCCCCATAGCCCTGACCAGCCTTACAACAAAGATGTCCGGGTCGACCTCATGACCCCAAAGGACCTTGGCCCTAACCCAGCCCAGCCGGTGGAGCGGCGGGTGAATATTCGCCGCTTTCAGATGGAGGTGGCTCGGCTGGTGGAATTTATAGACACCTGCCCCCAGCCCGAGCGGACCTTAGTGTTTTTTGACGGGGCGCTGGTGGTTACCTTTGCCGAGGCCTTTGATCAAGACAGCCAAACGGCCTATGTGCAAGCGATGTTAGACCTGCTGGCCGCCAGTGAACGACGGCGGGTGCCCCTGGTGGGCTATGTGGACACTTCCTACGCTCGCGATTTAACCACCCTGCTGCACCATGCCTACGGCCTGGAGGCCACTGAAGGGATCCACGATGCCCAGTTGCTCTCCCGACTGATGCAGTGGGGCGATCGCACGGCAGTCTTTCAATGCGATCGCGGCGGTATTTTAGATGACTATCACCATTACCAGGACCAGATTGCCTTCACCTACCTGAAAACCACCCGAGACGGCCATCCGGCCCGCCTGGAAATGCCCCGCTGGATGTGGGACAGCGGCCAGATGCCCCAGTACCTGAACTGGGTGCGGGGGGAGGTGATTGTCGGCGGCGGCTACCCCTACGCCATTGAAACGGCGGACCAAACCGCTGTGCTGCAAGGGCAAGACAAGCACATTTTCTTGCGGGTGCTGCAAGATTGGGCCGAGCGTGAGTCGATTAACCTGCGGCTGTCCCGGAAGATGGTGAGCAAGCAGCGGCGGCGGTAGGGAAGATGGGTAGATGGGTAGATGGGGAGGTGGGGAGGTGGGGAGGTGGGGAGGTGGGGGGATGGGGTGAATTTTGGATTTTGAATTTTGGATTTTGGATTGAAGCCGTAGGGTGCATTGATGGTCGGGGTCTGGGTATTGGTGGTCAACCTGGGGCCGCAATGCACCGGTCGGGAAAGGAGAGATACCGTAGGGGCGGACCCATGTGTCCGCCCTGGGAGGGAATGTTGCTGGGAGGGAGTTTTGGATTTTGGATTTTGGATTCTTCCCTTTGCTACGCACGGGCTACGCCCTACGTTCTTCCCTTTTCGTTTTTCGTTCTTCAGATGCGGCCCAATGTGTCTGCGCTGGCGAGGAATGACGGGATCTTGTGGTTGAATCGTGAGGATATGCGATCGCTGCTGATTTAGGAGATAGCCCCGATGGTTGAGCCTACCCGACATACCCGCCAGGAAACTGACAGCATGGGCACCATTGATGTCCCTGCTGATCGGTATTGGGGGGCGCAAACCCAGCGGTCGATTCGCTACTTTTCCATTGGCCAAGACAAAATGCCGCTGGCGGTGGTACATGCAATCGCGATAATCAAAAAAGCAGCGTCCCTGGCCAACCAGGCGTTAGGCAAGCTACCGCCAGCCACAGCCCACCTGATTGTGCAGGCCGCCGATGAGGTGATCGCTGGACAGTGGGATGATCACTTTCCCCTGCATGTCTGGATGACCGGCAGCGGTACCCAGTGCAACATGAATGTGAATGAAGTGATTGCCAATCGGGCGATCGAGTTGGCCGGAGGGGTGATAGGCAGCAAAACCCCTATCCATCCCAACGACCATGTCAACATGTCCCAGTCCTCTAACGATGTGTTCCCGACGGCGATGCACATGGCTGCCGCCCAGGCCCTGACCCGCCAGCTGATCCCGTATGTGCAGCAATTACGGGATGCTCTGGACGCCAAAGCCCAGGCCTGGGAAGATATCGTCAAAATTGGCCGCACCCACATGCAAGATGCCGTTCCCCTCACCCTGGGTCAAGAGTTTTCCGGCTATGTCGGGCTGCTGGATGACAACCTGGCTCGACTGCAGGCGCTCCTACCCGAGCTTTATCCCCTGGCCCTGGGCGGCACCGCCGTTGGCACTGGCCTCAACGCTGGCCCTGGTTTTGCCGCCGCCGCAGCTCGCCACATTGCCGCCCAGACTGGGTTGCCCTTTGTCACAGCCCCCAATAAGTTCACAGTCATGGGCTCCCATGATGGCATAGTCATGGCCAGTGGGGGGCTCAAGACCCTGGGGGTGTCTCTCTACAAAATTGCCAATGACATTCGCTTGTTGAGCTGCGGTCCTCGGGCTGGGTTGGCCGAATTGCGCCTCCCAGAAAATGAACCGGGCTCGTCGATTATGCCCGGCAAGGTCAACCCTACCCAGTGTGAGGCCCTGGCCATGGTGGCGGTTCAGGTGATGGGCTATGACGCCGCTGTGGCCTTTGCCGGGGCCAGTGGCTATTTAGAGATGAACGTCTATAAACCGATGATGATTTTTAATCTGCTGCAGTCGGCCCAGTTGCTGGGGGATGGGTGCCGCAACTTTGCTGAATTTTTAGTGGCGGGGATGACCCCGAACCGCCAGAAAATTGAGCAGTACCTGCAACAGTCCCTGATGCTGGTCACCGCCCTGAACCCGGTGATTGGCTATGACCAGGCCTCTGCGATCGCCCATCATGCCTTTGAACACGGCCTTTCCCTAAGGGAGGCAGCCCTGGCGTTGGGCACTATTTCTGCCGAGGAGTTTGACCAGGTGGTTGATCCGCGCCGGATGACCCAGCCTTGAAGCAGGGTAGATATATATCAAATCCCAGTCCAGACCTGGAGTTCTGCCGGGGGAAACCCTCCAGCCCCCAACTGGACTTGGTCTATCAACGTTACTCATACCTGTATTCAAGCTGCTTTTTGTATCATGGCCAGCAAATTTTTAGACTTAAATCTGTGGAGAGTTGTTGATTCAAGACACTCATCTCCTTAGCCTGGAGGTAAGCCCAATGAAAACCTTACACATTTGGACAACCGAGCAGCTGACTCGATTCAGCCTTTGGCTGGGGCAGGCCTTCAACCCCTACGCCCTAGCCCCAAACCCTCGCCAGGGAGGTGACGTCTGGACCTCAGACAGACTGACCCACATGGGGTTAGCTCTTTCCCGAGGGTTTGGCAGTGGCCTCTAGGGCTGCCATGATCAAGGGTTTCCCGTTTTCAGACAGACGTGACAGTCCTCCCTACGGTAGCTGAGCTACCGTAGGGGATTTTTTTCGGTCAGGCGGCCAGTGCTGTGGGATAATGCCGCCCTATGGCTCCCCCTTCTAACCTGCTCTTGAAGTTAAGTCGCCGCCTGTTTCCCCAGGCTGACGACCAGGCGGCTTTCATCGAGGCACTGACTTGCCCGCAGCCCTATCCCAACGCCATCCTCTGGACTCACTCCCGTCCGGCCACAGTGCCGTTTATCTTAGAGCCACCGCTCCCTTGGCAGCCCGCCTGGGTCGATCGGCTGTCACCGGATCAGCGTCCAGGGCAGCATGCATTACATCAGGCCGGAGCCTACTACTGCTTAGATATGGCGTCAGTATTTGCGGCAGCGGTGTTAGACACCATTCCCGCCCCAGTGGCCGCAGTCCTGGACCTTTGTGCCGCACCGGGGGGCAAAAGTCTGCTGGCGCGAAGGGCCTTAACCCCTGAACACCTGTGGTGCAACGACGTGATTCGCAAGCGGGTGAAGATTTTAATTGCTAACCTCAAACGCTGTGGGGTGACTGAGGCCCTGGTGTTCAATCAAGACCTGCAACAGTTGGCAGAGCACCTGCCCCAAACCGCCTCGGTGGTGATTGTGGATGCCCCCTGTAGCGGCCAGTCCTTGTTAGCGAAGGGCGACAAAGCCCTGGGCTGTTTTCATCCGGTGACCATCAAGAAAAATGCCAGCCGCCAAAAGCGGATCTTGGCCAGCGCCGCCCAGACTGTGGCCGGGGGCGGCTACCTGGCCTATATGACCTGCACCTTTGCCCCAGAGGAGAATGAGCAGGTGGGCCAGTGGCTGTTGAACAAGTTCCCCCAGTTTGAGGCGATGGAGGTGCCCGGATTAGCGGGTTACAGGTCTCCTTTGGCCAATTTCCCCTGTTATCGGCTGTGGCCCCAGGCGGGGGTAGGGGCAGGCGGCTTTACCAGCCTATTTCGCAATCGCTCAGAGGAGCAGGGGACAATCCAGCCCTCATTTCTAGCGGCCAAGGGGATGGAAATTTACAGCGGCCAATAAGTTTTTTGAATCACTCCGAAACACTGCTGTTTTTTCCGTTAGAAGTGAAATAGGGCTTGACGTAAAGCAGGGCTTGAGCCAGCCCCAACAGAATTCGCTTTGGGAGCCCAATTGGAACAGTGGTTAACCCAAGCCAGTATCGAGGGGCGATCGCATCGATGAACCCAACAGAACTGCAAATGCTCTATGCCGCTGGTGAGCGGGACTTTCATCATGCCGACTTGAAGTCTGCTGAACTCAGCGGCATAAATTTGCAAGATGCCCATTTATCCCGAGCGAATCTGCGCCATGCTAACTTGCGCTGGGCCAATTTAGGCAAAGCCGACCTCAGTTGGGCCGACCTCAGGGGAGCTGATTTAAGTTGGGCTAATCTGGATGGTGCGAATCTCACCTGTGCCCATCTGAAGGGCACAAAAATGCCGGATGGCACCATTCACGACTAACTCAGCGGCTGTAACCCTTAGCACCTATGGACCTGCTCGAACAAATCCGTCGGGACTACCAACAGTTCCCGAAGCATCAAAGTTATCACCTCTATGCCGACGACGTTTACTTCAAAGATCCCTTGAATGAATTTCGGGGAGTACGCCGTTACCAGGCCATGATTGGGTTTATCGATCGTTGGTTTCGCGATATTGACTTGCAACTGCACCAGATTGGCTACACCAGCCCAAGCCAAATTAAAACCCAATGGACCCTGAGGTGGGTAGCGCCAGTGCCCTGGCGGCCCCCCATGAGCATTCCCGGACACAGCGAATTGGGAGTGGGGGATGACGGTAAAATCATCTCCCATATCGACTATTGGGATTGCTCTCGTCTATCGGTGCTGGGGCAGTTGTTTGGGCAACAACCCACCGATTAGCCCATTCCGCTCTCTCTGTTTCCTTACGTAACAAGCCCAGATGACGCTTCATTGCATTGCGGCCTCGTTCTAGACGTAGCGAGAGACAATAGAAGTGGAACTGCCCCTGATCCAAGACATTCAGGCTGCAGAGTCCCCAGCAGTGACTAGCCGATAGCGGCCAATCGTGAGCCATTACCTGCCGCCGTTATCGCCCTAGCCAACGGCAGATCACGGAAAGGAACCAGGCCTCGTTCCAGGAGGATAACCCCATGTTGTCTACCCTTTTGACCTACCACGACACCCTGTACTTGCTTGCCAAGCTGGGGGCTTTGGGGCTGGTGCTTTTGCTGTGCTGGTTATTGCCCAGGCTGGAGCACCATGGCTCCCATTCCTAGTCCCTGTTGACAGGTCTGCCCCAGCTCCACGATTACGAGGTTAACCCATGTACCAAAAAATTCTAGTTGCCATAGACAATAGCGAGACTAGCGATCGCCTCTTTACTGAGGCCCTAGACCTGGCCCGGGCGACCCAGTCAGCTCTATTGCTGGTACACAGCCTCTCTGGGGATGATGATGGCGGTCCGCTGCCCCTTAACTCTCGCCTGGACTCCATCTACTGGGTACCGGGCACTGAAATTGATGTTGAAGCCTGGAGAGTTGACTGGGACCGCTACGAAACCGCCAGTCTAGAGCGGTTACAGCGCTACTCTGGTACCGCCAATGCGGCGGGTGTACCCACTGAATTTCGGCAACTGGTGGGTAACCCAGGCAAAGTCCTGTGCACTGCGGCTCATCAGTGGGATGCCGACTTGATCATTGTGGGCAATCGGGGCCGCAGGGGGTTGGCAGAACTGATGCTGGGTAGCGTGAGTAACTATGTGCTGCACCATGCCCCCTGCTCTGTGCTGGTGATCAAGGAGGATGCTCTGACCACCGAGGCATCCCCAGCGGCAGCCACCACCACCACCGTCGATTAATACCCTGCTACATCGGTCGGCCCACTGTTCCTGCAACCTAACCCCCGGCCCCTGCAACCCTCAACCAAGGGTGCCGCACGCCTGCCAGCCAACACTAGTGACTTCTACGATTAACCCTACTGCGGCCTGCAAATGTAACGTTTTATGACGTCATGCGGGGCGATCGCCTGTGGAAAAATGGTGATTTGCTGTGGAAAAGTCATTCATGTTGGGTGGATAACTTGGGCAAGCATGGGGAAAGAAACCCTGGAGCGTCCAGAGTTGTGGAAACTCAGGCTGGTTCTACACAAGTTTTCCACAAGAGCTGGAATAGTTTGATCACCATCGCGAAAGAGGTTGAGCCGTTTTCCTCAGTTTCCACAGCCTCTACGACTACGACTATATCTTTAAAATTTTAAAATCCGGAAGCCCACACCATGACTAACAAACCAAAATTGAACCACCCTAAAAACAGTGATAGGATTGGCCTCCAATGCAGCCAGGTGCTTTACCGATCAACTCTTTCCCTTGGGGTTTCACATCTATGTCGGTTCTGTGTCTTGGCCGTTTAGGGGCACCCCGCATCATGCAAAAATGAGATACTGCTAGAGCTTGATTGTTATGGCTTGCTTTTGGTTGCATTCAGTTTGGGTGCACCCAAAAATGTCCTCCGTGGGCATGCTTAATCCCCTGTTCCTTCGTTTTGGCCCTATGAAGTTTGTCTGTCCCCAAAGTGAGCTCAACAGCCAATTGGCTTCAGTCAGCCGAGCTGTGCCATCTCGCCCCAGTCGACCGGTGCTGGGCAATATTCTGGTTAACGCTGATGTCGAGACCCAGACGGTCACCTTGATCGGGTTTGATGAGGTACTGGGGATTGAAAGCCGCTTTGCTGCCCAGGTGGATGAGTCGGGTACCCTAACGCTGCCTGCCAAGCTTTGGAGCGATATTGTCTCGCGCCTGGCCAATGACGATATTGCGATTGAAACTGAAGACGACAGTACAACGGTTACCCTCACCTGCCCCTCTGGACGCTATGAAGTGCGAGGCCTTGGCGCTGAAGACTATCCCTCGTTGCCCACCGTCGCTGAAGGGGATGCCATTACCCTGTCAGCAGAAGCATTGATTAGCGGTTTGAAGGGGGCCCTGTTTGCCACCAGTGCAGACGAAACCAAGCAAGTCTTAACCGGTGTGCATTTGTTGTCTGATGCCGATGCCCTAGAATTTGCCGCCACCGATGGTCATCGGCTGGCGGTGGTGCAAACCGTAGATGAATCTGGGGGAGAGCCTCCCACCATGGATGTCACGGTTCCCGCTAAGGCGCTGCGCGAATTGGATCGAATGATTCAAGGTTATACCTCTAATCAGCCTGTTTCTCTGCGCTTAGATGAGACACAGGTGCTGTTTGATTTAGGCGCCCAAAAGCTTACGACTCGTTTGCTAGAGGGCCAATACCCCAACTACCGACAGTTGTTGCCTAAGCAATTTGCCCGACAGGTAACTATCGATCGCCGTGGGTTGATGGCCAGCCTGGAACGGGTTGCGGTGCTGGCTAGTCAGAAAAACGACATCATCAAAATTACCTTGAACAGTACCGACCAGCAGGTTTCTCTGTCGGCTGAGGCCCAAGAAGTGGGCAGTGGTCGTGAAACCCTACCGGCCCAAATCAGCGGCGATGATCTGGATATTGCCTTTAATGTGCGCTATTTACTGGATGGACTAAAAGCCTTTGATACCACTGAGGTGCAAATGCAATGTAATGCTGCGACTAGCCCAGCGATCTTTATTCCGTTAGGGGAAACCAAAATTACCTATTTGGTGATGCCGGTGCAAATTCGCAGCTAGTGCAGCTATTGGTCAAGGGCTGTGTGCCGACCTTGAGCGATAAGTATGACCCAAGATAGTCGTTCGATCCACATAGATCGAGTTCATGCCCATGAAATCGATGAATTTATTAGCTTTTATGTTGATCTATTTCATCAACGTGAACCATTGACGAAGTGCATCGGTCTCAGCAGAGAGCGTATGCTCTCTATTATGCAGACGATGTATGCAAGGCCAGATAGCCATGTGCTTTCCCAGGGGCGCTACTGGGTCGCAAGGGACCGGGCGGAGGCGAATCGGATCGTCGGGTTTATTGTGTGCGACGACCCGGCTGCGGAGGGTGCTTCCCAGATGCCGGAGCCTCTGATGGATCAAGAGGCAGAACTCCTTTCGGCCGTAATGGCCTTGTCGGAGGAAGTTCGCAGGCCGATGAAGAAGATGCTCGGATTGGGGAAGGGGACGTGTCTCCACGTCGCTGCGATTGGAGTTGCACCAGACTATGAAGGGAAGGGTATTGCCACACGCCTTTTGCAAACGGCTCTTGTGGACGCCAGAACTGGCGGTTTCCGTTGCGCGTTTGCAGAGTGCACCAGCCTGGCATCGCGTCGGCTGCATGAGAAATCTGGCTTCACCAGTCTGCAAACCGTTTCTGTAAGCACGTTGGTTGTAAACGGAAAACGTCCGTTCACGGGCTGCAAAAATGTAGATATTCACCTGATGCAGCAGGTCCTTGACGCCAGAAAGACTCGCTAGTACGCGATCGCAGATCTCTTGTGAGTGGGCTTAAGGCACCGTAGCTTGCTTCCTGCAGGGTAACCTAACGATTTAGAAGAAGCCCACCCCAATCGACTTTGCCTGAACCTGTTCTTGCCCCCTAGTTGGGCGCGATCGCTATGGGGTAGCGGCATGGCTGGAGGGTACGCTACAACTTCCACTGTTGTTTTTGGGCCTCAAGCCGGTAGGTGCGGGCTTCTGTCAGGTAGGCCAGGCAACTATCTTGGTCAGGTACGATTTCACAGGCGGCATCCCGGTAGTCGAGCCAGGCGAGTTGGACCTCAACGAGTTGGTCCTGTTTTTCTGGGTTAAGGTGGGATTTGAGGGCTTGGTAGGTGCGATTTAAGGCTGCATCAGCGGTGGCGTAGGAGTTTGCTCCGTAGGGGGTGGCCAGGGCGGCAATGCGATCGTGGGTGGTTTCGTTTAGGCAATCCAGGCGGACCATGGGTTCCAGGGTACCGCCGACGACGCGGCTGGCGGCCAGTTCGCAGTGGCCATCGCGGAAGGCACTCCAATAGGTTTCGGCGGTGTGCAGTTGGGCTTGCTGGGGGGCTGGCAGGTGGGGTAGTCGGCCCTCTAGGAAGTCCCGGTGGAAGCCCTGAGTTTGGCGGTAGGTATCTGCAGCACATTCGGTCATTTCCCGCTGGGTCAGAGGCTCTTGGCAGGACTCTGGGGCAGCGACAGCCTTCTGGTCAGACAGAGAAGAGAGCTGGGCTGGGCCGGTGGCAGATGAGGTTTGGGGGGATGGTTGAGCGGGCTTGGCAGTTTCGGTCTCGGCTTTGGTAGGGCGGTCTGGCTCTGCGCTAGAGGCTGGGGCTCCTGGTTGGGGCGACTCGGTCTCGGGGGAGGCGATGTCTGCGGTTTCTGTGATTTCCTGGGGATCGGTAGGGGTGGAGTCGGTGAAGGTGTCGGGGGTGCTATGGCAGCCGGTGGCTAGGGCCAGGATTAGGGCGATCGCACCCCACTTTTGTCGGGGCACCCTTGGGGAGAATGTGTGGGGTCGGAATATGGGCATGATGGCTCGTCGGCTAAGGGGCAGGGACGGCTGACCCGTCCAGGTATAGTCCAACCCTAGCGAGGCGACAGCCCAGGAAGGAGCGGCGTTATCCCGATTCTATAACTGCCATAGCTTTTCAGGAATGCTGGGATCTTTTGCCTGGAGCTGATTCTGCAGGTTTACTGTGTTGGCAGAAAAGACAATGATATCGCCAGGGCTATAGCTCATCGTAGATATCCATAGAGGTTGAGCGTAAAGTCTAAAAACGAGGCGATATAGTAGCGAGTCTCGGTTTCTCGACGGAGCTCTCCGCCGTACTTGAATTGGCGCTCACTCTCGACGCGAATCAGCGTCTTCAGCCCGGGCCATAGCTTGATGTCGTCAAGGGTTGTGCAGGGGAATTAATTCCATAACACTCATACATATACCCTCCATGGCAGCTGGATTAAGCGGCCTGACTGTAGGTTGCTAATCTCTTAGCCACAATTTGCTGCAAGATTTTCACAACGGTTTCGGCTTCTAGCTTGCCACTGTATTCCTGGGAAGATTCTAGATAGAGCGATGGATGATGGCTCTCTATGTCCAATACCTGACCTCGCACAAATGTCCATACGTCAGCTACGGTGTAGCAGCCAAAAATAATTTGAGTGTCTTGCCCATCCAGCGCCCAATTCATCCTGGCTGCCGCCAGCATTTCGCCGTAGAGCTGATATTGGGGATTTTGGGCCTCAATGCCGCGCTTGGCTTCTACGACCACCAGGTAAGGAGCCTCCAACTCGCCCGCCAGCCCTTTGCCCAACACGCCATCGGCAACCCCAGAGATATCAAAGGCTGGGTAGGCTGCCCGCAGCGGCACCTGTGCCCAAGCCCGCACAACGTCTTGCTCGGCCAGCATCAGCAGGGGATAGATGGCCCTTGCCCAAACAGTGGCCTCGTTCATCAGCTGGGGGCGATCCTGGCTGATGCGGGTTTGAATATCCGTCACCTGACGTTGCACGGTGGCTGACAATGTGAGCTGGCTGACGTCTGTCCAGGGGTAGGGTTGTACCCCGGCATCCTGAATCGTCACCAGAGGACGCAGATCGGCCAGAGTCAGATTAGCAAAGGAAAGTTGAATCGGTGCCATGGTTATCTGCTCCCGCTGCGATCATCCCGTTTGTGATCAATCTTTACTCATCTGGCAAGTCTTCCGTGAACTGATCGATCGCCTCCACCAGGCCTTCAGAACTATATCACTACGCCTACAGCTCATCGTAAACATCCATTTCGGAGCTGTTCCAGTCTTCAGCAAAGGTTCGCAGGCGCGATCGCAGGTTTGCGGCCTGTTCAATACCAATCCCTCGACTTTCCAAATCAATTGATGCGTCAGATGTCACAACTGACCCAACTAGCTCTACTGACTCATCCAAGAACGTCACGATCACACGCATTCCTTCCGAGGCTACTGGCTCCTCAAGAAGCTCTATTTTCCCGTCTCGATAAACTCCCTCAACCGCTTTAAGCATAACCTTCATCTCCTTAGAGTTGTTTCATGACCCGTGTTGAGCGCAAACGCAGCAAAGATAAGAACTCAGCTAACTCAACAAGTCCTTTAGCTTCCTACTGTTCGGGTGGAGAAAGCTCCTGCCCTTGATCTTGGCTACCTAGAAGCAATTGCAGGCGATCTTGAACAGCTTGGGGTAGCTGAAACTGAGCCAATTCAACTGGTATTTCAACAACTTCAACCATCGGTTCTTCCTCGCTCTTGACAACCTAGCTCAATCCAGACTCTAAATTTTTAAATTATAGAATTGTGTGAACCAATCCAGAGTTAATTGTGAGCTCTGGACATTGGTGAGGTCTCAACTTGCCTCACTACAATCAATCCATTTGCTCATCCTGTGTTTCTTCCTCAGCCTCCATCTCATTATCTTGAACAGTTCCCCAGGGTAATTCAGGATACTGCTGCCTCACTTCTTTCAGTTCTTCTAAGGAATTTAGGAAGAACTCTTTGATTTCGTACACATGGTCATCTAGCGATATGAAGTCTTTTAAACTTTTATCTAATGAAACACTGGCCCATGAGCCTGGTTCATCTAAGTTATTAGCTTTCCAACTGCGCTGAGTGGAAATCTTCCTCATCTCCTCAATGATTTCTTTTCGTTTGGGAGACTTAGGATCTACTTCCAGAACAAGTCGAACAGTTGGATAATCTAGAGGAATAGAGGATGTCATGAAGAAACCCATAAAACACAACCACTTCTCCGGCATCCAAGCAACCATTATGTAGCGACCACGCCACTGGATATTTTGAAGTGCCCGACGCTTTCTGATTTCGCGACCCTTTTTCATGCCAAGGGTTTCTTCAAAACGTGCTAAAACCTCATTCCACATTACTGCTTCCATCAGCTTGAGTGCCGAAGGAAAGTTTGCTAGCGCTAATATATCAACAGAGGTAAACTGATTACTCTGCGCCATACGGTGCTCCTGCATAAAGATGATGATTTCCTGTTTGATCTCAGAGTCTGTTTGCGTGGCCAAGAATTGATAAAACTGATGCCAACGCAACTGACTAAATTTAACTGGAGAGACAGGAATATTTTCGAGAATTTTAGCTTCTTCTTTTGGATCAAAATCTCGGGTTATGTATATCAAAGCTTTGTGCCGATATCCAGGAAGTGAGTTTAGGATCTCTGCATAATCAGATAACTGGTTATACCCTTCCGACGAGCCTACCTTACTTTCAATGAAGATAAGATCATGACTCTCTCCATTCGATAGCTTAATGACTATGTCAGGTCTCTTTTCATCACCTCTGATAGGGTGTTTATAGGTTTTCTGTGTGGCAATGTTAGCTCCTGCGTAATTACCTGACTCTAGAATATGGCTATACTCAAGCCAGGAAAATAAAATGTCCCTGTTTTCGCTCAGAAAATAAGCAACAATCTCAGTAAAGAAATCCTCTAAGGGCACATTGCCCTTATGGAGTCTGAGAAGTTGCTTGAAAAGGGCCATGACTGCCTCAATTGGATAATGGGATTAAAGAAGGCTTTCTCAGACTCCTTACTCCAAGCCAAGCTGAGCTTTTAAGCTTGATAACTTAACTGTCGATTCTTCTTGTCCACGTCGATCAAGAAGCGCCATTAATGCTGGATTTTGTCGAGTTAGCTCTACTTCATGGGCAAAGTCATCAAGGGCAGCTAAGACAAACTCTTTGCCATCGGGAGTTTTTAGAATTAGGGCTTCTTCCTGAGCTTGTTCTAGCAATTCTGCTAGAGGGACTAATAAATCTAGTAGCGAAACAGTTTTCATAGCTGGTATGGCTCTCCACGAATAAATAGCTGATTGCCTTCCTTATAGCCAATGGCTTCAACTTTAATAATTCTTACAGTTGCCTCAACATCGTAAAAAACTCGATACTTGCCTAGTCTGAGCTCCCACTCTGAAACATCGTTGGGGCGGAGGCGCTTACGGTTTCGGGTCTCGACATTAGGTTCATACAAAAGCTGACTTTCAATGCCAGCAATTACTTGCTGCTGCTCATTCTTCTTCAGAAACCGCAGGTCATCAATGGCACCTTGGGTAAACTCAATGTCATACATCTCAAGCGCACCTTAGCACCTGCGGCCAGGGGGCCTCGACCTGCTTCAACTCTAGCCCACGCTGAAAGATTTCGTCGATCGCCATCATCTCCCCGGTTTCGGTCATAAACTGGTGGTCGGCGGTGGCGCGAATGGTGCTGTCGTCATCGAGGTGGTATTCAAACACCTCCTGCTGGCCGCGATCGTGCCATTGGGCAATGGGTTGGGTGTAGACAACGCTGCAACATTGCTTAACGTTGTAGAAGAGTTGTAGAGAAGCTAGTCTATGACCGATCCATAGCCTGCGTAAGCTACCATAGTGGCTACAGAGCGCTGCCAAACCCATGCCCCTGACCGAATTACTCCCCGCCGTCAGCCAGCTCACTCATCAAGATAAGCTGCGCCTGATTCATTTTCTTTTGCTGGCCGTTGCCAAAGAAGAGGGCTGTGAACTACAACCCACCGAAACCCAAGCTCAAGAAAATGCATTGCTCAGTCAGCTAGTACCGCTACGCGGAATTCAAAATGCAAAGTTCAAGGTGAAAAATTGTTGCTGCGCAAGGATTTTAAGCGTCCTGAACAGTAGGTTGATTTCTGCTTGGTGTACTAGCCTCTACCGAAGCAACCGTATGATCGCCCAAAATCTTTACAGCAGTAACGTTTCAATTGACTCCTATTCCGCCTCACCTGCAGATCCCAGAACCGTGACGTATAGCTGATTGTCGAGCCGAAAATTAGCTTTTTCAATTAGCTCATCTACTACGGGTTTAACCAACGGGATTAGCCCCTTGCGTTTGGCCTGTAACAAAATGCCAAGCAGTCCAGTCACATTAAGGCCACAACTTTGACCTAGGACCCTGCCCCGGCGCTCATCCATCAAAAGTAACTCTGCCTTGAGTTCTAGTGCTAGAGCGATCGCCTCTGCCTCGCCCAAATCAATATTATTTTGGCTAGATTGCAGGGCAGCAACCCTTTGAACATCGTCAATACTTTGAACTTGAATCCAACATAAAGTCTGTACCTCAATCGCACCGGGCACAGGCTTACCTGCGGCTACCATCTCGGTATAAACCGCTTCAGGGATGACAATAGTTCTGTAAAGTTGGCGTAACAAATCTAGCTGGCCAACAGCGGCGAGATTGGTAATTGGCGAGGTGTCACTAACTACAATCACAGTAGATCTAGGGATTGTAGCGTTTTAATATCTGCCTCCAAATCCTCTACATCGTAGTTGATAAACAGCCCTCGTTTTGCCAGTTCATGCTGAAACTCGATAACGGTTAACCCAGTCCAGGCACGAGCTTTGCCGCTGCTAATCTTTTGCTGCTTGTACAGCATGATAGCAATTTCAACCTCCAGTTCTTCCTCCGTCATCTGGGTTGACTGAACAATGTCATCGGGAATAGTGACGCTCATAGCTTAAGCAAAAAAAATGCCTTACCTTAATTCAAGGATAGGTGATCTACGCAGGGGTGGCAGTGGACGTTGACTCTTCTTAAGCTGTGCATCAAGCGCACCGCAGCACCTGTGGCCAGGGGGCTTCCACCTGCTTTAACTCTAGCCCACGCTGGAAGATTTCGTCGATCGCCATCATCTCCCCGGCTTCGGTCATAAATTGGTGGTCGGCGGTGGCACGAATGGTGCTGCCGTCATCGAGGTGGTATTCAAACACTTCTTGCTGGCCGCGATCGTGCCATTGGGCGATGGGTTGGGTGTAGACAAAGCCCTGGTCATCCACGCTAAACACATGGCAAGGGATACGTTTGGCCACAATTTCGCCGATGGTCAGGGGGCCATATTCCAGGGTCAGCAGTTCCGTATCGGCACTGAGGCAATATTCGGCGAACTTCACCATCTGGTCCCACAGTTCTTCCACCACCTTTTTGGGTACACCTTTTTGCACCGCACCGTTGATAAAGTTTTCCTGGTGCTTCAGCATTTCGGACATTTTCTTTTTACCCATGGCCCGCCGCAGCAGGTCCGCCTGGCCCAGGGAGTAGCCCGCCATGTCCTGGGCAATTTTCATGATCTGTTCCTGGTAGACCATGATGCCGTAGGTTTCTTTGAGGATGGGCTGCAAAATTTCGTGGGCAAAGTCGATTTTTTCGCGCCCGTGCTTGCGGTTGATAAATTTAGGAATCAGCCCGGCGTCGAGCGGCCCGGGGCGATAGAGGGCCAGCACCGAAGAGATATCTTCTAGACCGTCGGGTTTCAGGTCCCGCACGATTTGCCGCATACCGGAGGACTCTAGCTGGAACACGCCGCCCAAGTCTCCCCGCTCCAGTAGCTTGAAGGTGGCCGCGTCGTCCATGGGCAGATGATCGGGATCCAACTTGACACCGTGGGTGGCTTCAATCAGCTCCAGGGTTTTCTGGATCATGGTCAGGTTGCGCAGGCCCAGGAAGTCCATCTTCAGCAGGCCCAGGGCTTCTACATCTTCCATGTAGTACTGGGTGATCACCTGACCGTCGTTGTTGCGCTGTAGGGGCACGATTTCATCCAGGGGATCTTTAGAGATCACCACCCCGGCGGCATGCATACCAAAGGTTTTGTTGGTGCCTTCGATGCGGATGGCCATGTCGATCCAGCGGTGGGTCTGGGGATCGTTCTCGTATTTTTCTTTGAACTCGGGGGCGGGGGTGTCGTCGGAGATCATCACCTTCAGTTTGGCGGGCTTGCCCCGGGCGACGGGAATTAGCTTTGCCATCCGGTCGGACTCTGCGTAGGGAATGTCTAACACCCGGGCCACGTCTTTCAGCACCGCCTTGGAGGTCATGCGGTTGAAGGTGATGATCTGCGCCACCCGGTCTTCGCCGTAGCGGCGGGTGACGTATTTGATCACTTCGTCCCGGCGATCGATGCAGAAGTCGGTGTCAATGTCAGGCATCGACTTGCGCTCGGGGTTCAAAAAGCGCTCAAACAGCAGGCCATGGTGGATGGGATCGATGTTGGTGATGCCCATAGCGTAGGCTACTAAGGATCCGGCTGCTGAGCCCCGACCGGGACCGACGGGGATGTTGTTGTCGCGGGCAAAGCGGATGTAGTCCCACACCACCAGGAAATAGGTGGGGAACCCCATCTGGATCATCATCTCGATTTCGTATTCGAGGCGATCGCGGTATTCCGGCTCAATCTCCCCATAGCTGGTCGCCTTCATCCTGGCCACCAGCCCTTCCCGGGCCACATGGGCCATATAGTCGGGGGCGCCATCAAAGCCGTCGGGAATTGGAAAGTCGGGAATGCGGGGCTGTCCCAGAATGCCGGTATACTCCTCGACCTTTTCGGCCACCTCCAGGGTGTTGACGATGGATTCTTCGATCACCGCTGGGTCCAGGTGATCGCGGAATAGCTGCCGCATTTCGTCGGCAGATTTCAGGTACTCGGTGCCGCTGTAGCGCAGCCGCTTATCTTCGGTGAGCAGCTTGCCGGTCTGGATGCAGAGCAGGGCGTCGTGGGCCTCCACATCGTTGCAGGAAATGTAGTGGCTGTCGTTGGTGCAGATGATTTTGATGTCCAGTTCCCGGGCGATTTTGAGGATCTCGACGTTGACCACCCGGTCTTCGGGGGAGCCGTGGTCCTGGATTTCCAGGTAGTAGTCCTCGCCGAACAGGTCTTTGTACCACTGGGCCACCCGCCGGGCCACATCGGGCCGCTTTTGTAGAATCGCCTGGGGTACTTCGCCCCCCAGGCAAGCGCTGGTGACGATCAGCCCCTGGTGGTACTGCTCTAGCAGATCCTTATTAATGCAGGGGCGAGAGAAAATGCCCTTGCCCTGTACCCCTTGCAGGTGGGAGATGGTGGTGAGTTTCACCAGGTTCTTGTAGCCCTGGGTGTTTTTGGCCAACACCACCTGGTGGTACCGGGGGCGACGTTGTTGCTGGGCAATGTCGCCGTTGATGATGTACATCTCGTTGCCGATGATCGGCTTGATGCCCGCCCCCTTGCAGACCTTAATCAGCTCGATCGCGCCGTACATGACGCCATGGTCCGTTAGGGCGATCGCTGGCATCTCCAATTCCTGGGCCCGGGCCACGAGCTGGGGAAGCTGGCTGGCCCCATCGAGCAGACTATAGGCACTGTGAATATGGAGGCCAACAAAGGACATGGCAGCGCTGTGTTAGTAGTACAATTTTACTGTTTTGGGGCGCCGACTGCAAGCCAAGCTGAACCGATGCCCCCTTGCTCTGCTCCTAAGGGTAGCGGATTTATAGGCCTACATCTAGTAGGTTTAGATCAATAATGCTTTTTGGGCCCCTAGATGTAGGGGCTGGTGAGGTACAGCCATGAGTGGGTGAAACGTAGGGTCACCCAACAGCAGTTAGCCTTGTTGGGTGGCGCGCCACCCAACCTACAAATGTAGAATTGACCAACCACTAATGCTCAGTCGACAAAATAATGATGGGAGATGTGACTGAGGGTTCACAGGAAGCGGTTTAAGGCGAGCCGTGAGCCGTATACCGCGAACCGCAGACCCTGCTGACCCGTTACTTCTGACTTGATAGACCCCTAGTTAGGGGGCAAATAAGGGGACAACGTGGCCAGCAATGCCGATATGTCGGTTTGAACACATTGCCAAGCCCTATCTGGCTGGAGATTGTCGGCGTCATCAACCAGACTGTCTCGCAGGTTCTGTAGCTTCACCCAGTCTACGGCGGCGACCTGTTGCTTAGTGGCCTCTGGCAACTGACGGGCGATCGCAGCTACCGTTAGCAAATGGTGGGTGACGGTAGCTTGCAGCCGAATATGGTGGTCAAAGTCGTCCTGGGAGCATGCCCTGAGCTGATCATGGCTAAGTTGGGCGGTCTGCTGAAGTATGAGTAACGAGCCAAGATCGTGATTCATGATCGCCTAATCGGGGGTTGGGGGCTGTCTGGCCGGGGGACCAGGCAAAGATCGCCTCTAATGTAACAACTTCTCGGCTGGAGATGGCCAGTGCCCAGTTAAAATTCAGAAGAGCTTCAAAGAATGGTCTAATGCCTGTTGATACTTGGTTTCCTCTGGCGATTTACTACGAAGACCTGCCCGATGCCGCCCAACACCGAGCTACTTTGGTCAAGGCAGTGCTGGATCTAGAAGCTGCAAGCTACGCCCACCGCAACTTTCCTGAAATGGCCTGGACCGGTGACCTGCACGGGGTTGAGCAAATTCACGCCGATCCCCGTTTTACCTGGGTGGTTCGCCAGGTGGAGGCCCACACCTGGCTTTACCTGCAAGAGTTGGGGCTGGATCTGAGCCAGGTTGACCTTTATATTCAAAGAGCCTGGCCGGTGGTGTCGCGCCACCAGCAAGAGGTGGGCGATCATTGCCACAACACCGCCCACATCAGCGCCGTGTACTATGTGGCGGTACCAGAATCGGGCAGCGATCAGGCGGGTTGCCTCACCTTTTTTGACGATATGCGCCCTAATCAGGTTTGTCCGGGGCTGGGGGGCGAAAACACTGACATTATCAACACCTGGAATTACCTAAATCAGGACCAGGCCCTGTATTTGCCCACCGAAGGGCGTCTGATTCTGTTTCCGGCCAAACAGCGCCACGGCGTCACCCTGAACCACACCGAGGGGTTGCGGATTTCTCTCTCGTTTGACATTGTGCTGACGGCGGCGCCAGGTCAGGCGGCGGGGTCTTACGAATTTTTGATGCCGCCCCCTAGCCAATGGCGGCGGTTTGAGTCCAGACAACCAGGGTAGCGATCGCCTTAACGATTAACCTGTGACACAAAACCTTTACTCTCTAGGCAAGCCAAGTACTCGACCTCGCTATCGTCGAGCTTGTAATCGCTGTAGTTATCCTTGACATCAAAGACCTTTTCTAGAAAATCATTCTGGGATTCTCGCAAGACCCGGGCCAGATTACCCTGGCTGAGTTGTTTGGGTAAACACTGGGCCACAGCGGTTAAATCGGTGCCATCGGCGGCAATATAGCGCTCGACATCGGGAGAGTTTTCGGCATAGGCGGGGGCATATAGGCTGGAGAGCAGCCAAATCATACCGGCCAGTAAAACCAGGGTAAGACGCCGGATCACGCTGCGGACTGGAAACTTAAGGAATGACATAGTGATTAGACCTGTGGGAGGATAACAGGTTTTATTTTAGTCAAATAAATTAAGATGTGTGAACAGTGTTTGACTTTGTCGCCCAAGTAACGGCGCGGATTTCCCCTCAGCCATGCCGAGGGTTTACCCCTTTCTCTGTCTGTCGACATTGTGGTGGCGACATTGCGATGGCGGTGCCCCCTTGCTAGGCGGCGGGGTCCTACAAGTTTTTGATGCCACCCCCCAGTCAGGGACGATGGCTGGGGGCTAACCCCTTAACCTAAGGGTTTCCATAGGGTCAGCCCTGGTGCTCAAACAGCGGTTTCTCCTTCAAATTGATCAAAGGTCTTTTCAATGTGGCTGGGTTGTAAGACCCCAAACCGAGATAGAAACACCGCCCCAAACCCGAACAGATTGACCATCAAAACCAGGAGTCCGCCCACGATCGGAATTAGGCTAATCAACGCCAAGATTAAGAGACCAATGAAGAACGCTTTCATGAATGGGAAGCTGAGGTGCCCGGTGGCCTTGCCCCCGACCCAAAGGCCCGTGGCTGTACAGCCGACAATGCCCGCGATCGCAATCACTAAATTGACAATCGGAATCAGCAGTGTTCCTAAAATGCTGCCAGCCAGTAAAGCTGTGGTTAAGGTGGCCACAATCAAGGCCCCGATCCCCCACATGCCGCTCTTAAAGGGATGCTGGCTGATCGTAGCGGCGATCGCTTGTAGATGACCGGGCAATAGCAGCAGCAAAAATACGCCAAAAATGGCAACGACGACGAGGGATAGCAGAAGAGCGCTCACATTAACCATATATAGGGTGCCAAAGACCCCAAACCGGTTCAGGATGCCCTGTAGACCGGCAAAGATCTCCACTTCCTGGCCACCAATCACGGCACCTTCTGACCGGATGATGGTGCCTCCAATCGCCACCACCTGGCCATCAACCCGAGCATCTGGCTCCAGGGTGATATCGCCCCCAATGGCAACCGCCTGGTCTGTGACTCGTCCGCCCGATTGAATGGTGACATTTCCCCGCACCGCCACTGCCTGGGTGACGGTTTGATTTTCTGTAACCACAGCGTCACTACCAACTCTGACCACTTGGATGTCATGGCTGCCGTCTTGGGCAAAGGCAACGCCGCTCCACAGTACGAAACAAACAGATAGGAACCCGAGGAACGCAAACTTGAGTTTTTGCCAGTTCATGGGATACTCCTTGGGCAAATTTTTCAACAGTCATTTAGGTCATGGTTGACCCTTATTGAGTGGCTTAAATGATTAAACTGGGTGATAAACCAACGCTTCAATAGGTGGGGTCTGATGCCGCTACAGTCTGGTTGTAGCCAGTACGGACCTACCTAACGGACCTACTTATAGGTATAGCGAGCTAAGTTTGGTATCACCGTAGAACGTTTTAGTTCTTAACTGTAGTTGTGTTTATGTTGATGCCTAGTATTTTGGCCTTACCTGTTCTGCCTGCTACCGCGTTTAGTCATCCCCAGGGTCACAATCGAGAGGCGATTGAGACTGTTTTGCAGGCCGTCGTGGGGCAGATTGTCGAGTATTTGACGCAAGCTGGAGCTTATGAGCCACTGCCCCTCACACAACAGGCGGTGTTTAAGCCGATTCCAGAGCAACCGACGGACATGGCGGTCCTGCTGGATCATCTCCAGGCGATTATGGCCCAGTCGATGAATCCAGCCCATCCGGGCTACATGGGCCATATGGATCCACTGCCTACCACCGCTTCCCTGGTGGGGGACTGGGTGGCTGCCGCCCTCAACAACAACATGCTGAGTGTGGAAATGTCGCCAGCTCTGTCGCGGCTAGAGCCATTGCTGATGGCCGAAATTGCCCAGCTATTTGGTCTGGGAGATCAGGCCGGGGGACTGCTGACCAGTGGCGGTACCCTAGCCAATTTGCAGGCCCTGACCGTGGCCCGTAATCAGCGGCTGGGCTGTTTGCAGGGGGGGCTGGTTCCCATCGCGGCAAAGCCAGTGATTTTTGCTTCAGAGATGGCCCACACCTCAATTCAAAAGGCGGCCATGGTGTTGGGGCTAGGGTTAGATGGGGTGGTGCTGGTGCCCACTACCCCCAATGCCCATATGGATGTGGGGGCGCTGGAGGAGTTAATCAAAAAGGCCCTGGCCCTGGGCCAGCAACCCTTTGCGGTGGTGGCCACGGCGGGGACAACGGTGACGGGCAACATTGACCCCCTACCGGCGATCGCAGCGGTGGCAAAAACCTATAATCTCTGGTTCCATGTGGATGCGGCCTATGGGGGCGCGATCGCCTTTTCTCCCAGCCATCGCCATCGGTTAGCGGGTATCGAGCAGGCTGACTCCATCACCTTTAACCCCCAAAAGTGGCTGTACGTCACCAAAACCTGTGCCTCGGTGCTGTTCCGCAATATGGGCCTGCTAGAGAGTCACTTTCGGGTATTGGCTCCCTACATGAACACCGAAGCCGACTGGACTAATCTGGGGGAAATTTCTATTCAGGGCACCCGCCACACCGATGTCCTCAAGCTGTGGCTGACCTTACAGCACCTGGGCAAAACCGGCTGTGCCGCCCTAATCGATGCGGGCTATGCCCTCACGGCCCATTTTGTGGACCAGGTGCGCCAGCGATCTTACCTGGAATTGGCCAGCCCGCCCGACATGAACCTGGCCTGCTTCCGGGGCTGCCCCCCCAGCTTGCCCCCCAGCCAATGGGATGCCTGGAACGCCCAGCTGCAACAGGTGTTGCTCAGTCAGCAGCAGACGTTTTTATCCCTGCCCCGCTTCCGGCAACAGCGGTGGCTAAAGGCGGTGCTGCTGAACCCCTACACTACGCATGACCAGATTACCCGATTGTTTGAGGCGATCGATCGGTACGCAGTTGAGTCGGGGTGATGGGGCAGGTGGTGGGGTGTAGACGCGATCGTGGCTTCCCGTAATGGAGCTCTATAACGCCGGTTCAGATCCCAGGGTTCTGTTCCTTTGCGGGGTAATGAGATTTTGGGAAAGGCAGAAGGATGAAGGCAGAAGGCAGCTTCCCACTAACCCCGCTGGGGTGAGCACAAAGTGGAAGAAACAAAACTGTTTCCAGTTTGGCGACAATCAGGGTGTTTTGGCATCGATTAGGTTTTGTTTCTTAGGAGAACGGGAAATCTGTTAGAAGCCAGGATCCTGATTGCCTGACACATCTCCAATGTAGGTTGGGTGCAGCGAAGCGAAACCCAACATCCGCCGAGGATTTCAGGCTTGTTGGGTTCTGCTATCGCGCCACCCAACCTACGAGAGATCAAAGCTTTTCGGCGTTGTGTCAGTCAGTCAGGCCAGGGTCTATGCTGCTCAGAAGAATGGGCGATAAACCAAAGTCTTTTCATCCTGCTACGCACGGGTAGGCCCTACATCCTTGCTTACGGTTTCCGTCCCCTTGCGGGGTAATGAGATTTTGGGAAAGGCAGAAGGAGGAAGGCAGAAGGATGAAAACTCAACATC
>NZ_SMDQ01000072.1 GCF_012911975.1 Nodosilinea sp. P-1105 | reverse complement strand
GAAACTAGCCAGCACCAGCGTTAATATCAGGCTGCCCGCGCTCAGGGGCGGGTGGGTAAGGGGTCTCCGGTTAACAGGGCCGTGGCCACCTGATCTCCCTGGGCGTCGCTGGTATTGGTCAGCAGCACCAGCCCCCGCTCTGCCTCCGGTAGCCAGCCCACAAAGGCGTAGTAGCCGCCGGTGCGCCCATTGTGCATAATCATCGGGGCACCATCGACATCGGTGAAGACCCAGCCCAGGCCAAAGTTGGGCTCACAGTCTTGGCTTTGGGGCTGCAAACTTAGGGCTAGGGGTGGCCAGTCCGCCGCCATCGCCGCCGCCAAAAACTGTCCCATGCATGAGAAACAGGTTGCACCCCGGCCAGCGCAGGTGATGATCTAGAACGGACAGGCCATTGACGATCTCAATGGGGCAAGTGGCCCGCACATCGGCCAGCAGGGGCCAGTGCTCCATATTCAGCTGACTGCCCGTGGCCAGCCAGATCCGATCCATCGGCAGGTGGGTGAGGCAGTCGTGCTCGGCTCCGGTGCTACAGTGCACCCGCCAGGTGTCGCCCTTCCACTCCGCCCGCTGCACTTTGCACTGTTCGTAGAAGGTAATCTGCCCCTGGCGCTAGCTAGATGGCCACTGGTCAGGCCGCTGCCCACAATCAAAATTCGCTCCCCCGTCAAAGAGAGACCGCGCAGGTCGATGCGATCGCCAGCACCACCCGCCAGGCCAAAAGCTGCCGACCGTCCGCTAACCCCAGCCGAAACCGCTGTCGTCCCAGAACCTGATGATGGCAATGTCGGTGGAGGGGGGCATAGGGATGGGTGGGAGAGTGGATGGGTGGCTGCCCTAACGAGAAACGAGTCGAGGGATGATCAGGGGAAAAGTACGCTACTATTACGAGAATGATTATCATTCTGATATGTCATTATGCCACCTCCTACCTCGTCAGCGCTCATTCCTGAGCCGGTCATCCCCAAGCGGGGTCTGCCGGTAACGCTGATCACAGGATTCCTGGGCAGCGGCAAAACCACCCTGCTGAACCACATTCTGACCAACCGCCAAAATCTCAAAGTGGCGGTGCTGGTTAACGAGTTTGGCGACATCAACATCGACAGCCAGCTGCTGGTCGCCATGGACGAGACCATGGTGGAGCTGAGCAACGGCTGCATCTGCTGCACCATCAACGACGACCTGATCGACGCCGTGTATCGGGTGCTAGAGCTGCCCGATTCTCGTCGAGACGGCAAAGCCGAACGCGTCGATTACCTGGTAGTCGAAACCACCGGCCTGGCCGATCCCCTGCCGATTATGCTCACCTTTGTCGGCACCGAGCTGAAGCGGCTCACCCACCTGGATTCTGTGATCACCGTCGTCGATGCCGAAACCTTTACCGACGACCACTTTGACAGTGCCGCCGCCACCAGCCAGCTCACCTACGGCGATATCATCCTGCTCAACAAGGCCGACCTCACCCCCGAGGTCAAGTTGACCTGGCTAGAGGCCTACATTCAGGGATTCAAAGACCAGGCCCGGGTGCTGCGCTGTTCGCTGACCGAGCAAGCCGATCAACTGCCCCTTTCGGCCCTGTTGGACGTAGGGCTAGCTCCGGCCCTGCCCCCGGCCATGGTCAGCGCAGCCCAAGCGCCTCAACCTAACGGTCATCTGGGCACCGATGGGTTTATGTCGGTTCCTTTCAAAAGCGATCGCCCCTTTAACGTCGATCGCTTTGAGCACTTTTTAATGTCCCAGTTGCCCGCCGAAGTGTTTCGGGCCAAGGGCATTCTCTGGTTCGAGGGCGAAGACCTGCGCCATATCTTTCAGCTCAGCGGTAAGCGCTTTAACCTCAGCCCCGAACCCTGGATCGGCCCACCCCAAAACCAGCTGGTCTTTATCGGTCGCCAGCTCAACCCCCTCCAGCTCCACCAGCAACTGACCAACTGCCTAACCGGGACTCGCTCCCGCTGTCTGTAAAACAGGGTTTTAGGTATTGGGTGTCAGATAAAGCCTCATACCCGGAACCCGATACCCGAACAACCCACCCCTGCCCCTCCCAGGAGGAGATGCCGAAACCCATCCACCCATCCACTCCCCACCCATCCACCCATCCACTCCCCACCCATCCACCCATCCACTCCCCACCCATCCACCCATCCACCCATCCACCCATCCACCCATGCAACCCAACACCCCCGACACCCGCCTCCCCGTCACCATCATCACCGGCTTCTTGGGCAGTGGTAAAACCACCCTGCTGAACCACATCCTGCAAAACTTCGATGCCTTCCGCGTTGCGGTGCTGGTGAATGAATTTGGCGATATCAATATCGACAGCCAGTTTTTGGTCACCGTTGAGCAAGACATGGTGGAACTCACCAACGGCTGCATCTGCTGCACCATCAACGACGACCTGATGCAGGCGGTGTATCGGGTGCTGGAGAAGCGCGACCGCATCGACTACCTGGTGGTCGAAACCACGGGCGTGGCTGACCCTTTGCCCATCACCCTCACGTTCCTCGGCACTGAACTGCGGGATCTGACCCGGCTGGATTCCATCCTGACTATGATCGATGCTGAAAGCTTTGAGCCCGAGTTGTTCAACAGCCAGGCCGCCATGAGCCAGGTGACCTACGGCGACATTCTGCTGCTAAACAAGACCGACCTGGTGCCCCCCGAACGCCTGGTGGCGGTAGAACAGCACCTGCGCACCCTTCGAGAGGATGTCAAAATCCTCCATAGCCAACGGGGTCAGGTGCCCCTCCCGCTAATCATTGACGTGAAGGCCGGAGACCAGGGACCCTACCAGGCGGTGGCCCAGGCCGATGCCGAAAAAGCAGCCCATAGCCATGATCACGACCACGACCATGGCCACCACGAGAGCCATGACCACCACGGGCATCACCACGACCACGACCATCCCCACGAACACCACCATCACCACTCCGACCACCTGGATAACGATGGCTTTGTGTCCCTCGCCTTTCGCGCTGACCAACCCTTTGCCCTGAAGAAATTTCAGCAATTGCTTGACTTTCACCTGCCGCCAGAACTGTTCCGCATGAAGGGGATTATCTGGTTCAAAGAAAGCCCCGCCCGTCACTTTTTCCAGCTCACTGGCAGGCGGTTTCACCTGGAAGACTCTGAATGGCCAGGGCCACCGGGCAACCAACTGGTTTGCATTGGCCGCAACCTGGATCTCAAAGCGATGGAAGCGAAGCTGAGGGATTGTATCGCCGAATAACCCACCCCTGCCCCTCCCAGGAGGGGAACCCGAGGCTCGAAACCCCCTACCCATCCACCCCCCTACCCATCCCCCAGGGCAGACACATGGGTCTGCCCCTACCCATCCACCCATATACCCATCCACCCCCCTACCCATCCACCCGCCCACACCCCTTTCCCCATGTCCCTCACCCTCCACAACACCCTCACCAAAGGCAAGCAACCCTTTACCCCCATCACCCCCGGTCGGGTGACGATGTACTGCTGTGGGGTGACGGTCTACGACGATTGCCATTTGGGCCATGCCCGGTCGTACCTGGGCTGGGATGTGCTGCGGCGGTACCTGCGTTGGCGGGGGTATGTGGTGCACTATGTGCAGAACTTTACCGACGTTGACGACAAGATTCTCAACCGGGCCAAAGCCGAGGGGACGACGATGGCGGCGGTGTCGGAGCGCTACATCGAGCGCTACTTTGAGGACATGCGTCGTTTAAATGTGCTGGATGCCGATGAATACCCTCGGGTGACGGAGCACATTGGGGCGATTCACGAGCTGATTGGCCAGCTGGAGGCGAAAGGCTATGCCTACGGGGCTGAGGGGGATGTGTATTACCAGGTGGGCCAGTTTGCCGACTATGGAAAGCTTTCGGGGCGATCGCAGTCTACCCTAGAGGCCGGGGCCAGTGGTCGCGATTTGGCGACTACGGCCAAGGCCGACCCGGCTGACTTTGCCCTGTGGAAGGGGGCCAAACCCGATGAACCCGCCTGGGATTCCCCCTGGGGGCCGGGGCGACCGGGCTGGCACATTGAGTGCTCGGCGATGATTCGGGCGCGGCTGGGGGCGACTATCGATATCCACGGCGGCGGCGGCGACCTGGTGTTTCCCCACCATGAAAATGAGATTGCCCAGTCCCAGGCGGCCAGCGGCAAACCCCTGGCCCACTGCTGGTTGCACAATGGCATGGTGACGGTGAATGGGGAGAAGATGTCAAAATCCCTGGGCAACTTCACCACGATTCGCGATTTGTTGGATGGGCGCTGGGCGGAGTATCCCCAGCCGGTAGACCCGATGGCGGTGCGGCTGTTTGTGCTGCAAGGGCACTACCGCAAGCCGCTAGATTTTACGAAAGCTGCGATTGCAGCGGCGCTCAGCAATTGGCAAACGCTGAAAGCCGGACTGCTGTTTGGCGATCGCCACGGCGCAAACCTGGGCTGGCCCGCCCCTACATCCGCCCCCTCAAGCGCTACTCGCCAAACGGGGGAGACCCCATGGGTCGAGCGGTTTCAAGCGGCGATGGATGATGACCTGAATACCCCCAGGGCTCTGGCGGTGGTGTTTGAGTTGGCCAAGGGCTTGCAGCGGGAGCACAATCGCCTCACCCATGGGGGCGACACCCCAGAGAACTCGGCGCAGCTCTGCCAGCAGTGGCAGACTCTGGTGGATTTGGCCCAGGTGTTGGGGCTGGAGGCGGATCTGATGGCTGAGGAGCAAACGGGGGCAGGGCTGGATGATGGGGCGATTGCAGACCTAGTTCAACAACGCCAGAGGGCTCGGCAACATCGGGACTTTGCCACGGCGGATCAGATTCGCGATCGACTGGCGGTGGTGGGGGTTACGGTGGTCGATCAACCCGATGGCGAAACTCGCTGGCATCGACAGTAATAGAAGCGTTATGGGGTTTATGGGTTTTCCAGAATCGAGCTGCTGTTAGGCAGCCTATAATCAATGAATTAGAACTGCTGTGGTGCAAAGGTATGATCGCGATCGCACCTATCAAATCTTTACCCGATGGCTCAGTGGCAACTATCCCCATGAGCTGGGCAGATTACGAACAACTGGCTGCAAGCAGAGGCGATCGCAGTACTCCGCGTCTTAAATATGCTGATGGATACCTGACCCTCAAGATGCCAACCTTTGAGCACGGCCAGCTAGATGCCATTGTGGCTGATTTAATTGTCGCTCTCCTCAACCAGCAACTCCGCGATTACGTTCGCACGACGCCCGTTACTCTGCAAATTCCTGAACAGGCGGGCATTGAACCGGATCATTGTTTTTGGCTGAGTAACTGGGCCGCTGTGAGCGGCAAACGTCGCATTGATTTGGCCACTGATCCGCCACCTGACATTGCGGTTGAAATCGATGTGACTAACTTCACGAATATCGCAGATTACGAACGATTTGAAATTCCTGAGATATGGCTAATTCGAGGAGATGTTTTAGCTATCTTTGGCTTAACGCCTGGGGGATACGCTCAAACAGAATCCAGTCAGTTTTTCGCTGATGCTGCTATACCAAACCTCTTTCAGCAGGTGATGGCAGCTATTGCCGAAGGTGCTAGCCCTCCCAGAGCCATTCGATCGCTAGTTATCTAGCGGGCCTCGCACCCCCCACCCACTCCGGTTCGGCACATGGGTGCTGAGTGCTTGATTTTGAGCCGAGGCCGTAACCTGCTGGTTGATAGCCAGATTCGTCAAGAATGCTTCAATTTCAGGCCGCCCTATGTCTTTGGGGTGGCACTTGTTAGGAAACGAGATGTATCGTCTGATCCAGTGGACGTAGGTTTCCTCTGTGCGGTAGGCGTAATGATTCAACCGCATGGCCTCACGTACCTAGTCCAGCAGTTTTGTCGGCTTCCTCTAAAGGGGGGAGTCCTGTGCCATCAGTACACCTTGTGATAAACGCTACACAATAGTCCATATGTACTATAGCTAAATCATGTGGAAGGTTTCTGGCTATCTACCCAGATCCGGTTAATATGCGGAAAGCTTTTAGCCATCCAGCGGATTGCGGTAGATATGCGGAAGCGTTCTGCCTATCTGCCCTCCTAGGGACGATATGTAGAATCCATCTCTCTAAAAAGATTGTTAGACATCCAAGAGGAAGTGCGCTTCCTCCCCATAATGCTTTTGTTACTCGGCTTCACTTTCTCGGCTAACAGGGTGTTTGATTATAATCTTGCCTACCGTTGCAAGATAGTTGCGCGATAATTTACTAAGAGCATTCTGTTCTATCCGAAGAAGCAGTACCACAATGCAAATTTCTCTAGCCGAATCCCGAATCCTCAAGAAAGTAATTCGTGCTTGGATTGAATCGGAATATGGCGATCTAGCAAAGCTTAATTACCTCAAGCAAAACATTGATGACTGTGCCTGGAAATTCGCCAAACGACTTAATTCTGAGATCGGACGGGCGGTATCGCTTGACTTTATTTTCACGACAATTACAGAGACAATTTTGATCCTGTACCCAGAATATGATGCTGAAGAACGCAAACTCAGGGAAGTATTAAAGGCTGAAGAACAACGTAAACAAAGAGAATTAGATTCCATACGTCAGCGAGAGGAAGAGGAGGAGCGCTGTAAACAAGAAGATATACTTAGCGGTGACATCAATCGGATTAGAGAGATTGTGCGGAATTGTGTTTGTGATTTTTTTGAGGAGGAACCTGGAGAAGGAATAGATGATGAGGTCTTTTTCAATTGCTTTTACATCAATGAATTTAGCCATGAGCTCAATGATGCACATGAACTCATTGAGCTAAACATGGCAATTGAAGCAGCTCTTGAAGTCGCGGTGAAGACAAAAATTGAATTCCCAAATGAGTTGTTAGCAGGCTCAACGATCAATGAAATTACTAAATCTTATAGCTTCTATCTCAAATACCAAAGATATCCGAAGAAGTCTCATTTGCATGGTTATGTGATAGCAATTAGTCAGCTAATTTGTCAATTAAAAATAGATGCTAAAACTTTTAAGGAAACATTGAAAAGCATGAAAATAGGAAAAAATTGGGGTGATGGCATTCCCATTTCAGTTGATAGAAGTTCACTATCAAACAAGCAAGAAGCTAATTCAGTGCTTGTAGGCTTTTTTATGAGACATGCACCGCCTTGGTCTGGATCGATGAGAACAAAAAATATAGAAAAACTCATTAGCGCGACTCAAGTTCTGATTGATAGCCCCAACTACTCATCTGACTATGGATACGACGAGATAGAATCGGACAAGGCATAGGGTAGACTCTGGCGACAAAAAATAATCACAGTTTTGTGAAGGCGTTCTGACGTAGCCTGGAGTCAGTGAGCTAAGATATATATAGTATCGCTTATTGTTTGCATGAGTGAAGCCGTCTACATCGAAACGAGCATATTAGGCTACCTCACTGCTCGACCCAGCAGAGACCTTGTTGTGGCTGCCAACATTGAGATAACCAGAGAGTGGTGGGATACTCGCCGCAGTAAATTTCGACTTTATACGTCTCAAGCAGTCATAAAGGAAACTTCCCAAGGCGATACTCAAATCGCAACCCAGCGGCTTGAAATTATTCGTGATTTTAAATTGCTCGAACTGAATCAGTCCGTCCTTGACCTAGCAGAGCAATTCCTTGAACGTAGCAGTCTTCCTTCAAAAGCTGATGTTGATGCTGTTCATATCGCAGCCGCAACAATTCATGGGATGGATTATTTGCTTACATGGAACTGCAAACATATAGCTAATGCCCAAATTCAGAAGAAATTGGCAGAGATCAGTTTCGATTCTGGGTATGAGTTGCCGATTCTTTGTACACCCTATGAACTGCTTGGAGATTAACTATGTATCAAGATGCAATTGTGGAAGAAATTCACAGGATCCGTGAAGAGTATTCACGGTCATTCAACCATAACTTAAAAGCACTTTTTGCTGATTTGCAAAAGCAACAAGCTGAGAGTGGCAGAAAAGTTGTGAATTTGTCGCGGAAGCACGGTCTAACAACCCCAACGCAGCGGACGGACGAAAGCCGCTGATGCTGAGTTCGAGGTTATCTGCCGCCGCTGGTTGGGAACGTTAGACCGCCTGAGTTATCTGTTGGGGCGTAGCGAAAGGTTGCCTATAAGTTGCAATACTCAAGTAGGCGTAAGTTTTCGGTTGGTGCTTTGTTTGGAAATTGTTGTAAGGGCGATCGCGTCTAAAGCTCGTGAGTTCGCTATAATAACTCACTAATCTCTTGGCTTATTCCTGCATAGTAGGCTAAAACGCCTCGTAGTCAGTCAACCTAAATTATGGAAACCCAGGCCGTTCTTTACATTTATTCATTTCCCTCGTACTTAAAGGAACAGCCGAGGGTAAAAATTGGTAGGACATCTGGAAGTGCTGATGCTGATCCTACAGAGCTGGCATGGCAACGTATACGCGCACAAGTTAGAACCTCGCATCCAGAAGAACCGCAATTGCTAAGTGCAATTAAGATCCTGGACGAGCGTGTAGAATCCATAATTCATTCTCAATTGACAGCGAAGGGATACCATGTAGCAGAAGCACCTGGTATTGAGTGGTTTAGGTTTCCAAACCAACAGGAATTGCAGGATTTTGTCAATAAACTTTACCGTGCTGTAATTTTTGACGATTACTCAGAACTAATCGGGGGACGGCGAGATATTGAGGGAGACTCGTTTGAGTCTGTTGTTGCTGCATTTGGGGTGAGAAAGTTAGGTGGTAGTGAATTCAGGCGTGAGATTGAGTTAATCAAGATGCTTGACGCTGAACTATCTCCTCTTTATCCTGGTTTCCCCCAATGGTTAGACAAAACCATGAGTGATTCAAGGACTGTCTTCAATGTAGCTTATAGAGATAGGCAAGCGATTGGAGTTGCTATTTGGAAGCCTAAAAGTCGTGACATAGCTAAATTATCAACTCTTTATGTTTATCAAGAATTTCGACGCAGTGGTATTGGAAGAAACCTGATTTTAACTTGCTTTGAGCAATGGAAACTAGAGAGAATTAGAAGAGCTTTTGTCACTACAGCTAGAATTGAGCTTATTCCATTCTTTGAACGTTATGGCTTTTGGGTAGAAGGTATAGGGCGTGAGATATATGAACGCGAAGGTCATCAACCAGAATGGTTCTTAACGAAGCTGCTATTTTATGATCCAGACACCAATAATTTAGATGTTATCAATAAGGCAAGATATTTATTTCCATCAATTATTGGGTCTTCTTACAATTCTACAGGAAGGAAGGAAGTCATACAGGTTCAGTATAACGATGCGACTATTGACTTGCTAGATTCTGATTCACATTCTATTCATCGTTGTTCTTTCCATTCCTGGCTCAATCTAACATATCCGGCAGAGTCAATTTATACTCCTCGAACAGCTTATGTCATACCTATTCGCCCTCAGTTCTTAATTCAAATATTTCAAGCTGGCAAAACAGTTTATTACGGTAAGCCCACTTGTACTCAAGATGACATGAGAGGGGCACTGATATTGTTTTATGCTAGCCGTCCTATATCTGGTGTTGTAGCGATCGCCAGAATCGTCAATCGATACATTGGAACACCTGCTCAACTCTACAGTGATCTAGGTGTAAGAGGCGTTCTTACATTAGAGCAAATTGGTGGAGAAGCACAGACTCGACATGCTGTTGAATTTGACTTCCTCATGCCACTTCGTCAGGCAATCAGTCGGAATGACTTATTAAGCAATGGTGTCTTAAATGGAACACCGCAAACTATGCATAGTATTTCCTTAGAACGTTATAGAAGAGCTGTTGAACTTGGAGGTATTTATGCAGGATAAGCATATTAAAGCACTCAGTATCAAACAGGTTTATGCTGAACGTATTATTGCTGGCACCAAGAAGATTGAGTTAAGAAAGCGACCAATCGGCATGGAATTAGGCGATCTTGTTCTTCTATATGAAACTGCTCCTGATTCTGTCATAAAAGGAGGCTTTATAGCAGACAAGACTATATCTTTACCTCCTTCTAAGATGTGGCAGCAATATCATCAAATTATGGGTGTAGACCAAGAATTCTATGATGTTTATTTTGAGAACTGCGAATTTGCATATGGCACTTTAATACATCAGAGCTTTTCCTTTACTGCATTATCTCTAAAGCAAATACAAAAACTTTGTTCGGGGTTTGTACCACCACAAGCCACAATCAATTGGCGTGAGGATTGGTATATGCCAGATGAGTGGGTTGATGCACTTCACAAAGGAAGAAATGAACTAATGCAAGAAGAGCGGTTAGGTGAACAGTTGAATTTATTAATATTTTAGAGATTGTAGCTAGATCACTGTTCTTAGTAACATTCTGCAAGGTAGATAATATGGGAAAACGCAAAATAATTTTCGTTGCTGGAGTTCATGGCGTTGGTAAGACTACACTTTGCAATGCTCTAGCAACTCAATTTGAAATTGAACACTTTTCAGCAAGTAATTTGATTGCAAAAGAAAAAGAAGAGGAACATTTCCGTAGTAAACAAGTTGGGAATATAGCTGGTAATCAAGACCATTTAGTGGTAGCGATAAATAAGTATTTAAATGATATAAATTGGTATTTACTCGATGGGCATTTCTGTCTTCTAAATAAGGATAATGAAATTACTCAAATTCCTTATTCAACATATGAGGGTATCGACCCAAGTGCAATTCTTGTATTGATTGACAAGCCTGAAAATGTTCATGCTCGTCTAAATTCGAGAGATAGTATTAGATACGATTTAGCTTTGTTTCGTTCTTTTCAAGAACAGGAGATCCTTTACGCTGAATATGTTAGGAACAAGCTGCATATTCCTTACTTAATGAGTAATCCTATTGAGAATCAAGACGAGATATTCGCTTTTATTAAAGGGCTGTTAGTCTAGACATGCAAAGTGCTGAAATAGCAACGCAAGCTTACCCCAAACGGTCTAACAATTCCGTTGCACCCGACTGTATTAAGTTGGTCGGCTGAGTTTGATAGGTTGTGTGCGGCGGGTAAACGGCACCGTTAGCCTGCCTTTAAGATACCTGTCTTGCCCGATCGCTCACTCCGGCATTTGAATCAGCTGCTCTAGCTGGCGCTGCTTTGCCCTGGGGTCAATCCCCAGCAATCGCACATAGTTGGCGGGGTGCTGGGCCAAAAACTGCTCGATCTGCGCCACAGCCGCCGATTCTTGACTAGCCGCCAGGGTAGGGCCACTCTGCCAAGAGTTCGCCTTAAATCGGCGCGGGTCGGCATACTCCAGACCCACCCGATGCCCCTGCCGCAGGATCTGCTGCACGTGGGCCACCGCTGCCGCACTCAATCGACCAGCAGCGGGCCGATGGCCATTGCCGGGGCCACCATTCACCGCTTGGGCAGGAATTTGCCACTGGGTAAGGCAGGCCACATCATTGGCACAGTGATACCCTGCCCGCAGCGCCTGGTTGATAGCGACCACGTGGTGGGAAAAGGCTCTGTCGCTCTCCTGGGCATCCGGCAACCGATCCGCCGCCTGTTGGGTAGTAATCACCGCTCCCGAAGGCACATATTTTCCGGGCGGAATCTCCACATCCTGAATCAGCACATGCATCATCACAATGCAGCCGTGGCCCACCTTGGCATTAAATACCGTAGAGCGAAAGCCAATGAAACAGTCGTTGCCCACGTAGGCGGGGCCGTGGATCAGCGCCAGGTGAGTGATGCAGGTATTGTCGCCAATCCACACCGAGTAGGGCTGGCCATCGTCGCCGTCAACCCGGCCCTGCTCTAGCCCGTGGCTCACCACGTGCTGGTAGTCCCCACATGCCCAAACCACAAACCGCGATCGCAGCTCCCCCTGGTCGGTGTGCAGGGTAAAGCCACTCCCCGACCAGGGGCCACGCTTTGCACCGCAATGTCCGCATGGCCTGGCAGGTTGAATATGTTAGCCTCTATAAAGTTTTCAGTTAAACGTGAATTTTTCCCGGCAATACGGGCGCTAGCAACAATGCCATATTCATCTAAACCATCTGCTAAGCCTTGCGTAACCACCTTCGATGAGTTTGTGCAATTGGCAGATTATTCTCTGATGGATACTTTGAATGCCGATCCTGATGCCACGGTCGATGGTGTTGATCACCTTGCCCGCCAGGTTTTTTCGGGTCATTTCGTCCCTGTGACCCCCACGCCGCTGGCAGAACCAGACTATGTAACCCACAGCAGCACTTTTTTTAAGGAACTTGGGTTGAGCGATGATCTGGCGCTGGATGAAAAATTTCGCCAGGTATTTTCTGGTGATCTCTCTGCTGCCCATGAGCCGATGCGTCAGGTTGGCTGGGCGACGGGTTATGCCCTGTCGATTTATGGCACCGAATATATCCAAAATTGTCCATTCGGTACGGGTAATGGTTATGGCGATGGTCGGGCGATATCTGTATTTGAAGGAATCATTAATGGCCAGCGCTGGGAAATGCAATTGAAAGGTGGTGGCCCAACGCCTTATTGCCGTGGTGCCGACGGGCGCGCAGTACTCCGTTCAAGTGTGCGTGAGTTTCTAGCGCAAGACTATATGCAGGCTTTAGGTGTGCCCACATCGCGCTCTTTGACCCTGTATGTTTCTAAATCTGAGACCGTTACCCGGCCTTGGTATTCTCAAGACTCCTACTCCACTGAACCTGATGTTTTGGTGGACAATCCTGTGGCCATTTCAACTCGCGTTGCACCCTCCTTTTTGCGCGTTGGTCAGCTAGAGTTATTTGCCCGCCGCGCTCGCAGCAATGCTCATCCAAAAGCATTAGAAGAGTTGCGCATGATTGTGTCGCATTTAATTGAGCGAGAATACAAAGGCGATATTAATCAAACCCTTGGTTTTGCAGATCAATTGGTTGAGTTAGCTAAGTTATTTCGCCAACGTCTTACGACACTGGTGGCCAATTGGTTACGGGTTGGTTACTGCCAGGGTAATTTTAATAGTGATAACTGCGCCGCTGGTGGCTTTACCCTCGACTATGGACCATTTGGGTTTTGTGAAATTTTTGATCCTTGGTTTCAACCTTGGACTGGCGGCGGCGAACATTTTGCATTCTTCAATCAGCCCATCGCAGCAGAAGCGAATTATTATATGTTTTGGAAAGCTGTGAGATCTTTACTGGCAGAAGAGACTGACGCTTTAGAACAGTTCGACCAAGTAGGCCGTGGCTTTGCAGAAGCCATGCAACAACAAATCCAAAAAATGTGGGCGGCCAAACTTGGTTTGACTGAATTTAACCCAGAGCTATTTAAGACATTAATGCAGTTAATGACCGACTCAGAGGTAGATTACACCATTTTCTTCCGCGAGTTATCCCATATACCAGGCGATGTCTCACCATTGAAAAAGAGCTTCTATGGTAAAACGTCACAACAACTCGATGAACAATGGCAATCTTGGCTAAAAAGCTGGCGCGACCTCGTCATTAACGATGGCAATTTGGCTGAGATATCAACAAATATGAAACAGACTAACCCGAAATACACATGGCGAGAGTGGTTGATTGTCCCCGCTTACCAACAAGCCATGCAGGGTGACTACACGTTAGTTAAAGAGTTGCAAGCCGTATTTAGCCATCCATATGATGAGCAATCACAAGAAATAGAAAATAAATACTACCGTCTACGACCTAAGGCGTTTTTTGACACTGGTGGAGTGTCGCACTATAGCTGTTCATCTTGATGACTATGCGGCGATGGCCGCAGGCCGGTCTTTGACCATCGCAGAGCTGATTCAAAAGCGCCAGACGGCCCGGCAACAACGGGACTTTGCTAAGGCAGATCAGATTCGCGATCGTCTGACGGCAGTGGGTATCATGCTGGTTGATCAACCGGATGGCGAAGCTCACTGGCACCGACAGTAAGTAGGAGCGTTTGGCGGTTTTGGGTTTTCCAGAATTGAGCTACTGTTAGGCAGCCTATAATCAACGAATTAGAACTGCTGTGGTGCAAAGGTATGATCGCGATCGCACCTATCAAATCTTTACCCGATGGCTCAGTGGCAACTATCCCCATGAGCTGGGCAGATTACCAACAACTGGCTGCAAGCAGAGGCGATCGCAGTACTCCGCGTCTTAAATATGCTGAGGGATACCTGACCCTCAAGATGCCAACCTTTGAGCACGGACAGCTAGATGCCATTGTTGCTGATTTAATTGTCGCTCTCCTCAACCAGCAGCTCTGCGATTACGTTCGCACGACGCCCGTTACCCTGCAAATTCCTGAACAGGCAGGTATCGAACCCGATCATTGTTTTTGGCTCAGCAACTGGGCCGCTGTGAGCGGCAAAAGTCGAATTGACTTGGCCACTGATCCGCCACCCGACATTGCGGTTGAAGTAGATGTGACTAATTTCACGAATATCGCAGATTACGAACGGTTTAAGGTTCCTGAAGTCTGGCTAATTCGAGGGGATGTTCTAGCCATCTTTGGCCTAACATCTGAGGGATATGCTCAAACAGAGTCTAGCCAGTTTTTCTCTGATGCTGCTATACCGAAACTCTATCAGCAGGTGATGGCAGCTATTGCCGAAGGTGCTAGTCCTCCCAGAGCCATTCGATCAATGGTTATATAGCGGACTTCGCCCCCCGTTAATAGTCTGCATGTACTACAGCTAAATTTTTTGGAAGGTTTCAGGCTATCTACCCAGATCCGGTTAATATTCGGAAAGTTTCCAGCGATCTAGCGGATTGCGTTAGATACACGGAAGCGTTCTGCCTATCTACCCTCCTAGGGACGATATGTGGAAACGCTCTCTCTAATAAGATTGTTAGCCATCTACATGACGCCCTGAGTGCCGGTATGGAGAGACCCAAGTGCCAAGACTAGATGAAGTATTTAAGAAATCCGGAGTCCCAACACATACATTTGTCCTACCAGCAGAGTACGACCGTGTAGCAGTTGCACTAAAAACACCTGGACGGGGGATTATTATTGAAGGACCTTCAGGAATTGGGAAGACATCATGTGTAAAACGCACCATTGATGACGTAGGACTAGCAGCTTCTTGCCTCTTCCTATCTGCCCGTAAAGAAAGTGACGCAGAATTGATTGCCGAACTACCGTTAATGGGAAGGATAGGAGTAGTAGTAGTTGATGATTTTCACCGCTTACCCGGCGCAGAAAAAAACAAATTGACAGATTTTATAAAAGTCTTAGCCGATGAAGAAGAGCAGGAAAGCAAAGTCATATTGATTGGGATAAATCGAGCTGGGCAAACTTTGGTTGAGTATGCTCCTGATTTGCTACATAGAGTAGAAACCATTCCATTTGGACGGACAAACGTTGAAAGAATTCAGGAGTTAGTCCTACTTGGGGAGCGTGCGCTTAATTGTTCTATATCAATTGCTGACGAAATTGCCGAAGAAGCTGAGGGAAGCTTTGCAATGGCTCAAGTGCTGTGCCATGAAGCTTGCCTGCAAGGTCGTTTGCTGGAAACATCTAGCGAGTCGTTGCCTCAGAATATTACTGTCAGTCTTCCACGTATTCGTGAGTCTGTACTTGCTGAGCTACATCCCAGGTTCTTTTCTCTTGCGCGAGATTTCGCAACAGGAAACAAGCTGCGGAGAGAGGGACGCGCTCCGTACCTAAACCTTTTGCGATGGTTATCCCAAACTCAAGAAGGGGTGTTGGATACAAAGGAGGCGATGGCAAAAAATCCTGAACTTAAAGGGAGTGTTGGGCAAGTTATTGAAAAAGGACATTTATTACATTTAATTAATAGCATTGAGCAAATATCTTTGCTATTTCATTTTGATCTAGAAACTCGGCTATTGACAATCGAAGACCCAAAGCTTCTTTACTTTATACGTCATCTCATTTGGTCAAAGTTTGCCGCTCAAGTTGGTTATTACAGCATTGACTTCAAAAGTCGCTATGACTTTGCTTTGTCGTTCGCTGGTGAAGATAGAGACTTAGCTGAAAGTATAGCAGAGGCTCTAACTAGCCGAGAAATCAGCGTGTTCTACGACAAACATGAACAGCATAGAATCCTTGCGAACGATGTTGAAGAGTATTTAGCTCCCATATATCGAAGCGAATCTCGGTTCGTAATCTCTCTTTTGAGTTGTAAATACCCCAGAAAAATTTGGACAAAATTTGAGTCAGATAACTTTAAGCATCGGTTTGGCGAAAATTCCGTTGTTCCAATTTGGTATACGGACACAACACCCGGTATGTTCGATGAAAGTCTAAAATACGGGGGATTATCATTCAATCCAGAAGGTGATTTGTCCACACAGGTTGAAGCAATAGCAGGAGTATTGGCACAAAAAATGGAAGATGAACGAGCCGCAGATGCTGGAAAGGCAAATGGCTAACACTCCACGGTAGCGGACAGTTAGAAGCAGCTTGTAAGGTTGCCAAGGTTACTACCGCCGCTGCGTTTTGCCGTTAGCTGGCTCCGTTCCGAGTCCTTGCCCTGGTTCTTTGCGCCATTGATGAAGATGCAAAGCGGGGAAGTGGCTTGGGGATGAGGCACTGGAGATGATCGCCCCATTCCTGCCCCTGCAAGTCTCTATTGAAGGCGTCTTTATTAGTTTGTGGAGGGAGGCTATAATTGATCGCAAGTCCCATTCAAACCTTGACGGAGAAACAAGTGTCACAGAAAAGCAGGAAGCGATTCGACATTGCGTTGACTTTTCCCGGTGAACACCGCAAATATGTTCAGGATGTAGCAGAATTTTTAGCTGTAAGATGCTCTTATGAACGAGTTTTTTATGATAGTTGGTATCAAGAAGAGCTTGCTCGCTCGCGTCTCGACAATCACCTGCACAAGATATATACAAAAGAGTCAGAACTCGTCGTTGTGTTTCTTTCCCAGGAATACGGAGAGAAGTTTTGGTGTAAATTAGAATGGAATGCTATTCAAACAATACAATTTCGAAGTCAACCAGTTGAACAAGTTTTGCTAGTAGGCCTATCTAGACTTGAGGAGAATGCTGTTTCAGGAATTGATAGAACTCATGGTTATCTCAATGCCGAAGGAAAAAATCCACAAGAATTGGGAAAGCTTATTCTTCAGCGCTTAGAAAGGTTAGGGATAAAACCAAGGTACGCTCAATTAGAGACTCTGCTGAAGGCAGGGAAATGGAAAGAGGCAGACTGGGAGACTGCTCAGCAAATGCGCCATGTCATGGGGCGACAAGACGAAGGCCGATTGAGAAAAGAAGACATAGAGAAATTTCCCTGTGGTGACCTGCGGGCGATCAATCAACTCTGGGTAACGCACAGTAAAGGTAAGTTTGGCTTTAGCGTCCAAAAAAAGATCTGGCAGCAGTGTGGTAGCCCCGTTTTTTCATCTATCATCCCTAAGGAATGGGGAAAGTTTGGTGAAGCGGTAGGTTGGAGATCGAAAGGGTTGATGGGAATTGGAGCGCAATGGAAGACCAACTGGGGGTGGGATTACTTCGCCGCTCCCTTTCCCTTGGGGCACTTCCCCCGTTTGGGATTGATATCGTTTATTGGCTATGAAACGGAAAGGGCAAGAGAGAGCGATTCACTGGCAGCATCTGGGGTTATGGTTCCGCTTAGGAGACTAACGGAGGAAGAACAAGAAAGAGCATGGATTGAAAGAGCACAGGTTCGATTTCTGGAGGATTGGTTCTTTCGTCTTATCTCGCGCGAAGATGTTAACAGCGACAGCATTTAACAGTTTTAGGCATTCCCAAAGACTTGTAATAGTCTTCTTCCCTAATGGATTCTCTGCATTTCAGCCATTCGTTACCTGGCACTAAACTGAAGTTTTGAAGGGATTATTGCAGCTTGAGGAATGTAGCAATTTGCCTCAATAAATTTCCTTGAAACCTCATAAATCTCTGCAAGAATTGTCCAGTCATACCACAAATTCATTTGTCCCGAACTGGTTTTCTGAGGTTTTCCCTTTTTCTTAATCTTCTCTAGCAACCGAGTCCCCCAATACGTTTTCCTTTCCAGTTTTGGCTTTGGTTTATATCTCTGGCAAAACTTGCGATCAGTCGCGCCATAGGTTTGTAGGATAGCCAGTGCTCGCCCTATTTTTTGAGTCACTATATATTAGGTATGCTTCAGGAAATGCTTGAGACTTGACGCTATAGGTAGCGCTTCCATACAATAGTACTATCTAATAAGTCAGGTTCCTGGAGTTCTTATGCCTAGAAGAGTTTTCTTTAGCTTTCATTACCAGCGAGATATCTGGCGCGTCAACGTTGTCCGCAACCATGCCAAGGTGAAAAGTGGCTATCAAGAAGCAGGGTATTGGGATTGCTCTCTTTGGGAGTCAACCAAGAGAACAGGTGAAATCGCGCTCAAAAGACTGATTAATTCAGGTTTGCAAAATACATCTGTTACCGTTGTACTGATTGGCACAGAGACGTCTGAACGCAAGTGGGTCAAATATGAAGTTGAGAAAAGTTATGAACGCGGCAATGGAATGCTGGGGATATACATTCACAACATTAAGAACATAATTGGAAGAACTGACTTGAGAGGGAAAAATCCCTTTGATAGCTTCATAGTTGAGCAGCCGAGTCGATTTGCCTATATGTCAAAGCCACAAGTTAGAATGTCGCAAATCTACCCGACTTATAATTGGGTAAACGATGGTGGATACAATAATTTTAGCAAGTGGGTTGAAGATGCAGCAAGGGCTGCGGGTCGATGATTAATAAGCTTCTTATGGCGATGCTGGCAAAGGCACAACCAAAAGCAGAATGGTGATCAAGAACGTAATCAAATAAGGCAGGTTTGCCCAGGATTTGAGCGTGTTAGGGATTTGTCCGAGGAATTTGGTTGAGTTATCGGGCTTGAGGAAGTTTCCTTTTACTTTCTCAAGCCATTCCTGATCGTCAGGAATAATATATCCACTCAAAATTCGGGCTAATCGATTAAAGTTATCGCGAAACTTTCGCTCCAGATATAAGTAGTAGACATCCAGAACCCCGAATAGCGCAAAAGCGACAAATGCCAACACAAACAAAGCTGCACTGCGATTGGTAAACCCAAAACCTGCGATCGCTGCCCAAACCGTTAATCCAACCTTCTTGATTTCTAGTGAATTGTTTGCCATCCGTGCGATCGCACTTTGCAACATCTCAGCTTGCTTAATCAAATAGTCCTGATTCTTTTCAACCCAGTCTGAAACGTTAGTTGGCATAGTTTTGATGTAAAGGATAATTGCCCAAATGTAAGGTTTTAGTCTGTACTTTTGAAGAGTATCCCATGCAGCTTCAAGTATCCAATTTGACAAGCTGAATACTCGCAAGATTCTAAATACTGAAACGGATGCCATTCATTTTTGGCGATCGACTCCATATAAGTACCATCCTGTTGAGCTACATCGGGTTCCATGTTTGTGACATCAGCATAGTACAGATAGCAGATCTCATTCACCTGAGTTCCGACAATATACTGACCCATCGGTGAAGCCTGAACCCGATAGCCTGTTTCCTCATACACTTCTCGGTGAGCAGCAACTTCCGGCGACTCCCCCTCCTCTAACGCCCCTGTCACCGGACAGGGAAATAGCCTAAACTTTCCATCCACCTCCCGGTTATCAACACAAAGGTGCTGTTGACGAATTAATACCTCACACTGTTCAGGACTTTCGCCAGTTCTTCTGAGTAAAAACACGGCAACAGAGTCTTTGCCTTTGCGCTCTAGATATTGAAATCCTCTGGATGATTCCTTAACTACAATCCACTGAGTGTTAAAAATTACTTTATCCACATCTATCGCTGGTGCTCTACTTCTGTGGTTTATCACATTGATGTTTGACTGCATGAAGTTCTCTGACAGGGCGATTGATCACTCTCAAGCAAAATCCTCCGTAACACACCATCATAATCCTCCGACAGTGGCACTACCCCCTGACCGTTGCTGTTCGTAATTTCCTCAAATGCTGAGACTTGAATGTAAATCGGAGCACTCAGTAAGGAAAGCTAGCTAACAACGTCCATGCACACCGACCGCCGAAAGCTGATCGGTTTGATGCAGAGGTGACCTGCATCGGGTGATGGGCAACTTTAGCCTGTTGTTAAACATACTTGTCTTGTCCAATCGCTCACCCAGGCATTTGAATCACCTGCTCAAACTGGCGTTGCTTTGCCCTGGAGTCAATCCCCAGCAGCCGCACATAAGTGCTGGGGTGCGCTGCTAGAAACTGCTCGATCTGAGCCAAAACCTCAGCTTCCTGGGTTGCTGCCAGGGTGGGGCCACTCTGCCACGATCCTGCTTTAAACCGGCGCGGGTCAGCATATTCCAAGCTCACCCGGTGCCCAAGTCGGAGTTGCTGCCGCACCTGGGCACCAGCTTCTGCACCCAACCGGCCAGCCGTGGGTCTATGACCATTGCTAGAGCCACCGTTTCCCTCGGGGCGACCATGGGCCGAGGTTTGCCACCGGGTCAGGCAGGCTACATCATTCGCACAGCGATCGCCCGCCAGCAGCGCCTGGTTGATATAAACCACATGATGAGAGAAAGCGCGATCGCCAATATCCTGGCCGCCCTAGTCAGACCAAAATCTCTGTGTTAATCTTTGTAAAGAATGCTTGAAAAAGTAAAGCCCTTACACATTCGGAGATTAACGGTCATGGAAAACAGCGAAAGCAAGTTTGGGTTTGTTAACTTTGCCGAAACCTGGAACGGTCGCCTGGCTATGTTGGGCTTCGTGATCGGGGTCGCCACCGAGTATTTGACCGGCCAGGGCATTCTGACCCAAATTGGCCTGATGTAAGCTATTGAGCCAGCTCTAAGATTTCTTCAGCCGGGGTGCGGTCGCACTCCGGCTTTTTCAGCTCACTACGCCGCTACTTCCAGTGGCCACAGTTCCCAGCCCTGACTCTGGTGGCCAGTGCCAAACGCCTCAGGGTGGAAAATCTCCGCCAAAATCTCCAAAGACTCCACCAGCCGAGGGCCAGGTCGATTGAAGTACTGATTCCCATCCACCAGGTAGACTTGCTCTTGGCGTACTGCTTTAAGGATAGACCAGGCAGAATGATGGGTTAGCGTTTGGGCTTCGCGGCGGGTTACCGCCAGGTCGTAGCCGCAGGGCATAATCACAATGATCTCAGGATCAACGGCAATCAAGTCCTCCCAGCTCATCCAGGGAGAGTGCTGCCCTGGGGTACCGAACAGCGCGGTGCCACCGGCCATCTGCACCAGTTCCGGCACCCAGTTGCCCGCCGCCATTAACGGCTCAATCCATTCAATGCAAGCGACCGTAGGCTTAGGCTCACAGGCCGCCGCCTGGGTAGCGCAAGCCTGCACTCGACCTTGTAACCCAGCCACCACCGCCGCTGTTTGCTGGCCCCCCAGAGCCAGACTCACTCGCTCAATGTCGGCCCATACATCCGCCAGACAGTTCGGTTCCAGGGAAATAATCTGTGGCTGGCTGCCGGTCAGTTGCGCCGCTGCCGCTTCTACGTCTGCCAAATTGACAGCGCAGACCTCACACTGCGCCTGGGTGAGAATGTGGGTCGGGCGTAGGGCCTCTAGCACCTCCAGATTCACCCGGTAGACGCTCAGGGCCGAGGTGAGCAAATCGGTCACGCGCTGATGAATGGTAGCGCTGTCGCCCACCGGGTCAAATTTGGGGGCGGTGCAGACGGGTAGGGACTTTACTGCCGGGGGATAGTCGCACTCGTGGCTGCGCCCCACTAAACAGTCTCCCAATCCCAAGGCATCTACCATCTCGGTAGCACTGGGAATCAGCGAAACAATCCGCAACGGGTGACTGGCAGAATCAGCAATGTTCATCGGGCACCGAGGAAAGGGTCTAAGTTGTACAGGACAGCCATCTCGACTATTTGAAAGAGATAGGCAAAATGCTTATCCCACAGGACTTTTAGCGAGCCAACAACACCTAGCTTAAGACACCCTACCAGCAAGGTACAAGGGCACTCCTTAAATCAAGCGGATGATGACAGGGGCCGTAGGTGTCAGGTGCTAGGTGTCAGGTTTCAGGTAAAGCCTCATACCCGGAACCCGAAACCCAAAATCTGAAACCCGATCCCCTTGCAAATTACTCGGGCAGAATGACGTAATTTTTTTCTGAGTAGCTAATTTTTCCGTCCCGCTCTAGCTCTTGCATCAGGCGGGTGACGGTGACGCGAGAGGTGCCAATGGCATCAGCCATATCCTGATGGGTCAGCCGCAGCTGAATCAAGCGCCCCTGTTCAACCGGGCGACCAAATTTGAGAGCCAGCCAGCCCAATAGCTGCTGCAACCGCTGGGGAACCTGACCCTGGCGAAAGCGAATTAGCTCTTGCATCTGGTGCAGGTGCGATCGCATCACCTGCTGAAAGTTCCAGCATTGATCTGGGCTGAGCAGTACCGCTTGCACCTTAGTCAAGCACTCAATTTCACTGGGCTGAATGCAGATCAACGGCTGACCGGTCAAGTCGCCACTCTCCCAAAAGCCCAGGGTAATGGGGGTGCCGTCTTCTGAGAGGGTGAGCAGGCGCACCGCCCCAGATCGAATCTGCCAGAGCCGGTTGGCCTCTAGGGGAAGACTCTCTCGTCGCTTGAAGGTATGCACGAGCGGGCGGGCTAAGGGATTGGCCGGAGCGGTCAGAGTCAACATACAATCACCGAAATAGCGAACAGCAAAGGGCTAACTGATGCAAACAAAAGGGTATGGTGTGCTGTCATGGCTTAGCTCTCCTGAACTGCCTTGACTAAATCTGCGGCGCTGATGTCACCCACGGCTTTGTGGATTTTGTACTGCTGCGTCGGCTGGGTGAGGATGATGATCGCTGTTTCTACCGGCGGACAACCCGGCTCTCGGCACTGAAGCTGATTGATCGAAATAGTCGTTTCTGCATCTAACTTGAGCAGGTCAGCAAGTTGAGCCTTGAGCTGTTGTAAAACCGCCGGGTTAACGCTGGATTTGGGTTGAGAAAATAAGTCCATGGCAAGAGGGGAAAGAATGGAGGGGTGCAAGGTGTAAGGTGCGGGGGTTCAAGGTACAAGGTGCAAGGTGTAAGGCAGAACCGTAGACCTTGCACCGTGAACCTTATACCCTCCCCCGATCCGCGATCGCCGCTGCCATTCGCCCCTGCACCTCGGCCACCGTCAGCGCTCCCAAATCCCCACTCTGACGGGTACGCACACTCAGGGTTTGTTGTTCCACCTCACGTTTACCGACGACTGCCACTATTGGGATTTTTTCCAATTCGGCGGTGCGAATTTGTTTGCCCAGGCGATCGCCGCTGGTATCCACCTCCACCCGATAGCCCTGCTGCTTCAGGGTCTGGGCCACGCCATTGGCGTAGTCGCGCTGGCCGTCGCTGACGGGCAGCAGCCGCAGTTGTACCGGGGCCAGCCACAGGGGAAAGTCCCCAGCGTAGTTTTCCACCAAAATGCCAAAGAACCGCTCTAGGGAACCGAAAATGGCCCGGTGAATCATAATCGGGCGCTGCCGGGAGCCGTCGACGGCCACGTACTCCATATCAAAGCGTTCTGGCAGGTTAAAGTCCACCTGAATGGTGGAGCACTGCCACAGGCGACCAATGGCGTCGCGAATTTTGATGTCAATTTTGGGGCCATAGAAGGCGCCGCCCCCCTCATCGGTGACGTAGGCCCAGCCCTTGGTATCGAGGGCCTGCCGCAGGGCATCGGTGGCCAACTCCCAAATGGCATCGGTCCCCACTGACTTAGCCGGACGGGTGGACAGGTTGACCTCGTACTCGGCAAAGCCAAAGTCCGACAGAATCTGCTCCGTCAGGTTCAGTACCGCCAAGATCTCATCGCTCACCTGTTCTGGCAGGCAAAACACATGGGCGTCATCCTGGGTAAAGCCCCGCACCCGCATCAGCCCGTGCAACACCCCCGAGCGCTCATAGCGGTAGACGGTGCCCAACTCGGCCCAGCGTAGGGGCAGCTCTCGGTACGAGTGTAGCTTGTTCTGGTAGGTCAACACATGGAAGGGGCAGTTCATCGGCCTGAGCTGGTACTGCTGGGCCTCAATCTCCATCTGGTCGAACATGTTCTCTCGGTAAAACTCAAAGTGGCCCGAGGTCTTCCACAAATCAAGGTTGGCGATGTGGGGGGTATAGAGCAGGTCATAACCCGTCGCCAGATGGGCAGTGCGCCAGTAGTCCTCAATCAGCAACCGCATCCGCGCCCCCTTGGGGTGCCAAAACACTAGCCCGCCCCCAGCCTCTTCTTGAATGCTGAAGAGATCGAGCTCTTGCCCCAGTTTGCGATGGTCGCGGCGCTTAGCCTCTTCCTTTTGCTGTAGGTAGGCTTCCAGTTGTTCTGGGGTTTCCCAGGCGGTGCCGTAGATGCGCTGGAGTTGGGGTTTGGTCTCATCACCGCGCCAGTAGGCCCCGGCCACACTTTCCAGGGCAAAGGCCTCGGGGTCGATCTCACCCGTGCGGTTCAGGTGGGGGCCAGCGCACAGGTCCCACCAGCAGGTTGACTCTCCTGCCTTCAGGGCAGACACATCAAACAGCGAGGGTTCGTCGTCGGCGTTTGATGGGGAGATCAAGTCTGGGCAACCGATGTAGTAGCGCGTGATCGGCTCGCCGAGGGGAATGCCGTCAAGAATTTCCAGCTTGTAAGGCTCATTCATCTGGACAATCTCCGACCGCAGTTCGTCGCGATCTACGGTTTCACGAATAATCGGCAGGTTGGCCCCAATGATCTGCCCCATTGCCGCTTCAATACGGCCGAGGTCGTCGGGGGTAAATGGATCAGCGCGATCAAAGTCGTAGTAAAAGCCGGTCTCTGTCCAGGGGCCAATGGTTACGTGGGTTTCGGGGAATAGCCGCTGCACGGCCATGGCCAGCACATGGGCGCAGGTGTGGCGCAGCCGCTGCAACCGCTGAGGGTCGCTCGGGGTAGCGCGATCGCTAGAGGATGGACGAGAGAGCTGGCTAACCATGGAAAAATTTTAGAATGATAATCATTATCAATTTATCACAAGACTGAAGGGGTTTACGGTGTTCGGTGTTCGGCTGATCCGTAACCGTAAACCGTGGACCGTTCACCGCAAATCCTTCCTACGGGGCCTTAATCATCGTTTCGGCCAAGGGGTGGTTCAAACGGCATCTAAAAGATAGGCGTTGCTAATCCAGAGTATGAAGCAAAGGCTAGACACTTTGAGAACTCATTTAGAATTCCACAAATTCATACTGCTATTCAGCAACGCCAACGAAGCGGCGTCGGTGACGAGAAAGGAGAGGTCGATGTCCGAATAGGCGTCGGTAGTGCCAAAGGCGGCGCTCCCCCCCTCCCATCCAGCGAGCACATCTGGGCGAGGCTGAAGTGCCTTAGCCACTGCAATACGGATGCGATCGCGCATGTTGTCTAGGCTTGTCACGGTGAGATACTCACAGGCTAAAGGTTGCGTTCAGCGGCACTTACGGCGCATAGATCCATGATGGCTAGCATTGCGACAGATTACCTCGAACTCTGACCGATAACCTCTGTGCCGTCCGCACCAACGCAGTGTTAGGTGTCTTCCTCGCCCAAGAACTCCTTGGATTGTTTTGGATACTTCCGAACAAGCCATTTAAGAAGCTCAACTTGATCACTTCCTTTAGCTCGTCTAACCTGTGCTAGAAGTTTTAGATTTGAAGGTCTTTCCAAAGTTAAATTTGAAGCACCTTCGTTGCATACAGAGCAAATTGTACGGAGATTGGAAGGATCATCAGTTCCTCCCTGAGACTTGTCCACTATGTGCCCAATATGCAACCGTGTCTTCCTTGCTCGATAATAGGGATGTGACTCTCCTGCTACAGCACCACACATCTGGCAGGTCAATCCATTTCTATCGAGAACGTAAGCACGAGTCTCCTTACAACACTCCGGACAGTTTTTGATAAGGAACGGTAGAATGCGGATTCCAACCCTCTCTTAGGGTCGTTGAGCTGACGAGAGATCAAGGGTCTCAGCGTTTACCCGAAAAAGTGTCCGGACTATTGTCCTTAGAGATTGTTCTTTCAAAAGCGGGAACTGGCTTAGGATCTTCGAGAATATATTGCCCAGGCCTTAGATCGCCTCTATCGTTATGAGTTTGAATTTGATACCCTTCCTCTGACCGCAGTTCTCTTACTCGCCTAGCCCATTCTGTGATACCTCCAGCCACCTCCCTAAGTTCATCAGAATCCATGACTCTTCCAATGTTATTAAGGAAGTGTTCTCTGAGTTTTGCTCTTGCGCCTTTTTTCTCTGGCATAGCTCATTCTTTTAACTGGCAATTGCAAATATCTTTTTAGAATTTAAGCAGTTAAAGATTTCTTGTGCGACAGCGTGAGCCACAGGTGGCGGAAAGGCATTTCCCACTTGGCGATATGCTGGTGTCTTTTTACCAGTGAAGTGCCAGTTATCAGGAAAACCTTGAATTTTAGCAACCATTTCTACTGTCAACTTGGGCATTCCCACAAAATCCTTGCCAGGTGGTTCGTTGGCGATTCCCATGCCATCCACACCCAAACTTGCCCAGGCTCGCTTAGCACGAGTAGGGCCTAAGTCAGGCCCACCATGCTTCTTAGAACCTCCTACAATTGTAGGAGCAATATCATCAGCTTGCTGTTTCCACCTATCAACGCCTTTCCATCCGCAAGATGCCATTTGTTTGTATAAAAGCTCTCCCGCAGTGGGTGGATTTTGGCCGTAAGATTGAGGCCATGAGAAATTGCCTGCTAAATCTTGTCGTATAGCTACTATCACAACACGAGGTCTTAGTTGCGACACACCAAAACCAGAGGCATTCAGCAATCTCCAATCAGCTAAATATCCCATCTTTTCGAGCTGTCGCTTTAAGTTGACTCGGTAGTCTTCAAAAACAGCATCCAAAAATCCTCGGACGTTTTCTAGCATGACAGCACGAGGCTTGCATTCATCTACTAACCGCAACGCTTCGGGAAAAAGATCCCGGTCATCTTCTTTGCCTAGTTGCTTGCCTGCTTTTGAAAATGGCGGACAAGGTACACCACCTGCTAGCAAATCAACACCTGCAAATGATTTGCCTTCAAATTCTCTAAGATCGCCTTCTACAATATTCCAGTGAGGTCGATTAAATCTGAGAGTATTACAACAGGCACTATCAATCTCAACCAGTGCTTGAGGCTCAAAGCCACTCTGCTCTAGTCCTAAAGCTTGACCACCAGCACCGGCACAGATTTCTATGCATGTCACTTGAGCCATCGCAGTTCCCTCGACCACCTCACAGATTGTAGTACAAGTTTACGCAACAAGGACTTAGACAAAGGGACAGAGAGCTATGGACACCTAACGTTCCCAGTCAGCGGTTGCCTGCGTTTTTTGTTTTCACCAACTGCTCTCGACAATCCGCTGCACTGGGGTTGTTATACGGCTTTCTGTATTGATGGGTTTTCCCCTTTTTGAATGAGAACAGGAGTTAAATGTTCAGGAATATTTTGTAGTCTAATTTGAACACATCCGAGTTTATAGGCATTCTCTATTGTGCGTCCCGCTCCTAATGCCTGATAAAAGCCTGTAGCAAAAGCTATGGCAGCATGATCACCGATTGCTTGATTCATTCCGATGACATAATCAATATGTTTAGCAATCGCAACTGCTTGAATTTCTGAATAGCAGGAATTTAACAAGACACAACTTACCTGATCGGCAAATTGCTCAAACAAATCCGCTAATGCATCTGGGACTATTGGGTGAATTCTTCCTGTTCGATCTTCAAAACATAGTTCACCGCTTGCTTCACCATGACCTGAAAAATGTACAATGTGTGGCTGTACATCAAGTAGTGCTTGACTGATATCCGTTGGCCGAACAGACATTCGCTGATTCAGTAAGAATTTCTCTCGCAACCTAGCTAGTTGAAGTTTCTCTTGGATTTCCCTCAATTCCTCTCCAATCCTCAACCGGGAAGCATTAGTTGGATCGGCTGACAAGAGGAGGATAGAAATTGTCTGAGCTTTTTCAAGATTACTCACAGTTTTTTCAAGTGGCAAGTCTTCCTCGACTACAGTCTGCATAAGCCCCTCTGAAATTTTAGAACAATCGTTATACAAAACCTGTTCTGCCTGGCTTATTTCTACGTCATTCAATAGCTTCTGTGTCTTCCAATACTCCAAAAGATCTAGCATCAGTTTTCCAACAACTTGACCGGACTCTTGATCCCACAAAGCTCTTAGTCGATTAGCTTTAGAACCGCTCGAATAGTTATATTTCTCATCGTATATATCGATGCCTATGCTATCTATAACAAATTCTTGAAGTGTCCTATTTGAAAAATCAAGAACATAGCCACTACCCATTCCTAGTAGCTTCTCAATTTTTCTTTTTTCGATACTTGATAAGTTAGGCATTCTCAACTACGCACTAGAAACTCAATCGTCGCAACCAGCCTAAACGCTATTATACGCAACCAGACTTTGCAATTAAGAAGATCAGGAATTTTATCAATAGCGGGAAAAATTTAAGGTATACCTGACCTGCGACCGAAGCCGTATAACTACTGCTTATACTGACTTTCCTTCCTAGATTCTGTCTAACACCCCGTAGCAGGGTAGTTAGCCAGAATCAAAGTTGCATATCACCTCCTCTGGGGGGTGTTATACCGAATATTATCCGCATAACTGCCCAAATTGGGGTGTTATACCGAAATCTATCGGGCTATCTGCCCAAATTCGGGCATTATGCCGAATCGAGTTGTGATAATTACCCTCGTAGAGGTGTTTATCTGGATCTTGTTCTGCATAATATGCTTATCAAGGGATGTTATGCCGATAGCTCCAGCAAATCTTCATGGTCAGCACGCAGGCTAGGGATGTGGTATTTAGTACATTAATGCTATCAGTGTCTATCTTCTTCGCCATGGAATCTCGACCCAGAAAGCTGCTTGACCAGGTTCGCGACGTAATTCGTCTAAAGCATTATTCCTATCGAACCGAGCAAAGCTATGTCGGATGGATTCGCCGGTACATTCT
>NZ_SMDQ01000071.1 GCF_012911975.1 Nodosilinea sp. P-1105 | reverse complement strand
CAACTCTATTTTCAGCGAGGTTTCTATGCTCTATCCCTGATGCAGCAAGCTCTCTAGGTACGTTGTCACCCGTTAAGGTCCATGGGAGTTTTATTTCCTCAGGGGACGCGCCTCTATTGTCGAGTCGGGAGCAACAAGTGATGCAGTTACTGGCTGAAGGCAAGCGCGATCGCGATATTGCCCAAGCTCTCTACATCAGCGAGAGTACGGTCAAGTTTCACATCAACAATAGCCTAGCCAAGCTCAAGGCTAAGAACCGTTACCAGGGGGTGTACCAGGCGACCCTACGTGGCTGGATTTAGGGAGGAGGGTGAATTCTGGCGTCAGTCTGTGTGCTTCACCTCGCCGTCCCCTCCGGAACCGGTTAGAAAACCTACGCTGACCAGGCTTCACGGAAGTCGGCATAGAGGGTAAGCCCACCGTCAATAAACAGGGTCTGCCCAGTGATATAGGCGGCTTCGTCAGACGCTAAAAATGCTGCTGCCGCTGCCATTTCGTCGCTGGTACCGGCCCGCCCCATGGGAATGTGGCTTTCCACTTTAGCTTTTTTCTCTTGGTCTTCGACCCAATCTTCGTTGATGGGGGTAATGGTGGCCCCAGGGGCGATCGCATTTACCCGAATCTGACGTTCCGCGTATTCTAGAGCCAAGGTTTTGGTCAAATTTTCCATGCCACCTTTGCTGATGGCATAGCTGGCATACTGGGGCCGAGGAATGGCCTCATGCACACTGGAGACATTCAGAATGATGCCAGGGCGATTTTGGTCCAGCCAATATTGAATCACTTCCCGGGAATACAAAAAGGGGCCGCGCAGGTTGACCGCAATCACCTGGTCAAACTTGTCGGTGGGGACTTGGTGGGACGGGTAGTCGTTTTGGATGCCAGCGTTGTTGACCAAAATATCAAGCCCCCCCAGGGTATCAATGGTGCTGGCAACGCCCCGCAGAATATCCTCCTCAATGGCGGCATCTCCCTGCACCAGAAGGGTTTTGACGGTATCGTGGCCAGCGGCCTTAGCTTTTTCTAGGGCGGTAGCTTCGGTGTCGGCGGCCGCCTCTTTGCCGCTGCGGTAGCCGATGGCCACGTTACAGCCTTCTGCCGCTAGCCGAATGGCGATCGCCTGGCCAATGCCTGAGCTGCCACCAGTGATTAGCGCTGTCTTGCCTGCGAGTCCTGTCATCATGGGCTATGTTCTCCAGATTATTAATGTTGTTAACGCTGTGCCGTTGGGGGATTAGGCGAATTGGGATGGGCGGGCGACCCAGAGAAACCACGGCGACATGTCACTGCGACATATTTTGCCAGTTATGCCAAGGCTGAGGGCAAGTCCATGGAAAAACCTGGATAACGTTATAGACGGATATCCTGCTGTGAAACACCCTCCCTAGGGCCAATTTTCTGGTCAGGGAGAGGGCAGCTTTTTGCTAAGGTTGGGCGAGCCGTTATCTGGTTTTAACCTCCATGGTGTTTTCCCCTGATGCTCGCCGCTATGCCCCAGCCACCGAACGCAACCGCGACCCAATTTTGGCGGTGCTGCAACGGGTGCTGCCCCCCACCGGCACAGTGTTGGAAATTTCTAGTGGTACTGGCGAACATGCGGTGTACTTTGCCCCTCGCTTGGCGCCCCGATGGTGGTTACCCAGCGATCGCGATTCAGAAGCGTTGAACAGTATTGTCGCTTGGCGGCAAACGGTACCCTGCGAAACCCTCCAAGCCCCAGTGCACCTGGATGTGTGTGCCCCAGTATGGCCAGTGGAATCAGGGCAGTTAGAACAGGGCCAGATCGACTGGCTGCAACATCAGCCGATCACAGCTATTGTCAATATCAACATGGTGCACATTTCCCCCTGGGCGGCCTGCCTGGGGCTGATGGCCGGGGCTGGGCGACTGTTGCCGCCGCAGGGAGTACTGTACCTGTATGGCCCCTTTAAGCAAAACGGCGAACACACCGCCCCCAGCAATGCCGCTTTTGATGCCAGCTTGCAGGCCCACAATCCCCAGTGGGGGGTGCGGGATGTAGAGGCCGTGGTCCAGGTCGCCCAGCAGCAGGGACTGGCGCTACAGGCGACCGTGGCGATGCCCGCCAACAATCTTTCTGTGGTGTTCAGCCGCAGCGGTTGACCGGTTGGCCATTCGCTAAACTAAAGCCACCGACATTCTGAGGTGGCCATGATTGTTAGCAGCCTGGAGTATTTGGTGGGCAACAGCACGTATCATGATTTGGCCCTGCGTTGCCAAGAGTTTTTGGTTTATCAACGGCAGGGGCAGGCAGAACAGCGGCAGTTGGCCGAGGATATGCTGTTTAACCTGCTGGTGGAATATATGGTGACCACTGGGGTGCCCCGCCCGAAGGCGGAACAGTTTTGCAGCGATCTCGATAACCTCACAGAGTTGGCCATGCGAATTTCATCCACCCTGGGACCAGCGGTGGCTTAGCTCCGAGATCCCCTCCTTTGGAGGGGTAGGGGTGGGTCAAACAAGCCCGAAGAACCCACCCCGCCCTCCGGGTACCCCGAAGTCTTGACAGCCTATACCGTTGCTTTAGGTGACGTTATCTTTAGTATTGTCGGCGTTGGCATGGACCAGGGTGAGTAAGGGGCCAATTTGCTCTTGACCACTGACCGCTAACTCGCTGTGGCAGAGTATGACCCGTTCTGTGACCCGGCCCAGTAGGTCTCGTAAAATGCGCTCTGGGCGATCGCGGTGCAGCTGGTCCAGGTGGTCTTGGGTCCAGGGGCACCCAGGATAGGAACCCAAAAATAGCGGGTAGCCAAACAGCAAGGTATCCGTACCGGCCAGCCAGCGGGGGGAACCGGCATCAATCCAGTAGTGCCAGCGATGGTGCAGTCGCTGTAAGCGGTACTGATAGACGGTGGCAATGGTAATTACCCGTTGGGTCGGGTCCGCCGACTCCACGGGGTAGGGGTCAGCGGTGACGGTCCCCTGACGCAACAGCAATATAAAGCGTTCTAAGGCGGTTTTGGTGGTACCGGTGGGGTGCTCTCCCCCCAGGGAAGTACTCTGGCGCAGGCGCTCTTCCACCGCCCAGTAGTGTTGAGCGGTTTCCATCAGTTCCCGCAGGGCAGAGAGCTGATCGGGGGGTAAGTGGCTGCCTCCCCAATAAAATGTCTGAATCGCTCGGTCCAGGACACTCATCACCCCTGGCACTAACCGTCGCTGGCGCTGTTGGCGCTGTTGATCAATCCACTGGCGCAGGCGGTCATAGGCGTCGGTCGCCTTGTAGCCCAGTCGATCCCAACGGTCAAACCGTTCCACCGGCAGCAGCTCCGGCTGATCAACGCTGGGGGCAAAGCAGTGGTCTACCAGCAGTTCGGCCCGCACCGGGTCAATGTGAATCGTGTCAAACCAGGCTGCTTCCTCTGGGGCTTGGGGAATTTGACTTAACACCACCAGCATTTCGGCCACCGACTCGGCGTCGGCTAACCGGCCTAAGCCAGGGTAAACAAAGGTGAGCAGGGTCAACAGAGCCCGCACCAGCGGGGAGTGAATGACGGGGCGTTGATCGTTCAGGGAGGCGACGGGCAACCCCCGGTTGGTCAAGATTTCGGCCAGGGTGTAGCGGGCGATCGCATCGAGCCCTGGCCCCAACACCGCCACCTCATGGGCCGCCACCTGACCGGTATGGATCGCCTGGGTAATGTGCTCTGCGGTCTGGCGCAGCAATTCCCCCCGGGACACGGTTTGCAGGGTCTCAAAACAGGGCAGTGGTTCGGGCAGCGCTAACGGATCCATTACCCATTCCACCACCCGATCGCCCCACTGGTAGCCCAGGGTATTTGGGTTCGGGGTAGGTTGGGGGGTCACCTGGCACTGGGGTTTCAGGCACTCTTCCAGGGCGTCAGGATCAGCCCCTAGGCCCATGCGCCCTTTGCCGTGGCGATTCCAGGTGATGGCCACGGGTTGAGCCTGGTCGATAAAGACCTGAAGCCAGTTTGCCGCGATCGCTGGGTACTCATCCAAATCGTCCACAAAGACGCCGCTGTAACGGGCCAGCAGTTTTTCCCGATACAGCGGCTGCGGCAACAGATGTCGCCAGTACAATTCGGTCATCACCCCATAGGTGAGCAACCCCCGACCCAGACACCAATCCCGCCAGTGGATCAACGCTTCTCCGATCGATCGCCAGACGTGCTCTGGGGCAAAGCCTGGCGGTATGCCCTCCGGCAATAGCACTGGCAAGTCCTCCACCGGGATGCTCGCGGCCGCAGCCATCTGCAAAAAATCCAGCGATCGCCTTACCGTTTGAGCCTCTTGCCAGCCTTCGATGGTCAAGGTGCCATCTTGTAGAGGCATCTGCCACAGGGCTGAGACTAACTCTTGCTCATTTTCGGGACGCAACCGCAGGGGAAACTGCGGCATCAACCCCAGATGATTGACTAGCAGGGGCCAAAATAGGGTGACTTCGTCTTGAATAAAGCCGTTGGGGGTGGTGGTCACCACCGAAAACTGGCTAGGTACCATGGCAGCAATGCGCTCAGCCAGTCGCAACCGATTATCACCATTGGCCGCAAAGACTAACGTACTTTGGCCTAGGGTTTGATGACTCGGCTGAGTGACCCAGTTGGTCAACTGCTGAATTAGCCAGGTGGTTTTGCCGCTACCGCTGACCCCGTCTAGCCACTGTGGCCTATGATCCATTACCCTCAGTGAATCCTGCCTTGCCCTACTGTTTCTGCCCTACTGTAGCGCTGGCCAGAGTATTAAAAGCCAAGCATGCGGCCATAGGACAATTCCCTAAGATACCGAAGCCGCAACCACACACAGACCCGCCACCAACGCCATAGCTAGCCCACCCAGGATGACATAATTACGCTTTTGGGCTGCGGTAGGAGGAGCCGCCTCGTACATTTTGGGCTCATTAGCGAAGTTATTCAGGCGACCGCCGTCTTCGGTGGTGTAAGGCATGGGCTAACTGTCCTTCTCAAAACTTGGTTTACCTTCACATAAGGTTACCTGAAGTCTGAATGATTGAATAGGGCAAGATCTGGTTGTTGATGGCTGAAGTGACCTCTCAAAAACCATTTCAGCCTTTTCTAGGTATGTTTACCGATGGGTATGATCACAGGTGATATAGTCACTGGGCCGCCACTGACCGCTTGGCACTCAGGTCCAGGGGAACAGGTTGCCCCACGATCGGTGTGATCACCTGGGTTGAGCGCCCCTGGGCTTGCAGTCGCTGGGCCAAGGCCGCTGGCCCTCCATCAGTCTTTAGCAAAGTGTTGAGCACACCGCTGTACATGACTTCTCCAGCATTGGCCGTGGGTAAGACCACCTGGGGATCGAGCCAGTCCACCCGTTCTGGGGCACCTTTACGACCACGGATGATTGCCCCGACCAGGGGTAACGCCAGGTCTGCCATGGGGGTAATCACCACATCAATGGGGCCCTCATCCGCCAGATCAGACCGATGGTAACCATGGGGCTCGTAAAACAGGGCCACCTGAGAGACTAAGTCCCGCACCACATAGCCGTTCTCGGTCAAGGTCGGGCCAAGGGGAGCACCGGGCACCGCCTTGATGGTCAGTACCCGGTCTAGGGTAAACACCTCCCCATGATGCAGGGTCGTCACCTGTTCGTAGCCCAACTCCCTGGCCACCTTGGCCGCATTGGGTGACCCGGCCACAGGAATCTGACGATCCAGGACGCTCAGGGTGGGGGGATGGGCATGATCCTCCAGGCCTTGGCTTAGCAAAATTAAGTCCAGATGCTCAGGCAAAGGGTGGGGCTGTGGATGTTCTCCTTTAAATAGCCAAGGCTGATGTCCAAACACAAGATCATCAACCAGCCAAGGATCCACCAAAATTCGCTTGCCCGCCATTTCCCATAGCCAGGAATTGCTATCAAACCACGTTACCTGCATGACCCTATCTCCATTTCAGTTGGCCAGACTTGAATCTGTCGCCTCTTACATTGTAAAAGATTGTTACAGTCCCTGAAAAAAGCGTCAGGGGTAAGCCCCTGCTGATCACCCCTGAAATTGTGCAAATACCGTGATCCCCGTATAATCCAACTTGATTTGATCATCGTTTCTCGTCCCATGCCTGCCGTATTCCTGAAATGGTATTTCGTCGCTTAAAGCCTTACACCGTATTAATTACGGCCACTGGTAAGGCTTCCATTACCTTATCTATCCGCCCCAGGCATCTGCTGCTAGGTTTGGTGCTGCTGGTGGGGTTGCCGCTTACCTGGATGGGGTCGCTGCTCTATCAGAATATCCAGTTGGCCCGGCAAAACCAGGCCCTGAGTGCAGCCGCCACGGAGGTATTGACGGAACTCGATGTGATCGAGGCTGAGATTGAGGTACTCAAGCACCGAGCCGGGTTGCCTGACCCGGTCGATCTCGATGCTTTAGACTCTGGCGCTGAGCTACCTCCCCAAGGGGGGGTGGCAACGCCCGCCGCCCCAGAAGCGATGTTTGATCTGGCCAAGCAGCGACTACCTAGCCTGGGGACACTGTTGAATACCGCCGTCAAGCCCGCCCTAGAAGACACCTTAGCGTCAGAAGCTGAGCAGCAGGCCGCCTTCCCCACAGGTAAGCCGGTGGCTGGCGATCTATCGATTTCTTCGGAATTCGGCTTGCGGCCTAACCCCTTTGGGGGACGCAGCTATGAAATGCATGAAGGGGTTGATTTTGCCGGTCCGATGGGTAAACCAGTATTAGCCACCGCTGACGGGGTGGTGATGGCGGCCGAGTACGATCGCAGCTACGGTAACTACGTCAAGATCGACCATGGCTACAACTACGAGACCTTGTATGCCCACCTGTCAGAGTTTGCCGTTACCATTGGCGATCGCGTCCAGCGGGGGGATGTCCTAGGGGCTTTGGGCAGCACTGGCCGATCCTCAGGGCCCCATCTGCACTATGGCATTTACCGCAATGGTCAAGCCGTTAATCCCCGTTATTACTTGACCCTTGAGGCAAGTCCATAACAAGTCCATCAATAGGTCCATCAATAGATAGTAGGATCGTAGGACTAACCTTTGGCTAATAGCACTGACGATCTATGGGCAACACCTTTGGGCATTTATTTCGGATTACCACCTACGGGGAGTCCCACGGGGGTGGGGTAGGGGTAGTGATTGATGGTTGCCCGCCTCGGCTAGATCTCACCGTTGAGGAAATTCAAGCAGAGCTGGATCGTCGTCGTCCTGGCCAAAGTAAAATTACTACCCCCCGCAAAGAGGCCGATCGCTGCGAAATTCTGTCTGGGGTGTTCCAGGGCAAGACCCTTGGCACCCCGATTTCGCTGATGGTGCGGAATAAAGATACTCGCCCCCAAGACTACAGCGAAATGGCCACCACCTATCGGCCCTCCCACGCTGACGCCACCTATGATGCCAAGTACGGCCTTCGCAATTACCAGGGGGGTGGGCGATCGTCTGCCCGTGAAACCATTGGTCGGGTGGCAGCAGGGGCGATCGCCAAAAAAATCTTGCACCAGGTGGCTGGGGTTGAGGTCATCGGCTACGTCAAACGGATTCAGGACTTAGAAGCGGCGATTGACCCGGCCACAGTCACCCTAGAGCAGGTGGAACGTAACATTGTCCGCTGCCCCGACCCCACCGCCGCCGAGCGGATGATCGACCGGGTGGAAGCCATTCGGGATCAGGGAGATTCCATTGGTGGCGTGGTGGAATGTGTGGCCCGAGGGGTACCCGTTGGCCTGGGGGAGCCTGTTTTTGACAAGCTGGAAGCCGACCTGGCCAAGGGGGTGATGTCCCTCCCAGCCAGTAAAGGGTTCGAGCTGGGCTCTGGGTTTGCCGGTACCCTGCTAACGGGCAGTCAACATAACGACGAGTTCTACACCGACGATCGCGGCACTCTCCGGACTCGCACCAATCGGTCTGGGGGTACCCAAGGGGGCATTTCCAATGGCGAAAATATTGTTATTCGGGTTGCCTTTAAGCCCACAGCGACCATCCGTAAGCCCCAAAATACCGTCACCAACACTGGCGAAGCGACGGTGCTGGCGGCCCGGGGTCGCCATGATCCCTGCGTATTGCCCCGGGCTGTGCCTATGGTGGAAGCCATGGTAGCCCTGGTGCTGTGCGACCATCTGCTGCGGCACCAGGGCCAATGCCAGTTGTTTTAGGGCTACTCCCTCACTACCCCGGCCTGAAACACCCGGCCAATCACCTCTTCCACCGGGGGGTCGCTAACGGTCAAGTCCTGGACATCTAAATCACTTAAGATCCGACCGACGGTCTGGGTCAAAGCATCCCGTCGGACAATCAGGCGGGCGGTGCAGCCATCGACCACTTCCAACTCCCCATAACGGCTTAATGCGTCCGGGTTGACCAGGTCGGCCAGTTCTATGGTGACTTCTCGGTAAGGAGCAAAGCGATCGAGTAGCCCCTCTAAACCGCCATCATAAATTAGTAACCCTTGATGAATCAGCAGCACCCGACGGCACAAGGCGGTAATGTCAGCCATGTAATGGCTGGTCAGCAAAATTGTCGCTTGGTACCGTTGGTTGTAATCCCGCAAAAAGTTACGAACCGCCACCTGGGCATTGACATCTAAGCCCAGGGTGGGTTCGTCTAGAAATAACACCTGGGGCCGGTGCAGCAGTGCCGCTAACATCTCTGCTTTCATCCGCTCCCCCAACGAGAGTTTGCGCACGGGTTGGGTCAGCTTTCCAGCCAAGTCCAACATGTCGGTGAGTTCCTCAACCCGGTAGCGAAATTCTTTGTCGGATAGACCATAGATAGCCCCATTGATGCGCAATGAATCTAACGCAGGTAAATCCCAGAGCAACTGCTGCTTTTGCCCCATCACCAGGGTAATGTTGCGCAAAAAGTCTGGTTCTCGGCGAAAGGGCACACACCCATTCACCCGAACAGTCCCGACGGATGGGTGAATTAGCCCTGTCAGCATTTTTAGGGTGGTTGTTTTACCAGCACCGTTCGGTCCCAGAAATCCTACCACTTCCCCTGGCTCAATTTGAAAAGACACCTGACGTACCGCCTCCACCAGGCGATACTGGCGACGAAAAAAATGCCTCAGCGTACCCCCCAGCCCTGTCTCTTTAAGGGCGACAGGATAACGCTTGCTGAGCTGATCAACCTGAATAATCGGCATGGACGCACATAAAACCACTGGCCTCCACTTTAGCGTTCAGCGCTCCCCCCCCTGGACACCAAGGTGAACATCGGGATTGTTGTCGACCCCGATGTTCCCCCTCTCTAAGTTGGAGTTGTCCTAAGCAAATTAGATAACCCGACGGAGAAAGTGTAGGCGTTCATTCAGCCCCATGGTGTTGAGCCGGGTAATGAGCGCCTCGGCTGTAGGGGATTTAGCCTCACACATGGCCATAGACGGTAAGGCGCTAGCGGGTATCCGATGCATCAACCGGTGCCAGAAGGCCAGCCTCATATTACTATTCAGCAATTGATAGGCCTGGGTAAAGCGAGTGTCCGCCCCAGCCAGAATATCCCGCAAGACATCGATCTTGTCGTCCCGGTGAACCTGATCGAGTTGGTTAATCAGTTGCTGCACAGCCTGGGAAAATAAGGCCACAGGGGCTATAGCGGCGAAAGCCTGGCCCAAGGTATCGTAGGTTTGCCAAAGGAGCGCGAGTTGGCAGTCCACATCAATGGTCTTAAACAAATCAATGGTGTGCTCAAATTGGAGGCGAATATCAACAGCAGTCATGAGCATATACCTCGCAAGGTGTGATGATATAGAGCTTTATCGAAAAGAGTTGAAGGGTAACCACCTGGACCAAGGGTCAAAAATTTACGGCCACAAATTTGTTAATGCCCCAGGTAAAATCCAGGCTTTATAAATCTTGTGCTGTTTATCTGTTTTTATATTGATCCCTAACCTTTTTGAATAGGGGGCATTTCTTCCAAGTTTCTTCGGATTTGCGATCCCCGACCTCTGTTAGACAAAGATCCCCCTCGCCAGGCAGACCGCTACCCCTGGTTTGATGGTCACCAGCCTAGGGAGTGAGCTATCGTTGAGGGCTGGGGCCTTCTACCATCTGCCCTTTGGACCGTTGACCGCTTGGTAAAAGAAGGGCAAAGATCTCTTTTATAAAAGAAAAAAATGATTGACATCTCACTGCTAGCTGGGTTAGCGGCCGCTGTTCCTTGTAGTCCAAAGGTTTCCTATGTTTAGACGTAAACCGGCTCCGCTGTTGACCTATATCAGTCAAAAAACTGAGTTTGAAGGCATTATCCATGCCGAAGGCATGTTACGGGTCGATGGCATCATCCATGGCACCCTTGATATTCAAGGGGACTTGGAAATTTCTGCCTCTGGCTTGGTTGAAGGGCCTGAAGTTAGAGCTCACAATATTGTGGTGCAGGGGGTGCTGAAGGCACGGGTGTTTGCGGCAGGAAAACTGACCCTCAGCCGTACAGCCCGCCTAGAGGGGGATGTCGTGGCCGGGGCCCTCGAGATTGAACCGGGGGCCTACTACACGGGCTACATCGAAACCCGTGATGCCAAGTCACTGCCGCCCGTCGCGGAAATGCCTGAACTGTACGGCACTACTGAGGGCTAGGGCAGAAAGGCAGAAGACAGCTTCCCACTAACCCCGCTGGGGTGAGCAGAAGGTGGAAGAAACAAAACTGTTTCCAGTTTGGCGACAATCAGGGTGTTTTGGCATCGATTAGGTTTTGTTTCTTAGGAGAAGGCAGAGGGTAGAAGTAAGAAGACGGAAAGGAAGCCCCGTTATACGCAAACGTTTGCGCTGATGGAAGTAGGCGGGTTATTTCTGCCCTGAATAGGACGGGATAGCAACTGTCGACACTAATCTCGCATAATCCATGTGGCGATGATTAAGGCGATCGCGCCCAATAGCCAGGGAGAGGGCACTAGCAGCTGGCCCAGGTGGGTCAAACTATCAATGGCGGTGGACACGGTCCAGGCTATTACCACACAAATTATTAGGGTGATCAATTCCATCACATCACGTCCATCGGCAGACAGTTTTCACTTCTGTCTACAGGGGCCACTCGTTCTGAGCGCAGTCTAACACCATAGAGAGTAAGACATTGACTTCTGTGGCAGGCGTAACCGCTATGGTAATTTCCCGTTGGTATTCATGGACACAGAGCCATTGGCCCAAGGCGGTTCTATTGGCTGGTTTATTGGGCATGGGTGGAGTCGCGATCGCCCAAGAAGCTAACTTTGATCCTTTGAGTCTCTCTGCCAACAGCACAACTGCCACTGCCGACGGAACTACCACTGGACTCTATGCCCTGTCGAATATCGCCAGTCGCGATCACCGCGGCCATGTGTGTATGGGCTTTGCTGACACCCCCCCTGACCACATCATGACCTTAGAAGATAGTTTCAGCCGTCTAACGGTACAGGTCAACAGTGGCGGCAACGACACCGCCTTACTGATTCAGGGACCAGACAATAGCACCATCCGCTGTGGGCAAGACATCAGTCGCCGCAACCCTGACGCCAAAGTTGAAGACATCGATTGGGCTGCTGGCACCTACCGGGTTTGGGTTGGGTCTCATCACCAGGGGCAGCGTTACAACTACTCCCTGAGGGTTGCCCCATAGCCCCCAAAAGCGATTTAAGTTTCGCCCTTGTCGGAAGTCCGCCCTGGCTAAGATAATAAAGACTCTGGTAATTTCTCCCCTGACCTACCGTGCTTAAAACGCTAGCCGCAGATTTTCGCATTGTATTTGACCGTGACCCAGCAGCTCGCAACTGGCTAGAAGTGCTGACCTGCTATCCCGGTTTTCATGCCCTGGTGATGCATCGCTTTAGCCACTGGCTTTGGAACCTAGGCCTACCCCTAGTGCCACGGCTCATGTCTCACATAGCCCGCTTCATCACAGGCATCGAAATTCACCCTGGGGCCACCATTGGTCGGGGGGTCTTCATTGATCATGGGATGGGGGTTGTGATCGGCGAAACCACCATCATTGGAGATTTTGCCCTGATCTACCAAGGGGTAACGTTGGGGGGAACTGGGAAAGAAAATGGTAAGCGGCACCCCACCCTGGGCGAGAATGTGATTGTCGGGGCTGGGGCCAAGGTCCTGGGCAACATCTATATTGGCCACAACGTGCGCATTGGCGCTGGCTCAGTGGTATTGCGAGAAGTTCCCTCAGACTGCACTGTGGTAGGGGTGCCAGGCCGTATTGTCTACCGAGCTGGCGAACGGGTTGATCCTCTAGAGCATGGTCAATTGCCTGATTCCGAAGCCCAAGTGATCCGGGCCCTAGTCGATCGGATTGAGACCCTGGAAAAAGAGGTTCAGGGGCTGAGCAAGGCTAACACAGAACCTGTCCTGGTAGCTGCCTCAGGGGCGGCCGTTGAGGCCGCACAGTGTCGCATGCAAGATCGGGCGATCGAAGAATTTTTTGACGGTACTGGCATTTAAACCAGATCCAAGTACAGACCTGGAGTTCTGCCTGTGGGAAAACTCCAGATCCCGAGCTGGACTTGGTATAGGTTTCAGGAACATTGAACCATGGGCACGCAAGCTTTGCCCATCCCACGGGGGTATTTGTTATCCAGAGATCACCTTAGCTGAGGTGCAGTTGTTAGCCTGACCTCAGGCAGGAGCAGATATCTCCCTGCTGCGAGTTTCGGTGGAGCCATTTTTTTAGATCTCCTAATTTACGCTGCAATCGGCATTTCAGCGGATTTTTCTCTCTGCCCACAAACTTAGGGTGGTACATCCCAGGGAGTTACAGTTAAAATTGAAAAGCTTTAGGACAGTCAACTTCTATCTAGGGGTGTAAATACAGCTGTCTTGGGGTTATCGGTGCTACGCTAGCATCATAGGTATCCTAGTTATGTCGTAGCTATCATCAGCTGCCATAGTCCCTTTGTATTACTATTGAGCGTCATGTCTAGGACTGTGAAATTATGGGCATCTACTGGCCCAAACTGCTAACGTGGTTAAAGTTTTTGTCTTGAACTGAAGGAGCACGAGGATCGCGGCATGACCCAAGCAAATCATCTGCTCGAAACCATTGAGCCTAAGAGCCATATCGACGTACTTGTCGATAGTGATGGTGACGAGAATTTTGTTGCACAAGATGATGGTGAGACAGGAGCGCCTGCGAAAGCGCCCAAGGGTAAAACCACCCGCCGCCGAGCTCAGACGAAGAAACGTCACTACACTGAAGATTCCATTCGACTTTATCTTCAAGAAATTGGCCGCATTCGACTGCTCAGGGCTGAAGAAGAAATTGAGTTGGCTCGTAAGATTGCTGATCTCTTGAAGCTGGAACGTATCTTCGATGAGCTGGGCGATAGTCTAGATCGTGATCCGAACGACGAAGAGTGGGCTGCAGCGGTTATCCAAGACGAAGGGGAAGAATTTTCTGTAGCGGCCTTCCGCCATCGGGTTCACCTGGGACGACGTGCCAAAGACAAAATGGTACAGTCGAACTTGCGGCTCGTGGTTTCTATTGCCAAGAAATATATGAACCGTGGTCTTTCCTTCCAAGATCTAATCCAGGAGGGAAGTTTAGGGCTGATCCGGGCGGCAGAAAAATTTGACCATGAGAAAGGCTATAAATTTTCTACCTATGCGACCTGGTGGATTCGTCAGGCCATTACTCGGGCGATCGCCGATCAGTCTCGCACCATTCGTCTGCCGGTGCACCTGTATGAAACCATTTCTCGGATTAAAAAGACCACGAAGCTACTCTCCCAAGAGTTAGGTCGTAAGCCCACTGAAGAAGAAATCGCAACTCGAATGGAAATGACCATCGAGAAACTGCGGTTTATTGCTAAGTCTGCCCAATTGCCAATCTCCCTGGAAACCCCCATCGGCAAAGAAGAAGATTCCCGCCTGGGTGACTTCATTGAATCTGATGGCGAAACCCCCGAAGACCAAGTTTCTAAGAGCTTGCTGCGGGAAGACTTAGAAAGTGTACTGGGTACGTTAAGCCCTCGGGAGCGGGATGTGCTGCGCTTGCGCTATGGGCTCGACGATGGTCGCATGAAAACCCTAGAGGAAATTGGCCAAATTTTTAACGTGACTCGGGAACGCATTCGCCAGATTGAAGCGAAAGCTTTGCGTAAGCTGCGTCATCCCAATCGCAATAGTATTCTCAAGGAATATATTCGCTAGATATTGCGACATTGACCTAAATAGGTTGACAGGCGGGGCTCCGAGTTCGGGAGTCCCGCTTTTGCTTCGAGTCGTCTTTTTTTCGGGTGAGTCTAGACAGCTCAAGATGTTGTGGTACAATTGTTCTGTAAACCTACTATTAGTGCCGCAGCAGAGAGCCTCTATGGAATCCTTAACTACTGCCCAACAAGAGCTCTACGATTGGTTGGTTGAGTATATTCGCACCAATCAGCACTCCCCATCCATTCGGCAAATGATGCGGGCTATGAACCTGAAGTCACCAGCCCCCATTCAGAGCCGTTTAGAGCATTTGAAAAATAAGGGCTATATCGAATGGAGCGAAGGCAAGGCGCGCACTATTCGGATTCGGGACGACGTGCGAGGAGTACCTATTTTGGGGACTATTGCGGCGGGCTTTGTGAATGAAGCATTTACCGACGATGTAGAGCGCCTAGACCTGAACGGGTTGCCAATTCAGTCAGGAGACTACGCTCTAAAGGTGACGGGAGACAGCATGGTCGATGCCATGATTCAGGAAGGGGACGTGGTGATTATGCGCCCCGTGAAAGACCCTCAGGGAATTCGTGAAGGCACCATTGTGGCCGCCCGGGTAGAAAGTGGTACAACCCTCAAGTCGTTCTATCGTCATGGCAACCAGGTGCAGCTAAAGCCAGCCAACCCCAATTACCCCGTGATGGAATTTTCCGCTGACCTGGTTGACATTCAAGGGCGTCTCGTCGCTGTGTGGCGAGGCATCGACCCAGAGTTTAGATAAAGAACTCGTGGATTGTTGAGATTCAAGACAGCTATTTCCCTCTGTGACGTTCAGCATCACCGAAGGGCCATACACTAGGAAGGTGCTTGGCCATGTAGCTCTTGGGCTACTGTTGCTGGCCTTCTTAGGTTTGACGTCTTGTTTGGGTCCATGAAGTTTCGAACATTTATTGTCCCGCTGATTGCAGCAGCCGGTTTGGTGCTAATACTTGGCTTAGGGTTCCTGGGTGGTCTAAACCTGCGCAACCCCCTCTACCTCTTGGAGAAAGGGGGACAATCGTTGCCTATGGCCCTACAGTTTGTGCCAAAGCAATCCTCGGTGGTGGCTTCAGTCCTGGTGAGGCCTGACCGACTGGCCAGCCTGTGGGAGTATTTAGCGGCCCCAAAGCTGCGTCAAAGCGTCCAACAAGATGTGCAAGCCATTGAGCGGAGCCTCCTGGCCAATACAGGCTTAACCTATGCCACGGACATTCAACCTTGGATCGGCGATGAGATTACCGTTGCCTTAGTCAGCCCTGACCTGGATCAAAACGCCGATAATGGCTATCGTCCTGGTTATTTGGTGGTGTTAACCTGTCGCGACAGCCAGGCTGCCCAGGCCCAGTTAGAACTATTTTGGCAGAATCGAGCGATTACCGGAGCGGCCCTCACCTTTGAGGATTTTTCGGGCAGCCGTCTGATCTATGCTCAGTCCAGCACTCCTCAGATTGAGACCAAGGTCGAGTCTGATCTAGAACAGTTTGCGACGACCCTGGTGGCCGATCGCTTTTTGCTGGTAGCCAATCACCCAGAAGTCTTGCGGCAGGCATTGATGGCAGCCCAGGCGGCGGATGCCAACCTGCAGACCGATCCCCGTTACAAAACAGCGCTTCAACTGTTGCCGTCACAGCGGGTAGGGCTGTTGACCATTAATTTACCAGCCGTGGCCCACTGGTTGCATCACAGGCCCCTGCCAAAGGCCTTATCCCAAGCCCTGAACCACCTTGGCGATCAGGATGGCACGGTCGACTGGGGGTTGATGTCTGTGCGCTTAACTCGCCAGGGAATGATGGCAGATATGGCCTGGGTGGCGGCTGGGGGGCAACAGCTTAGCCCCAGTTCCCCCCCAGCCCAGGATTGGTCGTCCTTGGCGCGCTATTTGCCTGATTCATTATCGTTGGCTGTGTTGGGAACTGATTTAGCAACCCTGGGCAAAGAGCTAGCCCCTTTCCTAGACACCCTGTTCCCAGACAGGGGGGCGATGCTGGTGCCGACTATGGTTGACCAAACATTTGGCCCAGGGGCGGCAGCGGCTATCTTGGCTGGGGCGACCCAGGACTATGCTTTGGGGGTGGATGCACCTTTGGGGGCAACTACCCCAGACTGGTTCTTGCTGCGTCCCCAAGGAGAGTCAATGACCACTGCGGTGCAACGCCTGACCGAGTTAGTCCGCCAGCAGGGATTGGGGGTTGGGACGGTAGAGATTCAAGGGCAGCCAACAACGGTGTGGACTCGGCTATCTCTAAATCGGCAGGATCGGCAGTCTGGCCAGCCCCTAGCGATAACGGCAGAAGTGGCTGGTTTACAGACTGAGGTGGGAGATTATGGGGCGATCGCCACTTCTGCCGATGCCCTAGACACCCTCCTGAGCCGTAGCCAAGCAGCAGCCCAGTACCCAGACTGGTGGTTACTGACAGAGCAGTTTCGTCAGCCCAACCATGGGTATATTCATATCGATTGGTCTCAGGTGCAGAATAGTCTAGGCCAACACCTGCCCCGGTTTCGGCTATGGCAAGCGGCAGCCCAACCGGGCCTTAAGCATCTTCAGCAGGTGACGCTGGCCCGCTATGGTCGCACTCAGCAGGTGCAAACTGGTAGCCTATTCTTTCAGCTGAGTAATTCTTGAGATGCTATGGTAAATGCCCTAGATGTTGGTCTGCTGCTGTCTCTGTTAGATAACACCTCGCTGTCAAATCAGCAGTGGGAAAAACTGATTCAGTGGGAACTATCAGATCGCCAGCGAGCCCAAGCCTGGGGAATTAATCAAGGCAATGTTGGCCCCCGCCTGAGGGAACGGGTCGGTTGGTTACGAGCGATCGCCCCCTTGCATCCTACCCTGCCCCTGCCCCCTGGGCCCATAGCGGTCTACCTGCCGCTGTACTGGCAGCTGTGGCTGCCCCTGGCCCGTACCCTCAAAATGGCCCGAGACCAGCTCCATAGGCCACTCATTCAGGGAGTGCTGGGGGTACAGGGGACGGGAAAAACTACTCTGACCTTGATCCTGCAAGGGATCTTGGGGGTAATGGGGTACCGCACCGCTGGCCTGTCGATTGATGACTTATACAAGACCTACAGCGATCGCCTGCACCTGCGCCAGGTGGATCCTCGGCTAATCTGGCGTGGCCCACCGGGAACCCACGACATTGACCTGGGCATAGCCACCCTTGACCAGGTGCGCCAGGCTACCCCAGATCAGACCGTTTATCTGCCTCAGTTTGATAAATCTTGCCACGGGGGAGAAGGGGACCGAGCCGATCCAGAGCCGGTGCAGGGGGTAGATATTTTGCTGTTTGAGGGTTGGTTCTTGGGGGCGCGACCCCTGAAACCAGAGGTGTTTGACCATGCACCAGAGCCGATTTGTACCGACGCTGATCGACAGTTTGCCCGCGATATCAATGCCCAGCTAGCCCACTACCTGCCCCTATGGGATCGTCTGGATGGGTTGATGGTGCTTTGCCCTGAAGACTACCGCATTAGTAAGACTTGGCGGCGACAAGCTGAGCACCAGATGAAAGCCCAGGGCAAAGCCGGGATGAGCGATACCACCATTGATGCGTTTGTCGACTATTTCTGGCGATCGCTGCATCCAGAGCTATTTCTAGCGGCCCTCAAGGGCGATCGCGAGCATGTCAATCTAGTGGTGGAAATTGACTGTGATCGTCTGCCCTGTGCCATTTACCAGCCATAATAATCAGCTAGGCCAAAGGTTTCCGGACTTAGGCGGTGACTCAGCGAAGATCTAAAACAACCCTGGCGCTAGCAGCATGGCTGTTTAATGGCTGTTTTAAGTTTACAGAAGCATCCGTATGAAAAGCGCCATACCAGTATAGTGAATGTAGCGTTGGCCCTACCCGCCACGCTTGTCTTAAAGCCATCGTTGTGCAGGATTAAGTAATTGAGCAATGAGCCTTAATGTCGCAGTTGTAAAGCCTGAAGGTATTCTAGATAGCACCAAGGCCGAGGAATTTCGCCAAAAGGCGGATCAGTTACTCAACGACGGTGCAGATGTTTTGCTGATTAACTTGCACAACATCACCTTTGTGGATAGTTCTGGCCTAGGTACCCTCGTGGTGTTGCTGAAAAAAGTGCGCGGCATGAACCGTCAATTATACTTATGCTCCACCAATGACCAGGTGCGCATGCTGTTTGAACTCACCAATATGGACCAGGTATTTGACATCTATGACGATCAGCAGGCCTTTGAGCTGGCTGTGCTGGGGCAGGCTGATACCGAGAAGTAGGGGTACTTAGCTTGGGAGTCTTGGGAGTATCAGTCTAGCGTGATCATCATCAACGACATATCGTCGCTGGCTACGGTACTGGCTTGCCGCTGAATCACCGACTGCAAGATGTGGTCAATGCTTTTTTGCCGTTTAGCCACAGCCAGCAGATCGACAAAGGCCTCTAAACCAAAGTACTGCTGATCACGTTGCAGCACCTCATACAGGCCATCGCTAAACACATAAAGACTACTGCTAGGGGGAAGGTTGCACCGCTGCCATTGGTAGCTCGCATCGGGTAGCATGCCCACCGGCAGTCCGGGTGTCCGCAGGCGAGTGGTGCTGACTTGATCCCCCTGCATCGATACAAGCACCGCCGGGGGGTGACCAGCGCTAGCGTAGAGCAGTTGGCGGTTAGCGCAGTTCAGTACGCCGTACCAAATGGTGAAGTATTTCTGGTTTTGATCGCTCATCTGGAAGGTTTCATTCAGGGCCTTGAGCACCTTCTCAGGGCGATAAAAGCTGACATCGGGCAATGACTGCGATCGCAGTACATTCAGCACCGACGTCGACAACAGGGCTGACCCCAGCCCATGGCCAGAGACATCCAGCAGATACATAACTAAGTAGTCAGGATCTAACCAGTAGTAGTCGTAGCAGTCGCCCCCTAACTGCTGGGAGGGCAAAAACCGTGACTGAATTGGCACCTTTCCCTCTTGGTCGGGGGGAAGCAGCGATCGCACGTAGGTTTCCGCCTCTGCCAATTCAGCTTCCATCCGCTGCTTTTGCCGCCGCAAATCCTGAGTCAGCTGGTACAAACGCAGCCCGGCCCGCACTCGGGCGTTCAGCTCATTAATGTCCACCGGCTTAGACAACAGGTCATCAGCCCCCATTTCCAGGCCTTTCACGCGATCGGCTGTACTATAGCGAGTGGTCAGTAATAGCAAAGAGGTGGTAGACAACACCGGGTGATGCTTCAACGCCCGGCAAATGGCGAGACCATCCACTTCCCCAGGGATACTCCAATCGCAGATGATCACCCCTGGTAGGAGTTGCTCCGCCAGGTCCAATCCTTCAGCGCCGTTGCGGGCGGTGATGACGCCATACCCCTGTTGCTGTAAAGCGTTGACTAAAAACTGCTCAGTGCTGGCATCATGTTCAATGACTAAAATATCGGTCATGCCGTTTCTCAGACCACACCTTTACGCGTATTCCATCACCTTGCCCATACTCTCGACCATGTCCTAGCCTAAATCCAGAGCGACCCACCTAGCTTTCTAAATTTACGGTAATCCTAATCGAGGTCAGCATGGTTTTCCATATCATCTTTAGTTTGGTTGTGGAGTAAGGGTTATTGGTAGGGGTCACTGAGAAAATTCATAGTCACGCATGTCCAGGCGGCAGCCCTCCTGCTGGTTGAGAGCCCGCTTAATCGGATTAATATCGCGAAACCCCTCCTGTCCCCGTTGGTTGAGGGCGGTCTGAAAGCGGTTTGCAAAGCTAGCGGTACAGGGGTTACGGCTTTGCGCTAGTTGTTCTAAGCTGCTTAGGGCCGTATTGGTGTCCCATACTTCCACGGCGGCATGTAATTGCTCCCATGCTTGACTTTCCTGATTTTCGGTCGTCACTTGAAACTGATGGCGATCTAGAATTCGGTAGGCTACCCAAAAGCTAAAGCTAAGAATTGCCGCCATCCCCAGGGCAATGGCCACCCCTGCTAGAGGGTTGCGGCGATTAACCCGAGGTGGATGAACCGTCTCGACAACATTGACCGCTAACCGATCGTAGTAGTCGATGAACGGGGATATTTGGTCGACAAACCACACTTCAATCCCAGTTGCTTTCACCTGTTCAGCCACCTGGTAGGATTCTTCCTGGCTAGAGTCAGGGGTGAGACCAGCAATCACCCAACGTTGATCGGGGAAATGGCCCATGGTCTGTTGAATCGTGTCTGCCGTCGCCCATAGGGCAGTTTGAGTGAGCCTGTCTTGGCACTCAATCGCGTAGTCTTGGGTCAAAATGTCAATTTTTCCGCCTTCGGGATCAGGAACCTGGCGGTAGACATTATGGCCATGATCTTCAAGCCATCGGCACAAGAAGGTTTGCAGGTCATCTAAGCTGGCAAACTCCATAGCAGCAGTCACAATCCGAAGGCTAAAAGAATGGGTTATTTGTACTACTTAGCTTAAGCAACGGTTGCCCGTCAACACAATGATCATAATGGGATTCAAGCCTAATGAACGCTGGAATCATGCCGTGCGCCCATAGTACCGACTTCGGCCGGACTGATCCAGTTGCGCTGCATGGCAGACATGGCTAAACTTGGCCCATTCACCCCTTCATTAAGATCTAATTCTTCCTTGACTATGGAATGGCACGTCACCGATGCCCAGAGCTTGAGAGTAATCGACAACGAGATTGGCGATCACAGCTTTTCGCCTTCAGAGTATGAAATTGTGCGTCGGGTGATTTATGCCACCGCTGAATTTGACTACGCCCGCCAAATTCACTTTTCGGATCAGGCCTTGCAGTCTGGGGCTGCGGCCCTAGCCGCCCGCACAACCATTATTGTGGATGTGCCCATGGTGCAGGTGGGCATTACCCCGGCCATCCAAGCGACCTTTGCCAATCCGGTATATTGCAGCATGGATGCTCTGACCCGACCTCAAAAGGGTAAAAGCCAGGCCGCTTGGGGCATTGAGACTTTGGCGCAGCGGTATCCCGAGGGCATTTTTGTGATTGGCACCTCGGAGGCGGCCCTAGCCAGCTTGATTGACATGATTGAAACGGAACGGGTGCGCCCAGCCTTAGTGATTGCCACCCCGGCAGGATTCGTGGATATCGTTGCCCTGAAGGAGCGTTTACAGGACGCCATGATTCCCCATGTCCGGATTAACAATCGTAAGGGTAGTGCTGTTGTCGCCGCCGCCATTGTCAATGGCCTAGTCGATTTGGCCTGGCAAGCCTATGGTAAAGATGGTCAACAGTTGCCCTAGCACTCAATCAATCTGATAGTGGCAGGGTCTACGAACTGGAAGTTACGGTGCACGGTCTAAGGTACACGGTACACGGCTTCCCTTAAACCGTTTACCGTGAACCCCAAGTCACATCTCCCGTCATTCTTTTTTGACTGACCACTAGCAATCCCGGTTTTCAATGGCCCCATCAGGCATGGTGGTATGGCAAAACAAGGCCATACTACGGTTAACCCCTCGCAGATTAGCCCCTGTGAGATTGGTGTCTTTGAGGTTAGCTTCCCCTAGGGTAACGCTGAGCATAATCGCCCCTGCTAGGTTGGCCCCCGAGAGATCGGCATCCTCAAGGTTGGCTTGGGTCAGTTCGGCCTCGGTCAAGTCGGCCCCGGACAAATTGGCGTTGAGTAGGTTAGCACCGTTCATTTGGGCTTGGCTCAACTGAGCTCCTTGCAGATTAGCCGCTTCCAAGTCACTGAGGATCAAATTGGCCCTACGCAGGTTTGCCCCAGCTAAGTTAGCCTTGAGCAGCACAGCAATTTTAAGATTGGCCCCCGCCAAATCGGCGCTGCTTAAGTTGGCCTCACTCAATATACAGACCGGGCAGTCTTTGGTATCCAGCAACTTTTGGACATCGTCTGCAATGGCAGCCCTGGCTTCAGTCCCCTGGGCCAACCACAGCAGAATGAACAGACCAAAGAGGGCAATTAAACGTTTCATAGTCGTCATAGAAATAGCATTCTTCCCATTCTCCCATTCAATGGGGGGAAACTGTCCGGTGATACCAGCTGCGGTGATGCCATGGGGGTAGCTTCGGCAGCGCTCAGGTGTCAGCCACGGTTGGTCGATTCATATCAAGCGGTCCTAAATGGCTGAGTTCCAACCAAAAGCGATCGTGGCTGGGGTTTTTGCGACAGGGGGGCCAATATGGCAAAACATTGGTTTCCAGGCTATTGTCTGGGGCTAAGGGTAAGTCGTGGGCTAAGCAAAGATGGTCCAAAGCTTGCTTAAAGCGATGGCCATGGCCGTCGCTGTGGGCTATACCATGGGCCAGTTCATGGGCTACCAGGTGAGGCCAATCTGCCGCTAGTATTCGACTGGGATCGACCATTAAGGTGATGGGATGATGCTGAAAATTACAAAACCCGTCTATCCCGGCTTGGGCCATAATCGGGGCGGCAAAAACCTGCACTTGCGGCTGTTGGGCGATCTCGAAGCAGGCCAAAAAGTGCTGCAAGATCCAGTCGAGTTGGCGGTTAATCCCATGAACATGCTGCCCGATTCCAATTAAGGCAGCGGTGGGGGGGGTGGCTCCATCGTCCAGGGTAATCCAGTCAGCTTGTACAGCCAAATCTCGCAGAGCTTGTAAATAGTGAATCGCCCAAACTACTGGGTCTATATCCGCTTTGGGTTCTCTTTGCCAAGTTTCAGCTAAATGAAAGCCTGGGCTGTCATGGGACAAAATTGCTGGTAGTTCACTCATCTCTACGCCAAACCGTCTACAACGAACACCTCTGCCTTGATCTTTTCAGTAGGGTTAAGGAAATGAGGTTTATATTAAGTAAAGGAAACAACTCAATTTAGAGCCGTCATGGTTGTCTCGTCCAGCCTCACCTCCTTGCACCAGCGTTCGGTAACCCGAGACGCTAACTTGTTGAGGCAGATTTTTTCTAACCTGGACGCCACCAGTTGCCCTCACACCTATAACTTTCACATGCATACGGTGTGCTCTGATGGCAAATTAACCCCTGCGTCCCTGATGGACCAGGTGATTACCATTGGCTTACGGGGATTTGCAATTACCGACCATCACAACATCAAGGGGTTTCATCAAGCCAAAGCCTGGCTGGAAGATTGGCGCTGGCGTAACCCCACCTCGTTACGCCAGCGTCAGCAGCGCCATAGCCTGGAAGGGCTTGTGCCTCGGCTATTTACCGGGGTGGAAATTAATGCCACCCTAGCGGGCACAGAGGTGCACCTACTGGGCTACGGCTTTACCCCTGATCATGAGGCGATGGCTCCCTACCTGCAGGGATATGGCCCCAGGGGAGAGGCCAAAATGGCAGCAGTGGTGATTGCCGCGATTCAAGCAGCAGGGGGGTTGGCCGTGTTGGCTCATCCCAGTCGTTACCGGCTGTCTCCAGATGTGCTAATTACCCAGGCGGCCAGCTTGGGCATTGATGGCGTAGAAGCGTACTATGCCTACGCTAACCCTAGCACTTGGACCCCCTGCCCACGGCAGACACCGATTGTTAAAGCGCTGGCCCATCAGCACCAACTGATCATGACCTGCGGCACCGATACCCACGGGACTAATCTGCTACGACGACTATAATTGGCACCTGTACCGCCAAACAGGGAATGCCGGGATGTTAATTCCCTGGTTAATTTTGGCTGAGGGCGATTATCATAAGTGCACATGATCTAGTCTATTGACCTGTGACTGAACCCAACCTGATGGCAACCGATACTGCTGCTACCTCAGATCTGCCTGGGGCTGAATCCACATCGGTCAATTTGCCCCGACAGCGGTGGGATCAACCCCCAGCCGATCCACGGTTAGCGGGGCAGTTGGCCAAGGCAACGGGGCTCTCGCCGCTGTTGACCCAGGTGTTGATTAATCGGGGTTTGACCACCCCAGAGCAAGCGGCTGATTTTCTAGAGCCCGAGCGGTTGCAACTGCCAGCCCCTTTGGAGGAGTTTCCTGACCTGGCGGCTAGTTTAGAACTTTTGGTGGAGGCGATTGACACCCAGCAGGCGATCGCCATTTGTGGGGATTACGATGCCGATGGCATGACCAGTACTGCCCTGCTGCTGCGAGCCCTACGGATTTTGGGGGCCAAGGTGGACTACACCATCCCCAGTCGTATGACCGATGGCTACGGCATCAACAACCGGATTGTGGAAACTTGTTACGGGGATGGGGTCAGCCTGATTTTGACCGTGGATAACGGGATTGCGGCCCGGGAGCCCATTGCCCTGGCTCGGGAATTGGGGTTGGCGGTGATTGTGACGGATCATCACGATATTCCCCCAGAACTGCCTCCAGCAAACGCGATTTTGAATCCTAAGCTTTTACCGCCCCATTCCCCCTACCGGGGGGTGGCCGGGGTGGGGGTGGCCTATATTTTGGCGGTGTGTCTGGCCCAACTGCTGGACAAAACCCAAGATCTGACCGGTCCTCTGCTAGAGCTATTCACCCTTGGCACCATCGCTGATCTGGCGCCGTTGACCGGGGTCAATCGCCGCTGGGTGCGCCGGGGGCTGGGGCTGCTGCCGCGATCGCGCCTGTTTGGCATCCAAGCCCTGATTCAGGTGGCGGGGCTGGCGGACCAAAGCAAACCCCTAAAGCCAGAACACATCGGCTTTCGCCTGGGGCCACGCATCAATGCCGTAGGCCGAATCAGTGACCCTGAGATTGTCATTGACCTGCTGACCACTGACGATGTGGGGGTGGCCCTGGAACGGGCCATGCAGTGCGAGCAAATCAACGCCAGCCGCCAAGACCTCTGCCAAACTATTGAGCAAGAGGCGATCGCCTGGTGTGAACAGCAGCAGCACCTGGGGGCTCTAGATCTACAGCAGGAACGGGTCTTGGTGATAGTACAGCCCAATTGGCACCATGGGGTGATTGGGATTGTGGCCTCCCGATTGGTGGAGCGCTATGGGGTACCGGTGTTTATCGGCACCTACGAAGACGAGGAGCAAAAGCTGATTCGCGGCTCGGCTCGGGGCATCCCTGAATTCGATGTGTTTGAGGCCCTGCAAAGCTGCCACGACCTGATGGAGAAATTCGGTGGCCACCGGGCTGCCGGCGGCTTTTCGTTTTTGGCGAAGCACCTGCGTCAGGTGAAAATGCGCCTGTCTCATTACGCCTGCCAGACCCTAGAGGTCGCCTGGTTAAAGCCCCTGGTGAAAATTGATGTGCAGGCTCGCCTCGACGACATCAGCCAAGCCCTCTATGACCAAATCGACCATCTGCATCCCTGCGGTATTGAAAATCCTGATCCGGTATTTTGGACCCCCAATGTACAGGTGCTAGAGCAGCAAACCGTCGGTCGCAATCGGGATCACCTGAAGCTGCTGGTCAGTCAGGGCAATACCAAGATCAAAGCGATCGCCTGGCGCTGGGGCGATTACTACCCCTTACCTAGCCAGGTAGACCTGGCCTACAAGTTAAAGCAAAACGAATGGCAGGGGGTCTCCACCATTGAGCTCGAACTGGTTGGGGTGCGCCTACCCAACGGCGGCGAATCCACTCCCCCACTCCCCCACTCCCCCACTCCTCCACTCCCCCACTCCGCGTCTACACCCCTACCCTCCGGGAAGCCGCTATCGCGTCTACACCCCTACCCTCCGGGAAGCCGCTATCGCGTCTACACCCCATCACCCCACCACCCCACTCCTTCACTCCCCCACTCCCCATCTCCCCACTCCCCCGCCGCCGACTTCGTCTACAGCAAACGCCGCTACTGGGCCAGCCTCACCGAAGACGGCGGTCGCCAGTTGACCATTGGCAACCCTGAAGGACAACTGCTGGTGGTTAACTTGGGCGATCGCCAGGGAGCCTTACACTTACCAGGAGATGATCCCAAGCCGATTGATGTCTCTGAGGTGCACTATTTCAATTTGATTCAAGCGGGGAAGCATGCGACGGACATTCAGCAGTTGACACAGCTGCTGAAGCAAAAAGATGACTGCCTGGCGGCCCAAGCCCAGGAGCTACAAGCCCTGCGGGACCAGGTGGCGCAGCTAGAATCACAGCGTCAATCCCTCACCGCTTCTCAATCAGAGCCAGCGTCATCCCAGCCCTCCACTATCCCTCACCCCGAGCCTCAGGCCTTTACCCCAGATCCAGTGATCTCAGCGTCGGCCCCTGCCCATACCCCAGACCCAACTGCTACAGCGGAACCTACTGCACCTGCCAACCCCAAGGCCCTAGAACCGCAGGTGCGCCAAGCGGTCGGCGATCAAACTTGGTTCTGCCTGTCTGCCGCCACCCACACTGACCTTTGCCGCGCCTGCCATCACCAAGACCTGGTGCAAAACTCGGCCCAGGACACACGCCATGTCGATTATTCAGCCGCTGCGAGCCACCTGATGTATGCCCTAGAGCGGGAGTTATGGCAACCCCTGGTGGTGGGGGTTACCCAGTATGGCCAGGACACCCAAGACAATGACATGGTGGCCCTGGCAGATGGGTTAAACCAGGCCCCGAGTGGGGAGGTGCTACCGCCCCTATTGAGCGAGTCCTGGCAGGCCCTGTCTGCCAAAGCGCTAAAGGCTGTCGGCAAACCCCGCAAAGATCTGCACCAAAGGGTCGACGCCGATGATGCCGCCCCCCTCCCTTTCCCGATTGAGGCGACTCACCGGGTGTTGCTAGATGAGTTTTTGCAGGGGTGGGATCACCCCATGGGACGTTGGCTGACGGCTGCCCACGACGAAGCAGCCTCCAGTCTGGCCCAGGTGTTTCAGCTGGGTCAGTTAGCCTTAGCTGAGGATAAAATTTTACGGCAATGGCAATACCAGTGGCTGCAACAGCTGTTACTGGGAGGTGGTCGCCAGGGGAAGGGAATTTTGCAAAAGATTTTTGGTTGATGGGTTAACGCCAATGGCACGGGGTGATCAAATCTATGTGATGCGACCGCTAGGGACCCTGGCAGGGGTTTACCAACACCATGGCATTGACTGCGGCGATCGCAGCGTCATTCATTACAGCAAAGCCGGTCAAGTGGCGGAGGTGGCCAGGACCAGCTTCGAGCAGTTTTCCTGGGGTAACCCGGTGCATCCCGTACACCACACCGCGGCCTATGCCGATGCCGTAGTGATCGAGCGGGCCACCAGTCGCCTCGGGGAACAGCAATATGATTTATTCACCAACAACTGTGAGCACTTCGCCAACTGGTGCAAAACAGGGCGGAGCGAGAGTGCTCAGCTGGCTGACTTTGGCTTTCGACTCGATCACTATCAACTGTCAGACCTACGGCGACTGGTCACAGGCAAGACGGTAGAGCATTCCCCAGAGCAGGCCATGGTGATGGCCCAGCGAGCGTTGGGGGATGTGGCCACCGCCTACAATACCCTGCTCACGGCCCAGCAAACCGCCCACCAGGAGGTAGACGGCTGGCAACGGGTCGCCCAAACAGCCCTGGCCCGCGATCGCGACGACCTGGCCCGGGCCGCCCTGCACCGCAAAGTTACCGCCCAAAAGCAGGCCGATAGCCTCACAAGCCAGTTGGCGGATCTGGTGGACATGCAGATCACCCTGCAGCGCAACCGCGATCGGGCGGCTCAGCAGGGCTAGGCGGCCAGGGCGGACACATCGGTCCAGGGCGGACACATCGGTCCGCCCCTACGGAGATTTCTCTTTGTTTTTCGTTCTGCTGCGCACGGGCTACGCCCTACGTTCTTCCCTGTTTAAAAATCTCTCCCCCCGTCAATCCACAATATCGACTTGATCGGTCGCTGAATCGGTTCCCCAGCTGGATCTAGACGCCCATAATGGATCTCCCCGCCGAACATCAGCGTGGACGAACTACCCCCATCCAGGTTGAGGGCCTGCACAATGCCCCGCTCTGCCATAAACGTCGCCAGATCCGCAAAGGTAAACCCTGAGGGGGATTCCTCCGGCACCTGGGCTACCATCACCAAGATCACCCCCCCCTCTGCTGTTAAGCCCACTGCTGAGCGGGCATTGGCGGCCTGACTGCCCAACGCATCCCGGGGGGGACTGGCACCAGGGTCAACAAAGGCTTCGGCCATAGATGTGTCTTCTGGCAACAACTGCGGCCCAGCCCCGATCGCATCCACCAGGGTACAGCCACTGGGCACTGGGGCTTGGTGTAGCGCGATCGCATATTGCGGCCCATGCTCACAGGCATAGCGACGAAACTCTGAACGGTTGAGAATTTGATCCATATAGGGGGCAAGGGTAGGATTGCCCACCAGCCGCTGATTTTCGGTGGGGTCCGCCACCAGCTCGCCATCAACGATGCCGTGGGAAGTGGTGAGGCCGTTATTGGGGTCAAAAAAACCAGCGTTAATCGCTGCCACCGCACAATCTGTCTGGTCACAGGTGTCCGCCACCATCTCCCCCAGCCGCATCAGGTCTGCGGTTACAGCCACCCGCACTGGGTAAGCCGCCGGGTCAGGCACATGCACCACATGCACAGTAGCCTGGGGCAGGTCGATGCGGTCATAGGTAGGTGGGCGGGGAGTAGTGGCCTCGGCCTCAGCCGCCGGTTCCCCAGGAAGGGGGGCGCAGCTGAGCAGGAGCAGGCCGAGCAGGAGGAAGGAGGGTGGGGTGGGCATGGGGAGGTGGGGAGGTGGATGGGTGGATGGGTGGATGGGTGGTAGACGCGGAGCGGCTTCCCGAAGGGTAGGGTGGATGGGTGGATGGGTGGATGGGTGAATGGGTGGTAGACGCGGAGCGGCTTCCCGAAGGGTAGGGTGGATGGGTGGGTGAGGTGGGGAAGGTGGGAAGGTGGGGAGATGGAAAAGGTGGGGCGTAGGGGCGGACCCATGTGTCCGCCCTGGCGGGGAGACAGGAACGGGAGAGAAATCGTAGGGTGTATTAGCGGTCGGGGTCTGGGTATTGGTGGCCAACCTGGGGCCGCAATGCACCGGTCGGGAATTTTGGATTTTAGATTTTGGATTTTGGATTGAAGCCGTAGATACTGTGTTGGCCTTGGGGTGTCAAGGGGTCGCTGCCGCTGATTTAGGTGGCAGCAACTTAGACGGGTCGT
>NZ_SMDQ01000070.1 GCF_012911975.1 Nodosilinea sp. P-1105 | reverse complement strand
CAGCAGGGGAATATCGTCAACCCGTTCTGTGATAACGGTTAGAGGAGTTTCCATAGCCCAAATCTAACCTAATTGGCCGACCTCACTCAAAAATGAGCGAACCGGGAGCTACCACCTCTGAAACCAAAGTCTCCTACGACCAGTACGGCAGTGGCCCTCCCTTGGTGCTGGTGCACGGTAGCTTCTCAAACCACAAAACCAATTGGGAATTGATCAAACCACTGATTGAAGCGCAATTTACGGTCTACGCGATCGCCCGTCGTGGTCGGGGAGAAACTGATGCCACCCAGGGCCACAGTGTAGAGGATGAAAGCCAGGATGTGGCTGGGCTGATCGAAGCCCTCGATGAACCTGTCTTTCTCCTTGGCCACTCTTACGGTGCCCAGGTGGCACTGGGTGCGGCGGCGTTGGTACCGGGCTCCATTCGCAAGCTGGTACTTTACGAGCCCCCCTGGCCCCACATTATCCGCAAAGACACCCTCAACCGTCTGGAAGAACTAGCCCAAGCAGAAAATTGGGACGTACTGGTGACAACATTTTGTCGCGAAGTCATAGCCATGCCCGAAGACGAACTTAGTCATCTGCAGCGCACCCAGCTCTGGCCGCATATTGTCGCCGATGCAAAAGCCACCATGGCGGAGATCCGTGCCCTCAGCCGTTATGAGTTCGATCCCAATAATTTTCGTGACTTGTCATGTCCAGTGCAACTTCAAATCGGCACTGAGAGCCCCCGCGACCTCTACGTCACCGATGCCCTGGCTGCCGTTCTCCCTAACGTCACCGTTGAAGCGCTACCGGGGCAAGCCCATGAGGGCATGAATACAGCCCCTGACCTGTATGCTGAGGTCCTATCTCGCTTTTTGCTGGGGTCCAGGAAAGCTGTCAAGAGCACTGCTGCTACCGGTAAAGGACGCTGAACACTAGTGTTCAGTCAAAAAAATAATGACGGGAGATGTGACTTAGGGTTCACGGTTCACGGTAAGCGGTTTAAGGCAAGCCGTGTACCGTTTACCGTAAGCCTTGCACCGCATACCTTTTGACCCGTCACTTCTAGCTTGACAGACTACTAGGTACCGTTATGTCTACCCCCTCTAAACAACGAGTCGCCGTGATCGGGGCCGGTGTTGCCGGTCTGGTCAGCGCCAAAGTGCTGAAGCAAGACGGCTTTGATGTCACCGTCTTTGAAAAGGCGTCAACCATGGGCGGGGTCTGGGCGAAATCGCGGGCTTACCCTGGCCTGCGTACCAACAACCCCCGTGAGACCTACGCCTTCTCTGATTTTGACTACCCGGAAACGGCTGATGAGTTCCCCACAGCAGAACAAGTGCGGGCCTATCTCGAAGCCTATGCTGAGCATTTCGGCATTACCCCCCACATTCGCCTGGGGACTGAGGTGATCTCGGTGGCCCGCCGTAGGGCTGAATCTTCCCTATCCCACCCCGGCTTCCGGCTAGAGGTACAGCCAGGGGAAGACGCCGCCGCGCCTGAGGTGCATGACGTTGACTGGGTAGTGGTCTGTAATGGCGTTTTCTCCGTTCCCCATATTCCCCAGCTTCAGGGGCAGGAAACCTTTGCGGGGTGGGTGTTCCATTCCAGTCAGCTCAGCCATCCCGAGATCATCCGTGGCCAGCGCGTCATCGTCGTGGGGGCGGGCAAATCGGCGTTGGACTGTGCCACCTTCGCCGCCCATGAGGCCGCCTCATCTACCCTGGTATTTCGAAAGCCCCACTGGATGGTACCCCGATACTTCAGCGACATCCGAGTTGATCGGGTGCTGTTTAACCGCTTTTCTGAGCAAATTTTCCCGACTTATCACAGTGCCAGCTCTCTTGAAAGGGCTTTGAGATGGGGGGCAACACCACTGATTGGGCTCTGGAAGATGACTGTCAGTTACGTGGTCAAGCGATTGAGCCACATTCCCGATGCGATGGTGCCCGCCATCGCGGCCACCGATGGGCTCGAAAATAACGGCATTGGCGCAGAATTTTACGGGGTTCTGCAGCAGGGACTGGTCCACATCAAATCGGCTCAAATCGTTGCCTACTCAGGGCCAGACACGGTGCAACTGGACACTGGTGAGCAGCTTGAGGCAGATGGGGTGATCTTTGCCACCGGCTGGCAGCAGCGGATCTCGTTCCTCAGTGCCGATTTGCTTCAAAAGATCCAGAAAGAGGGGTGGTTTCAGCTTTATCGGCATATCCTACCTCCCGAAGAGCCTAATTTAGGGTTTATCGGATACGCGGCATCCGGTAACACCCCCCTCACTGCAGAGATTTCTGCCCACTGGCTGTCTCAATGGTTTAGGGGGGAATTAAAGCTGCCAGACAGCACTGAGATGGAACGGGAGATTGCCAAGGTTCGACGATGGACTCAAGCGGTCTTTCCCCGCCGCCACGAAGGCTACTTCATCGGCGCCTATATCAGCCACTACATTGATCAACTAATGCAAGATATGGGCTTGCCAACCCACCGAACTGACAACTGGTTTAGCGAATACTGGGGACCTTTCTGGGCCAGTCGCTACAGGAGCCTAGCCAAAGAGCGCCAGCAGCTGCGGATCAACTGCCCCTAAAGACCCCTGGAACGCCGATTCAGATTCCAGGGTTCTGCCCTCGGATATCCCAAAATTTCTGGCTAATCAGCCCAAGAACCCTGGGATCTCGACATACTGAACCGATGCTCTAGCAGACTATTTAAGTTGCAGAAAGCCGGAAACTCACTCTACCGCCAGCGAGACTCGATTGCCACCGATCGCCCGTAAGTCTGTTAATAGCCCAGCCACTTGGGCATAGGCCAGGTCGCGATCAGCTTTGAGGATCAGCTGACCCTCGGGGTTTTGGGCGAAGTAGGCGCGGGTTTGCTGGGTGAGTTGGTTCAGGCTGATCACCTGGTTGTCGAGCAACAGGTTGCCATCGCGATCGAGGCCGACCACCAGAGTATCCAATTGCACCAGGTCTGGGGCTATGGTGGCATCATCCCCAGAAACTGCCTGGGGCAGCCGCACATTCGCCAACTGCTGCCCGGTCAGGGTCATGGAAATGATGATGAAAAAGGTCAGGACTGTCATCAACACATCCATCATCGGCACCAGGTTGACCTCGGGGACTTGGGTATTAGACTGGCGGGATTTGAAACGCATGGTAGGTAAGGATGAGGGGACAGAGACTGGAGGGTTGATTAGCGGGCCATAATCATGGGCCAAGTCAGCGATCGCGCCAATAGGTCAGTGGCCGCTTCAGCGGTCAGGGGGCGACTAAAGAAATAGCCCTGGCCCAGGTCGTAACCCAGACGGCGTAGCCAATCAACCTGGAGTTGGGTTTCGATCCCTTCAGCCACGGTATCGAGGTTGAGGGGGCGGCTGAGGGCCATGATCGTTTCGATGATCTGGTGGTTTTTGTGATCATCTTGAATTTGATTCACAAAAGAGCGATCCACCTTCAAGCTGTTGACGGGCAGCCGGTGTAAATAGCTCAGGGAAGAATAGCCGGTACCGAAATCATCGATGCTGATTTGCAGGCCCCGCTGCTTCAGTTGACTGAGCAAATCGATGGTGGTTTCAATGTCTTCGATCAGCATACTTTCGGTGATTTCCAGGGTTAAACTCTGACCCCTGAGGCCAGTTTGCGCTAGAACCTGGTCAATTTCAGCCAATAAGTTGGGACGTTGTAGGTCTTGGGCAGACAAGTTGACATTTATTTTTAAATCGGCCCACTGGGGAAAAGCGGCCTGCCAATCGGCTAGCTGTTGACAGGCGGCGGCTAAGCCCCAGCAATCGATGGCGGAGATCAGGCCAATTTCTTCGGCGATCGCGATAAATTCTCCCGGTGACTTGAGCCCATCATGGGGGTGTTGCCAGCGAATCAGGGCCTCAAACCCAGCCAGTTGGCCAGTATCCAGGGTGACAATTGGCTGATAGTGCAGCACAAATTCCTGGTTATCGATCGCCCGGCGCAGGTCGTTCTCTAAGTGCAAACGATGCATGGCCTGGGCATGCATGGCGGCATCAAAGATTTCATAGCAGGCTTTGCCTTTAGTTTTAGCCCGATACATGGCGATGTCAGCATCCCGCAGCAGGTGGACAGCCTCGCGGTAATCTGGGCTAGCCAATACAATTCCAGCACTGGCGGTGGTATAAACATCTCGGGTATCCAGGCGGAAGGTGTAGCGCAACGCTTCAAATAGGCGTTCGGTCACTTGTACCACTTGCAGAAAGTCCTGGATATTCTCAAGTAAAATTACAAACTCATCCCCCCCCAGCCGGGCCACCAAGTTGGGCTCCTTTAGCACAGACCGAAGACGCTGGGCAATGGTCACCAGCAGTTGGTCCCCAGCTAGATGGCCCAGGCTATCGTTGATTACTTTAAATCGATCCAGGTCCAGGAAAATGACCGCAAAATCGTAACAGTTCAGCCGCCGGGCCCGGCAGATGGCCAAGTCCAGCCGATCCATCAGCAGATGGCGATTCGGCAGCCCAGTCAAGCTATCGTGCAGCGCATCGTACTGAAGTTGCTCCTGGGCCTGAATCCGCTCGGTCACATCCCGCGAGGTGGTTTGAATTTGAATGATTTGCCCATCGCCATCCAGAATGGGTTTCGTCAGGGTTTCAAACCAGCGATACCGGCCTGATCTTTGCCGCATGCGATAGGTAATGGGCACGGTTTTGCCGCCATTGGCCGCTTCTTTTAATTCCTCTAAAACTCGAGGGCGGTCCTCGGAATGGATAAACTGGCCTGGATACTGCTGCCACATCTCGGTGTATTGGTATCCCAGCAGGGCCTGGCAGGAGGGGCTGACGTACAGGTACTGACCATCTAACTGGTGTAAGCAAACCAGATCTTTGGAATTTTCGGCCAGTAGCCGGTAGCGGGCTTCACTGTCTCGCATGGCCGCTTCGGCTTGCTTGCGATCACTGATATCCGTGATAAACCCTTCCAGCCACTGCAAGCTACCATCACCGGCATAAATTCCCTGTCCTCGTTCCCACACCCACCGCTCTTCCCCAGCCTTGGTAATGATCCGATACTCACATTCGTAGGGCTGGTGGGCTTGCAACGCCGCTTGAGCCAAGTCCCAAACCGCCTGTAGATCGTCCGGGTGAATGTGCTGACCGTAGGACACATCGCCCCTGAGATACTCATCTGGGGTATAACCTGTCACCCTCGTCACCCCCTGGCTAATAAATTCAGAGGTATAGTCTGAATTATTTTGGCAACGATACACAAAACCGGGCAGGTTACTAATTAAGGTAGAGAGCCGCCGTTCACTAGCCATGAGGGCTGCTTCCGCTTGTTGGCGCTGTTCCAGGGCAAGTTGTTGTTTGGTGATATCGAGGATCAAGCCATCCCAAACCACATCCCCATTAGCCTGCCGGTGGGGACGAGCTGTCCCCTGTAACCACCGCACCTGCTTTGAGGGGGTGGTAATTTTCCACTCTTGGGTCCACAGGTTGAGCGTATGGGCCGATTCCAATACAGACTGCCGTAAAGGGAGCAGGTCCTCCAGGGCCACCATCCGCCAGGTCGCCTCTACATCATCCATAATCTGCTGGGGGGATAGTTCCCACACATCCCGGCAGCCAGGACTGACGTAGGTCATGGTATCGGTGCCATTGGGGTGCAACACATACTGGTAGATTACCCCAGGGGTATTTGCGGCCAGGGTTTGAAAGCGTAACTCGGCTTGTTTGCGATCGCTGACATCCAGAATCAACGTATCCCACACCACATTGCCGTTGGCGTGGCGAGTCGGTTGTCCAGCCGCCTCCAACCATTTTTCGCGGCCCGCAGGGGTGATAATCCGCCAGGCAAAGTGCCATGGCTCTAGGGTGCGGGCCGACTCCAGGACTGAATCCTGCATCCCTGGCCTGTCATCAGGGTGAACCATCTGCCACAAAAGGCTGGCATCCTTTAGGACAGCGTCAGCCTCCACCTCCCAGAGGCCAAGGCAGCCCTGGCTCATGTACAACACGCCATCGCTGCCATCCGGCCTGAGCACATAGCGAAAAATGGCCCCTGGCACATTGGCGGCCATGGCCTGAAAGCGATTCTGGCTCTCCCACAGGGCCGCTTCAACCTGGCGACGCTCGTTGAGTTCTTGGTGCAGCCGCTGGTAAAGGCTGGCCTGGTAGATGGCGACTTCCAACTGAGTGGCCACTGCTTGGGCCAGGGCCACCTGGTCATCACTCCAGGTGAGGGGATGGGGAGAGAGTAACGAAAAACACCCCCACAGGCGCCCATCCACTACCAGAGGGGTCAGTAGCCAGGCCCCAGGGGTAATTTCGGCCACGGATTGATTCACCGGATCCTGGAGGCTACGGGTGTCGTTGATCCTCACCACCTGCTGCCGTCGCAGTTGGGCCGAGCAGGGATTGTTGGCGTCCGGGATTTTGAGGCCGGTGGTGCTAGGGTGCTCTGAACTGTGGTGAAACGCCGCCACCGTGTGCCAGATCAATTGATCGGGGATGTAACGGACAATGCAGCAGTCGAAGGGGGGAAGCAGTTGGCCCATTTCGGTGGCGGCGGTGGCAAAAATGGTGTCTAAATCTAAGGAGTTGCGGATGGATTGAAAAACCCGGTTGAGGGTCTGTTCTCGCTGTATTTGTGCTCGCAACGCTTTGATGTGTGCACCATTGGCGGAACAGTCTGCGATCGCCCCTCGGTCTTCAGCCATTAGCACCTTGACCAGATGCTTGACAGGCTCTGGGGTACTGGCCCAATCATCTGGAGAAATGAGGTTAATGTCTTGAAGGGGTTGCTGGTTGTCCATCACCACAGCACGTTGAACCTGATGCCACATTGCTCCTAAAGTGTACCCACCTGTAGGTGTACCCATCTGTTTACTGGCTCGCGTCTGTCGGCGCGACTGGCGTTAAAGATAATCAAGATGCATTAATTCGGGATGCATCTAGGATAGCCGGTTAACTCGACCGCTCAAGCCAGCACAATCATCTGTCACAGTTGTTAGCAAGACTTCTCCTCCGGCTGCCTATGATTAAGGGGGGTCCAGCGGAAAATGCTCACCACCTATCAGCATCTATGGGAATTGTTGAGCTGGATACTCAAAAACCATTCATTGTCGCCTGAACTGCCATGCCACTGTGGAGATGGGCCACTGGCCTGCTCATGGTACCCCTGGGGGTAGCTGCCTTAGAAGGATTAGTGTTACCGACAGTCGATAGCTGCACCCTGGTGGCATGGGCGATCGAAACTCGCACCTATGGGCGCCAGGGTGGCCCCGGACGGGATGGACGGCCCGGGCGAGACGGTACCCCAGGGGCCGATCACACCGCCACTGCCAACGGTACCCCCAACCAGTTCTCCCTACCAGGGCAAGACGGAGCCCCAGGCGAGGCCGGGGAGAATGGACGCCGCCCTCGCTGCGACAGCCAACCCCGCCAGGTTGCCTACGATCTGCAAGCCCCCAGCGGCGGCAACGGTGGCCATGGCGGTCGGGGGGGCGATGGCGGTCAGGGAGGAAATCTGACCCTGTATTACGACAACCCAGACGCCCTGGGGCTAATTACGGTGGTGGCCCCTGGGGGGCGAGGGGGCCGCGGCGGGTCAGGGGGAGCAGGGGCCAGTGGTTGCCGGTGTCGCTGGCGCAGTTGGACCCTACAAACCTGCACAGGCACCCCCGGCCATGGCGACCATCGCTGCCAGACGAACCGCTACGTCTGCCGCGATGGCCGCCCCGGTCGCCATGGCTCTCCGGGCCGCGACGGACGGGATGGTGAAGCCGGACAACTGCGGCTAGTCAACCAAACAACGCCCCTATCTGCCGACACCCCCAGCCAAACTCTGCCACTCCAGCACCTGGTCAACCAACCCTTGCGACTCTCCCGCAATCTGTGGACCCCCAGATCGGGGGCTAACACTCTTCTAGCTGCAGGCTCCCAGGTGCAAGACACCTATGAGGACTATACCGGACGAGTGGAAGGCACCCTGGTGATTGACTGGCAGGCCCCAAGGCCCGTAGGCAGTTTTGCCGCCGAGCCGGTGACCGCCACCATTGATGCTGATGGTAGGGTAGAAGCCACCTTCCCTGAAGCGGTATGGATCGATGCCAACGTTCAACGCCAGGCGGATGAGCTGCGCCTGGCCATCACCCAGGCGGTGCGCGAGCAAGATGTCACCCGCATGGCCTGGGGCGGCTTGCACGGCAGTGGCTCTGACCTGCGGGCCGTGGTGCTGGATTTAGCTGGGGAATCGGCCCAGTTGCAGACCCAGTTTCGGGTTACCCTGCGCACCACTGGCGGCAACCCCAGGGACAGCCACCGCCTGCACTACACCACCGCCTATGATGATGTAGTGCCAGCGGCAGCGGTGACGGTGACCGGCAACCGATTCGAGATTGACCTCGGTCAACTGCCCATTCCTGCCCGTCGGCTACGCCAGGGCACCTACGCCCAGCTAGATATCACCGCCATCCGCACCCTGGGGCCTCACTCGGCTCGTCAGTCTATCCCCTGGCAAGGGCAGCTCTAAGTACAAGAAGGCAGAGGTACAGATTTATTCTCAAGCCGTTTTCAAGGCTCGACGATAGGCTTTGACGGCCTGCGTCTGGTTAGGGTTACCAACAAAGCCGGCCAGTAAAGTAACCTCGAGCCGAGGGAGCAGTTGGCTTGTCTGCTGCGCTTCATAGCCCTGCCCTTCGTTCACTAGGCTGTATATGTTGAGCTGCTGGTTCTCCCAAAACCAGACCTCCTTAACCCCCAAACCCTGATAAACCTTGAGCTTGTCGATGCCACCACTGGTCAGGACAATTTCCAGGGCAATGTCAGGAACATCGTGCAGTTCTCCCAGGCAGTAGCACTCATCCGGTTCCAGGCCCCGAGCGGCGGCTTCTTTGCGGAAGGTGGCAGAGCCGTAACCGTTGAGGTCTAAGTCCAGTTCTTCGGCGAAGGCTTCAATCAGGCGAGCAATGATTTTTTTAAGGCGTTCATGCTCTGGAGAGGTGGTCATAAGTTCGAGGGTGCCCTCCAGGTAGGTCATCCGCAGTGCGGGGAACTGGTTCGTAAACAGCGTTACCAGGGCATCGTACTGTTGCCAGGTGACGCCCTCCAGTACCAGCCGCTGATCCTGGGCAGGGAGTGCATTAGGAAGATCGAGTAGGGATGTGGTCATAACGTACCCATTACCTCTCCTTACATACTACGCAGCTTAGCCAGTCCTTTGAGGCAAACGTTCCTGACGGATAAATTGGTCAGCCTCTTCGGGGGTTGCAAAGCTACCGGGGGCGGAACCAATAAGGCTGGTGAGCGATCGCACAGTTTCTTCAGCTAAAACCTTAATCCAGATTTTGCTCACATAGCTGGAAGACATAGCGCAATCGCCCTAGCAACAAATCCATATCCCCAGTGGAATATACCGGAGTTTCGTAGACGATACCCGCTAGGCCCATACGGTAGAACTGCCAGGCTCGGCCATTGGTGACGATGCCGTAAACATCAATCTCGCGACCGGCCTGCTGGTTTTGCCACTGGCAGGCCTGCATTTCTACCAGGCATTGGGCTAGACCTTTCTCAAAGTCGTCCTTCTTGGCTTCGATAATGCAAAGTAAGGGAATATCGAGATACCGTTTCCGCTCGGCAATCAGATAATCGACGTAGCCTGCGGCTGTATCGCCTTCCAGTTGAGCCCCTTTCCAGATTTTGAGATGGTCGGTACTGGCGATCGCCTCTTCACAGATGGCATCGATCAACAGCTTTTTTGATTCTTCGTAACCTTCCAGGTCAAAGGTTTGCTCTAAGCGGTGGAGCCGCTCTTGAAAGAAGGCGCTGGGTTCAACCGGAGAGACTTCTAGCTCCCAGGGAATGAGATCGTTTAAGTTTAGCTGCTTGAAAGCTTCGGCATAGCTAAAACTAGAAAAGTTCTTCTTTTTAGATCTTGGGATTTTAGCCGATGTACTCGCCATAATGCTTATTTTCCCTAGTGTCTAGCTTAACACCCTGATTGACTGAAACAGTTGTGCTGTAGTTAAACCATAGATTTTGAATGTATCATCCCTTAGACAAAATGACCTCCGACAGCAGCACAACCGGGATATCCGTCAAGCACCGAGTGCATCCCAGTTTTGCAAGTTGGCCCACCCTGCGGGAAGCGCAAGCTCTACATCCCCCAGTCCCTGCTACGCACGTCCTACGGCCTACTCCCAAAATGGAAGAAGGGGGGCAGGATTTAAAGTCCCTCTCCCGCTCTGGGCTAATTGATACACATAAGTCCTGTGAGACCCTTGTGGGCAGGGCTTTCCCTCCATCCCCCAGCCCCTTCCTCCCAAAATGGGAGAAAGGGGAGTAGAGCTTTCAAAGCCCCTCGCCCTTCTGGGAGAGGGGTTTGGGGAGAGGGCCAAGATGTGTGTACTTAGTAGCCCGCTCTGGGAGAGGGATTTAGGGTGTAGACGCAGAGCGGCTTCTCTTGAGTGGGCTGCAACAGTGGGATGCACCCGTCCAAGATTCCCTTAGCGGTTGATGGCGTACACCTGAACGGCTGCTAACAGGGGCTCGTCACTGTAGTCAGACTCGATGGTTTGCCACTGGTCGTCGTCCAGCATCAAGTTGTATTCGCGCTCTAATTGAGCCATATCAAAGGGGCGCAGGGTCCCTAAAATTACCACGTCATCATCGTCCTCAAAGTTGGCCATGCCTGCTGATTCTTTGACCACGAGGATATCGCTACCCCCCAGAAATTGAGCCTGGGAAATGGTGAAGACATTGTCATCATATTTTTCGCCCACACCGCCTTCAACGGCAATCAACTGGTCAAAGAAGGCTTCTGGGTTATCGCTAATCTCGCCGGGGTCAGGGGCTAAGATCACGCTTTCCGCGATAATGGCAGGGTTATCTTCGTACTCCCCATCTGAATACCACAGGTTTTCTCTCCTATCTGCTCACTTACTTCAGGAAACCACATGGGTTTGCAGGCAACCTCTTACCCAAGCATAGGGTTAGGCTATGGCTAAATGTAGACTTTGCCGATTGTCTATCTATGCCTGATTACAGGCTGGCATCCCAGAGTCTAAAGCCCGGTATCCACCGAACCGCTGGGCAATGATGTCATCGTAGGTGTCGGCGATGGTCACCACCGACAAAATGCAGGTTTGCAGTTCCATCAGATCCATGTTTTCGCCCCCCAGAACACTTTCGGCAAACAGCACCTGGTTGGCCTCATCCAGGTGAAAGGCCCCAAACCGCATGCGCCGATTTTCGGCGAGCAGAAAATACAGTAAGTCCTGGTTGATGGTGCTGCCAATGGTGACGCAACTGGTGGCCCGTACCGTGGCCAGATCGGCTTTTTCCCAGGGGTGAACTTCCCAGGGCAACACCTCCACTTCCACCAGGGTAGAGCCGTAGAGAATGTCAAACTTGGGTCGATCGGGGTAGGCCCGCAGGCTGTTTTGAAACAGACTGGAATTTTGTAGGTAGTCGGCTACCTTGGTGTAGGTCAAAGCCTGGACTGTACTAACAAATGAGAGTGCCATAGGGTTGCCCAACGAATATCCAAAAACTACATTACAAACATGTTGTGGTCCAGGGATTTGACGGTATGGGCCTCGACAAACTGCTGGGGGTTAGTGTCAGACTCCAGACGACCATCCACCAGGTTAATGATCCGATCGGCCACGTCCAAAATGCGGTTGTCGTGGGTCACCATCAAAATGGTGCAGCCTTGCTCCTGGGCCAATTGCTGCATTAGGGTAACCACATCTCGCCCCGATTGCTTATCTAGGGCGGCGGTGGGTTCGTCGGCCAGAATCAGCTGGGGTTGGTTGACCAGGGCCCGGGCGATCGCCACCCGCTGCTTTTGCCCCCCAGATAGGGCTGCCGGTTTATAGTCAACCCGATCGCCCAGCCCTACGTTTTCCAGAATTGCTGTGGCCCGCTGGCGCTTTTGGCGTAAGTTACCGGTCAGTTCCACCGCCATTTCCACGTTTTGGGCTGCGGTCAACGACTCAAACAGGTTGTGGGCCTGAAAAATAAAGCCAATGTTGCGACGCACCTCCACCAGTTGGCGGTTGCCCAGGCCCACCAGTTCTTGCCCCAGCACCCGCAGACTGCCCGTTGTGGCTGAACGCAATGCCCCAATCAGGGTCAGCAGGGTGGTCTTGCCGGACCCGGATGGGCCGGTCATGATCACAATTTGACCCCGGTGCAGCTCCAGGTTGATATTAAACAGCACCTGCTTCCGCAGGTCTCCCTGGCCAAAAAAGTAGTCCAGGGTCTGTACCTGTACAGAGATCTCGGCTCCAGGGGAAGCAGCCCCAGGGGAAGCAGCCCCAGGGGAAACGGGCTGAACCGGCACAGCACTCATAGACCAAATACCTCCGCTGGGTCGGTGCGCTGCACTTTGCGCACGGCAATGGTGCCAGAAATCAGACACATCATAAATGTAGCTATGTATAGGTTAACGATTCGCCCTAGGGTCATGACAAACAGCAGGCCCGTCACCCCAGCGGCCAGGTTATAGAACAGGGCACTAATCAAAAAGCCGGGAATAAATCCCAGTACAGATAGAATCATGGCCTCCTGAATCACCACCCCAAACAAAAACCCATTGCCATAGCCCATGGCCTTGAGGGTGGCATATTCCGACCAGTGGTCGGCGACGTCGGTGTAGAGAATTTGATAGACCAGAATAATCCCCACCACAAAGCCCATGGCCGTCAGCAGGGAAAACACGAAGCCAATGTTGGTGTTTTCTTCCCAGTAGGTGCGCTCGCGGCGAATGAAGCCCTCCGGGCCGTCTTTGGGCAGCACCAACACATCCTGGGGCAGATGCTGCCTCAGGGTCTGGACCAGGCGATCCACATCGGTGCCGGGGGCTAGCTTCAACACCCCAATGTCGGCGGTGGCAAAGCTGCGTTCGTCTTCCTCGGGGCCGCGATCGGCAAAATACCGCAAAAAATTCTGGTCACTCATGATCAAATTGCCGTTGCCCGCCGCAAAGTCGGTGCCCAGGGCAAAGGTGCCAATGATCTGTATCTGGCGATCCGCCAGTTCGGTGACCACCCCCGCTTCCCGGGGTCCTAACTCGGCCCTGGCGCGACGGTCGATCAGGGCCGTATTGGGCAGCGTCAGCTGTCGCTGGTAGGCCAACACCTCGGCCATGGGCAGGACTGGATCGGCAGGATTATAGGCAATCACCCGCACTGGGCGAGTGGCTTTGGTCTCAGGGTTTTTCCAGCGGGCATCGCTGGTGTAGACGGCATAGGCAGCTTCCACGCCATCAAACGCCTGGGCCTGGTACAGACGGCGGCGGGCAAAGGAGCGGGGCACAAACATGTTTTCTTTCAGCCGGTTGATGATCACGATGTCGCCATTGAACTGCTCTAACAACTGGGTCTGGCTGTCGTAGAGGGCGTTTTGAAAGCCGGTAAACAAAAACATCAACAGCACGGCAAAGCTGACCCCGGCCAGGGAGGTGAGGAATTTCTTGCGATCGTGGATCAGGTTGAGCAGGGCCAGGGGGGTGGGCATGGGGGGTTAGGCGAAAACGGCGGCGGGGTCGGTGGTGACGGCTTTGCGGACGGAAATTAACCCTGACAGGCTACACATGGTGATTGTCAGGGCCAATACGAACACTACCCGAAACAGGGTCATCTGCATGGGTAGGGTGCCTGCGGTGGCGTTATCGGCCAATGCATAGAGGCCCAGGGCTAAAATCAGGCCAGGGACATAGCCCAGCAGGGCCAGAATCACCGCTTCGTGCAGCACCACTTTGAACAGGTAGCCACCGCTGTAGCCGATCGCTTTTAGGGTGGCGTATTCCCGCAAGTGATCGCGGATGTCGGTGTAGAGAATTTGGTAGACAATCACGGTGCCGACAATGAAAGACACCAGTACTCCCAGGCCGAAAATGAAGCCGATGGAGGTGGTCTGAATCCAGAACTGACTTTCTTTGCGGACAATTTCAGCTTTGGTGTAAAGGTTGACATCGGCGGGCAGCCGCGATCGCAGGGTGGCTTGTACTCGCTGGGCGTCGGTGCCTGGGTCCAGCAGCAGCAACCCTAGGTTGATCTGGGTCAGGGGGCGGGGGGCAAAGTAGCGGCGAAAGTTTTGGTCGCTCATGATCAAGGTGCCGTCGGCGGCAAAGCCACCCCCCAGGGCATATTGGCCGACGATGGTGATGCGGCGGCGGTCCGCTTCAGTTTCTAGACCAATGGTTTGGGGGCCAAATTCAGGTCGCGATCGCCGATCGATAAACGTCGTATTTGGCTGTTGGAGGGCCTGACGGGCGGCGTCAGTGTTCAATTCTGGCATCAGAAACACCGGGTCGCTGGGGTTAAAACCATAGACAAACATGGCCCGGCTGATCTGAGTTTCGGGGTTTTTCCACAGGGCGTACTCGGCGTAGAGGGGCATGGCCCGCTGCACCCCTTCGATGCCCGCCGCCTGGTACAACCGCTGTCGGGGAAAGGCCTTGGTGGAGCTAATCTCCAGGGACTGGGGAGAGACCAGAAAAATATCCCCATTGAACTGGTCATAGAAATTGGTGGTGGTGTTGATCAGCGCTCCTAAAAAGCCCAGGTTCATAAACATCAGTAACACCGCGAAGGCAACCCCAGCGATCGCCACCAGCAGCCGACTGCGTTCGTGACGCAGGTTGTACCAGGCCAGAGGAATGCGCCGCCTGGACCGCCGCCAGCTTAACCTCATGACTCAATGTCGATGGCGACATCGACCTGCAGGTTGGTCAGCCCGGCCACCACGTCACTTTGATCGACCTTGACCCGCACTTCCACCACCCGAGCATCGGCATTGGCGGCGGGGTCATCGTCCAGCACGTCATTTTTGGCGATGCGCAGGCCAATCTCGTCCACGGTGCCGGTCAGGATGTCGGCAAAGGCCCCATTGCGGCTGGTAATGGTGGCCGTTTGACCCAACCGCACCAGCCCAATGTCGGTTTCGTAGACTTCAGCCACCACCACCATCTGGCGAGTATCCCCCAGGGCCAGCACCGGTTCGCCCCCCAGGGACACCGCCTCCCCAGGGTAGGCGAAAATATCCAGCACCTGGCCCGTTTGGGGGGCTCGAATCAGCGTCAACGCCAGTTGAGATTCGGCCAGGGCCAGACTCTGGGCCGCAGAATCCACCCGACTCATCACCCGGGCGCGGCTGGCGCTGGCTTCGGCGGCTACCACCTGGGCCTGGGCGTTGGCTAAGTCCCGATCTCTAGATTGTTCTAGGCGCTGGCGGGTGGCGGTGGCATTGGCTAAGTCAGCCTGCAGGCGGTTGACGGTGGCCCGCTGGCGATCGAGTTCTTGGCGCGCGATCGCCCCCGACTCATTCAACTGCTGAAACCGGGCCAGGTCAATTTCGGCCACATCGAGCTCGGCTTGCAGGCTTTGGATGGCAGCGGCTTGGGCCGCGATCGCCGCTTGCTGCGGCTGATCAATTTGCCCCAAACGACTGCTGGCCTCCTGCACCTGGGAGCGACCCAGATTGGTTTCCGCCGCCAGCTGCGCCCTGGCCTCCGCCAGTTGGCTGGCCGCCAAGTCCCGCTCTGCCTGGCGCACGGCATAGGTGTCAAGGTAGGCCAGCACCTGGCCCGCCTCAACGGTGTCACCCTTTTGCACCGCCAACCGATCGATCCGGCCTGAGCTGGAGGCCGCTACATCAATCACCCGACTACTGGGCTCCACCCGCCCCAAGGCCACCACCTGTACCTGACGGGGCGGCGGCAGTTCCACCTGTTCACGAGCCGCCTGCCGAGATTGCATCACCCCACGGGCCAGCCAAACCGAGCCGCCACCCACCAACACCAGGGCGGCCAGCAGCACCCACCAACTTGGTTTTCTCCAGGGCTGAATCGACTGAGCACTCATGGGCGGTGGGGGGTAAAGGGCGAGACCAAGGCAGATTCTGATTATGCTTTGAATTTAACTGAACGGTGTAGTTTAGTCAAACCCCAGGGAACGCCGCCAACGGCCATGAGCTGCGGTAGATTGAAGATTGGCCTTTCCTCCCTAGGGCAGACACACGGGAACGAAAAAATCCAAAATCCAAAATCCAAAATCAAAAATTATTTCTCCCTCCCCATCACCCCATCACCCCATCTCCCCATCCTCCCCACCCATCCACCCTTCGACAAGCTCAGGGCAGTGCCCATCCACCCATCCACTCATCCCCCCACCTCCCCCATGCCCACCACCCTCACCCAAGCCCACCTCAAGCTCCTCGAACTCTGCCCCCGTCGCTTCCAGCACACCTACCTCGATCGCCTGATCGCGCCAGTGAACCCCGACATGCTGCAGCGGCAGCAGTGGGGCACGCAGTTTCACCAGATTATGCAACAGCGAGATTTAGGCTTGGCGGTGGATCCGTTGCTGCAGCAAGATCCCCATCTGAAGGCGGCGGTGGAGGGATTGCTCACCCATGCCCCAGACCTGTTTATCGACCCTGACCCGGGGCTGCGCCAGAGCGAGCATCGCCGTAGCTTACCCTTCCATGGCTATAGTTTGACCGTGGTGTACGACCTGTTGATTGTCACCCCCCAGCGCGGTCAAATCATCGACTGGAAAACCTATCTAAAACCGCCTCGGCAGGCGCAATTAGCCCAGGAATGGCAAACCCGGTTGTACCTGTATGTGCTGGCTGAAACCTCCGACCTTCCCCCCGATCGCCTGTCCATGGACTATTGGTTTGTGCAGCCGCAGGGGGCCACTCTGGCTGATGCGCCCCCTAGTCGGGTTAGCATCCCCTACTCTGAAGCGGCACATCGGCGAACCGATCGCGACCTCAGGCGGCTGACCCAGACCCTGACTCACCTGCTGGCCAGCGCTGAGCCCTTACCCCAGGTGGATGAAGCCCAGGGGCTCTGTGGCACCTGCCCATTTGCTGTGCGCTGTCAGCGATCCAGCGATCGCCACCAGCCCCCCACTCCGATCTCCCTGCCCGCCGTGGCCGACATTGCCGAAGTCCCCCTGTAGTGCCTATGGCCACCGTTGATTTCCCTGAATTTCGTCCCCCCTGGTACTTAAAAAATGGCCTGGCCATGACCCTGTATGTGGACCAGGTGGGCCGACGCATCGGGTCTAATCCCCTGAATTTGCCGCCGGTTCCCTATCAAGACCACATTTTCCCAGGTCAGGGGGGGGTGCCTCTCTTTGGTCGCTGGGCCGCCCCAACCCAGGCCAAGGGCACAATCATTGCCACCTACGGCATTACCGGCAGTGTAGATAATCAGTGGTACCTGAAGCTGCTGGGCCGCAAAGCCTACCAACGGGGCTACGGGGTGGTGCTGTTTGACTGGCGGGCCCACGGTAAAACCGCTGAACTGTCCCCCACCCTCACCTCCGACGGCATCTATGAAGGCGACGATTACCTCGCCCTGGCGGCGGCAGCCAAGGCCCTGGGGTGCCCACCCCCCTATTGGTTTATGGGCTATTCCCTCAGTGGTCAACTGGCCCTGTGGGCCGCCAAAGCCGCCATGGTCCTCACGGCAGAAAGCCCCCTCAGCCCAGCCGACCTGGGCGGGGTGGCGGTGCTCTGTCCCAGCCTTGACCCGCTGCGATCGCTACAGTACTTGATGGCCCATCCCACCGGACGCTATCTGGAGCGAGCGATCGCTCGGGAACTGAACCGTCTGGCCCAACGCCTGTACCAGGCCCACCCCGACCACTTTGACCCTGCCGCCATTCAACGGGCCAACAGCATTTGGGCCTTTGACCACGAGCTGGTGATTCCTCGCCTGGGGTTTGCCTCAGTGGAAGATTACTACGCCGCCAATAGCCCCCTGCCGTTTATGGCAGACCTGACGGTACCCACCCTGGTGCTCTATGCCGCTGACGATCCCCTGTTTGCGCCAGAAATTGTGCCCGACTTAGAGGCGATCGCCCAGGCCAACCCCAACCTTGAGCTTATCCTCACCCCCTATGGCGGCCATGTGGGGTACTACAGCAGCGCCGCCGGTCGCGCCCTGGCCCAGGACCCAGACCCCTGGTGGGCCTGGAATCGCATCCTAGACTGGGTAGAGCATGGATCTTAAAAGCTGCCTTCTGCCCTCTGCCCTCTGCCCTCTGCCTTCTGCCCTCTGCCCTCTGCCTTCTGCCCTCTGCCTTCCCCCTAGCCCGGCTGCCCCAGGGTCGTAATGTAAACCACGGCCTCATCCTCAGGAATCCCCAGCACCTGATTCACCTGGTCGTCAAAGAAACCACCGATACCGCTGACCCCAAGCCCCAGGCGAATGGCCGCCAAGTTCAGCCGCTGCCCCAGATGCCCGGCATCCATATGCAGATAGCGATAAACGCGATCGCCGTGGGTAGCCACTGCCGTCTTTAAGTCCGCCGTATGAAATACCACGGCGGCGGCATCCCGACCCAGCTCCTGTCCTAAACAGAGGTAGTGCAAGTCCTGGCGAAAATTTTTGAACCGCACCTGGCGTAGTTCTTCACTGCGGGGGGCGTAGTAGTAGCAGCCATCGTCTAAGCCATCGACGCCAGACACCGCCACAAAGGTTTGCAGCAGGCTGAGGTCGTGGTAGTCAGGGTCGCCATCTAGACCTTGATCCCGGTAGTGGTGGGGTTGATAGGTAAAGTCTAGAAGCTGAAGCAGTTGCTCTAGGGGAATCGTACCGCCACTGTATTTGCGGGTAGAGCGCCGTTTCAGAATGGTGGTTTCTACGGCATCCAGGCGATCGCCCCAATCTAGCGGCGCTGTGCGAGTGGACACCTTTAGACAAAAGGGAAAGTTGTATTTGTCGTCTAGGGTCTCAGCCAGGGCAGGGACTGAGCGGTTCGACCATTTAGGCGCGTTGGCATTGGCATCAATCGCTGTGGCCCGATGAAAGTAGGTCAACAGCTGACCATCGGGTACTGCCGGGAAGTCAGTGTGGGCCTGGGTGGGAAAGGTGGACTGATGGTGGGGCAAATTTTGGTCAACCGCCAGCAAGTCCGCCAGGGGCAACACCGCCATCACCCCCTCCTCCTCTGGGTTGAGATAGAGCAAGTCAGCCAGGGCCTGATCGGCAAAGCTGCCAATTAAGTGGGGTCGATAGTCCGCCAGGGCGCTGGCCAGCTCAAGATTGCCCATCAGGTGCCCCACATCCAAACAAATGCGGCGATAGGCCCGGTCCTGGTAACGCCAGGCTGAGCGATAAAAGACCCCAGTCACCACCAGGGCGATCTGGGTGGCTTCTAGGGTTGGGTGCCAAAAGCAGGCCTCTTGCAGACCAGGCCAGCGATGGTCATCCCAGTAACGCCACAAACTATGGGTACGCGCTTGGTAGTTATAAAGCCCCGCTGGCAGCAGGCGGGTGCCCCTAGAAATTAAATACACCTCTGCCGGATAGAGCCCTCCCGCCGATGGGGCCGCCCTCAGGTAAAACACCTGCCCCGTCACCGTAGGAAACTTGGCGGTTAGCCCATAGGCATTAATTAACAGGTGAGACAACCGCATCCACTCGACCGCATCGGGCAATTGGCTAGCCTCAGCGGTCATTTCCAGATAGGGCTTGAGGTCGATGTCGTGCCCCAGTTGGTAGGTCTTAAACGGCACCGGCTGCTGGTCAAAAGCCAGAGACCGGGCTTGGGCCCTGATGGTTGCCGGATCGTACTTGGTGCGGCTGTGGTAATGCTGGGCAATGGAAACTAGGGCGTCGGGCATGACCTCAAGCAAGAATATAGAGCGAGTTAGGTTAGGTTCAATCTTATCGAACCGTCTGGCAACCCGGTACAGAAGACCAGATTCCAATACTTGGCCTCAGTAATAGCGTGGCCTGACCATATAGTCTCGTTTTCACCGTGAAAACACCAGGCTTCCCCCACCGTGGTGTAACCAGGTTCGGTGTTATTTCGACTTTCAGCCCCGATGGCCCACCGCTAAACTACAACCAGCGCTTGGTTGAATGTCACTGAAATAAGCTCCATTGCAAATGGCCAGAAGCCTTGATCTGTCGTAGGGTGGGCTCTGCCCACCAGCCTTAAATCAGTGACATTGAGCGCTTGGTTAGCTGACTGTAATCAAGCCACCAAGGATTTAGGGTGTACGGTTTACGGTCTAAGACTTACGGTATACGGTGAACCGTAAAGCCTGAACCGCAAACCGTCAAATGTCCTCAACCTCAGAGAATTCGGAGAATACAGAATGACTGTTCTGCTGTGGGTATTGCTGGCTATAGGCGCTGGAAGTCTGGCTTTCATCTTCCGGCTGCTCTACATTATTGGCGCGATTTGGGAAGCGGCGGAACAGGATGATCGTCCCTGGGAGGCGTCCACCTTTTCGCAGCCTGCACTAACAACTCCGGCACCGCTAGTTAGCGTGAGCGCTGAGCCCGAGGTCCATTGGGGCTGACTGCCTACATGGTGCCAGGCTGGGACCACTTAGGCAGCTATCCACTAACCCCTATTAGGCCAGCACAAAGTGGAAGAAACCCATTGAGAGCCTAGCATCCACCGGACAGGTTGTTCTGGGGGCACCTTTCCGTTGGGTCCAGGGCGGCGGAACGGCCCTGGTCGAGGGGGACCGGGGGAAATCGAAATTCCCCCGGCAGCAAGCTTGGCTCGAGCAGGTCACCTAGGCCAACAGACAGATTAAAGGCCCACTAACTGAGTTTGTTTCTTAGGAGAACTGAGCCCTAGGCTAACTTTCCTTCACGGCCTGGACAAAGGGGAGAGCGAGTCGCTGCATGAATTGGCCATCCCAGTCAGCAATTCTCATTTTGGTAAATTGGCCGTTCGCCCTGAGCCTGTCGAAGGGTGAACGGGCTTCGACAAGCTCAGCCTGAGCGGTCTTTCGTCAATCAGTCAAGTCATACTGAGAATTGCTGCATCCCAGTAGCCGCATCGGTTAGTACACTATATCTCTGGTACTTTAGTGTTTAGTACTTAGACGTTAGTAGTCCCTGCGCTCCAGGTTTTGTGATGACGGCCCCTATTCCCACCCTCTCTGCCCAGTACGACCCCACCGAAACCGAGGCCAAGTGGCAAGCCCAGTGGGAAACCAAGCAGGTATTTAAAGCTGACCCTGATCATCCTGGTCAGCCCTTTTGTGTGGTGATTCCGCCCCCCAATGTCACCGGCAGTCTGCACATGGGCCACGCCTTTGAAAATGCTTTGATTGATACGATCGTGCGCTACCAGCGGATGGCAGGGCGGAATACCCTGTGGTTGCCAGGGACTGACCACGCCAGCATTGCCGTAGCCACCATCCTGGATCGTCAACTGCAAGCCGAGGGCATGACTAAGGAAGATCTGGGCCGCGATCGCTACCTGGAGCGAGCCTGGCAATGGAAGGTGGACTCTGGCGGCAAGATCGTTAACCAACTGCGCAAGCTAGGGGTCTCCGTGGATTGGTCCCGGGAGCGGTTCACCATGGATGAGGGGCTGTCCCATGCGGTACTCACGGCCTTTACCCAACTCTATGAAGAAGGACTGATTTACCGGGGCAACTACATGGTCAACTGGTGCCCCGCCAGTCAGTCAGCGGTGTCAGACCTGGAGGTGGAACAAAAAGAGGTGGATGGCCACCTCTGGCACTTCCGCTACCCCTTCACGGACGACTCTGGCTACGTGGAAGTGGCAACTACCCGGCCTGAGACGATGCTGGGGGATACGGCGGTGGCTGTTAACCCCAACGACGAGCGTTACCAGGGGTTGATCGGCAAAACCCTGATGCTGCCGATTGTGAATCGCCAGATCCCTGTGATCGCCGACGAGTATGTGGATGCTGATTTTGGCACCGGTTGTGTCAAAGTCACCCCGGCCCATGACCCCAATGACTTCGCTATGGGCCAACGCCACGACCTGCCGATGATTACCGTCATGCATAAAGACGGCACCATGAATGAGCAGGCTGGACCGTTTGCCGGGTTGGATCGGTTTGCGGCTCGCAAAGCGGTGGTGCAACGGCTGGATGAAGAAGGCTTTTTGGTGCGGGTGGACGACTATCACCACACCGTACCCTACAGCGATCGCGGCAAGGTCCCGGTCGAACCCCTGCTTTCTACCCAGTGGTTCGTCAAAATCCGCCCCCTGGCCGACAACGCCCTGGACTACCTGGACAATCACCAGGACCCTGAGTTTGTGCCTGAACGCTGGACCAAGGTCTATCGCGATTGGCTGGTGAACTTGAAAGACTGGTGTATCTCCCGGCAACTGTGGTGGGGGCACCAGATTCCCGCCTGGTATGCGGTCAGTGAAACCGGTGGCGACATCACCGATCACACGCCTTTTGTGGTGGCCACCAGTGAGGCAGAGGCCCGTGACAAAGCGATCGCCCAGTTCGGGGAAGGGGTGGAGCTGGTGCAAGACCCTGATGTGCTAGATACCTGGTTCTCCTCTGGCCTGTGGCCCTTTTCCACCCTGGGCTGGCCCGATCAAACGGCCAAAGATCTTCAGACTTACTACCCCACCACCACCCTGGTCACCGGCTTCGACATTATTTTTTTCTGGGTGGCCCGTATGACCATGATGGCCGGTCACTTTACCCACACCATGCCCTTCGAGACCGTCTACATCCATGGGCTGGTGCGGGATGAAAACAACAAGAAAATGTCCAAGTCGGCCAACAATGGCATCGACCCGCTGGTGCTGATTAATAAGTATGGCACCGATGCCCTGCGCTATACCCTAATCCGTGAGGTGACTGGGGCCGGTCAAGACATTCGCCTGGAGTACAACCGCAAAACTGACGAATCAGTTTCGGTGGAGGCCTCCCGTAACTTCACCAATAAACTGTGGAATGCGGCCCGATTTGTGATGATGAACCTGGACGGTCAGTCTCCGGCGGACTTGGGCGTTCCTGACCTGGCCCAGCTTGATCTGGCCGATCGCTGGATTCTCTCCCGCTATAACCAGGTGGTCAACAGTGTGCGCCACCACCTGGACGCCTACGGCATGGGAGAAGCTGCCAAAGAGCTCTATGAATTTACCTGGGGCGATTTTTGCGATTGGTACATTGAGCTGGTGAAACCCCGCCTGCAAAGTGAGGGGGCGTCTAAGCGGGTGGCCCAACAGACCCTGGCCTTTGTGCTGGATGGCATTCTCAAGCTGCTGCACCCCTTCATGCCCCACATCACCGAAGAGGTGTGGCACACCCTCACCCAGGTGGGCGACGATCAGTTTCTGGCGGTGCAACCCTACCCCACCCCCTTCCCTGGTTTGGTGGATGAGGGCCTAGAGCAGCAGTTTACCCTGGTGTTTAACACGGTGCGGACGGTGCGCAACCTGCGGGCCGAAGCGGGCATCAAACCCAGTGTGCGAATTGAGACCATCTTAGAAAGCGACAACCCCGAAGAACGGCACATTTTGCAGGCCACCGCTGACTATGTCAAAGATTTAGGCAAAATTGACACCCTGGTAATCTTGGGGGGCAAACAGCCGGTCTCCACAGCCCACGCTGCAGAGACTACCAACGCGGCGACTAGGGCTGAAGCCGTCAGCACCCAGGTGCAAAGCGCCTGGCATAGTCTCCAACCCTGGCTCGAACAACCCCTGGGCTACATCAACGCCCTCTGGGCTGATGTGCGGCGGCCAGTCCTGAGCCTGCTGTTGATTTTTGCCGGGCTAGTGGGGCTGAAGTTTGCGGGGGCCATCATCCACGCTGTAGATACCACCCCACTGTTTGGCCTGCTGATGGAACTAGTGGGTATCTGGGTGGTGATTTCGTTTGCTCGCCGTAACCTGCTTACAGCTGGCGATCGCCAGCAATTGCTCCAGTCCTACCAAGCCTGGCGCCAGGCTATTTTGGGGTCCAGGCAGTCCCAGGCTGGGTCTACCTCGCTACCGCCAGAATCCTTACCCACAACCCAGGTGCTGCCGCCTGCGGTTAGCATCGCCTCTGCACCGGCCCCAGAACCAGAAGATCGCAAGCTGTTTGCTGGGGTCACGGGCACGGTTCAGGTGTTGATTCCCCTGACCGGTGTGGTGGATGTGGATGCCCTGCGGGCTAAGGTGGAAAAAGACCTGACCAAGGTGGAAGGGGAAATTAAGTCGCTGTCGGGGCGACTCAGCAACCCCGGTTTTGTGGATAAGGCTCCGGCTGAGGTGGTGCAAGGGGCACGGGACGCGTTAGCCGAAGCGGAAACCCAGGCCACAATTCTGCGATCGCGCCTCACCATGCTATAGGTCTGCCCGCTGATTCCCCGAGCTGGGAGATGTTCTATGACAGTATCAGCCTCAAACAGTCTGACCGCAGAGGAGTATTTGGCCTATGATGACGGGACCGATACTCGCTATGAACTGGAAGATGGGGTCTTAGTGGCAATGCCCCCTGAGTCCCCTGAAAACTGTGCCATTGCTCGCTACTTATTTGTGGAGCTGTTGAAGTTTTTCCCGGTTCCCTGGGTGGCCTATAAGGACTTAGAACTTGAGGTCACCGGGCGGCGAGCCAAATATCGTTTGCCGGATCTGGCGGTACATACCGAAGCCTCTCAGCAGGCCCTGGCAGGCTCTGCTCGCAATACCCTGACCCGCAACATGCCGCCCCCCGCCCTGGTGATTGAGGTGGTTTCCCCAGGGGACGTGAATCGCTCCCGGGACTATCGCCACAAACGGACTGAATATGCGGCCAGGGGGATTGCTGAATATTGGATAGTTGATCCTGAAACTCGGCAAATTACGGTCTGTCAGTGGGTGGATGGTCAGTATGAGAATCAAACGTTTGTAGCTGATCAGTGCCTGGTGTCAGCCGTAGTGCCAGACTGGTCACTGACGCCAGCACAAGTGTTTAATCGGGGTTAAGGCTTGCCGCCAATGTTTGCCTGACCGGCTTAAAGGCCAGTGGTGGTCGCAGCTTGAATCGGTGGGCTAAACTGGGCCACCTCTTCTGGGGTGACCAGGTCCAGCGATCGCAGGATACTGAGCTGAATCACAGCGGTGGAGCGGCGGGGGGCATCAAAGCCGTTGGCCATGGCTTGATCGCGCTCCGGGATCAACTCATAAATGGCCAGGTAGCGATCGTAGGCTGACCGGGACGAATCGGCGCTAATCGCCTGGCACTCGTCTAGCACCCTCTGGCAGAAGCGCTCCAGAGCTAATTCCCGCACCTGGCGAAACCGCTTCCAGTCCGCCTCTGACATCCGTATCATTCCAGCCTCCTAATGTTCAGTCGAAAACATAATGACGGGAGATGTGACTTGGGGTGAACGGTAAACGGTGAACGGTTTAACGGGAGCCGTAGGCCCTGCACCGCAGCCGGTTGACCCGTCACGGCTATCTTGACAGGCCAATAGTACTCTGAGGTAGAAATCAACCTACTGTTCAGGACGCTTAAAATCCTGGCGCAGCAACAATTTTTCACCTTGAACTTTGCATTTTTAATTCCGCGTAGCGGTACTAGTGACCTTGACGTCTTAATGCCTACCCTAAACAGACCGGCCCCATGCTAAAACTCTAGCTGGAGTATAGGACATCCCCCCCGTGAAACTTGCTTTTATCATCGACCCGATTGAGCGCCTTGACCCCGGCCACGACACCAGCGTTGCCCTGATGGAAGCGGCCCAGGCCCAGGGGCACGAGGTCTGGATTACCGAAGCCCCCCTGCTTAGTGTGGTGGGCGGCAAGGCCCTGGCCCTGATGCGGCGGGTGGACTTAATCCCAGTGCAATTGGTGGATAATCACTGGGTGGCCGAGCCCCTATGGTACAACGTGGACAATGTGGTGCAGCGATCGCTGGACGAGATGGATGCGGTGTTTATGCGCACCGACCCGCCAGTGACCGTGCCCTACCTCTATGCCACCTACATTTTGGACTACATTGACTCGGCTAAAACTAAGGTGATCAATGCCCCCAAGGGGTTGCGAGCCGCTAACGAAAAAATGTACGCCCTGCAATTCACTGAAGCAATTCCAGAAACCATCGTCAGCCAGAGCAAGGCCGTGATTCGCGACACCGTAGAGCAGTGGGGAGCGGCGGTGCTGAAACCCCTGGGGGGTAAAGCTGGGGAGGGGATTTTGTTTCTGCAAGCGGGCGATCGCAATCTCAACTCGATGGTAGAAATCAGCACCCGCCAGGGCCAGGAGCCGGTGATGGTGCAGACGTTTTTACCCGCCGCCAAGGAAGGGGACAAGCGGATTATTCTGCTGGATGGAGACCCGATCGGTGCCGTCAACCGCATCCCCACCGGCAGTGAGTTTCGGGGTAATATGGCGGTCGGAGGCCGGGTCGCCCCGGCCGAGATCACCGAACGGGAGCGACAGATTTGCCAGCAACTGGCTCCCACCCTGAAACGGGATGGGCTTTACTTTGTGGGGATTGATGTGATTGGCGGCTACCTGACAGAGGTGAATGTGACCAGCCCCACCGGCATTCGCGAGATCGACCGCCTGAACGATGTGCGCCTGGGTCACCAGGTGATGGACTGGCTAAAAAAGGTAGACAGTAGAAAGTAGCCGTACACCGATGTCTAACCCCACCCCCTTTTCCTCAGCCACCGATTATTACACCGTGCTTGGGGTCGATCCCCAGGCCAGCCAAGCGGCGATCAAACGGGCCTATCGCCAACTGGCCCGTCGCTATCATCCTGACCTCAACCCAGACGATGCTACTGCTGCCGAGCAGTTCAAATACCTGAACCGAGCCTACCAAGTGCTCTCCGACCCCCAGACCCGACAACAGTACGATCGTGACGGTCACCCCAGCCCCACCGCCCAGTCCCGCGATCGCCCCAGCCAGGACGATTTTGACGCTATCGAGTTTGGTCGCCACGGTAGTTTCGAGGATTTGTTGGGGGATCTCTTTCGTCGCTACCAATAACGGCCCCAGCCCGCCACTAGGCCATAGGGCCGAGCCGGGAAAACAGCCAACCCCCAAAAGGTTTCATGGCTTTGAGCTGCAAAATGACAGCGATCCACATTAAGATACTCAAAGATAAAATATTTAAGACCGTCCCACCGCAAACATCAACGACAGATACCGACGATTGGGCTAACCTATGTCAATTATTGAAACCAAAACCGAACCCATGGTGCTCAACATGGGGCCGCATCATCCCTCTATGCACGGGGTGCTGCGGTTGATTGTCACCCTGGATGGGGAAGATGTGATTGACTGTGAGCCGGTGATTGGCTACCTGCACCGAGGCATGGAAAAAATCGCCGAAAGCCGCACCAACGTTATGTTTGTGCCCTATGTCAGTCGTTGGGACTATGCGGCGGGCATGTTCAATGAAGCGATTACCGTCAATGCCCCGGAGCAATTGGCCGATATCGAGGTACCCAAGCGGGCCAGCTACATTCGGGTGATCATGCTGGAGCTGAACCGGATTGCCAACCACCTACTGTGGCTGGGTCCCTTCCTGGCGGACGTGGGGGCTCAGACGCCCTTCTTCTATATCTTCCGGGAACGGGAGATGATCTATGACCTGTGGGAAGCAGCGACGGGTAGCCGGTTGATCAACAACAACTACTTCCGCATTGGCGGTGTGGCTGCGGACTTAACCTACGGTTGGTTGGACAAGTGTACCGACTTTTGCGACTACTTTTTGCCCAAGGTGGATGAGTACGAAAAGCTGATCACCAATAACCCGATCTTCCGTCGCCGGATCGAAGGGATTGGCACCATTACTCGGGACGAGGCGATCGCCTGGGGGCTGTCTGGCCCGATGCTGCGGGGCTCTGGGGTGAAGTGGGACCTGCGCAAGGTGGACCACTACGAGTGCTACGACGACTTTGACTGGGATGTGCACTACGAAACCGCCGGAGACTGCATGGCCCGCTACCAGGTGCGCATCCGAGAAATGCGGGAATCGGTGAAGATTATTCGTCAGGCCTGCGCCAATATCCCTGGGGGTCCGTTTGAGAACCTGGAGGCGAAGCGGATGGCGGAGGGGCCAAAGTCGGAGTGGAATGACTTTGACTACCAGTTCATTGGTAAAAAGATTCCCCCCACGTTCAAGATTCCGGAAGGGGAGCACTATGTGCGCCTGGAGAGCGGTAAAGGCGAGCTAGGGGTGTTTATTATGGGGGACAACAATGTCTTCCCCTGGCGGTTTAAGATCCGCGCCCCGGATTTCAATAATCTGCAAATTTTGCCTCACCTGTTGAAGGGGATGAAGGTGGCTGACATTATGGCAATCTTGGGTAGCATTGATATCATCATGGGGTCGGTGGATCGTTAGGGCCAATCCCGTAGGGGCGAACCCACGTGTTCGCCCAAAATCCCGCCATGGAATAATCCGCGGTCGGCGAATTTCTCGATGCCAAATTCCGGGCAGACACATCGGTCTGCCCCTACGGTGATATGCCGTGGTTGCCCGATCGCCTTGTGCGCCCAAAACTCTGCCGTGGAATAATTCGCGGTCGGCGAATTTCTCGATGCCAAATTCCGGGCAGACACATCGGTCTGCCCCTACGGTGATATGCCGTGGTTGCCCGATCGCCTTGTGCGCCCAAAATCCTGCCATGGAATAATCCGCGGTCGGCGAATTTCTCGATGCCAAATTCCGGGCAGACACATCGGTCTGCCCCTACGGATGGAAATTTACCATTTCGATGGAACTTGGGGATTTAATTGATCCTCATGCCACAATGCAGGATTATTGCGGATGTAGAAGATCTTAAAAATAAATATTTGGTACGTTCTGTGGCTCAGATTTCGTCAATATCCGGTAGAACATGGATCCTTGATGCACAGGGGCCTTTATGATGCTGGTTCACCTCTACCTCGACTAAGGTACCTGAATCCAGCAAGTCGATGGTATTGGACTTGATGAACCCTTCCCTAAAGTAAATATCGCGACTACCGTCAGCCGGGGTAATATGCCCGTAGCGGATTCCTTGGACGTTTTGGCGAACATGTTTTACGATGCCCTGCTTGACTGGAAAGTCGCTGCTAACCTCATCGGTGCCTGTGATTTGCCGGTAGAGTCGCTGTAACCCTTGGTGAGTTGGCGCAACCTCAAGCGCTCGCTGAGTATATTGAACCGCTTCATTCATTCGCCCTTGCCCAGTCAGCAATTGCGAGAGATACAACATAATCAGTGACAACCCCCGGGAGTTGCGATTAGCTACATCAATGTCAAATGCCTGCGTAAGATGATGGATGGCCTCATCTATCCTTCTATGTCTTGATAGCGCTTGGCCCAGTGCAGTATGCACCTTTGCCAGGTGTGACTGATTGTTATCTTGTTCTCCCAGTTCAATGCTTTTGCGAAAAGCGGCTAGAGCTAGATCAAACTTTTCACCTCCCTGCTTTTCAAGCACCTGCCCTAAACCATTAGACTTGTTGTGAAATAGTGCTCAGTCAGATTTGTCACAGGTGTCCGCTCTTCTCCCTCTGTTAAGCCGCCATCA
>NZ_SMDQ01000007.1 GCF_012911975.1 Nodosilinea sp. P-1105 | reverse complement strand
GCAGATTGCGAGGCTAGGATCAACCCTAGCACCCAGTTTGCACGTCCAGCGTGGGTGGCTAGGGTTTTCGCGTTCTGTTTTCCTCAAACCCACCCCTGCCTTTCCCAAGAAGGGATGGCGGCGAATGGTTTGTTTTCTGCAAACGCAAAAAAGGAAACAGAACCGATGTTGCAATATCTTGAATCACCGGGCGCAGGGGCTGCGTCCGGCAGTGCGTCCAGCCTGCCGCCGTCAGCCAGCAGCCCCCGCCCCCCTCGACCCGAAAAAGTCCGCCATCTGCTCTACGGCAGCCTACCTGCCCTAGACCGGACGATCAAACGCCTCCATGCCCTGGGCTATGCCGAGCCCAACGATTGGAGCAACCCCATACCTGTACCCCCCAACCCTGCCGAGGCAGGGCAAGGGAACCCGGTCGAGATCTGGATGGTGATTTTGACGAAGACCGTACTACTGGCTTAGCCCTAAACCACTCGAATTGCGATCGCAGCAGGCAGTCTATCAAGTTAACGATGACAGGCTGACAACAGGGGTTACGGTTTGCAAGTTAAGGTTTACGGCTGGCCGTGCACCGTAGACCGTAAACCGTGAACCCCAGATACAGCTTTCATTATGATCAGATTGACTGAGCACATTTATGGCACCTCTGCCACCACCGTTTTCTTCGGAAACCAGTGCTTCAGCTGCACTGCTGCCAGGGCGGTGACTAGGGTCCCGGTTGCGATCGCCACAATATACAGCCCCACATTCTCCACCGCATTGGGAATCGCCAGCACAAACACACCGCCATGGGGGGCGCGCAGGGTGCAACCAAAGACCATCGACAGGGCCCCAGCCACCGCTGAGCCGACAATGCAGGCGGGTAAAATCCGCAAAGGATCGTTGGCGGCAAAGGGAATCGCCCCTTCCGTAATAAAGGAAATCCCCAACACTGAGGCCACCTTGCCCGCCTCTTGCTCAGCCTGGTTAAAGTACTGCTTCGATACAAACGTGGCCAGGGCCAACCCCAGGGGCGGGGTCATTCCCGCCGCCATCACCGCCGCCATGGGGGCATAGATATCGGTGGCCAACAGCCCCACGGCAAAGGTGTAGGCCGCCTTGTTTACCGGGCCGCCCATATCCACCGCCATCATCCCCCCCAAAATCAGCCCCAGCAGCAGGGCATTGGTCCCCGTCAACCCTTCCAGGTAGGTGGCCAGTCCCTCCATAATCAGTCGCACCGGAGTACCAAACACGTACACCAGCAGCAGCCCCACCACCAGGGTTGCCAGCAGGGGAATCACCAGCACCGGCTTTAGCCCCTCAAAGTTGGCGGGCAGGTTCACCTTGTCGCGAATAAACTTGGCCACATAACCGGCCAGAAAACCCGACAAAATCCCGCCGAGGAAGCCCATGTCCAGATTGGCCGCGAGCAGTCCCCCAATTAACCCAGGGGCTAGGCCGGGGCGATCGGCAATGGAAAAGGCAATATAGCCAGACAGCACCGGCACAATCAGGGCAAAGGCGGCCCCACCGCCAATCTGCATCAGCGCATCCCCCAGGGTGCCGGGTTCGGGGTCAATGCCAAACACAAAGGAAAGGGCAATGAGCAACCCCCCGGCCACAATCACGGGCAGCATGTAACTGACTCCGGTGAGCAGGTGTTTGTAGGCGCCAGAGCGGCTTTCGGAGCGTTCGGCCTTGGCCCGGTTAACCTCGTCCAGGTACCCTGGGGACTGGCCATTGCCCCCACCCGCCACGGGGGCAGCCAGGGCGGCGCTTACCACCGCAGAGCCATCGTGAATAGCGGCCTTGGTGGAGGTTTGGTACAGCCGCTTGCCGTTGAATCGGGCCAGGTCCACATGGGTATCGGCAGCAATAATCACCGCATCGGCTCGGGCAATCTCGGCGTCGGTGAGCTGGTTTTTGGCCCCTACCGACCCCTGGGTTTCCACCTTGATGTCATGGCCCAGCTTGGCGGCCCCTTGCTTTAGGCCTTCAGCGGCCATAAACGTGTGGGCAATACCGGTGGGGCATGAGGTAATGCCCACAAAGAACTTGCTGGCCCCGGCAGGCTCGGCCGCGGGGGCATCCTCCGGCAGCGGGTCGTGGGGGTGGGGGGTGGTTTTGAGGTCCCCCAGATTCGGCCGCGATGTCACCAGGGCGATCGCATTTTGAATCACCATTTCCGTGTTGCGAATCGCCTCACTGGTGGAAACGGCGTAGACGGGTTTGCCTAAAAAGCGATCGCGAGCCAAAAATTCATCCGCCCCGATAATCACCACATCGGCCTGCTGAATATCCTCTGGGCTGAGGGTGATGGTGATGGGTCCAGTTTGGGCTTCGGCGATCAGGTCGTGGCCCAGGGCTTTTGCCGTTTGAGTCAGGGCCTCTGCCGCCATCTGGGTGTGGGCCTCGCCAGCGGCACTGGCGGTCACAGCAACAAGTTTGGTCATGGGTCAATCCATTGAATCAAGTCAGGGCAATCAAGGGAGAAAATCCATTGCAGAATGGAGCCACGGCGCAGCCCCACTGGCTAAACACGTGAGGCTATAGCCTCTGAACCGTGACCCGGTCACGCAGTTTGCGGATGTCATCGATGGGGGGCAGGCGGGGGCCAATCTGGGCCAGGGCGGCCATGGAAAAGGCCGTGGCCAGGGCGGCTGAATCCCGTAGGGACTGACCACTGATTAAGCCCGCCACCGTTCCTGCCACCATGGCATCCCCAGCCCCGACGGTACTTTTCACCGCAATCTCCGGCGGCTGGGCATGGACAGCCCGGTCTTGGTCGACAAAAATGGCTCCTTCGGCTCCCAGGGACACCACCACATGGGGAATGCCGCTGGCAATCAACTCCCGAGCGGCGGCTACAATCTCGTCCCAGCTCGATAAGCGGGTATGGAGATAGTCTTCCAGTTCCCGCTGGTTGGGCTTAATCAAGTCGGGCTTGGCGGCCAGCCCCTGGGTCAGGGGGGCGCCACTGGTGTCTAGCACGACGGTTTTCCCCAGGGCTTTGAGATCCCGAATCAGCTCGGCGTAGAGGCTGTCGGCTACCCCTGTGGGCACACTACCGGACAAAATAAACCAACCGCAGGTTTTAGCCAGGCTGGTTACGGTTTGCCTCAGTTGGGAAATGGCAGCGGCACCGGGAACTAGCCCGGGGGCATTGATGTCGGTGACCTGGTTTTGGACGTCGTCCACCAGCTTCAGGTTGACCCGGGTGGCACCGGGTAGGCGGATAAAGTGGTCGGCAATGCCTTTTTCCAGAAACAGCCTGTCAAAGGGGGTGGCGTTGTCACGGCCTAAAAACCCGGTGACGCTGATCTGGTGCCCCACCGTCGCTAAAAAGGAGGCGACATTCACCCCTTTGCCGCCGGCATCGTCTTGCCACCCACTGGAGCGGTTGACAGCGTTGGGCTGAAAATTGGGCACCTCAATGGTTTGGTCGATGGCCGGATTGAGGGTGACGGTGGCAATGGGGGCCGTCATAGTTGCCGTACCTCCTCAGCGGTGCCACAGGCAAGGGCTTGCTGGGCCAGTCGCCGCAGGTTGGCCATGGAGGTGCTGCGCAGTCGGGCCTTCACCTGAGGAATACTGGGGACATCCAGGCTGAGTTCCTGCACCCCCAGGCCAGCCAGAATGCTGGCCCCCAGGGGATCGCCCGCCAGCCCCCCACAGACGCCCACCCATTTACCAGCGGTGGCGGCCCCCTGGACGGTTTGGTGAATCGCCCGCAGGACGGCGGGGTGCAGGGCATCCGCCTGTTTGGCCAGGGTGGGATGGCCCCGATCCATCGCCAGCAGGTACTGGGTCAGGTCGTTGGTGCCCACGGAAAAGAAGTCCACCTCCTGGGCAAACTCTGCGGCCAGCAGCACCGCACTGGGCACTTCCACCATCATGCCAATCTCCACTGGCGGACCCGCGATCGCATCCCGCACCGATGCCAGCACCGCTTTGGCGGCTCGCAGATCTTCCAGGGTGGCAATCATCGGAAACATCACCCGAATATAGCCCTGGTGGGCCGCCTGCAAAATTGCCCGCAACTGGGTTTCAAATAAGTCGGTGCGCTGCAGGCACAGGCGCACCCCGCGAATCCCTAAGAAAGGATTCTCTTCTGGAGGCTGGTTCAGATAGGGCACCTGCTTGTCGCCCCCGATGTCTAGGGTGCGCACAATCAGCGGTAGGCCGTTCAGGGCCTGGGTCATCTGCTGTAGAGCCCGAATTTGCTCGGTTTCACTGGGGGGAGTACTGCGGTTGAGGAAGAGAAACTCGGTGCGCAGCAGACCCACCCCTTCGGCCCCGGCTGCAATTGCCAGGGCCGCTTCCTCGGGGCCACCAATGTTGGCCACCACTTCAATCCGGTGACCGTCGGTGGTCAGGGCGGGTTGGAAGCGGCGATGGTGCTCCACATCCCGCAGGGCAGCCCGTTCCGTCTGGGCCTGCCGGGCCTGGGCGATATCGGCGGCTGTGGGCTGGGGATAGAGCTGCCCGCTGTCCCCATCTAAAATGGCCGTCTGGCCTGGGGCCAAGTCCAGAATGGCAGGGCCTGCCCCGGCCACCGCTGGAATATTCAGCGATCGGGCCATGATTGCCGTATGGGAGGTTGCCCCACCCGCTGCGGTACAGAACCCCAAAATCCGCTCTGGATCGAGCCCGGCGGTGTCGGAGGGGGCCAGGTCATCGGCCAGCAAAATCACGGGATGGTCGGGCAGCTGTTGGTCGGTGCCTGCCGGGGCCACCAGGGCCGTTAGCACCCGCTGGCCCACGTCCCGGACGTCCGCCGCCCGCCCTGACAGCACCGGATCGGCCAGGGCCTCTAGCTCTTGGGCTCGCGCTTCGATGGTTTGCTGCCAAGCCCAGGGGGCGCTGTGGTGGGGGGGAATGCGATCGAGGGCCGCCTGTTGCAGCTCTGGGTCGGCCAAAAACTGACGGTGGGCCTGAAAAATCGCCGCTTCCGCCTGGCCCGATCGGGCTTTGACGGTGGTGTAGAGGTCGGCCAGGGCCTGATCGGCCGTGGCGATCGCTGCCTGCAGCCGCCCCTGCTCCGCCTCAGGATCGCTGGCTGTCTTGGCAAAGTCCAGTTGGGTCCGCCGAAAATGATGCAAAGGGGCGATCGCCAACCCTGGGGAGGCCGCCACCCCGGCGATCCCCTGGCTCCCCAGGGTCAGGGGTGGCACTTCTGGAATCACCCAGGTCGCCTCTGCCGCCTCTTCTTCCAGGCCTGCTGCCACCGCCTGCTGCAGGGCCGTCAAGGCCTGGGCCGCATCTTGCCCCCTGGTCATCAGCCGCACCTGGGCATCTTTCTCGACCCCCAGCTTCAGCAGCGACATCAGACTTTTGCCATTGGCCACCTGGTCGCCATAGCGCACCTGCACCTCGGCCTGAAAGGATTTGGCCACATCGGCAAAGACGCTGGCTGGTCGGGCATGTAGGCCGGTGGGGGCATCGATAATCACATCGGCGTAGTGATCAAACCCGTCAGTATCTGGGGCCGACGCCGGCGGGGCGGGGCGGCCCTGCCCCATCAACTGATCAATAATCAGCTGGGGATCGTCGGTGGTCACCAGCCGCTCCACCGTGGCCGGATCGTCCAGCACATGGGTGAGGTTGGTGAGAATCTGCAAGTGCTCGTCTGACTTGGCGGCGATCGCCACCACCAGCCGCACCGTTTCCCCTGGGTTCCAGTCCACCCCGGCGGGTAACTGCACCACTGCAATCCCTGTGGACAAGATCAGCTCTCGCTGCTGGGGCTGGCCATGGGGAATGGCAATGCCGTTGCCTAAATAGGTATTCGCCTGGGCTTCCCGGGCTAACATGCTCTCCACATAGCCCGGTTGGATGTGACCCGTGGCCAACAGTCGCTCCCCCGCCAGGCGAATGGCTTCAGGTTTACTGTGGGCCCTGGCCTTAAGCTGAATATCCCCCGGCGTCAGGTTAATCATGCCATGCTCTCTACGGTAGGTTTCGGCGGGGTGGGTTCCCGGCCTTGGGCCAAAGCTCCTCTTAAAAAGGTGGTTAGTGACCCCGTATCTACGATTGTTCAAGACCAGGGACCCGCCAGGGCGGCTTTGTCATATTCCTTAGCCATTGCTTAAAGATTTTTATTCCTCTATAGTCCTGGGCAAATCTGTTGCGATGGGGCGGTCTGATGGTGTCAACGCTATTGGTCAAAAATATCCACACCCTGATTACCATGGATGACCAGGACCGCGAGCTGCGCGGCGGGGCCATGCTGGTGCGGGACAATGTAATTGAGCAGGTGGGCACTATCGATCAGCTACCCGCCACTGCGGATCGGGTTTTGGATTTGGGCGATCGCCACCTGGTGCTGCCAGGGCTGGTCAATACCCACCACCATTTCTTTCAAACCCTGACCCGGGTGGTGCCAGGGGCGCAAGATTCCTCCCTGTTCGACTGGTTGAGCGCCCTCTATCCCCTCTGGCAGCAGTTGACCCCGGAGGCGATTCGCCTCAGCGCCCAGGTGGCGGCGGCGGAGCTAATCTACTCCGGCTGCACCACCGCCAGCGATCACCTCTACCTGTTCCCCAATGGCTGCACCCTAGACGACGAAATTGCCGCCGTGCAGACCACTGGCCTGCGGTTCCATGCCAGTCGCGGCAGTATGAGCGTGGGTCAGAGCCAGGGGGGACTGCCCCCAGACTCCCTGGTGGAGCAGGAAGATCATATTCTCAAAGACTGCCAGCGATTGATTGAGCAGTACCACGACAATCGCCCCTATGCCATGGTGCGCATTACCCTGGCCCCCTGTTCCCCCTTTAGTGTCTCCACCGACCTGATGCGAGAATCGGCGGCGTTGGCCCGGTCATACCCTGGGGTGCGGCTGCACACCCACCTGGCGGAAAATAACGCCGATGTGGACTACAGCCTCAGCCGGTTTGGGCTCACCCCTGGCGACTATGCTGCCTCGGTGGGCTGGCTCGGGGAAGATGTATGGCATGCCCATTGCGTCAAACTGGACGATCGCGCTATCCACAGCTTTGGCCAGACGGGCACCGGGGTAGCTCACTGCCCCTGCAGCAATATGCGCCTGGCCAGCGGCATGGCCCCCATCCGTGCCATGTTGGACTGTGGGGTGCCGGTGGGCCTGGGGGTCGATGGGTCGGCCTCGAATGATGGCAGTCATTTACTGGCAGAGGCGCGCCAGGCGTTTTTGATGGCCCGGGTGCGGGAGGAAACCGCCTCGGCCCTGACCGCTCGCCAGGCCCTAGGGATCGCCACCCGAGGAGGCGCTAGGGTTCTTGGTCGTCAGGATATTGGCCAGTTAGCCCCAGGCATGGCCGCCGACTTTGTTGCCCTTGATCTGGATCGGCTGGGCCTGTCGGGTACAGTGTTTGACCCGGTAGCAGCCCTGATTTTTTGCCCCATTGACCGGGTGGACTATAGCTTTATCAACGGTCGGCAGGTGCTAGCTCCAGAGGGGCTGTTGACCCTGGATTTGCCCCAAACGGTGCAGCGCCACAGGCAGATGGCCCAGAGGTTGGCGCATCATGCCAATGGTTAGCTAAGGCGACCAGGGAATATATCTCACAATAACCTCAGTACGCGATAACATTGTCCCCTCCTTGGGCTACTGTGTACACGTAAATCCCAGAACCTTTGCCGCTAGAGCTTTTCCCACCCTGCGGGAAGAGAAAGCTCTACATCCCCCAACCCCTGCTACGCGCGTCCTACGGCCTACTCCGCAGAACCCACAAGGCTTACTGCTGTTGGGTGAAACGCAGAATCACCCAACCTACGAGCGCTGTAGGATGAGTTTCCCAGAGGCTATCTCAAGCGGTAATACAAGCGGTAATAGATGTGTAGCAGTGCCTATAATAAGTCCATGGTTGGAGTGCATATGTCTACACCCTAGGCGATTGAACGCAGTGGCTGGCGTTCGTTCCCCTAAAAAGACACAGCTTGTGACTTTCCCCGCTTACCCGCTATGACGATCAGCGAAATTTTACAGGCTGGCATTGAACAGGCTCGGCTGAGCCAGTTTGAAACAGCTATTGCTTTGTTTACCCAGGCGATTAGCCTGGATCAAGCCTGTGCTAAAGCCTACTACAACCGAGGCTGCGCCTACCGGGATTGGCAACGCTACGATGCCGCCATTAACGATTTTTCAACGGCAATTCGCCTAGACTCGGCCTTTGTCAATGCCTACATCAATCGCGGCAGTGCCCATCGCCAACTGGGCAACCTGGTGGAAGCCCTGGCAGATATTGACCAGGCGATCGCTCTGAAACCGAAGGCGATCAAAGCCTATGGCAACCGGGGCCGGATCAAACTTGACCTGGAAAATTACAGCGGTGCGATCGCCGATTTCTCGGTGGTGCTAAAGCAACAACCGGAGTTCTACAAGATACTGCTGTGGCGGGGCCTAGCCTACCTGAAGCTGGGGGCCCATACGGCCCTGGCGGAACATCGGCGGGATGCCTATCAACGGGCGATCGCCGATTTGACCCAACTGCTGAAAGGCCAACCTGACCAGGCCGAGGCTTACAACTATCGGGCGGTGGCCTACTTTCAGTTGCACAACAACTACCAGGCCACCCTGGATATCAACCAGGCCCTCACCTGTCAGCCCGACTACGCCGAAGCCTACATTAACCGGGGCATGCTGCGCCACGAATTGGGGGATTTGCAAGGGGCGATTGACGATTACACAACCGTGCTGGATCTTGACCCGGCCTTGCAAGACCGCTCCTACAACCAAACCCTGGTGGGGTTAGCCCTCGACAGCCCCGAGGCCACCTTTAGCGAAGACACCCCCTTGAACCTGCGGTTTCGCCTGGCCGATCTGTACGCCAGCCGGGGGCTGTTGCGAGCCCAGGTGGGGGATCTGGAGGGGGCGATCGCTGACTATACCCTGGCCCTGCGGTTTCGGCCCGATAGCGCCCGAATTCTGGCGAACCGGGGGCGAGTGTTTAGTCGCCAAGACAACTATGAACGGGCCCTAGATGACTTTGACCGGGCGATTGAACTCAACGACCGCGATGCCCTGGCCCATTGCGATCGCGGCTATGCCCTCTATTTCCTAGAGCAGTGGCAGTTGGCCCTAGAAGATTTCGCTCAAGCCATAGACCTCAGCCCCAACCTGGCTGAAGCCTACATTGGCCGCGGCCACACCCAGATTCGTCTGGGGAAAGGGGCGAATGCCGCCATGGATGACTTTCGCAAAGCCCTGGAGCTGTCCTGGGATAGTCGCCGTTCGGAGCGATCGCGGTTGATTTGACCCCTAAGCCCCAATCTCCACTCCGTTGTATAGGCTCATCGCCTTTTCCACCCCGTCAGCTAACCCCTTTTCTATGGCCCTGACCGCCGTGTCTACCACCTCGTCCATGGTTTGCCGCTCGGCCTGGGAAAAGTTTCCCAACACATGGGAAACCACTGCGCCATCGTCCCCTTGCTTTTGGGCACTGCCAATGCCAATGCGCATACGGCAAAAGGTTTGGGTGCCTAAGTGGGCGATCGCCGACTTCATACCATTGTGCCCCCCCGCCGAGCCCGACAGCCGCAATCGTAGCCGACCAATCGGCAAATCCATGTCGTCGTACACCACCAGCACAGCCTCCACCGGCAGCTTCAGCCAATCTACCACCGCTCGAATCGATTGCCCGGACCGATTCATGTAGGTCAGGGGTTTGAGCAAATACACCCGTTGACCCGTGGCCAACCGCCCCGCCCCATATTCCCCATGGAAGCGACGTTCCTCCTTGAGGGGAATGGCCCAGCGTTTAGACAGACGATCGACCACGTCAAAGCCGATGTTATGGCGGGTGCCAGCATATTTGGGGCCAGGGTTGCCCAAGCCGACGATCAGGGCAATGGGAGAACTGTCCAATGGTTGTCCTGCGGTCATGGGTTAACGTTGTTAGGCTTGGGATTCAGATTCAACCGCCTCGGCGGCTTGGGGCGCAACTGCTTCCGGTTCAGGCTCAGTAGAGCCATCATGGTTGGCTGCTGGCTGTTCGGGGGTTGATTCGGCTTCCTGGGGGGCGATCGCTTTGGGTGGATCAGACTCTAGAGTTGCCTTCATCGGGCTGGTGACAGCCTTTTCAATCTGTTCCGCCTCTTTTTTGAACTCTTCTTCAAACTCCCGGGAGGCGTCCTGGAACCCTTTGATGGCTTTCCCCATACTGCGGCCAATTTCCGGCAGTTTTTTGGGCCCAAACACCAGTAGCGCCAGCACCATAATCAGTGCCATTTCGGGTAGACCGATGCCAAAAACATTCATATCCCACAACTCCTATCTGTATCACCGCTACTGCTGACCCTTGCCATGGATAGCGCTTAACAGCCCAGGGGCAATTCCCCTGAACCTCCCCCAGTGTAGATCGTCCGGCGAAGGGAAAAACAGACCTCCCTTTGGATCCCACAAATCGAATCCCATAAAAATAGGGCTGAAGCAGAGGAAGCCGCCCCAACCCTATTGATGCTGAGCTTGATTCGTTAACCAATTACAGACCGATGCTGCGCCAGTCAACGTCAAAGCTTTCCAAAACGATGGAGGAATTGTAGAGCTGAAGAATAATCAGCAAAAACACGAAAAACAGGCCAATAAACACTGCCATCAACGGCGTTGTTCCCCACCCTGGGGAGACTTTGCCGTACTCAGAATTTAAAGGCTTTAGAACATCTCCCAACCAAGTCCGTTGTGCCATGGATCCTTCCACAATCAACACTTTATAGTTCGTAATATTATAAGATGGAAGGGTTTCCCATTCTCATAAAGTTTATGGAACCTGCAACAGTTCTTATCATTTCCGTCGGTGCGATTCTGGTAGGCGTGACCGCCTTCGCTATCTACACCTCCTTTGGCCCCCCATCTAAGCAACTGGCTGACCCCTTTGATGACCACGAAGATTAGGACGTGGGGCTGGTTTTCGTGGCCAGAAGCCAGGAGTCAGGATTTAAGGAGATTTCTGAGAAAGATAATCCCGCTTGTTGTCAGCAATCGTGGCTTTCGTAGGGTGGGCATCGCCCACCACTCAGTAGAAAGTTCCCTAGAAGTCACCTAAGGGCAACCTGGCTTCTGACCCCTGACCCCTAACTTGTACCAAGTCCAGACATGGAGTTCTGCCTGTGGGAAAACTCCATGTCTGAACTTCCGATCTGGTTTAGTAGTCGAAGTCACCCCCCATGCCAGCGCCAGCCCCTGCCGCCGGGGCTTTGGGCTCGGGCTTGTCGACCACAATACACTCGGTGGTCAACACCATGGAGGCAATGGAGGCCGCGTTCTGTAGGGCAGAGCGAGTCACCTTGGCCGGGTCAACAATGCCCCCATCGAACATGTCTACGAACCGGTTTTGGGCGGCATCGTAGCCAATGGTGAAGTCTTTTTCCTTCACTTGCTCCACAATCACGGCACCGTTAAAGCCCGCGTTCTCCGCAATGCGGCTGAGGGGGGCGGTGAGGGCCCGGGTGACGATTTGAGCCCCCAACAACTCTTCGCCGGAGAGGGTCTCGCTGGCCCAGGTTTCCAGTTGGGGGGCCAGGTGGGCCAGGGTGGTGCCACCGCCAGGGACAATGCCCTCTTCCACAGCGGCCTTGGTGGCGTTGATCGCGTCTTCCAAGCGCAGTTTGCGGTCCTTCATTTCGGTTTCGGTGGCGGCCCCGACTTTCACCACGGCCACCCCACCAGAAAGCTTAGCCAGCCGCTCTTGCAGCTTTTCTTTGTCGTAGCTGGAATCGGTCTCTTCGATTTGACGCCGAATCTGCTCACAGCGGGCTTTCACCTGTTGCTCGTTGCCATCTGCCACGATGGTGGTGGTGTCTTTGGTGATGGTAAGGCGACGGGCTTGCCCCAGCATGTCCACCTTGACGTTTTCCAGCTTCAGGCCGGTGTCTTCGCTGATCACCTGACCGCCGGTCAGTACCGCGATGTCTTCTAGCATAGCTTTGCGGCGATCGCCGAAGCCAGGGGCCTTCACAGCGGCCACATTCAGTACGCCCCGCATCCGGTTCACCACCAGGGTAGCCAGGGCTTCTTTCTCGATGTCTTCAGCGATGATCATCAGGGGCTTGCCGGAACGGGCCACCTGCTCCAGCACAGGCACCAGGTCCTGCACCAGGGTGATTTTCTTGTCGGTGAGCAGGATGTAGGGCTCGTCCAGCACCGCTTCCATGCGCTCGGTGTCGGTGACAAAGTAGGGGGAGAGGTAGCCCTTGTCGAAGCGCATCCCTTCAGTGACCTCCAGTTCGGTAATCATGGACTTGCCTTCTTCCAGGGAGATCACCCCTTCGCGGCCCACTTTGTCCATGGCGTCGGCGATCATTTGACCGACTTCGTCGTCGTTACCGGCGGAGATGGCTCCCACCTGGGCGATGGACTTAGAGTCGCCCACGGGCCGGGCATGCTCGGCAATTTTGTCCACCAGGAAAGCGGTGGCTTTGTCGATGCCGCGCTTCAGGGAAATAGCGTTGGCCCCGGCAGCGACGTTGCGTAGCCCTTCTTTCACAATGGCGTGACCCAGCACGGTGGCGGTGGTGGTACCGTCCCCAGCGGCGTCGTTGGTCTTAGAAGCGGCCTGACGCAGTAGGGAAACGGCAGTATTTTCAATGTGGTCTTCTAGCTCAATTTCCTTGGCGATGGTGATGCCGTCGTTGATGATTTGGGGCGCACCGTACTTTTTCTCGAGCACCACGTTGCGACCTTTGGGGCCGAGGGTGACGGCGACAGCTTCAGACAGCATGTCAAAGCCGCGCTCTAGGGCGCGACGGGCATCTTCGTTGTAGGTAATTGACTTAGCCATGGATGAGTAATCCTCCCAACAAATGGTGAATGTTGAACTAACTGCGTTGCATTCGGAAGGGTGAGATGGCCTCCGTTGTGGGAGCCCTCAGTGGTGCATCGCTGCGCGGATGCACCCTACGGGTTGATCGGCGATCGCCCAGATTTTACCCACCCCATCCCCTCCCAGGAGGGGATGGCGGCACAGTGGGCCAAAATCCAAAATCGCCAATCCAAAACCCAAAATTCCCTAGCCCAAGGCGGCGAGAACGTCAGACTCCCGCAGCAGCACATACTCGTCGGTGCCCAGTTTGATGTCGGTACCGGCGTACTTGGAGTAGAGCACCTTGTCGCCGACTTTAACTTCCATCGTTTGGTAAGAGCCGTCATCGTTGCGCTTGCCGGGGCCAATCTGCACCACTTCACCCACCTGGGGCTTTTCTTTGGCGGTGTCGGGTAGCAAAATGCCGCCAGCAGTTTTTTCTTCGGCTTCGCTGACCTTAACCAGGATGCGATCGCCCAGGGGTTTAACCGTTGACACACTGAGGGTGACAGCTGCCATGATGTACCTCCAAATGTTCCGAATAAATAATATAGGGTTGAGGGGAGGGAAGCGGTTTTAGCACTCTCGCTTCCTGAGTGCTAATGTAGCCGCCCAAATATCGATTAGACAATTCTTTTGGAGGTGCGGTTTGCCGAACTTCCAGGCTGAGCAAGCCGATGTGTGAAAGGACATTAGTCGAAATGATCCGGCCGGGGATTGGAGTTAAGCACTCAATCACAGCAAAATCGCTGCGAGGGTGTTCCTGTCATCTATAGTTGGTGTCAATAGTCAGCAAGCAGCCTCCTGACACTGATGTACTATTGACTATGGATGTGATTGATAGCGAGGATGAAACCAACATTAACCATCGAGCAACTGTGTATTGAAGCAGCACAGTTTGCTGATTTAGAGTCCACCTACGACGAACCTACACTTTATGGGGTCACTGACGGAAAAGCTGTAGGAACCTACCTTGAGCAAAAGTTTTCAGCGTACTTGAACGAGACCTATGACTGTCAATCAGGAAATTCAGCCTCGGGCATCGATTTTCCCGGTCTTGAGGTTGATATAAAGGTGACTAGTTTGAAACAGCCTCAATCGTCGTGTCCCTTCAAGTCTGCTGCCCAAAAAGTCTTCGGCCTAGGATATCATCTTCTAATTTTTGTCTACGACAAATATGATGATCCAAGTCGCAGAACTGGAAGATTGAATATGCAGCATACTATTTTTGTAGACAAAGATAGAACTGCGGACTTCCAAACAACTACGGGTATCTTAGATATCTTAAGTCGTGATGGGAATAAAGACGACATCCTTGCTTTTTTAGAAGATAGAAACCTGCCGGTCGATGACATAGGGGCAGACCAACTGGCTGATAGAATCTTGGATTCACCTCCAAATCAGGGTTATTTGACGATTTCAAATGCTCTTCAATGGAGATTACAGTATAGGCGTGTCATCCAGCAAGCAGGCAATATTTCAGGGGTAATTAGAGTTCGATAATGGCTAAGTCGTTAGATAAATGGCAGTTTGGTGATTTTCAGACACCTGATGAACTTGCGAACCTCGCAATCAGAGTTCTGAAGAAAAGGCATGACTTAAATCCTGACATAATAATAGAACCAACCTGTGGAAAAGGAGCTTTCCTTAGAGCATCTTTACATGAATTCAAGTATTCAAAAGTTGTAGGATTCGATATCAATGAAGAATATGTCGAAGAAGCAAGAAAGTCCTTGTCAAGAAAATTTGAATCAAATAATGTTGATATTTATGTGGAAGACTTTTTTGGTATGAATTGGGGTTCCTTTCTCGCCAGTTCTCCGGGCTATATTTTGATAGTGGGAAATCCTCCCTGGGTTACCAGTAGTGAGTTAAGTATCCTCAACAGTAAAAACCTGCCTTCGAAGTCAAACTTTCAAAGCCGTCGAGGCATCGAAGCCATAACAGGATCAAGTAATTTTGATATCTCGGAGTGGATGTTGTTGCAACATATTGAATGGCTTTCAAAGAGAGAAGGGACTATAGCCTTATTATGTAAACATTCAGTTGCCCGTAAAGTTATTCAGCAAGCAAGGGTAAAATTAGGCAATAGATTTTCTGTTTCAATTTACTTGATTGACACGAAAGCTTTCTTTGGAGCTTCAGTTGAAGCATGCTTTTTCGTTTTATCTACAAATAACAATTCATCTGTGAATAAAAGTCCTAGCTCTGATTGCAAGGTCTACAGAGATCTAGAATCGAATCAGATACTATATGTGATCGGTGAGAGGGATGGACTAATTCTAAAAGATACTAAAAAGTATGAAAAGTGGAAACATTTATCAGGCCAGAACTTGAAATATATCTGGCGTTCTGGAATTAAACATGATTGTTCAAAAGTCATGGAACTTGAACAGGTTGAAGATGGGTTCTTCTTAAATGGAATGCGGCGAAAATATTTTCTTGAAAAAGAGTATATTTATCCTCTGTTAAAGAGCTCAGATATCGGCAATGCCAGAATTGAAAGCTGCCGAAAATTTGTTCTAGTTACACAGAGGTTAGTAGGCGAAGATACGGGCATCATCAAAGATAAAGCGCCTAACACGTGGCAATACCTGCTTGAACATGATGAGTTGCTCAAAAAAAGAAAAAGTTCAATATATAAAAACAAGCCACCATATTCTATATTTGGTGTAGGAGATTATTCCTTTAAAAAATGGAAGGTCGCTATATCTTCACTCTATAAGAAGCTTGACTTCTACCTTGTCGGGCCTATTGAAAATAAGCCAGTCATGCTGGATGATACTGTTAATTTCCTGTCCTTTGAAACAGAAAAAGAGGCTGAGTTTGTGCATGGCATTTTAACTTCGAAGCAGTCTCTTGAATTTCTCGATTCTATGATATTTTGGGATAACAAAAGGCCTATCACTATAGAAATTTTGAAGCGACTTTCTCTGCACTCTGTTGCTAAAGAGCTGGATCTTTTGCAGGAGTATCTTGAGTTGGCTAAAGCTACGCGAGTTGGTTCTGGTGGGCAGTTAGAATTGGGGTTGGCGGAGCAGTCCTCTAGTTACCGGGTATAGGCAGAGGTCTGAACCTATATTATATTCGTGTTGATGGTACAAAGGTTTTTGGTGGGTGCTTAAAACTATCAGCCATCACCCAGATGGACTGTTTGATGTGGCAGTGACGGCCGAAGCCAACCAGCCAGAGTTATAGTTCTAGGGTTTGTGACAGCGTGCCAGCTTAGTGTTTAGTTATTTTTCCCATGGCCACTCAGCAGAGTCTTTTTAACCAGTTACAGCAGCTTGATGGCCAAAGTTATGGGGCCTACAAGTCTCTGAAAGGGGCCTATGATTTTGCCGACTTTACCCTGCACATTGACCATGTGCAGGGGGACCCGTTTGCCGCTCCTAGTCGGGTGCGGGTGGTGGTGCCCCAGGCCATAGCCGGGTTTCCGCCTGAGGCATGGAATTCCCCCTGCCGGGCGATCGCCCTGGCTGACTACCTAACCCGTGAATTTCACCAGGTGGCTGGGAGTAGTCAGCGCAAGTCGGGCTCTGGGAAAAGCGGGCTGATTAGTATTGTGCGCCCCAGTCAGGCGATGTTGGCCCGCAGTGCGGCTCGGGTCACGGCTGAGGCTGTAGAACTGAGGTTTAGTGTGGGGTTACCAGCCTTTGGCCGCCGGATTGCTGGCCGCCAGGCGGCTGATTTGCTGTGCAACACTGTGCCCGACCTGGTAGACCAGACCCTGTACTACGACGCCCTGGATCCGACCAGCCTGTCCCAGCATGGACAGACGGCTGAGGATGCAGAAGCCCTGCGATCGCAGCTTGCCGCCCAAAACCTGGTGGCCTTTGTGGCCGATGGGGCGGTTTTGCCCCGCCGCAGTGGGGTGGATGAGCGGCCCCTGGCCGATCAGGCGGTGCCGTTTCAGTCGCCCCCATCCCTGCGGGTGACCCTAAGCTGTCCCCATGCCGGAGAGGTGACGGGCATGGGCATTCCCCGGGGCATTACCCTGATTGTGGGGGGTGGCTACCACGGTAAGTCCACTTTGTTGCGGGCGATCGCCACCGGAATTTATAACCATATCCCTGGAGATGGCCGCCACCAGGTGGTAACGGACCCCACTGCGGTCAAGGTCAGGGCTGAAGATGGCCGCAGCATTGCCGGGGTGAATATTTCACCGTTTATTGGCAGCCTGCCCCAGGGTAAATCCACCCAGCGGTTTTCTACCCCCAATGCCAGCGGCAGCACCTCCCAGGCGGCCAACATCATTGAATCGATTGAAGCGGGGGCGACGGCCTTATTGGTGGATGAAGACACCTCGGCCACCAACTTTATGATTCGCGATCGCCGGATGCAGGCCCTGATTGCCAAAGATCGTGAGCCCATCACCCCCTTCATCGATAAAGTGCAGCAGCTCTACACCGACTACGGCATTTCGACCGTGCTGGTGATGGGGGGCAGCGGCGACTACTTCGATGTGGCCGACACCGTGATCGCCATGGACGAGTTTTGCCCCCAGGATGTCACCGCCCAGGCTAAGGCGATCGCGGCCCAGTACCAAACCGATCGCGATCGGGAGGGGGGCGCCCAGTTTGGGGCGCTGACCCGCCGCACCATTCAACCCCAGAGCATTGACCCCAGTAAGGGAAAGCGCAGCGTCAAACTCAGAACCCGCGACGTCGATCACCTGGAAATTGGCACCGAAGCCATTGACCTATCCGCAGTGGAGCAACTGGTGGAGTCAGGACAGGTGCGGGGGATCGCCGAAGCGATTGTCTATGCCCAGAGCCACTATATGACCGCCACCACTCCCCTGGGGGCGGTGGTAGAGGCGGTGATGGCTGATGTTGAGCGCCATGGACTGGATAGCCTCACCCATTGGCCCATGGGCGATTTAGTGGTGTTTCGGGGGCTAGAATTGGCGGCGGCGATCAATCGGCTGCGATCGCTGCAGGTGAGGTCTTAAGGGCTATCGGCCCCCAGGCCTGGGTAAATAGACCGGAGATTATTACAATAGTTAACGCGAGGCAGGCCGATGCCGTTCCCCTTGCCTACAACCCTCGACTGCCAGGTCGAGGGGGTTTTTGCTTGCTCCTGTTCCCTGGGTTGATGCCATGGCTTTCTCTTCGATTACCCGTGCTCTGCAACGCTCTCCCCTCACCAGCGAACTGCTCGGCAAGTTAGACCAACAGGGACAGTTGATCCTGAATGGTGTCTCCCGCTTTCCCAAGGGGCTGATTGCCTCTGCCCTGGCCCAGGCTCAGGATCGTCCCCTGCTGGTGATTACTGCCACCCTGGAAGAAGCAGGCCGCTGGGCCAGTCAACTGGAGGCCATGGGTTGGGACACGGTGCATTTTTACCCCACTTCCGAAGCCTCCCCCTACGACCCCTTTGACCAGGAGTCTGAAATGACCTGGGGCCAGTTGCAGGTGCTGGCCGACCTACTGGCCCTGCAGACGACCGCCGAGACGTCCGAGTCCAAGGCTTTGGCGATTGTTGCCACCGAGCGAGCCTTGCAACCCCATTTGCCCCCGGTCGCGGCCCTGGCCCCCTACTGCCTGCGGCTGAGCCTGGGCCAGGAGGTGACTGTGAAAACCCTGGCCCAGCAGCTGGCAAACCTGGGCTATGAGCGCACCCCCACCGTTGAAACCGAAGGCCAGTGGGCCCAGCGGGGCGACATTATTGACGTGTATCCCGTCGCCAGTGAACTGCCCGTGCGGATAGAGCTGTTTGGCGACGAGCTAGAGCGGTTGCGGGAGTTTGACCCGGCCACCCAGCGCTCCCTGGACACCATTGACCAGCTGGTGCTCACCCCCACCCAGTACGGTCCGGTGATTATCGATCACCTGCGCCAGCAAGGGAAGCTAAACGACCTGCTCTCCGACGCCGCCCAGGAAGGACTGGACAGCGGCATTTTGCCCGAAGGACTGCGCCGCTGGCTGGGTCTGGCGTTTCCCAACCCCGCCTCTCTGTTGGACTACCTGCCAGACACCAGCCTGATCGCCATCGATGAGGTGGATCAATGTCAGGCCCACAGCGATCGCTGGATCGAGCATGTGGAGGACCACTGGCAAGAAGGCAGAAGGGGAGATGGAGAAGTTGGGGAGGATGGGGCAGAAACCCACCCCTCCCCCTCCCAGGAGGGGACGGATGCAGACTCATCCACCCATCCACCCATCCACTCATCCACCCACCCACTCCCCAAGATCCACCGCCCTTTCACCGATACCCTGACCGATGCCGAAGTTTTCCCTCGACTGTTGCTCTCGGAGCTGAGCGAGGCGAACCATGGCGGGCTGAATCTGGCCAGTCGTCCAGTTCCGGCAATTCCCCATCAGTTTGGCAAGCTGGCGGAGACCATTCGCAAAGAATGCGATCGCAAGTATGCGGTCTGGTTGGTCTCAGCTCAGCCTTCGCGATCGGTGGCGTTGCTGCAAGAGCATGACTGCCCGGCCCAGTTTATCCCCAACCCCAAAGACTACAACGCCATCGACAAGCTGCACACTCAGCATGTGCCGGTGGCGGTCAAGTATTCGGGGTTGGCAGAGATGGAGGGGTTTGTGCTGCCCACCTTTCGACTGGTGGTGGTCACGGACCGGGAGTTTTTTGGCCAACATACCCTGGCCACGGGGGGCTACGTCCGCAAGCGTCGCCGTTCCACCTCTAAGCAGGTGGACCCCAACAAAATGAAGCCTGGGGACTTTGTGGTCCACCGCAGCCACGGTATCGGCAAATTCATCAAGCTGGAAAGCCTGACGGTCAACCACGAAACCCGAGACTACCTGGTGATTCAGTACGCCGACGGCCTGCTGCGGGTGGCGGCGGATCAGGTGGGCTCCCTGTCGCGCTATCGGGCCGCCAGTGGTCAGGCACCGGTGCTGAACAAAATGACCAGCAGCGCCTGGGAGAGAACCAAAGGCCGCGCTAAAAAGGCGATCAAAAAGGTGGCGGTGGATTTGCTGAAGCTCTACGCCCAGCGGGCCAAGCTGGAAGGGTTTGCCTACCCCACCGATATGCCCTGGCAGCAGGAGCTGGAAGACTCCTTCCCCTATCAGCCCACCCCCGACCAGCTGAAGGCGGTGCAGGATGTGAAGCGGGATATGGAAAGCGATCGCCCCATGGACCGACTGGTTTGCGGCGATGTGGGCTTTGGTAAAACCGAAGTGGCCCTGCGGGCTATCTTTAAAGCGATCACCGCCGGTAAACAGGTGGCTCTGCTGGCCCCCACCACCATCCTCACCCAGCAGCACTACCACACCCTGAAGGAGCGCTTTGCCCCCTACCCGATCCAGGTGGGGCTGCTCAACCGCTTCCGCAGCCAAACCGAAAAAAAAGAGATCCTGCAGCGGCTGAAGACCGGCGAGTTGGATGTGGTGGTCGGTACCCATCAGCTACTGGGGAAGGGGGTCAACTTCAAGAGTCTGGGTCTGCTAGTGGTGGACGAAGAACAGCGGTTTGGGGTGAACCAAAAAGAGCGGATCAAATCCCTCAAAACCCAGGTGGATGTGCTCACCCTCAGCGCTACCCCCATCCCTCGCACCCTGTACATGGCCCTATCCGGTGTGCGGGAAATGAGCCTGATTACCACGCCGCCCCCCTCCCGCCGTCCGATCAAAACCCACCTGTCGCCCCTGGACCCGGAAGCGGTGCGTACCGCCATCCGCCAGGAGCTCGATCGCGGCGGGCAGGTGTTTTATGTGGTGCCCCGGGTCGAAGGCATTGAGGATGTATCGGCCAAAATTCGCGAGATGGTGCCCACCGCTACCATCGCGATCGCCCACGGGCAGATGGACGAAGGGGAACTGGAATCCACCATGCTCACCTTCAGCAACGGGGAGGCCGACATTCTGGTCTGTACCACCATCATCGAGTCGGGTCTCGATATTCCCCGGGTCAATACCATCCTGGTGGAAGACGCCCACCGCTTTGGCCTCTCCCAGCTTTACCAACTGCGGGGCCGGGTCGGCCGGGCCGGTATTCAGGCCCATGCCTGGCTGTTCTATCCCAAAAAATCCCTCACCGACAAAGCCCGCAAGCGCCTGCGAGCCATCCAAGAATTTACCCAATTGGGCTCGGGCTACCAACTGGCCATGCGGGATATGGAGATTCGCGGTGTGGGTAACCTGCTGGGGGTCGAGCAGTCCGGCCAGATGGATGCCATCGGTTTTGACCTTTATATGGACATGCTAGAAGAGGAAATTGCCGAAATTCGCGGCCAAGATATTCCCAAGGTGGAGGACACCCAGGTGGATCTCAATGTCACCGCCTTTGTACCGAATGACTACATTCCCGACCTGGAACAAAAGATGAGCGCCTACCGCTCCCTGGCCAGCGCCAGCAGCAAGGTAGAGCTGATGCAGATTGCGGCGGATCTCAGCGATCGCTATGGCCCCATTCCCCACGCCACCGAGCAACTGGTGCGCATGCTGGAACTGAAGCTGGTGGCCAAGGCGGCAGGCTTCTCTCGGATCAAACCCGAGGGCAAGCAACATGTGGTGATGGAAACCCCGATGGAAGAACCCGCCTGGAAGTTGATCAGCGAGAAACTGCCCAGCCACCTGAAGTCCCGCTTTGTCTACAGCGGTGGCAAAGTCGTGGTGCGCGGCCTGGGGGTGCTGAAGCCCGAAAAGCAGCTAGAAAGCCTGACGGAGTGGCTGGGGTATTTGCAAGGGGCGATCGCAGAGCCGCTGGCGAGTTAGGTCTTGCTTTCCCCAGACCCCAGGGTTTTTGAAAAACCCTGGGGTCTTCTCCAGGACATCCCAAAATGCTTTGTTCGACCCTAGACAGATAAGCTGCCAGTAGTCTATGCCGCATCGGCCAAGCGTTCTTCGAGGTCTTGCCGTAGGGCCAGGTAGTTGCGGTAGTCATTGGCCCACTCTACATACAGAGCCTCGTCACTCAGTTGCCCTTGGCTATACTGGTTGAAAAAGTCCTCGGAGGAGAGCTGTTGACCACTTTCGTAGATGCTCAGCCGTTTGGCCACGGCAACCAAGGCGTCTAAGGGCGAGGTGTACTCTATCGTCTGTTTCTGCATCATGAACTCCTACCATGGGAAGTGCCTGGGTAGGCTTAAGCCTAATCTACCTGATCTGATGGTCAACGGAGGTCACAGCAATGTGAAGTCGCGCTTTGTCTACAGCAGCGGCAAGGTGGTGGTGCGCGGCCTGGGCGTGCTGAAGCCCGAAAAGCAGCTGGAGAGCCTGACCGAGTAGCTGGGGCATTTGCAGGGTGCGATCACAGAACCGTTGGCTAGACAAGGCTAAATCTACCTGGATTCGAGGATTTTGCAAAAGTTCTAAGGTCTATCAAAACACGAAAATTCCCTCTCGTAGTGTTGATGATTTGATCAGTAGATCTTCAGTCTGTTCCTTGTTTAAACTTCATCATAGAAATATGTATTAGAATGGGCAATGGCAAGACAGCAGTCAGATTAAGACATTCTATTGTTTCTCTATTCAAATGGACATCTGATCCGAGTCTCAACAGAACACTTATTGGCTTTTTCAAAAAACGTGAGATTGACAATTCTAAAAAATTTTTCGATTGGGTAGCAAATCAATACCTAGATTGGTTCTATGAATCTTCTTCGACTAAAGTAATATCATATTTTGTAGCGATCCTTATCCCTTTCGTGATTTGGGTTGAGAAAGAAAATATAAACACAGCCAGAGATGTTTTGACTGTGCTTTTAGAAAGAAGTGAAGCAATAGCCTTGATTTCAGCAGTTACACTATTCTTCAAAGAGGCTAGAAGCAGAAAAAGACAAGCACACTATTCAGCATGGCAGGTGATAGATAACGCGGTGGGAAATCCAGCCAGCTATGCTCGTTATCAAGCCCTACAGGACTTGAACTCAGACAACATAAAACTTGAAGGATTAAGTTCTCCCAGTGCTTACTTGCCTGGTATTAATCTAAAGGAAGCATACCTTGTCAGGGCAAATTTAGAGAAGTCACAACTTATGGATGCAGATCTAACGTCAGCAGTTCTGAGCTGGATTGACTTAACTGATGCAGATCTGACATCAGCAATTCTCAAGGGTGCTCAATCCTACAAGGCAATCTTGAAAGGAGTCAAGCTTGCAAACGCAAAATTAAATCACTCTCGTTTTAACTACGCTGATTTTAGCGAGGGTTCTGAGAGATCTGTTTTAGATGAGGCCGACTTTAGCTATGCAGACTTTGGAAAGTGTAACTTTAATGGAGCAAGCTTAGTCGGAGCAACTTTTTACAAGACTTATTGTAGTGCCAATCTGGTGAATACAGATCTTAGTTATGCTCGTCTGGAAGACTCAGATTTTTCTAATGCTGACTTGAGTCAAGCCAATTTAGATTATACGGAAATCAAAAATACTGATTTCAGGCATGCTGATTTAAGTCATGCAAATCTACGTAATTCGTCGCTTATTAATGTTAACTTTGAGAACGCAAATCTTAGTCATGTAGATCTTCAAGGAGTAAATCTTAGTTATGTAAATTTGACTAATGCTGATTTAAGTAATGCGAAATTAGACTTTTTCATTCATCCAAATGAGAAACCTATCCTTGCTAAAGCCAAGAATCTGCCATCAACTATAAAGATGCAGATAGACAGCAGAAACTAAAGTTACAGGTAAGTCTGGAAGGTGGATGCAGAAGATATTAACGATATATATTAAGGGAAAGATTGATCTTATGAACAACAAAGCTATTATCTGGCAAGAAGACGATGTGTGGTGTGTATCTGTGCCTGCTTTGCCTTGGTTGTCACACCTGGGGAGAAAGCTATGATCGCCTGCTCGAAATGCTAGAAGATGCTATTCAGGGTTGGTTAGATATTACTGGTTTGTCACATGAGGTGGAAAGAGCACTATGAACAACGCTCAACTGCGGCACACGATCAATCATTATCTGGATCAGCTATCGGGCGATCGCCTCCGCCTCGTAGCCGACTTCCTCAATTTTCTAGTTCACACCGAGCATAAAGCCCAACCCCAGGTCACTGAATCTGCCGATTTCCGGCCCCCATCTGGCGGTTCCCTACTCAGTCATACCGAAACCTGGGAAGGCACAGACTTTGAAGACTGCCTAGAAACCGTTTACGAAACCCGCTCCCAGATCCAGGCCTAAGCGATGTATCTACTCGATACCAATCACTTCAGTCGGTTGATTCAGGGGGACCTGACCATGCGCCGCAAAATTGCTGAGGTCGGTGAGCAAAATGTTGCCGTGAGCATCATTACAGCAGGTGAAATTTACTACATGGCATACCACTCCGAGCGCCAGCAAGAAAATCTCCGCCGCGCTAGAGCATACTTGGCTGACATCGGCATTTATTCCCTTAACGAGTCAATCTCTGAACTGTATGGCCAATTCAAATCTGCACTCATTCGCCACTATGGCCCCAAAGAGCGTCAAAAACGCCGCAAAACCAGAATTGAGGAAATTGGCATCAGCGATAACGATTTATGGATCGCCTGCACCGCTTTACATTATTCACTAACGGTTGTTTCCCGCGATCAAGATTTTCCTCGTATGCAGCAAGTCCGCAACTTCCCTCTAGAATCCTGGCTCTAATGCCCTCTAACCCCATGCCACCCTCTGAAGATGACTTGCAGCCGGAATACCGCTTTGACTATCAAAAAGCGAAGCCTAATCGATTTGCCGTCGGGCATGATGTCGAAAAGCTTAAAGTTGTTGTTTTAGACGACGATGTGGCTCAGGTATTTACTACCCCTGAAGCGGTCAATAAAGCCCTTAGGGCATTTATCGAAGCGATGCCGCAGCCATAAGCTAAGTGAAACTTTTCGCAAGCCCTGATTCTATCAGGCAAATGTTTAAGGTGTCTCAGATCCCAAGGTTTTTGAAAAACCCTGGGATCTTTGCTGCCACAGATTCATTGATCTTCGGCTTCGCTAGCGTTGTCTTCGGCTATGGCAGCCAGAGCCATGGTCATGGTGGTGAGAATGTCTGACTCTGCATCGGATACTGCCAGGGTTTCTTGCCGCCACTGGTCTCCTAAAGTTGGATCCTTGACTTTCCGCTGCCTGTGATCCTTGAGTAGCAAGTCTTCCAGAAAGCATCCTACTCTAACAAGCCAGTCAATTCTAAATTTGTAGGCTGGGTGGCGCGCCAGCAGAACCCAACAAGGCTGACTGCAGTTGGGTGCCCCTGCGTTTCACCCCACCTACTGGACCCTAATTTTTAGTCTTGACGCTGCACTAGCAGTTCTTCGAGGTCTTGCCGTAGGGCGAGGTAGTGGCGGTAGTCGTTAGCCCACTCCACATACAGAGCTTCGTCACCCAGATGTCCCCAGCTATACTGGTCAAAAAAGTCTTCTGAGGAGAGCTGTTGACCCTTTTCGTAGAGGCTCAGCCGTTTGGCCACGGCAACTAAAGTGTCTAGAGGTGATGTGTACCCTATGGTCTGTTTCTGCATCATAGACTCCCACCATGGGAAGTGCTTGGGTATGTTTAAGCTTAATTTACCTGATCTGATGGTCGACGGAGGCCCCAGCAATGTGAAGTCACACGTTGTCTACAGCGATGGAAACGGAACAACACAAGTTTCGACTTTGGTGCCAAACAAAGGGGCAAACCTATGAAAACTCAGTATCCGCTCTTTTCCCAAGTCGCCTTAGCTGAAGATTTGCCTGAGCACTACCTAAAACGGGGTGATATTGCCACCGTGGTAGAGCATTACCCTATGCCTGACAACGAAGATGATGGCTATAGCTTAGAAGGGTTCGGTGTGCCAAATGTAACTGTTGAAGTCTCGGCTTCACAAATTGTGTCAGTGAGCCAATGGCAGCAAAAAGAAGAACTTTTAGTAAAACTACGTCAACTCTCTCAACCCAGACTACTACAACTCGAAGAATATCTTGATTTTCTATTGCAGAAAGATCAATCAGAGCAAAAAAGTGCATAGCTGCCATCTGTTCCAGGGTAGCGAGAAATTCTCAGCTACACGCACAGCAGACGACTCATCCCATCAACCTTGATAGCTAAGGCCCAAACTAAGATGACTGTTCTAGACGGACGTTATGAAGTCTTTAAAGAATTGAGTGCTGGAGGGTTTGGAATTACCTACCTGGCAAAGGATCTGCGCCGTCCTGGCCAACCTCAGTGTGTGGTAAAGCAATTGCGTCCTCAGCGAGATTTTTCTTCTGATCAGTGGCAGGTGGCTCGGCGTTTGTTTGATCAAGAAGCTGAAATACTTGAGCGTCTGGGCCGCCATGACCAAATTCCCTTATTGCTGGCTCACTTTGAAGAGAACGGCAATCTTTTCATTGTGCAGGATTTTATTCAGGGGCGAACCCTGCGGGATGAATTAAAAGCTGTAAAGCGTTTGCCTGAAAACGATGTGATTACACTGCTGCGCCAAGGGCTAACAGTACTCGCCTATGTTCACCAGCAAGGAGTAATTCACCGAGACATCAAACCTGAGAACTTGATCCGACGCCAAGATGGAGTTATCTGCCTGATTGATTTTGGCATCGTCAAAGAGTTTTCCGTGCAGCACCTTGGACGGACTACTGTAACGCCCGAATCTAAACAGATGTCTACTACTGTTAGTATTGGTACATATGGATATGTGCCGTCAGAGCAGGGGCGAGGCAAGCCTCTTCCTGCCAGTGATATTTATGCTCTAGGCATGGTTGCCATCGAGGCGCTAACAGGGCAATTACCCAGAGACTTTAATATTGACCCTTCTACAGGAGAGGTAGTCTGGCAGCCAGGCGTACAAGTAAGTACTGTACTTGCTAATGTCCTAACGAAAATGGTGCGCCAGCACTATAGCCGTCGTTACGCCAACTGTGAAACTGTTCTCAAGGATCTTGAAGTTCCTCTTCAACCCTTACCTTTTCATTCTAAAACAGTTGTTGCCAGCCCTAAACCACCCCCTCCATCAAAGCCTGTTACTGCCTCTCAGCATAGGCAATCTTGGCCCAATCTCTTACAGTTAGGAGGGTTTGCAGGAGTAGGATTGGCATTGTTAGTGCTAGGGTCAAGATTTATCGACCGCCCAGTCAATCCAGAAATTAGCGTGTTAGAACCAGTAGCACCTGAAACTACAGCGGAGTCTGCACCCACCTCGTTAACAACTGCTGATGGGCTTTCGTCACAAACATCTGGCAGGCTAAATGAAAATCACTCACCGACGCCCGCAGATGGTGAGCCTTTACCAGTATCATCTCCAACTCCTTCAGTTCCCCAAGTTGCAAACTCGGATGACTTCTCATGGCTGTCACACCGATACGTTTTGGAAGTTGATTTAGTGGGAAAAACCCCTTGGCAGCTAGACGTGATGAGAAATTCGATTTTTGCCCGTCATGGACGTCTCTTTAAAAGCAGTGAGCTGCAGAGTTACTTTAACCAACAGCCTTGGTATCAACCCATCTATATGCCCGACGATTTTCCAGGCGAGTTGATTTCTCCAATAGAAGAAAAGAATGCTCAATTTATCCTAGATTTTCAAAATCGAAATGAATTGCGATATATTCCCTAAAATTTAGTTCTTTTGAAGATGCTATCCAGCGCTGACTAGATACTGCGGGTTTGTCAGATGAGGTAAAAAAACTATGAACAATACTCAGCTACGACACACGATCAATCATTACCTGGATCAACTATAGCTGTTCTCACTTACATGAAGTACAGATCATTTACTCAAGCCTATTAATTTAGTGGCTTCCCAAACTGAGATGTACCTCGCCTATCCAAGAACCGCTATATCGGGCGATCGCCTCCGCCTTGTCGCCGACTTCCTCAATTTTCTTGTTAACACTGAGCATCAAGCCCAACCCCAGGTCACTGAATCTGCCGACTTCCGGCCCCCATCTGGTGATTGGCTAGCGGGGTCCAGACCTCGGAGTTTTTCAAAAACTCTTTGTTTGCCGCTATAGATTCGCGATCGCATCGGGGACTGGATATTTTTCGATTTCGCTGAGGGGCAGCAGAGCGATCGCCCTGCCATGCCGTTTCATCTCGCTTGACCATGGATTGCTCCAAGGGTAGCGCAAGTCATCCCCAACTCACACCCAAGTCATACCGTCTGAAACCCTTGTGGGGACTGAACTTTCACGGCATCCCAACGATGATGGACTCATCCAAAACACAAGAGAGTTCACCATGAAACCCACTAAAACTCCAGTCGCCTTCAACCTAATTTTTATCGCCGTTCTATCCCTCACCTTGGGCTCTGGCGGTACAGCCCTGCACCTAGCCAACCAGCCCACCCTCACCGATCAGCAGAGCCGCCTGCTCGACAGCGCTCTCGACACTTGGAAGATGGGCACTATCACCGTGATTGGACTCCTGGGGGTTGGTGCGGCCAGCCAAGGAAATGATGTTTCGGGCTGATGACAGGCCTCAAAACTATGATCTTTTGACGTTACCCCTAGACACCGGAGCCAAACTGTTTTTATATAAGCAAAGGTAACAAAGCGTTAAGTAAGTTTACTTATCAATCATGTGTTTGCCTGACATCTCCACCCTCAGCCTTTGGCAGATAGCCCGTCCCTCGTGATGGCTATGGTTCGCGTGGTCGCGCTCCGACAGACCGCTTGGATCGTCCTCGACATTGTGTAGCCGCTTGAGGCTCAGGCGTCAGGTGGACAGGTGCCAATCTGGGACTACTCTCAGAAAGTGGCTGTTCTTCGGGTGGTTCACCGTTTGGGTGCTTGAGGCCTTTGGCGATCGCATTAAACCATTCCCCAGCCTCCATGGCGCATTCGTAAGCTGTGTAGTTAACCATAAATCTAGCAGCCGTAATGACGTTGGCTTAGGGTATGCCGCTAAGGCTGGCATCCTTTCAGCGCTTGTATCTAGCTCGTTTGGATAGGGGCTGAGATCTCCCAGGCAAAAGGGTACGGTGGCCTGCCGTCCGTTTCTTGCAGTGTTAACCAGGTCAGAGGAGGAACGAGGAATCTTGACTATCAGTAAATTCAACCTGCGCCATTTCAGGCGAGAGTGGCTATCTAACCCCAAAGCCGATATTTTAGCTGGGGCCGTGGTGGGGCTGGCCCTGATTCCAGAGGCGATCGCCTTTTCGATCATTGCCGGTGTTGATCCGAAAGTAGGGCTCTATGCCTCCTTTATCATTGCGGTGGTCACAGCCTTTTTAGGGGGGCGACCCGGCTCGATTTCCGCCGCCACCGGGGCCATGGCCCTGTTGATGATTGACCTGGTGCGGGACTGGGGCCTGGAGTATTTGCTGGTGGCTACCCTGCTGTGCGGTGTGTTTCAGGTGATTTTTGGGGTGCTAAAGCTGGGGCGGCAAATGCGCTATGTGCCCCGGGCGGTGATGGTAGGCTACATTAACGCCCTGGCGGTGCTGATTTTTCTAGCCCAACTGCCCCAGCTAACCAACGTGCCCTCGGCGGTGTACGTGATGACCGCCCTATCCCTAGGGATCATTTACATCCTGCCTCGGTTTACCACGGCGATACCGTCCCCCCTGGTGGCCCTGTTTGTGATGACCGTAGCGGCGATTGCCCTGGGCCTTGACGTGCCCACCGTGGGTGACATGGGGGAACTGCCCACCGCCCTACCGATATTTTCCCTGCCCGATGTGCCATTTACCGTGGAAACCCTGCTGATTGTGCTACCCACGTCACTAACTATGGCGATCGTCGGGCTGTTGGCCTCGTTCCTCACCGCCTCTCTGGTGGATGAGCTTACCGACACCCCCAGCGACAAAAATCAGGAGGCCAAGGGGCAAGGAGTCGCCAACATGATCACCAGCTTCTTTGGCGGTATGGGGGGCTGCGGCATGATTGGCCAATCGGTGATTAATGTGCAGTCTGGGGGGCGGGGACGCCTATCCACCCTCTGTGCCGGGGTGTTTTTGTTATTTGCCATTCTGGTGCTTAGTCGCTGGGTGCAGCAGATGCCCATGGCCGCCCTGGTCGCCGTGATGATCATGGTCTCCATTGGCACCTTCCGCTGGGCCTCCTTTCGGGACATGGCCAAAATTCCTCGCACCGAGTCAGCGGTGATGTTGACCACCATGTTCGTCACCATCTTTACCCGCAACTTCGCCCTGGGGGTGGCCACGGGCATCGTCATGAGCACGGTATTTTTCTCCCGCAAGATTGCTCAACTGGTGTTTGTCGATAAAGTCCTAAAGGACGATGGTAACCACCGAATTTACAGCGTGTCGGGGCAGATTTTCTTTGTGTCCATCGACGAATTTCTAGCTGCCTTTGACGTTGACGAGTTTATCGATCGCGTCACCATCGACCTGACCCATGCCCACCTCTGGGACCAGGGGGCCGTGGCTGCCCTGGACAAAATCGTCAATAAATTCCGCCGGTCTGGGGCCGAGGTAGAGGTGGTGGGCCTTAACGAAGCCAGCGCCACCCTAGTTGAGAAACTGGCCGTCCATAGTCAACCCACCCAACCATCCATTGCCGGAGAAAACTAAATTACTGATGAAAACCATTCTTCTGTGCACAGACGGCTCGATTTTTGCCCAGAGCAGCTACCGCTATGGGGCCTGGTTTGCCCAGCGACTGGGGGCCAGCGTGGAGGTCCTGTACGTCACCGATGCCCGGGGCAAAGCCACCGCCGAGGCCAGTAACCTGAGTGGCAGCATTGGCCTGGGAGCCTCGGAATCCCTACTGAAAAAACTGGTGGAGGTGGAGCATGAGCGAGCCCGACTCAATCACGAACGGGCCAAGCTGATTTTGCAGGAAGCTGAGCAGGTGCTCATGGAGCATGGTGCGGCCTCGGTTAGGTTGCTTCACAAAACAGGATTCCTGGTAGACGCCTTGGAAACCCTGGAAACCCATGCCGATTTGATGGTGCTGGGCAAACGGGGGGAAACGGCCGAGTTTGCCTCGGGCCACCTGGGGGCCAACCTGGAGCGCATTGTCCGGGCTAGCCACAAACCCTGCCTGGTGACGTCGCGCCAGTATCAGCCCATTGAGCGGGTGCTGGTGGCCTATGATGGGAGCGACAGCGGCCAAAAGATGCTGGCCTTTGCCACCCAGTCACCCCTGTTTCAAGGCCTAGACCTACATCTTATGACCGTGGCTAAAAATGCCGACGACACCACGGCCTCTACCCGCTTAGACCAGGCCCGATACCAGGCCCAGCAGGGCGGGTTTGAGCCCACTTGTGTACTAAAAGAGGGCAACCCGGAAACGGAAATCGCTCAATACTGCGACACCCACACCATTTCCCTGCTATTGATGGGGGCCTACGGCCACAGCCGCATCCGTCACCTGGTGATTGGTAGTACGACCGCTCAAGTCCTGCGCAGCAGTCACATACCGGTTCTGGTATTCCGCTGAAGCCCCCTGGATGGCAGCTTGGTCACGAGCTTTACCCCCTTCAGTCATGACCGCCTCGACCAACAGGAGCAATCCCCATACATGGGATGCCAAGGCACTTGGGACCAGGAATTTAGTGTCCGTTGTGCCCCTAAAGGTGGATCATAGTAGCAGCCATCACCCCCCAATGTTTGTGATTGAGGCAAGAACCCGTGTCGATTCCTCTAGTGAACTCCCTTAGTTTCCGCCACTGGCGCGGGGACCTATTTGGCGGCGTCACAGCGGCCATTGTCGCCTTACCCCTGGCCCTGGCCTTTGGCGTTGCTTCAGGGGCCGGGGCGATCGCTGGCCTCTATGGCGCTGTCTTCACCGGCTTTTTTGCGGCCCTGTTTGGCGGTACCCCCACCCAGATCTCCGGTCCCACCGGTCCCATGACCGTCGTAATTGCCACGGTGATTTCGGCCTTTGTGGCCCGCTACCCCGATGGCACCGGCCTAGCGATGGCGTTTACGGTGGTGATGCTGGGGGGGGTGTTGCAGATTATCTTTGGCCTGATGCGCTTGGGCCAATATATTACGCTACTGCCCTACACCGTCATTTCCGGCTTTATGTCCGGGATTGGGGTGATTATTGTGTTATTGCAATTGCCGCCTTTGCTAGGGCACCAGGCGGCTGGTGGGGTGATTGGCACCTTGCAGCAGCTACCGGCGTTTCTCAGTCAACCCAACTGGTTTGCATTAGGGCTAGGGTTACTTACCCTGGCCATTGTTTATGCCGTACCGACTAGCCTTAATCGCGTCTTGCCATCTCCCTTGATTGCGTTGGTCGTCGGCACCCTGGTTTCCGTCCTGTTTTTAGGGGATGTGGATCTACCCCGCATCGGCACTATTCCCCAGGGACTGCCTAACTTGAAGCTGCCCAGCTTCAACCTGCGGGAATTGGATGACATGCTGCGCTACGGCATTATGCTGGCAGTGCTGGGGGCGATCGACTCCTTACTAACCTCCCTGGTGGCCGATAGTATTTCTCGCACCCAGCACGACTCTGACAAAGAGCTGATTGGCCAGGGCATCGGCAACCTGATTTCCGGACTGTTTGGCGGATTGGCGGGGGCCGGGGCAACCATGCGTACCGTGGTGAATGTGCAGGCGGGCGGCCGTACTCCCCTATCAGGGCTAATCCATGCCCTGGTACTGTTGCTGGTCATTTTTTGGGCCGGACCCCTCACCGCCCAAATTCCCGATGCGGTGCTGGCGGGCATTTTGCTAAAAGTAGGCATCGACATTTTGGACTGGGGCTTTATCAAACGGGCTCCCAAAATTTCCCTCAAGGGCACCGGCATCATGTACATGGTGCTGTTTCTGACCGTGTTTGTCGATTTGATTACGGCGGTGCTGGTGGGGGCCTTTGTGGCCAACATGCTGACGATTAAGCGGCTATCGGATTTGCAGAGCAACCGGATTAAAACCATTACTGGCCCTACCGATAGCCAAAACCTCACCCTGGCTGAGCAAGATATTTTGATCCAGTCCAAGGGCGATATTCTGATGTTGCAGCTAGGGGGACCCATGAGCTTTGGGGCGGCGAAGAGTATTTCTCGCCGCCTATCGTTTGTCAAAAACTATCGGGCCCTGGTGCTGGATCTGAGCGAAGTCCCCACCATTGGGGTGACAGCGGCCCTGGCGATTGAGTCGATTGTGCAGGATGCGGTTAAGCGCGATCGCAATGTCTGGATTGTGGTTAAACCGGGTCAAGTGCAAAGCCGCCTCGAAACCCTAGACCTGCAACGGTTTGTCACCCAGCGTAAACGCAGTGACAGTAAAGTGCCCCCCGCCATTCACCAGGTGGAAAATCGTTTCCAAGCCCTACAGTCGGCCCTGGTGCTGATTCAGCCCCCAGTCACGGTCTAGCTATCCCCAGGCTGGTGGTCTAGTCTGCGTCAACAGCATCGACTCAATCTACTGCGAACTGGCAATGCTATGATCGACTGGTGCGGAGGGGGTTGTCCTGTAAAGAGGCTCTAAAAATCTTATCGATTATTCTGGACTCAACACGATGTTAGTTAGCAGCGAAGCCGTCAAACAAGATCTTGATCAGCTCACCCGTGAGCAGCTTCAGCAAGTTGCTGACTTTATTTCCTTTCTCAAATTTCGGGACCAGCGTCGTCGCATCGTGCTCGATCCGGATCAGCTAGCGCCCCTCGCCGACGAATTTGTCGACGAAGATCGAACCTTTGCCGAATTGGGCATAGGCGATTACGTAGACATGCTGCACCAAGAAGACTAGCTATGGCAAATCAGCTCAAACGTGGCGAAGTTTGGCTAGCGAATCTCAACCCAACCCAAGGCTCTGAACAAGCAGGAGTGCGCCCAGTTATTGTTTTTCAAAGCGATATTGTTTCTCAATTTTCGACAACCGTTATCACCATTCCCCTAACCACTAATCAGCGTCGCGCTTCATTACCCATCTGTGTGTCAATTGAGCAAGGGGACGGTGGATTATCTCAGGCCTCAGTTGCACTTTGTTTTCAAATGCGCGTTTTAGATAAGAGTCGTCTTATCAAACGACTAGGGCAGCTCAAAGCTGAAACCATTCTTCAACTTGAAGATACTGTACTCCTGACCCTCGGTTATGGGTCGTAGTGATCACTACGACCTTGCCTCATCACCGCAGCTGTGACTGGCGTTGCTAATACAGGTATGATTTGCCCCCCAGCCCCCAATTCTGATACCAATAGCGAAATCCTCATTCTGTAACAAGCTCGTGAGAAAGTTACCCCCAAAGGCTCCCCACCCCCTTCGCGCAGCGTGCCCGAAGGGCATAATTTTGGGGGAGCAAGAGCTGTCAAAGTCCCCCGCATTGGCGACATCGCTATGCTGATCAACGTACCGCTATCCTAAACCTGTGCGACTATGGCGAGTCCTTCTACCCGGCCCAGTCCCTCAAAGCTACAGGCGATCATCCGCCTACTGCGTTGGGATAAGCCCACTGGCCGGTTAATTTTAATGATTCCCGCCCTCTGGTCGGTGGTGTTGGCCGCCGATGGGCAGCCCCCCCTGCCGCTGGTGGGGGTAATCATTCTGGGTACCCTGGCCACCAGTGCCGCTGGTTGTGTGGTCAATGATCTATGGGATCGCAACATTGACCTCCATGTGGCCCGTACCCGCACCCGGCCCCTGGCCGCCCGCGACCTGTCGGTACAGGTGGGGATGGGGGTACTGGTAGTGGCGCTCTTCTGTGCTTACGGGTTGTCCCTGTACCTCAATGCCCTGGGGTTCTGGCTGTGCGTGTTGGCGGTGCCATTTATTTTGCTCTATCCCGCAGCCAAGCGGGTGTTCCCAGTGCCCCAGCTGGTGCTGTCCCTGGCCTGGGGGTTTGCGGTGCTAATTCCCTGGGCAGCGGTCACTGGCCGATTGGACCTGCCCGCCTGGATTTTGTGGCTGGCGGTGGTGCTGTGGACCCTGGGGTTTGACACGGTCTACGCCATTCCCGATCGCGACGATGATCGCCGCCTCGGGGTCAATTCTGCCGCGTTATGTTTTGGCGACTATACGCCTCAGTTTGTCGGGTTGTGCTTTTTAGGCACCTGGCTAATGCTGATTTGGTTGGGCTTACTGCAATTGCTGGCCTTGCCTTACTGGTTCACCCTGGCGATCGCGCTAGTGGTCTGGTCCCGACAGACCTATTTGCTGAGTCGCTACAAACCAGCCCAAAAGCTCTATGGTCAGATTTTCAAGCAGAATGTCCAACTGGGGTTTGTGCTATTGGCCGGTATGCTGCTGGGCACTTGGCTAACGGTACTTTAAGTGATGTAAAGCCTACGGTTGGCCATCATGGTGGCAAAGTTAGGCCAGGCCAGGGATGTAGTCGAGACTTTAGGTTTCGGTAAGTTGGTTCAGCATGGGCATTAGACAAATTTTTGTGTCCTGAGACACACAAATTCTCTCTGACGGCTGAGACTGAAGGGTAGTGTCATCGAGCATGGGTCAGTCACTCCCAAGGGCTTACCCAATTCTGTCCAAAATTAAGTAATGCCAAGTTCAAAACCTAAGATTGTCCTAGAACACCTGGTTAAAATTTATGGCGACCACCCCCAACGGGCCCTAAAGCTGTTTCGGCAGGGTGGTAATCGAGATGACATTCTTGAGGCCACTGGCCATGTCTTAGGGGTGGCAGATGTCTCGCTCACCATTCACGAAGGGGAACTCTTCGTGATTATGGGGCTCTCTGGGTCTGGGAAATCAACCCTGGTACGCTGCATTAACCGGCTGATTCAACCCACCAGTGGGCAGATATTAATCGATGGGGAGGATGTTGTGCGGTTTTCTGCAGAACGACTGCGGGAGTTGCGCCGCACCAAGATCTCCATGGTCTTCCAGCGGTTTGGGCTGTTTCCCCACAAAACGGTGCTGGAAAATGTAGAGTACGGTCTCAAAATGCGTGGCATTGCCGCTGCCGAGCGTCGCCAAAAAGCGGCTGAGACCCTTGCCGCTGTCGGATTAGAGGCCTGGGGCGACTATTTACCGGACAACCTCAGTGGTGGCATGCAACAGCGGGTGGGGTTAGCCCGGGCCCTAGCCACCGATGCGCCGATTATGCTGATGGATGAGGCCTTTAGCGCCTTAGACCCGTTGATTCGCCGGGGCATGCAGGATGAGCTAATGCGGCTACAAGCCACCCTGAAGAAAACGATTATTTTTATCAGCCACGACATTCAGGAATCGCTCAAACTTGGCGATCGCGTCGCGATCATGAAAGACGGCTACCTGGTGCAGGTGGGTACCCCAGAAGAGATCATCACCCAACCCGCCGACGACTACATCCGCGCCTTTACCCAGGATGTCAACCGGGCCCAGGTACTCAAGACCGGGTCTATTGCCCGCCGCACCCGCCCCTTTGTGATCGGCACTGGGCCGACCGTCGCAGCGCTGCGACAAATGCAAGACTTCCACCGCGAACACATGTATGTGATTGACGGTGACGGCAAACCGATTGGACTGCTAATTCGCGATGAATTAGCCGCCGCCGCCAGTCGTGGCGAGGTTGACGTCAGCCAGGTGATGCTGACTGACTTTCCCACCGTGCCCGCCGCTAGCAGTCTCGAAGAGATTTTCCACATTGCCCAAGCCGACATTCCCCTGGCCGTCGTAGATGCAGATGGCCGCTTCAGGGGGGTGATTAGGCCCTTTGATATTTTGGCCGGGATTAGCACCCAAGCCAGCCCCCCAGACCCGACCCCTCCCTTAGCCCCTAGTGGCGATCAGCCTGTACTGGCCTAATTAACGTCACCTCTTACCCTCCCCCATGACTCCCTGGATCTCCGACTTTCTCAACTGGCTATTTCGCGGTCAATCCACCGAACTCATTCCCGTGGCCGACTGGATTGCCGCTTTAGTCAATTGGGTTGTCACCAACTTTCGCTGGCTGTTTCAGCTGATCCGTTGGCCCATTGGTGCCGTACTCAACGGCATCGAAGACTTTTTTCTCTGGCTACCGCCCATCCTCTTTTTGGGGATATTAGGCCTGATCGCCTGGCAGTTTGGCGGTCGACGGCTAGCCTGGGGTAGCATGGCCGCCCTGATCTTCGTTGGCCTGATGGGGGCCTGGCGGGAATCGATGACCACCCTATCCCTAGTGATTACCGCCGTGGTGTTGTGCATTGTGGTGGGGTTACCCCTCGGCATTGCCGCTGCCCGCAGCCACCGGGTTGAAGGTCTGATTCGCCCCATCTTAGATGCTATGCAGACCCTTCCAGCCTTTGTGTATTTAGTACCAGTGGTGATGCTGTTTGGTACGGGCAAAGTGCCTGGGGTAATTGTCACCTTTATTTTTGCGGTGCCGCCGCTGATTCGTCTGACTAACATTGGCATTCGCCAAGTGTCCACCGAAGCGGTTGAGGCATCCCTGGCCTTTGGGTCCACCCCCAACCAAATGCTGTGGGATGTGCAAATTCCGCTGGCGATGCCGACCATCTTGGCCGGGGTCAACCAGTCCATCATGTTGGCTCTATCTATGGTGGTGATTGCCTCCCTGATTGCCGTGGAAGGTCTGGGGCAAATGGTGAATCGTGGGATTGGCCGCCTGGATGTGGGGTTGGCCGCCGTGGGGGGACTGGGGATTGTGGTGCTGGCGGTGGTGCTAGATCGGTTGACCCAGGCCATGGGCAACCCCCCCAAAGATGGCCTCACCTGGAACGAACGGGGACCCATCGGGGCGATTCGCAGTCTGCTCAACCGTCGCCAGGTCTCAGCTAAAGCCTAAATCTGCCGCTTTGCGGCTTGTCGTTTCAAAAACAACGTTTGTTATGAAGACCTTAATGCCAATGTCTATGATGTCTAATTGGGCTCGACCGGTCAGTGCGATCGCCCTGGCGACCGCCACCCTGACTGGCCTAGCCGCCTGTGACCCAGGAACCCAGGTCACCGAAACCCCAGGAGACAATGACCAGCCCGGCGCGGGGGTGATGGTGACCCCTGGCTACTCGGTGCTGGAAGAACTGTTTCAAACCGAAGTGGTCAACATTGGCTTAGAACAGCTGGGCTATGAAGTCCAGCGGGGTCTGGAGCTAGAGTACGCCACCCTGCATGTGGATATTGCCGGGGGTGGCATTGACTTTACGGCGGCCCACTGGACCCGGCTGCACACCGACTTTTTTGAAAACAGTGGCGGTGACGAGCGCCTAGAGCGCACCGGGGTGTTTATCGACAACGTGCTGCAAGGGTACAAAATCGACAAAGCCACCGCCGAAGAGCATGACATCACCAGCCTGGACCAACTCGCTGACCCTGAGATTGCTGCTCTATTTGACACCGATGGCAATGGTCGGGCCAACCTGACCGGCTGTAACCCCGGCTGGGGCTGCGAGTTGGTGATTGAACATCACCTGGATGAGTATGGCTTGCGAGACACGGTGCAGCACGACCAGGGGCAGTATTTTGCCCTGATGGCCGACACCATCACTCGCTTTAACCAGGGAGAACCCATTTTCTACTACACCTGGACCCCTCTCTGGGTCAGCGGTGTGCTGCGGGAAGATGAGGATGTGGTCTGGTTAGAAGTGCCTTACACGTCCCTACCCGCTGAACAGGGGGATGTTGACGAAGCCGATACGATTGTCGATGGGCTCAACTTGGGGTTTGCCGTAGATACCCAGGAAATTTTGGCCAATCAGGACTTCTACGACAGCAATGCGGCTGCCGCTGAATTCTTTAGGTTGGTAGAAATCCCGATTGAAGATGTCAGCGCCCAAAACCAGTTGATGCGCGATGGCGAAGACAGCCCCACCGACATTCGCCGCCATGCGGAAGACTGGGTGGCCGAAAACCAGGAGCAGTTTGATCAATGGGTCGAAGCCGCCCGCCAAGCTGGCCTCCAGGCTGGCCGTTAGGGGCGAGTGAATGGGTTCCGTAGGGGCAGACCTGGGTAGTCTGCCCGGGCCGGGAATGGGGCAAGGGGACGGTGGGGTATCTACCACACTTCACCTTCCCCCATCCCGCTACAATGGTTACGTCATCGTGATTTGTTGGAGCAGTCTATGACCACTGCGGCCCCGGCCAAAACCCAGTACGAAGCCATCATTGGTCTCGAAACCCACTGTCAGCTGTGTACCGACACCAAGATTTTCTCCCCTGCCTCCACGGCCTTTGGGGCAGACCCCAACACCTACATCGACCCGATTGTGTTGGGCATGCCAGGGGTACTGCCGGTGCTCAACCAAAAAGTGCTGGAGTATGCTGTTAAGGCTGGGCTGGCCTTAAATTGCCAGATCGCCCCTTATTCCAAGTTCGATCGCAAGCAGTACTTCTACCCCGACCTGCCCAAAAACTACCAAATTTCCCAGTACGACTTACCCATTGCCGAGCACGGCTGGCTGGAAATTGAGTTGATTGACAAGAAAACTAAGGACGCGACTCGCAAGCGCATCGGTATCACTCGTCTGCACATGGAAGAAGATGCAGGCAAGCTGGTACATGCAGGCAGTGACCGGCTGGCCGGGTCCACCTACTCCCTGGTGGACTACAACCGGGCTGGGGTGCCGCTGATCGAGATCGTGTCAGAACCCGACATTCGCAGTGGCCTGGAGGCCGCAGAGTACGCCCAAGAGCTACAGCGAATTGTGCGTTACCTGGGCATTAGCGACGGCAACATGCAGGAAGGGTCCCTGCGTTGTGACGTCAATATTTCGGTGCGCCCTGTGGGGCAAGAGGCCTTTGGCACCAAGGTGGAGATCAAGAATATGAACTCCTTTAGTGCCATCCAGAAGGCGATTGATTACGAAATCGACCGCCAGATCAAAGCCAATGAGTCTGGGGAAGCGATTGTTCAAGAAACTCGCCTGTGGGATGAGGCGGGGCAACGCACCAAAAGCATGCGTTCGAAAGAAGGGTCTAGTGACTATCGCTATTTTCCTGAACCCGACCTGCCCCCGATTGTCGTGTCAGTTGAGCAAAAAAACGCCTGGCAGAAGGAACTACCGGAACTGCCAGCCCAAAAGCGCAGCCGCTACGAGGCAGAATTCGGCCTTTCAGCCTATGATGCCCGGGTCATCAGCGATGAGCGGGCCATCACCGAGTACTTCGAGGCTACGGTCACAGCAGGGGGCGACCCCAAACTAGCCGCCAACTGGATTACCCAGGACATAGCGGCTTACCTGAATGCCGAAAAGCTGACGATTGACGAGCTGCCGCTAACCCCAGATCTCCTAGCAGAACTGGTGCAGCTGATTGAGGCGGGTACGATCAGCAATAAGATTGGCAAAGACCTACTGCCCGAGCTTTTGGCCCAGGGGGGATCCCCAAAAGCCATCGTTGAAGAACGGGGCCTAAGCCAGATTTCTGACCCAACGACAATCAACGCCATGATTGACCAGGTGCTGACTGATCATCCGGCCGAACTGGAGGCCTATCGCGGCGGCAAGAAGAAACTTCAAGGGTTCTTCGTCGGTCAACTCATGAAGCGCAGCGGTGGACGGGTCGATCCTAAGCTCAGTAATCAGCTGCTGAGTAAGAAACTGAACGGCTAGCCACCAACGGCCCTATTCTCGTACAACGTCAATGGGTAATCCCCTGTAATGTGGATGGCTAAGTTTTGTTGAAACTTTAAATAAGGGGTCTTACCCCCCGTGCTTTTTCTGGGTTAACATGATACCAGATGCACCCTGATGGTAGGGAGAGCTTTTGGGCTCTCCTTTTTTTTTGTCGCTAGGGACGTCGTTCTGGTAAGAGGTGGTTGCTATAATCCCGTGGAAGCTGATCAGCATTGTACGGAGAGGCCATGGCAGACTGGCGGATAGTCGACGGAGGGGTAACTGCGCCCAAGGGGTTTCAAGCGGCGGGTGTTGTCGCTGGTCTAAAGCCATCAGGCGCGGCAGATCTAGCTCTGATTTATTCAGACTGTGATGCGATCGCAGCAGGAGTCTTTACCACCAGCCATGTGCGAGCGGCCTGTGTCGACTACTGCTATCAACGGCTAGAGGCCAAGTCTAGTGCCAGAGCCATTTTAGTTAATGCGGGCCAAGCCAACGCCTGTACCGGTAATCAGGGCTGGGTGGATGCCGTAGACAGCGCCGAAACCCTAGCCGCTGCCCTGGGCATAGCACCAGAAGCCGTACTGATTGCCTCTACCGGGGTGATTGGCCAACCGATCAAAATGGAACAGCTAAAAGCCGGCATCCCCCCATTGGTCCAGAGCCTGTCTGCCATTGGGTCTGATGCGGCGGCTAGCGCCATCATCACCACCGACCTGGTGACCAAGTCCGTGGCGTTAGAAACCACGATTCACGATCGCCCCGTACGCATTGGTGGCATCGCCAAAGGCTCGGGCATGATTCATCCCAACATGGCCACCATGCTAGCTTTTGTCACCTGCGACGCCACTGTTTCCCCCACCCTATGGCAAGACATGCTACGCCGGGCCGCCGATCGCAGTTTTAATCAAATCACCGTAGACGGCGACACCAGCACCAACGATTGCCTACTGGCCCTGGCCAATGGTGAATCCCGGACTCCGGCGATCATGGATGAAGGGGCTGAGGCCAATCAATTGGAAGCGATGCTAACGGCTGTATGCCAGCACCTGGCTAAAGCCATTGCCCGTGACGGGGAAGGGGCCACCTGCCTGATCGAAGTTAACGTTTCCGGCGCTGCCAACCAAGCCGTCGCCAATCAAGTGGCCCGTACCATTGCCGGGTCTTCCTTGGTAAAATCGGCCATCTTTGGGCACGACCCCAACTGGGGCCGCATTGCCGCCGCCGCTGGCCGGGCTGGAGTGGCCTTCGACCAGAATGACCTACGCATACAATTAGGGGATATGCTCCTAATGGAGCACGGTCAACCCCTAGCCTTTGACCGCCCGGCAGCCAGCGCCTACCTGACCCAGGCCACCCAGGGCGAGTATCTGAAGAGCGATACTGTGGCTATCCATGTGCGGATTGGCGATGGCCCTGGCACTGGCCAGGCCTGGGGCTGTGATTTGAGCTATGACTACGTCAAGATCAATGCGGAATATACGACATAGGGACGAACTTAGTAGTCAGTCAAAAAAATAATGACGAGAGATGTGACTTAGGGTTCACGGTTTACGGTATGCGGTTTAAGGTGAGCCGACCTTGCACCGTGTATCCTAGGCCCTGCTGACCCGCCACTTCTGGCTTCACAGAACACTAGGGCGATGCCCGCGCGTAGCCGCAGCAGAACGTAGGGCGGGGTGAGCAAAGCAGGGGAGAAAGGCTTTGGGCGTCTTGCACCCCCAGAGTATGGATGCTTTGGTATGGGTGCTTTGTTGCATCCCGTCTCCGAGGTTAGGATAGGCCAGCTTAGTTCGCTTACGCCCTCCTCGCTAGCTGGGCATAGGTGCGCCAGTTCTGGGCTTTGGCCTTGAGCCTGGCTTTCATCTGTTGAGCCGCTAGGGTATACCCCCCGTCGGCACCGTCAATCAGGTGAAAGTGGCGATCGCGACGGTTCATGATTAGGCAGGTCATGAGTGCTCGATCAGAGACATGCAGACCGTAGACTAAATGGCCCTGGCGAAACCGCTGTTCTAGGTAGTCGCTCAGTTGCTGGGTCTGAGCAGGACTGCCAGAAATCACCATGTGCAGGGCATCATCAATCTTGCGGTGATCGGTCGCCGCCCGGGTATTGGTTTTGTACTGCTTAACCAGTTCCGTGGCATAGGTTAGCCCACCGCCGATGAAACTAGCCTGACCGTAGGTTTTGGTCAGTCGTAACTTGGCTACCTTGACAGCGTGCTGGACAGGAACTGCGGCTAGAGGCACAACCCCTATGCGCAGGTCTAGCCCAAACGATTCTTGTGCTAGGCGACGAATTCCCAATAGCGCCTGTCGCGCCCGCTGTAGTTCAGTGGGGGGTACGAGCATGGTTGCTCCGTCTCCACCGAAGACAAACGGTATCTCTAGGGGAGCAACAGCATTTAGAACCGCCATAATCGAACTGGCTCCTAACACGTTGACCTCTTTGTAACGACCGGCCGCGATCGCCTGGGTGGAATTCACCACATCAGTAATTAAGATGTACCAGTCTTCAGGAGCATCTGTAAAATTAGTTGGATTTGCCAGGTCTGAGAAGTGGTCAAAGGCTGGAAGCGAAGCATAAAAGTTAGCGTTAGCCATAGGAAATCCAGGGTGCCATCTGGAGTTAAGCTTGAGAAACGATTTGGAAGGACGATCTGTTCAGCCCCACAGCAAGCCGCCATAAATCGTGGCAACCCGTAGGACAGGTATCTCGCTGGCTAGACAGCTTGGCCTGCCCAGCCTACAAACATCAATTTCGATGCTACAGTTTGGATGCTACGGTCAACCGAGGGTAGATGCATGGGTACGGTAACCGTATTTTTTGGGATATCAGTGGTATCAGTTTGGGCTTGACTAATGCTGATGGTCAAAGCCTACGGGTATGTCAGTTATCTATTATACGAACTCCGTGAGGCAGCTCTGCTGATTCAGGGCTACAGTTCAGCCATAATTCGTAGAAGCAAAAATCTTGACACAGCTGCGGCCTGACCTGCTATATTACAAAAGCGCCGTTAATGGGGTGTCGCCAAGCGGTAAGGCACCGGGTTTTGGTCCCGGCATTCCTAGGTTCGAATCCTAGCACCCCAGTTTAATTGAGCTTGGTTTGATTAGCTTTTTCTACGAAAGCTTACCTGAGACGCGACTTATCGCCTTTCGGGGCATACCAGTAAAGGGACCGGGTAGATGGCCCTGCTGAAGTTTCATGCCTAATTTAAGTAACGCCTAAATTCTGCGGTTTAGATGCTGTGGTTCTGCAACATTACTCTGGACTATCTGGCCCGTTTTCTTCGTCTTCAATCGCTTGCATAGCCAGTAGAATCTCTTCTTCTTGTGCCTCAAAGTCTTCTTCTGATACATCTCCCATATCGAAGGACATTTGCAGGGTCAGCAGCTGTTTTTGCAAGCTTTCCATATCGTTGGTAGCCACATCAGCCTGCTCTAGGATTTTATCGGCAATCCAGCTAACCCCTTCTACAGGACCAAGTACGGGGGCAAACAGTAGTTTTAGCAACATAGTTAGTTGAGCTGATTAAGCTGAGCGAAGTTGTAGGGGGCTGTGAAGTTGTTGTAACGAATGCGCAGGCGATCGCCGAACTGGCTATCTACCGCTTCGATCGCCTGGCTAAACTCGGGTTCGTGATGCCAGGGGATGAGGTAAGCGGCGTTAAAAATCATCGAGTCGGTCATCGGCTCGTTTTCGATCGCCTCTTTCGCCAGAGGCCCTAACGCCTCGCGAAACTGAGCCACAATAGTTTGCTTACGGTCTTCCAGGGCCGCTTCAATCACCTGCCCAATTTTGATCACCTGGTCCATGCTCAACTGGGTGCCTTCTAACTGGTCCCGCTGGGCTCTTAGGGCGTCATTTTCGGCCATCATCAGCTCTAGTTCGGTGGTCGGTTCCCACAACACCTTGATACTGACTTCACGGCTGTCTTTCAGCCGCTCAAATAACTGGCGGAGATCCTCAGCGTGGGGAGTAACCAAGTCCTGCTGCACCTGACTCCAGCCTTCAACAATCAGCCCAAACTGCAGCGGCAATAGGGTGCGAAACCCCTGTTCCATAGCTGCTTCTAGCACTCGCTCGTGGCCCAGTAGATTTTTGCGACTGGCCAGGTAACGGTTTTGGCAGGCCTCGGAATAGAGAAAGGTAAAGCCGTCTAGCCGGTGAGCCTGCACCGGCTGCTTGTCTAACCCATCTATGGCCAGGTCGATGGGGCCAGGGGCAGGAAAAATTCCGTACAGATAATAGCGATCGGCCATAGGGCAATGACTGAATTATAGGGGGATGTTCCCAACGTTCCCTAAAACCCCGAGGGACTCAACAGGTCCACATAGAGCGATACAAAGTTGATATCCGGGCATAGAACCTAACCCTCTCCGCCCAGAACGTTAGGTCCCAAGCGGTTTAGAGGTGAGCACTAACCGCAGCTTGGCCTGAATCAAACTGAGTTGGGCCATCCCTAAATCCAGATCCCCTTCTACGACGACTCCTGTGGCTAATAGCCGATCTAGCAGCTCCAAGATGGTGGGGCTGGGGGATTTTTCGCCGGGGTAGTAGTGACCTTCCCGGGGGAGCAGGGTGCCGATTTCCCCCAGGTCAATATTGAGGTCAGCGGGGTCAACGTCAAAAATTTCGCACAGGTGTACCACCTGCTCTTCCAGTTTGCGCAGGCTTTCGGCCGCTCGGTCCAACTCCTCGTCGCTGAGCTCTCCCCCCTCCATCCGACGAATGATCTGGGCTTCCATCAGCTGGCGAATCAGTTCAACCACCGTCAACAGCAGAGGGGCCAAACCCGCATCACTGTTTTTGGTCTGGGGTTGGATGGCCAGGTTAGGCAGTTGCTCAATGTCGAGCTTGTCGGCGTTTTCAGAGGTCATAGCCCCAGTCTAGTGCATGTGGGGCAGGCAAAGAGTCTTCGCGGCGCGATTGTATTTTGGGCCGATTGTTGGCCATCGTCCCGCCGCAATGCACCACGGCGAGAAACTGATTTACGGCAAATTCTCGCCGTTAAGGACAGGTAAGGTATGCCCAAGGCGTAATCCCAGAATGAGCCATTCTTCAAGCACGCTTTGCAGCTCCTCACGACAGGCTTCTAGGGTGTTGGCACTACTCAAAACGCCTGGGCAGGAAGGGATTTCACCGTAGAAGGTGTTGTTGTCTAGCAGCTCGTACACCGCTTGGTGCATCGCGGTTTGGATATAGCGAGTCAGCATAAGCTTCACCGTGGCCTCTAGGGCGATCATAGGCCAAATCAATATCCTCGTAGGTGCGATCGCACAGACATGAGGATTTGGAAGCCGCGATCGCGCCCTACCGCAGGAACCACCAGGCGAGGGCGGCGACACCGAGACCCACCAAAAACCACGGAAATTTGGCGCTAGAGAGTCGTAGGGTGCATTCGCGGCGCGTTTACCCCTGTTACCAACCCCTCCACCCCAGCCCGCCGCAATGCACCACGGCGAGAAATCCGGTTTTGGGGATGCTCGCGATGGGTGGGCGGTGCATTGCGGTATGGGGGCGATCGCCTGTCCGGAGGATTTGAGGGCCGCGAATGCACCCTACCGCAGGAGGAATTAATTGTTTAGGCTGCGGAGAGCGGTGTCACATTTATCAGCGTTGAACGGTTGCCCGATTTCCTCGAAAATTGCCTTGGCAGTTTCGTAGTTAGAAATGGCCTGTTGTGCTTGGCCCAGTTTTACCAGAGCATTGCCAAGGTTAAACAAAGAAGCCGCCTCACCAAAGCGATCGCCAATCTCCCGCGCGATCGCTAACCACTGCTGATGGTACTCAATCCCCTGTTGGTACTGCCCCAGCAAATCGTAGGCAATGCCTAAACTGCCTAGGGAATTGGCCTCGCCACTGCGATCGCCAATCTCCCGCGCGATCGCTAAATTCTGCTGGTGGTACTCAATCGCCTGGGGGTATTGCCCTAAATCATCACTAGCAAGGCCAAGCCGATTTAGCGTTTTTGCTTCGCCACTGCGATCGCCCAGTTCCCGATACTTCTCCAAAGCCTGCTGATAGTAACCCATCGCCTGAAACGGTCGCCCACAATCTGCCAATCCATCTCCCAAATTTCGTAACGCCCTGGCTTCCCCAGCACGGTCGTTCTTTGTCTTGGCCAGAGTCAGCGCTTTTTCGTAGAGCTCCAGCGCCTGCTTGTAATCGTACTGACCCGAGTAAGCTTCTCCCAAGTTGTTGTAGAGCGTAATCAGCAGCGGCGATTCCGGCGCAGTCTGCTCTAGCTGGGCCACCTGCTGCTGCAAGTCAGCGATGGCGATGGGGCTTTTCTGTGGCTCATCTTGCAGACCACGCATAGGCATTGCCAGCAATTCTCGCCCCACCGCTGGCTCCCTGGCCTCCGCCACAAATTCAAACACGCCGCCGCGCCAGCTCCAAAAATCTGGGGCCTGCTGGGCCAGGCGGGTCGCCACTGCATCCGGCAGCCACAGCACAATCGGGAAGGTAAACTTCCGCAGGGCCTCCCGGGTCCATTGCAGGGAAAAGAAAAACTTCTCCTGCTCCGATTTCTCATCATCCAGGCGCACCCCCAGCAATTCCCCGGCATTCAGCACCGTCACCACGGCGGGTTCCCCTGCTTGCAGCGCCGGGGTCTGGGCCGCCAGCTCCTCCAGGGTGGCCCGCAGGCTGGGGCGGTTGGGGTCCAGGCGGGCGCGCAGGGGGGTAATGTCCTCGGCCTTCAGGTCCGCTTCGTAGGCGGCGATCAGCTGGTCTTGCAGGTTGCGATCGTCCGTAATGGCGATCAGCAGTTCCAGCCGCTGGGTGTCGAGGGTAAGGGCCAGCAGTAGCTTGCGGTACTCGCGATCGTTCAGGGAAGAGAGAGCGGCTGGGGGCATCGCCAAAACCAAGGTTAGAGTTTCCCCTCCTGGGAGGGGCAGGGGTGGGTTAGGCCAGTCCCCGGAACCCACCCCGCCCTACGGGCATCCCTCCCAGGAGGGGACGAGGGTTAGATCAACTTTTTGCGTTTCAACAGGTCCGTCACCAGGGGGTGCAGGTCATACCAGAGATCGTCATTCTCATATTCCAACACATACAGCCCATGCAGGAGATCCAAAAACTTTTCATCCCCGGCATCCGGGGGGGCGAAAGAGCGGTAGGTCTCCGTCAGCAGGGCATACTGGTTGTTGCCCAGGGGGCGGGCGTACTGATTGCGCAGTGACTTTTGGGCCGCCGTGAGGATGGCCCCATCGATTTTCTGGCGGGTATTGCTGGGGTCGAGCTTCAGCTCTAGCCGACATTCGCGGCAGCACTCTTTGCCCAGGCGCACCAGTTCCCGCAGCACGCCGCCGCTGAGCAGTACCATCTGCCGCAGGGTTTCGGGTTCAATTAGGTCAGGCTCGATCCGTTTTTCCAGCACCGCTTGCAGGGTGGCCACGCTGGCCTCGATCGGGGTGGCGTCGGGCTGGTGGACCACCTCCTGGGGGTAAAACTTGGTCACTGGCAGCAGCACAATCTGGCAGACGGAATCAAGGGTGGCCTTGAGGCGGGTATCCCGCACCACCGCAATGGGGATGGTAAACAAAATCCGAATGTGGGGGGAAAACAGGGCGTTGATGTTGTCGTTGAAGATGGCTTCCACCACCGCCAGGTCCAGCTTATCCAGGTCGTCGATAATCACTAATACCTCTTTGCCCGTGGCGGCCTGGATGGCGGCGGCAATTTGGTCGATGTGCTGGGTCAGGTCAGATACGCGACGCTCGTAGGTTTCCTTAATCTCTTCACGGAAAGAGTCTTCCTTTTGCAGCTTGGCGGTGAACAGCTCAAAAAAGTTGCCCCCTAGCCCCACCTCCTGCTTCAGCTGGTCGGTGTAGGTGCGGGACTTGGTCTGGGTAAACCAGGTTTTGAGCGAGTCTTGCACCGTATCGGGGATGGGTACCTGTAGCGTTGTGGCTCGATGCAACAGTTTCAGGGCAATGGAGTAGAGAATATTGATGTGGTTCACGGCCGACATCTCCACCATGTCGGCAATGGAAAAGAAGGAGACAAACAATCCCTGCTTGCGCATATTCAGGGCCAACTGGTTGAGCAGGGTCGATTTGCCACAGCCCCGATGCCCAGTGAAAATCAGCTTACCGTCGGCCTCCAGGTCCAAAATGGCGTCTTCCAGCACGGCCAGGGTGCGGCTACCGTAGGTCACCCGAAACTCTTCAATCTCCTCCGACGACAGCAGGGGAAACAGGTTGAGATTTCGCGAGGCGGTGGTAAATCGCTGAAAGAGTTCGTCGTTCATGGGCGAGCTTCGGGAGAACCTAGCCCATCATAAGGCGAGTATAGACCTCGTTGTATTCTTGCTCTGATGCCAAGTAAGCCTGCATGGCCTCCTCGGAAGATGCTATCTGCGGTGCAGCATTCAACCTCTGCACATAGGCAAGTGTTTGAGCCAAAGCCTCCTCGGGCAGTTGTTCTAGCTCTGCCAGGATTTTTGCTTTCAGGGTGGCGGTAGTCATGGCTGGGGTCTCAAGAGAACAACGAGCATTAGCCGGTATCCTTATTCTACTTGGGCTATACCCAGTCCAGCTCCCGAGCTGGAGCTTTCCCACAGACAGAGCGCCAGGTCTGGCCTTGGATTTGGTTCATGCCAAGTCCAGATCGGGATCTTAGGCTTTCCCACAGACAGAACGCCAGGTCTGGACTTGGATTTGGTTTAAGTAGGCTGAAGAAATTATTTAACCAGGCTAGCTATAGGTGCAGATGGCTTACGCTATGCAGAGGCTATGTAATTACCCACTGGCTAATGTCTGACTGTGAATGCAATGCTCTGAGTGCCAAAGAATTGGCCCAACGGCGGACGCTGTGGGTTTTGCTAGGGATCAATGGGGCGATGTTTGTCATAGAAGCGGTGACGGGTTGGTGGGCTCAGTCCACAGCCCTGTTGGCCGATTCTTTAGACATGTTGGCTGATGCCACGGTTTATAGTCTGTCGCTCTATGCCGTGGGGCGAGCTGCTGGGGTTAAAGTCCGGGCGGCCCGGCTCAGTGGGTGGTTGCAGGTGGCGCTGGCGGTACTGGTGCTCATAGACGGGGTGCGACGGTTCTTGGCGGGGCAATCACCGGAGCCCGCCTGGATGGTTGCCATCGGCCTGCTGGCCCTAGGATCTAACGTCACTTGCCTGCTGCTGATTGCCAAACACCGCAAGGAAGAAATTCACATGCGGGCCAGTTGGATTTTTTCTAAAAATGATGTGATTGCCAACCTGGGCGTGATCGGGGCAGGGTTTTTGGTCAGCCTGACGGGTTCAGCCTGGCCCGATTTATTGGTGGGCCTATTGGTGGCCGCGGTTGTCTTGCGGGGCGGCATGGCAATTCTGCGCGATCGCGAAGCCGACTGAATGACTTAGCGGTTGTTCATCCAGACGTGGGAGAATGGACAACCTGTGCACCAAGAGAACACCAGCATGACGGCGGCAATGCCCTATTCTTCAGACGCGATCGAGTCGGCCATACAGGGGGGAGGAGAGCTTTCGTTTAACCTGCCTGACCCCAACGACGAGAAAATCTCTGACTATGAGTTTAACCAGCAGGTAGAAGCGGCCTGGCAGGTGTGCGATCGCTTTGACCTGCAAACCGACATTTGGCGGGGCAGAATTTTGCGGACAGTGCGCGATCGCGAAAAGCGGGGCGGTGACGGTCGGGGCACTGGCTTTCTGAACTGGCTGAAGGATCGCGAAATTACCAAAAGCCATGCCTATAACCTGATTGAGCTAGCGGACAGTGCCGATCAGTTACTGGATGCTGGCATGCTGACCCCCCAGGAGGTGAATCAGTTCAGTAAGCGGGCCTTTGTGGAAACCGCCAAGGCCGCCCCGGAGGTGCAGCAGTTGGTCAGCGACTCGGCCCGTAAGGGAGACCATATCACCCGTCGGGAGGTGCGTCAGGTGGCCAACGAGTGGTCAGCCATGACCTCGGATCTGATTCCTGAAACCCTGCGGGAAAAAGCGGCCAACAACACCATCCCCAGCCGTTACATCGCCCCCCTGGTGAAGGAGATGGAAAAGCTGCCCCCGGCCCACCAGAGCACCCTCAAAACCGAGGTGGAGCTGAACCCTGACCTGGATACCCTGAAGCAGGTCACTGCCGAGGCCCGTTACCTGTCTAAATATCTGGCTTCGGCTAACCAGGTACAGCTACTGGAAACGGACGACTTTGATCTGGAACTGGCCCTGGAAGAGGCTCTGCGAGTGGGCTGCCTCAACTCCGCTGCCGACATGGTGGCCCAGGCGGCCCAAATTGAACAAACCGCCGTCAAGCTCTACACCGCCTGGAAGCGGCTGAACCAACTGTCTGAACGGGTATTTGTAGACAGTGGTGAAAGCACCCCTAACCTGCGGGCGCTGCTAACAGCCTTAGGCCCCGTGATCAACGAAACTGTGCAAGTACGCTTAGGGGAAGCCAACAGTGTCACAGCCCAAACAATTCGCTGGCGCTTAATCCTGGAAGAAAATTAAGCGACATTGACCCCTGTATTACCCCAAAAATCTGGATTTACCCTCAACTAAACAAAGCTTTACACACAGATAAAGTGTTTTCGTTAGACTGTTAACCATAGGGGTTGCTGTTAGGCTGCTGCCTTAATCAGCAAGATTTAATTAATAGTCTGACGGCAAAATACTCCCATGGCTTGAAACAAATCAATCTGGGCGATGATGCAGATGAACACGAATAAAGCTTAACCACCCATATGTTGCTGTGTCAGCGCCTTGAGAGCATGTTTGAGAAGTCGCTTGGCAGGTTGCTAATGCTACTCGGCAGTGATAAAAAAATACTGATTTTTCGTTCTTTATCTAGTTGCCAGGTAGCGTAGCCCGCTTAGCACCTTTTAGACCCCCTCTGATGTAACTGGTGTTTGACCTATGACAACCACCTTTGAACAACGAAGACAATCGTCCCTTTGGGAACGATTCTGTGCGTGGATTACCAGTACCGAAAATCGCCTATATATTGGGTGGTTTGGAGTGCTGATGATTCCTACCTTAATCACAGCTACCACCTGCTTTGTAATTGCATTTATTGCAGCTCCCCCTGTTGATATGGACGGCATTCGAGAGCCAATATCAGGGGCTCTGCTGTACGGCAATAATATTATTTCTGGGGCTGTGGTTCCCTCATCTAATGCGATCGGACTGCACTTTTATCCCATTTGGGATGCGGCTTCCTTAGATGAATGGCTGTATAACGGTGGACCTTACCAGCTGATTGTCTTTCACTTTTTGATTGGTATCTTTTGCTGGCTCGGTCGCCAGTGGGAGCTCAGCTACCGTCTCGGTATGCGTCCCTGGATTTGTGTTGCCTACTCGGCCCCTGTGGCTGCGGCTACCTCAGTATTTTTGATCTATCCCCTAGGTCAAGGATCATTCTCTGACGGGATGCCCTTAGGTATTAGCGGCACATTTAACTTTATGTTTGTGTTCCAGGCAGAGCATAACATTGTGATGCACCCCTTCCATATGTTGGGGGTTGCCGGGGTGTTCGGCGGTGCTTTATTCTCGGCTATGCACGGTTCTCTAGTCACCAGCTCATTGGTGCGAGAAACCACAGAAAATGAGTCCCAAAACTACGGCTACAAGTTTGGCCAAGAAGAAGAAACGTACAGCATTGTCGCTGCCCACGGGTACTTTGGCCGACTAATTTGGCAATATGCCAGCTTTAATAATAGCCGTGCCTTACACTTTTTCTTAGGAGCTTGGCCGGTCATTGGCATCTGGTTTACAGCCCTAGGGATTAGTACTATGGCTTTTAACTTGAATGGATTTAACTTTAACCACTCCATTCTAGACAGTCGGGGCCATGTGATTGGCTCTTGGGCTGATGTGTTGAATCGAGCTAATTTAGGGCTAGAAGTTATGCACGAGCGCAATGCCCATAACTTCCCGCTAGATTTGGCTATTGATGGTGACATGCAGCCTGTGGCTTTGACGGCCCCTTCTGTTCACGGTTAGGAGTTTGCGGTTAAGAGTACATATACTCATCTCTTTCGCTATAACTCGACTACGTTTTCCAAGGCGACATTCTTGGGAAGCGTAGTTTCTTATGACAGGTCTCTTAATCACTTCTTCCTTCACCCCAAAGGCACCCGCACCTTATCAGAACTGACTTTCCGCTTAGCAGACTCTGCAACAATTGCCCTGAGAAGATGATCATTTTACCCGGCTGTCGTTAAAGAAGCATTACTTTCATATGGTTTGTCCTGATGGTCGCTAATCCCTGTGCTAAGCTGATAGAACTTACTGTTTTAAGCTCTGTTTTGGTCGTTTTTTAGGCTTCATTGCTTGGTCCAGCAGACCTTAATCTTACCTAGCCAGTCCGTTAACGTGCTCGACTGACCACGAGAGGGGTTGCCTAAATGCAGGGTTCCTGCTGCGGTAAATCGTTTTAACCGAAACTCGCCCCCAAGGAGTATGGTTTATATGGCACTTATAGGTGAAAGTATAAGTAAATGTACTCAAGCCGCCCAAGGGCAATTTCCCCTAATTTTAGTCGTCGATGACGACGATGATAGTCTGACATTGATCTCTTACGTACTTGAGCAACTTGCCTGTGCGGCTTGTTTTGTCGCCGATGGCTATGGTGCCTTGGTAGCGGCAAAACGCTATCAGCCTAGTTTAATTTTGACAGATATCTATTTGCCCCAGGTGGATGGCTTCAATATTATTCGGCAATTGCGCTCCGATAGCGAAACCAGCGCTATTCCCATCGTTGCTGTCACAGCATTGGCTAGCAAGGATGACCAAGTCAAAATTTTAAATGCTGGATTTGACGGCTACATTAGCAAACCTTTTTTGATAGAGGCTCTAGAAGAAATGGTGTGCCGATTTTTGCGATTAACCTAAAGGTGTCTTAACCATTAGGTTACTATGGCTTTCCTGCTTTCCCACGGCCAACCTAAGTCAGGAATCCTGGGTTTTCTGCTGTTTTCCCATGGTTGGACCTGGGTCTGGTGGGGGCTTGCTGCCTGGATCGCCGCTCTATCTCAGGGGAGCGTTTGGCACTGGCCTGCGGTTGCTTGCTTTTATCTTGGCGGAACTGGGGTTTTTCTAGGTGGGCTGGTTATGGCTTACCAACAAGGCCACTGGCGAGCCTTACAGGATTTATTGTGGCGCTGCCTTGATCCCCGTCGACTGACAGTTTGCTGGTGGGGACTGGTCATGCTGTTTTACCCAGGCTTAACCCTGCTTTCGGCAGCCATAGCGATCGCAGCGGGGTTTGATCATAGTCTTGCACTTGGTCATGCCCTAGATCGCATGGCTCACCCACTGGCCTTTCTGCGGTTTTTGGGGTTCATCCTATTAATCGGCCCTCTGCCTGAGGAAATTGGCTGGCGAGGCTACTTGCTTGAACGATTGCTCCGGTGGCGATCGCCCTTAGGGGCCAGTTTACTGGTGGCAATCGCCTGGTGGAGTTGGCACTTGCCCTTAGGCTATCTACCCGGATATTTTGAGGCCTTTGACGGCACCCCCCGAGGCCCTTGGCGGCAATTACTGTCGTTGATACCCACAGCTATTCTGTACACCTGGATTTATCTCAACACTCGACGGAGTCTGCTGGCAGTGATTCTGTTTCACGTTCTCGGCAATCTTACTGGCCAACTGTTATTGCCCAGTGATGCCGTTCGCCAGATTAGGTGGTGGTTTGAAGCCGCGATCGCCCTTACCGTGGTGACCCGCTGGCATCATACCCCTACGCCCTAGGGCGATCAAACCAGGCCCTAACATTCAGCTCAGAGCGCATGATTTCCAGATCTTGCTGGTTTTCTGCTGCGACGCGATAGTACCAGGCACAGTAAGCATCAAAGTGATCCCTATGCTCCACCTCCAGCCGAAACGTCTGGGCCATCTGGTGTAATTCCAGGGACTCCAAAACATCTTGAGGAGTAGCTAGAAATCGAGCCGAAAAAGAGTCCAACATGTGGTCAAACAGGCAAGGGGCTATGGCTATCATAACCCTGTCCTTTAGGTGGCCCCAACTAAAGCCGCCACTGCCAAGCACCCCCAACCAATGATCAGCGCCACCCCACCGATTGGGGCTACAGCTCCCAGCACCGTTAGGCCCGTTAGGCTCAGGGCATATAGGCTGCCAGAAAAAATCAGTGTCCCGACCAATAAGGCCCATCCGGCTGCCCCTAACCAGCTGGGGGAGAGCCCCCCTTGCCCCAGGGCCAGGGCGACCCCCAACAGGGCCAGAGCATGAATCATCTGGTAGCGGGCAGCGGTTTCAAAAATTGTTAGCAGGCGATCGCTGAGCTGCCCCCGCAGGGCGTGGGTGGCAAAGGCCCCGGCAGCCACAGCAGTGCCCCCCAATCCAGCAGCGATCCCCACAAACCAGCGTTCTAGAGCCATAAACCGACTTAACCAAATGCTCGACAAATCTCAGCCCTTTCCCCACGGCAGGTCTCTACCGTACTGCCTCCAATAAACGAGAGAAGTAGAACTGAGTTTTAGTCATTGCCCGGCGCTCGATGGTCCAGCCACTGGTCTCCAGAATCTTGACAATGTCCGCTTCCCGGTGCAGATAAGCCCGCGTGGTTTTGCTGGGCCCTGGGAAAAATTCGCCCACTTTTTTCAGTAAGGTATAGCACGGGGTCTTGGGGGCAAAACTCAGCACCAGGCGCGACTCAGCCAAGGAACTCAGGTGGGCAATCATGGTCTGCATCTGGTCCTGGGGGTAGTGGATCAGCACATCCAGACAAATAACGGTATGGTAGCGACCGCTTAACTGCTCTAAATCCTTGACGTCAAAGGTGGGCCGGTTGTCATCCCCCAAGACGTCAGTGGCTCGGCGCTGGGCCTCTTCCACCATTTTGGCGGAAATATCACTGGCGTAGACCTTGGCCCCCGCCTGCGCCAGAGGAATAGCCAAGCTGCCCACCCCGCAACCAGCGTCACAGCAGGTTAACCCGGCCAAGTTACCGTCTGCGGTCAACCACTCCAGTAGGGTATCAACGGTTTGCTGATGCCCTTTGCGAATATCAAGCTGCACCTTGTTGACATCACCATCACCGTAGATGCGTCGCCAGCGATCAAACCCGGTGGCGTTAAAATAGTCGCGGACTACGGTTTTATCGTCAGTTACGGTCATAGCGGTAGCCTGAGATGGACTGAAATAATTTCTGTAAAATTCTATAACGTTTTGCTAATCAAAATTTTAGATGATTGGGGTATTCATCCTCAGTCCTGACATGAAACGCAATATTTCGGGTTGAGCCCACCCCTAGAACGCTGGTACAGAAGCCCGATTCCTTGGCCAGACAGCAGATTATGCCGCTAGAGCAGCAACGAAGAAACCGGGTTTTAGCCAGACTGAACCGATGCTCTAGTCAGCGTCAATGGCATGATGGGAGACGCTGTTGTGCTGAGGGCAAAAAACCATGACCCATTCTGAGGTTGGCATCATTATGGGCAGCGATTCTGACCTGCCTACGATGGAAGGGGCGATCGCCATTTGTCGTGCCTTTGGCATTGCCCATGATGTGGCCATTGTTTCGGCCCATCGCACCCCAGAACGGATGGTGAGTTACGCCCAAACCGCTCGCCCGCGAGGTTTAAAGGTGATTATTGCGGGGGCCGGAGGGGCGGCGCACCTGCCGGGTATGGTAGCCGCCCTCACCCCTTTGCCAGTGATTGGCGTGCCTGTGCCCAGTCGGGCCATGCAAGGGCTTGATTCCCTCTACTCAATTGTGCAAATGCCAGCGGGCATTCCAGTGGCCACCGTTGCCATTGGCAACGCCAAAAATGCAGGCTTGCTGGCGGTGCAAATTCTGGCCACTGATCGCCCTGAGTTGCTCGATCAAGTTGCCCAGTACCGACAAGAACTGGAAGCATCCGTACTGGCTAAGCAAGCCCGACTGGACGACCTCGGCCCCCAGGGTTACCTACAAACCATGGCCTAAGGAGGAAAATAACTGCGATCGCTCCCATCCGCAAGATTAATTAGCGGTTAATAGAACTGCCAGAAACCCTTGTTGGCTGGAGCTTTTAGCTTTCCTTTGGAAAATTATGTATTCTCTGATACAGATTGACTCTCTGAGAATTGATGGAATCATTTTGTTCTATAGTTCATATCAAATTCCTAGCCATGAGGGTTCCATAGGTGTCTTATGTGGCTGGTCGTTTGTTCCTCGAAAGTAAGTACGCATCTGCTGGCTTAACTCTTGAAAGGCCATTTTGGTCTGACCTAGTTAGTCTACAGAGTGACTTGTTGTTGTAGGTTTTAGCTCCCACACAGGTCTGGTTCACTGCTCTGCAAGGGCAGAGCTAGTCTCACTCGGTAGGCCGTGTTTGCTTGTCTGATTGTGTTGAAGGAACGTCTGTCGAGATGTCTAATTTAGTGTTGCGAAATCGTTCTAAGTTCCGGAGACGGTCAAAATCGTCTTTCTGGAACGCCAGTGTGCCGCCCTTTGATCAGGCGGTAAAACGCTTGTTTGGTCGGGTTGGCGGTTGGTCTTGGTTAGCCTGCATCCCCCTGGCGATCGCTATCCTAGCCACCTGGAGCCTGGCAGCCCACGCTCAGGATGAACTCTCCATTGATGACGTCCAAAGAACCCTAGATAACATCTGGGTTCTGATTGCGGCATTTTTGGTGATCTTCATGAACGCGGGTTTCGGCATGCTGGAAACCGGCTTCTGCCGTCAGAAGAATGCGGTAAATATTCTCACCAAAAACTTGATTGTGTTTGCGTTAGCCACGCTTTCCTACTGGTTCATCGGCTTTTCCCTCATGTTTGGTGGCGGTGGCGGTTGGATTGGCTGGGGCAACTTCTTCCTAGGGGGGTCTCCAGAGCTTTATGGTTTAGAAGCTGACGCTGGTCTGACCAAAGACACATTCTTCCTGTTCCAGGCCGCCTTTGCGGGCACGGCAGCCACCATTGTGTCTGGGGCTGTGGCTGAGCGGATTAAATTCCTTGACTTTGTAATTTTCAGCGTATTGCTGACTGGTATTGCCTACCCGATTACGGGCCACTGGGTCTGGAGTGAGGATGGTTGGCTGGGGGCCATGGGCTTTGAAGACTTTGCTGGTTCCACGGTTGTGCACTCAGTCGGCGGTTGGTCAGCACTGATGGGTGCAGCCTTTCTCGGACCCCGTATGGGCAAGTACACTGCCGAGGGCCAAGTCAGTGCCCTGCCGGGTCACAACCTCAGCATTGCTACCCTGGGTTGCCTGATTCTGTGGATCGGCTGGTTTGGCTTCAACCCGGGTTCTGAGTTAGCCGCTAACCTAGCTGTGCCTTACATTGCTGTGACCACCAACATCGCGGCGGCGGCTGGCGGTGTTGCAGCCACCTTTACCTCCTGGGCTCTGAGTGGTAAGCCTGACCTGTCAATGACCATTAACGGCATTCTGGCGGGCCTGGTGGGCATCACGGCTGGCTGTTTTGTGGTGGGCTATGCCGGTGCCTTCTGGATTGGGTTGCTGGCTGGCATCATCGTAGTGTTCTCGGTTGGCTTCTTCGACAGCATCAAAATTGATGACCCTGTGGGTGCCACCTCGGTTCACTTAGTGTGTGGGGCCTGGGGTACTCTGGCGGTGGGCTTGTTTGCCAACCCCAATAACTTCACCCAAGCTGGTGATGCCGATGCTGTGGCCGGCTTGTTCTATGGCGGTGGCGTTGGTCAATTGGGCGTGCAAATTCTGGGGATTTTGTCCCTGGGCTTGTTTACCGTAGTGGCCACAAGCATCTTCTGGTTGATTCTCAAGGCTACCCTAGGTATCCGCGTCAGCCCAGAAGAGGAGATGAAAGGTCTGGATATTGGCGAACATGGGATGGAAGCCTACAGTGGTTTCTTGAAAGACACCTCCGATATGACTGGTGTGATGTGAGTCAGTCCCTGTGAATAGGGTTTGACGACCTCTTAACAGCATGACTTAGCTGGAAGCGCCTGCCTGTTCTAATGCAGACAGGCGCTTGCTTGCGGGAATTTTTTCCACCACCCATCCCTCACCCGTGGGTTACGGCGGGACTTAAGGGGCCTGGCGATCGCCCTAACCCCAGCCGCTAATGCACCCTACGAATCTACGGCTTCAATCCAAAATTCAAAATCCAAAATCCCCCCACCTTCCCATTCCCCCGCCAGGGCGGACACAACGGGTCCGCCCCTACGCCAACCCCACCTTCTCCACCGTCCCCATCTCCCCATCCCCCCCCCTTCCCCTTTTTTCTTGGCAAATGGTTACAAAGTGCAATGGTTGGGCTAGGCACCTGGTAGGCTAAGTGAAAGTAACTGCTGCCGATGCATCTGGTGTTTTTTAGGGTGCGGTTTTAGCCCTGGCAGAATGCTGGTCTGTTGGTAGTGCCCTGAATTGAACTATGAGCAACTCCACATCGGTGGTGGAAGAATTGTTGACGGCAATTCCCCAGCTTAGACCCAGCCTCTATTTCAAGACATCGTTGACAGCATTGTCCCATGCAATGGAAGACCATGTGCTAGCTGGGGCAGAGGGCTCTTTAGTGATTGCCAGCTTCCAGCAGGAACGATTTTATCTGCAAGAGGCTAACCGGTACCTGCGTATTGCTGAGATTACTGACCAGGTATATGTTCTGTCTGCCCAAGGCACCAGCTTTACCAGTCGGTCAGATAATTACGAAACCATTGCCTTTGCAGCTGACGATGCCTTGACCCATGAATGGCACCTGGTGGTCATGGGTGAAAATTACAATGCCTGCTTAATCTGTCGAGAGCGCACCCCTGTGCCCACCACCAGCGATGGGCCATCGCTAGATCAAACCCGGCGATTCGAGGGTATTTGGACCCAGGATCGTTACGTTAGCCAGCGGGCTGCCGCCATTCTACTGGATCGCATCGCCCAGTATCGCCCAGATATTGCTGACAAAACTGCGATCGCCAAGCAGCGCTACCTTGATCCCCACCTTCAGCCCTCTAGCCGCCTGGATAATAGCAGTGGCCCCGACCCGTTCACCCAACGGCTGGTCACCTACTTACAGGCCGGGCAGTACAAACTGCTGAAAGCCTACAAGGCGATTGCAGCCCAAGAACGGCGAGAGCGGTTAGTCAACTCGATGACCGCTGTGATTCGTCAATCCCTAGACGCTACCGAAATCTTTGAGCAGGCGGTGACTGAGTTGGGCCATGCCCTAGATGTTTGTCGGTGTCTGATTTATCCTTGTAGCGCCAACGAGGCTACGGTCACGATCGAACATCAGCACCTCAAAGAGTCTGTGGACTCGCTGCTGGGGGAAACCTGGCCCCTGGCGACCAACCCCCTGTTCGACTATGTACAAGATGCCAAAGAGACGGTGGCGATCGCCGATACCCACGACCCTGAATCTCCCTTTCGCTATGAGCTAGACGGCATTGCGCCCCTGCTAGAGCGGTGGCAGATTCAGTCTTGGCTATTGGTGCCACTAACCTACCAGGGCCGCCTGGTTGGCATGATCGAGTTGCACCACTGTCAACCCCAACCCTACGACTGGACCGAAGACGATAAAGCTCTGGTAGACGCGATCGCCACCCACCTGAGTGTCGCCATTATCCAAGCCGAAGCCTACGCCAATCTACAGGACCTGAATCAGCAACTGGAAGCCCTAGACCGCACCCGAGGTAATTTAATTGCCATCACTGGCCACGAACTACGCACCCCGTTGTCCACCATTCAGGTGTGCCTAGAGAGCCTGTCCACCGAACCAGACATGCCCGCCGAACTACGCCAGATTATGCTGCAATCGGCCCTAGACGATGCCGAGCGGATGCGGAAGTTGGTACAAGACTTCCTCACCCTATCGCGGTTAGAAAGTGGTCGGGTCGAGTGGAACCTAGAGTCCCTCTCGATTCAGGAGTGTATCGATCTGGCCCTGAGTAGCATGCACGCCAGCCAAGACGCCACCAAGACCCCCACCGTCAAAGTTAAACTGCCGAAGCAAGTGCCCCTGGTGCGGGCCGATGGGGAATGGCTGGTGGAAGTGCTGGCCAAGTTACTCGACAATGCCCAGAAATTCACCCCAGCCACGGGCAAAATCACCATCCAGGTGACCCGTTCTAGCCCGACTCACCTGCAAGTGACCATTTCTGACACGGGGCGGGGCATCGAGCCCAGTCGCCTGAATGCGGTCTTCGATCGCTTCTACCAAGAAGAAGGGGCCCTGCGGCGCACGACGGGGGGGACCGGTCTGGGGTTGGCCATGTGTCGGCAAATTGTTGAAGGGCTAGGGGGCACCATCTGGGCCGAGTCAGCGGGCAAAAATAAAGGCAGTCAGTTTCACTTTACGGTGCCCATTGCTCAAGGGAAGGTTGACGGCCGCCGCAGTCGATCCTCTGAAATCAAGCCTAAACAGCCCGCTACGATGCCCGGCAATCCCTCCGTGCTAATCGATGATTAACCCTGGGATAAACGCAGCCAGCATGGGAGAATGAGATTTTATGAGCCTTAATTTATGCCTGCTGCCTACATTCAAAACGAAACCGAGTTTGATGCTCTGCTAAGCTCAGAGTCACTATTTGTAGTCGATTGCACAGCCACTTGGTGTGGCCCCTGTAAGCTGGTTGCCCCGCTGATCGATCAGCTGGCTGACGACTACAGCGATCGGGTCAAAGTCTTGAAGCTCGACCTCGACGCCAATCAGTCAGTTGCTAAGCGATATGGTATCCGTAGTATTCCCGCTGTGATCATCTTTGCCCAGGGCGAAGTCGTTGACACCCTAGTGGGGGCGAAAAAGTACGAGGAGTACAGCGCCGCCCTAGAGCAGCATCTCCAGTAAACATAAGCTGTTTTGGCGCTATGGGGTCTTAGTCAGCACCTTACCAGAGGATTTACCCCCTTCTGCTTTAGGATCGAGGGCTACCTTGTCTGAGTTGGGAACCCGGTTAATGCCAGGTAAAAATTTCTCCACTAGGGTGTGACTTTCCTCCAATAGATAGGCCAAAAAGGCCTCAGACACCACCGACAATTGCTTGCCAGCTAGGCTGGCCACATACCAGTGGCGCTCGATCGGGAAGTGCTCAATATCGAGGATGGTAAATTCGCCACTGGTGCCTTCAGAAATAATGGTATGCAGAGATAAGACAGAAATGCCCAGGCCACCTGCGATCGCCTGTTTAATGGCCTCGTTGCTGCCCAGTTCTAGGCGGACCTTGACGTCGACATTGTGGGCTTCAAATAGTTTTTGCACCGCATATCGGGTCCCCGAACCCGGTTCCCGCATCACAAACTGCTCACCATTTAGCGCTTGGATCGGCACGTTGGTTTTACCTGCCAGGGGATGATCCTTAGGGCCGATCACCACCAGGGGATTTTCTAGGAAAGGATAGATTTTCAGATCCGGCTGTTCTGGCGGAGAACTGATGATGTACAGATCATCATCATTATTGGTCATACGTTCTTGAATATGTTGGTGGTTGGTCACCTTAAGGGAAATATCAATGCCTGGAAAGCGCTGGCAAAATGGCCCGAGGAGCCGCGGTACAAAATACTTGGCCGTGGTGATAACGGCCAGGCGCAGTTGCCCTTGCTTTAACCCCTTCAGGTCAGAGATCGCCATCTCAAACTGATCAAGACCGCTAAAAATCTCTTGGCAGGTTTCTAACAGCTTTTGCCCGGCCTGGGTCAGGTACAGTCGCTTACCAATTTGCTCAAACAGGGGAAGACCAACCGCTTTGGTGAGCTGCTTCACCTGGATCGATACGGTGGGCTGAGTCAGATACAACTCCTCTGCGGCTCGGGTGAAGCTGCCGTGACGGGCCGTGGCTTCAAAAACCTTGAGTTGGTGTAACGTAGCGTGAATCAACGATCAACCTCCTCGGTTGGCGAAGAACCTATTCATAGATTTCATTCTATCAAAAATTATTCATCTGTCATGTCTTTTCTATGATAAATCAGGTTGATTGTCTGACCATAGCCTAGAACGCCGGTATGGATCCCAGGGTTCTTGCTTGGAATGCCTAAAAACTTATGGTCAATCAGTCCGAGAGCCCTGGGATCTTGACATGCTGCTGTACTGGTGCTTTAGTTCTCTGAGGCGCAAGTCGGCCCACCCGTTCTGACACCTGACAGTCTTAGCCACGGTGGTTATTTTTCTGCCAGGCATAGGTTTACCTAACCTTATCCCCAACGGCTCATAGCAAACCATAGCCACAGTAACCAAGCGACATAGTGAATCGCCACGATGATCCAAAACTCTATTTGATAAGAGGGCTTTTGGCTTTTGTGGCGCAAGACTCGTTGAGCCGCAAAGGCTGGATGTCATGCTTGAATGCTGATGGCGATCAGCTTGGCGAGTAAGGGATCTACCAGGTTTTGGTGCTTATCACTCAGCAATTGCTCCATGTAGGTCTGTAGGCGCTGCTGTTGACCCAGATTGGGCACATAAATCTGGTTATTGGGTCGCTTAAACAAGGGGGTTTCCGCCAGGGATTGGGAGAGGTCACTGGCCGCCGAAGGCAATAACACTGGCTGGGTTGTCGCTGATAGCAGGCCTGGGGGGAGACGACCTTCTAGCAGGGCCGCAATGTGGAGTTCACAGGCTTCAGTGTTGATCCCCCGCTCATTTAGCAGGTGCAGTAAACCGCTGAGGGGCATAGGCTGCTCGGGGGAGGTGCGCAACAGTTCTAGCAGCAGAAACATGTCGCTGTACTGATGGCGATTTAGATCGAGTACCTGGGGATAGCGCACCAGGTTGGCCAGGCCATAGGCGACCCGACTACAGCTCGGGGGGCGATCGCTGTGGTAAGTATCCTGGATGATAATCGCCTCAGGAAACTTCTGCCGCAGCCAGTGGGTAATCTTAGGCAGCGAAGCACTGCCGCCGGTACAAATCACCTGCTTAATGCTATGGGTAGACAGCCCTGCTTTGCTCAGCAATTGATTGAAGTGGCCATTTATCCGCTGGATATAGGGCAGGATAATCCGATCCACGAGCTCCTTGCTGCGCACTACCCAGTGTTGATCGGCCAGTTCTAGCTCGAACTGGGACTGGTGCTGCAAGATAATCTTCAGGTGGCGCACCGCTTCTAACGTGCTTTGCCCCAGTAGCGAAGCTTCCAACCGCTGTTGTAGCTGTTGGCGTCGAGCTAAGTCTGGCTCGGCAGGCCGAGGCAAGTCAAGCTGATCTAGTCCCAAATCGTCCCACCGAGCTGTGTCTAACTCAGGGATTGCCGCCTGCCAGCCCCAGCCATTTTGGGCTCGATCGTAGTCATTGGGGGTCCGTCGTTGCCGCCGTTCCATGGGGTGCAGCAGATGGCAGACCATGTCCAAATCAATCGCATCCCCGGCATAGGCCATGGAATGAAGCATAAAGTCATCGTAGGACAGTTGGGTGCGATCGCGAGGCAAGTTAACCAGGCCCACTTCGGTCATCGTGGCTCCGGCGGATAGCACGACGGTACCCCCAGTCCACTGACAGGCATAAACGGTTTGCTGCTGCAGGGGCTGGCTATTGGCCTCAGGCATGGGTTCATTGGGATCGGGAAAGCCAGACAATACTGTCGCGATCGCATCTTCAAGGAAGTAAATATCTTCGGGGTTCTCGATCAGCCCGGCCCCAATCACCACTTCCCGCAGGTTAAAGGTGTAGGTATCAGGCCAGTTGGCTGGATAGCTCACAACTACCCCTTGCAGTTGCTGTAGAGCTTGGGGCAGCCTATCTGTCCCTAGGTCCACAGCCCCAACGGTGAATGGGGAAGAATCTGACGGCGATAGGGTCGCCAATAACGCTTGCAGACCCTCTAAAAATACCTGCAAAGGGAGCTGAGTCTGGTCAGACCATTGCACTTGGGGCTGCGAATCCCCTGTTTCTGCATCGGTTACAGGAATGCCAAACTTTAAAAATGGCTTCAAGGTTTTGAGCAGAACCGAGCTGTCTTCCGCGTCGTCAGATGCAGTGGCGTCATCCCAGTCCACGGTCAGAGCCGAGGCCCCGACCGACTGTACCTGGTAACTCCCCTCTGCGGCAGAGGGCGCCACAGAAACTAGGGTGGGCAACCGGAAAAACTTATCAGCCGTGGCCCCAGAAATCGCATTATCCATCCAGTAGATGGGATAGGCCTGACCGCTGCACTTATCTAGTAGCACGGCTGACAGACCGCTAGTGCCCACATCCAGCCCTAAAAACCATAGGGCATCCGGTGACTCAGGAACGGCTGGTGGTTCGGTCCCCAGCAAGCCAGCAGCAGGTACCTGTTCAGGCCCCATCGCGGCTAAGTCCAAATCCGCCATGGGGCTGGTCAAAAAGTCAGACTCCAGGGTCGGCATCGGTAAGCCCTCAGCTCCAGCGGTAAATTCCCCTAGGGGTGGCGCTGAGTCGGACACTTCAATCTCGGCGGGCAGTTCCAGCTCGGTAGGTAGTTCAATATCGGGGGAGGATTCAACCTCAGATAAGTCCTCGGTGGCTTCAGGTATTTCAGGGGCTGCTTCAGGCGCTGTTGCAGCCTCAGCGATTTCTTCCCCCTGATCCCAACCCAGGTCAGCCCCAACCTGATCGGCCAGGGCCAATGAATCGAGGTCTAGCTCAGCAGGGGCATCAGCAAGGTCTTCAGCCGGGACATCAGAGGGGCCGTCAGCAGGGGCGATCGCCCCTGCGAGGTCTTCAGCTTCATCCCCCAGGGAAAAATCAAACTGATCTAGGGAAAACGCTGCTGGTGTTGCTGGGCCAGTGGGAAACTCAGCCTCTGCCCGACGGGGCAAATTCTCGCCAGCGGTATCCAGAATATTATCTAAGCTAATTTCCCGCAGCCACTCTTGGGTTTTTGGGTCCGGGGTTTCTGGGTCCGGGGTTTCTGGGTCTGGAATGTCTAGGTCTGAAATGTCTGGGGATGGAGCTTCTATCTGAGGTTGGTCACCGCCACTAGCCTCGTCAGCCCCAGGAAATGTTGTCCCCTCCAAGCTCAGATCCAGATCATCCATCGTTAGGGAAAGCTCCAACGCCTCCCCAGGGGCAGGGACTGGCGACCTTAGTTCGGGGCTTGCCTCTAAATCAACCGTCTCTAGGGTCAGATCAGGCTCTGACCAGGCAGGGGGGGGATTCTCCACCCCCCAACCGGCTGAGATTAGGTCGTCCAGGGTATCGGAGGAATCGGGCACATCCGGCTGCAGGGCTGAATCCGGCGGGGCTGACTGGATCACCTCGAGTTCAGGCTCGGGCTCACCGTCAGCCGGGATAGCCGCTGGATCAAACACATTCTCGGCCGTCACCGAGGTATCGGTAGCCTCGGTGGGGTCGGTGGGCATGGCCTCTGCACCAAACAGGTTATCGGCCGTTACCTCTGGAGGTTGGTCCGGCTCCAGTGGCAGAGGATCTAGGGCGAGATCGCCCAACAGATTCTCTAGGGTCAGGGACGGATCAGACACCGTTAGCTCTGCACTGGGGTCGGTCTCGGTATTGGCCTCGGTAGGGGGTGCCGCTGGCCCTGGACGAGAAATGTCTCCCTCGGGGGTCCAAGGCGGAATGGGGCCTGGGCGAGGACGCTGGGGTTCGGGCTGTACATCTGAGGCCATGTCCCCTAGGTCACTCAGGGTCAGTCCTGACTCGCCAACCGCTGGGGTATCGTCCTCTAGGCTCAGGTTTAGTTCGGCCAGCAGGTTCGCTAAGCCATCGGGGCTGGGTTGCTGATCGGCAGGGCTCTGGGCAGACTCCCTTGGAAATAGATCAATCCCTTCCGGGGCATCCTCTGGGGCCGGGACATCTGCAACTGGGCGGCCAAAAGTTGGGCTGTCGGATCCAAATTCCTCCAGGTGGCTCGATAACTGATCAGGGCCAGGTTCCTGAGGCGTACTGGTCTCAGGGAACAGGTCAATCCCCTCCTGGGCGGTGTCCAGGTCAGGGGGTTGGGGTTCCACAAAGTTCTGATTGGCGAATAGGTCGATACCACTGGGGCCATCCTCTAAATCGGTCGGCTGGGGTTCGACGTAGGCTTCGTCGGTAAATAGGTTGATCCCCTCCGTAGCCTTGTCTTGCCCTAGGGGGGGGGGGGGGGCAGAGGTGGCTTCGGCAAACAGATCGATTCCTTCAGCCGAAAACTCCCCAGGGGTGGCCGTTAAGTCAGCGGCTGGGTCGGTGCTACCCTCGGCAGCCGTCCAATCAGCTGTCCAAGCCTCAGGTTGCAGGGTTTCGGCCTCTGGCCCCATGTCGTCCAGGGCTTGATCCAAGTCGGGGGGCTGTGGCTCGACCCTAGTCTGGCCAACGTCAGCTTGACGCTCCGTCACGGCTGCGGAGGCCTGGGTCCATAGATCTGGGGTTGGGGTAGCGATCGCGTCTTCTAGCCCCGCTTGCTCTAGTGGTTCAGGGGTAGACTCCAAGTCGGACTGATCGACCCACCAGTCAGCCGTCTGACTGGCCTCGTCTGCTACCGAGTCTTCCGATACCGAGTCTTCTGCTACCGAGCCTTCTGAAGCATCAAGATCGGCGGCAAAGATATCATCATCGCGGCCATCGTCTGCCAGGGCAAACTCATCGCTAAACAGGTCTGTGCTGAGGGATAGGTTGTCCTGATCATCTAGGCCTAAACCTGCTAAATCACCAGGCTCTAGATCCCTGGGCTCTAGTTCGTCTGGCCCTAGCTGATCAGAGATATCCATGGTTTCAGGGGCTGTCACGTCCCATGGGGGGCGATCGGCCGCCCCGGATTCAGGCACCCCGGATTCAGACGGGGCTGCCTCCAGATCGTTAACCCAGTGATCGTTGCCAGGTTCTAAGGCCTCATCTGCCGCTGGTTCTGCTGGCGGTACCGGGTCCTGGTCAGTCGATGTCTCAACCTCTACTGACGGTGCGGCCACTTCCCGGGCTTCCAGGTCGTCGAGATCTGCTTGCAGCTGATCGACAATATCTCCATCCACTGACAGTCCATACTGACTGGCGTCAGCCGTGCTGCCCTGGGTCAGCAAGTCCTCTTCGGCCGGAGCGGCCATAAACTGGCTATCCCTAGCGTCATCTAGGAAGGAGCCCTCCGGGTCAAAGGATGATCTGGCCTCTGGGTTGAGGGCCGCTCCCTGCTGGTCCGGCAGCAACTCTGCTAGGGAGGTAATCACATCGTCGTCTGGGGGCGCGATCGCCGCCGCATCTGGGTCCACCGACAGTTGGGCCGCTGTTTCGGTCCCCAGAACATCGGCTAGGGTGGCCTCTTCAGGGGCGATCGCAGCATTTCCTTGCTCCTCCTCCGACGGTTCTATCAGCTGAGCCAGGGCGTCCGCCTCGACTGCTGGGGCGGTGGACGCCAATTCGGGTTCATCATCGGGCTCTTCGGCCCCTACATCCATGGCCAACGCCTCGGGCCAGGCATCGTCCCCAGTCAATGCTGCCGATGCTGCCGAGTCGGAGGATCTGCCCTCATCGCCCTCATCTGGTGCAGTCGAGGTTCCGGTGCCAAATAAACTCTGGTATAGGTCATCCAACGCCGAGTCGTTATCGGCGTTAAGCTGAATCACCTCGGCATCAGCTGAGGGCATTTGGGGCAAGGACACCGTTGGACTTGGATCAGGATTGGCTACATCCAGTTGATCCAGCGTTGGTAAGCTGTCTGCCTCGTTCCCTGGTCCTGCATCTGGGGCCACCGCCGCCGATAAAACGTCATCGTCTAGCTGGGCCAGAGTGAGTTCGTCATCCTCAAAGTCAAAGTCTAAGTCGTTAAAGCCCTCGTCGAGATCGAGGTCATCGAAGGTCAAATCGGTGTCTGTCTGGGTCTCCGCGATCGCCGAACCTGGTTCTACCTCACTGGCTGTCCCATCACCTGTGGGTAGCCCGGGCCGCTGGCCGCTGGGCGGTTCACTGGCATCCAGATAGGCCCGAGCCTCTTGGTTCATTTGTCGGGCCAGATGATTAATCAGGGCACTGAACATCATTTCCCCCTGCTGACCCAGGGTATGCATTTTATTCAGCCCCTGGTTGAGGGAATCTTTGTAGGTATAAAGGCTTTGTTCTAGGGCTTCAAACACCGTTCGGATCGACTGGTCCAGGTTCAGCACCAGGTGGTCCGTCTGGGTCTGAAGTTGATTCAAGTAGGCCAGCCGCTGGGTCGGGGACAGGCGATCGTCCGGTTCACCATCGGCCTGGTCGGAACCCGCTGGTGGCTGGGACGAATCCCCCAACAAGTAAGTATTGGCCACCGAAGCCTCTAGCCGTTGCACCGATTGCTCCACCTGGTTGGTCAAGTGGGCTTCCAGGTGGCGAGTCAACTGTTGTAGGGTTTCATCCCAGCTTCGATCTGCCCCATTGGGCAGGGCACTCGCTTCCAACTGTAGACGCTGTCGCTGCAACTGCTGCACCTCTTGTAGCAACAGCTCTCGCTGTTGGTTTAAGGTGGCGACCTCTTGCCGCAGGGGATCTAAAATCTGCATGGTTTGCCCCCGCAGATACTGCATTTCTTGCAGTAGCGCTTGCAGGATCTGACTGGCCGTCGCCATGGTGGGGTCAACAGGCAGAGTGTCCGATGCCACAGCCGCATCATTCACCGTTGTATCAGCTTGGATACGGTTGTCTAGGTCTGCTAAATAGGCTCGCGCCTTAGCTAACAATTGTCGCTGCTGGGTGGCATTACTAGCCATGACCCACGGCAACCTCGGCGCGGCATCCCCTAGGAGCCCGTCAATCTCGGCCACCAAGGCCTCTAGTTCATCCCGTTGCAGAGTCACGTCTTTTCCTATCCCTCTCCCCAACAATGGCCAAAGTGTATGTCAGGTGTCGCCAAAAATCATCCTTAACCCCATGGTCTAACCTGCCCGACTAGCCGACCTAATTCCCATGACTTAGCAAAGATTTGTCATTTTTTAGACGGCCCCTACAGAGACCCTTGGCCCACAGCAAGACAGTTATATTAAGATCCGGTCTGTTAAGACCTGGTCGGAGCCTCAGTCATCAACTTGACTGGAACCCTTGACAACCCCACTTTTGGCAACCCTTACTCACAACCCACCAGCGACGCAGAAACCACTAGAAGCGAGGCAGGCGGCCTAACCAAAGCGGCACAGAAGCATCGAAAGCGGTCTAATTGAATTCCCTATCAGCCAGTGCCCGGAATTGCCTTGCCGCAGGTGTATCTAATCTATGATTGATTTAACCTACAAGACTTAGCTTAAACAATTTTCCTGCCAATTGTTTTTTACTATCGGGGTAGTCAATGGATGCGCGCTATGGCCATCGGGATCTTCAAGCTGATATTCAGTTGGTGAGAGAGGCCCCGCTGTTTCAGGGACTGCCAACTGAGGCCGTTGCCAGTGCTACGGGCCAGGTGGTCTCTCGCAGCCACCCGGCCAATCAAGTGATTTTGCTGGAAAACGACTGGGGTAGCTCAGTTTATTTCATTCTGGATGGCTGGGTTAAGATTCGCACCTACAACCTAGACGGCAAGGAAGTCACCCTGAATATTCTGGGGCGGGGGGAACTGTTTGGCGAAATGGCCCCCCTCGATGAAGTGCCCCGGTCTACCGATGTGATTACCCTGGTGCCGACGGTGATTGGCAGCATCCCCGCCAGTGATTTTGTGAATTTGTTACAGACTCAGCCTCTGGCAGGTATTCGGTTGTCACAGCTGATGGCTCGGCGGCTGCGCCAAGTCAACCGGCGGCTACGGTTACGGGAATCAGATAGCACTGCCCGGGTCACCGATATCCTGTTGTTTTTGGCCGATGGCCAGGGTAAACCAGGGGCCACGGGCTTAGAAATTCCCAACTTACCCCATCGGGAGCTGAGTAGTCTCAGTGGTCTAGCTCGGGAGACGGTCACCCGGGTACTGAATAAGCTGGAAAAGAAAGGGCTGATTGTGCGGGATCGGGATCTTCTGAGCATTCCTGACATCAATGCCCTTGAGCGGCTGCTAGTGTAAGTAGTCATGAGCTCATTTGTTCCCGACCCTGATCGTGCTTCTCAGTCTGATTCCATGGCATCATCCCCTGGTAATGCCGGTGAGTCCGGCTTCGATGATTTAGACACCTACCTGGACTATCGCTCCGCCACCGCAGAGGGGGCTAAGCCTGATCTGGGCAAGGGGGATCATCGCCGTAAGGCGGGGCCCTTGGTCATGGTTGAAACGGCATTTTTGGCCAGTACAGCGGCTTTGATCTGGTTGGTCAATACCTATTTTCCGCCCGGTCCGGTGCTCCGGATTTTATTCCCCCTGCCGATGGCGTTAATTTACCTACGCTGGGGGGCCAGGGCCGCCTGGATGTCTGCCCTGGTATCTGGTTTGTTGCTGTCAGTTTTGATGGGGCCACCCCGCAGCCTCTTGTTTTTGATGCCCTATGCGGTGTTGGGGGTGCAGTTGGGATTTACCTGGGTGCGGGGAGCCAGTTGGTATGTGTCGATTGCCGCAGGAGCCTTGCTGGGGGCCTTGGGATTTTTCTTTCGTCTGTGGTTGATGTCTGTCTTGGTGGGGGAAGACCTTTGGGTGTACCTAACCGCCCAGGTCACCCAAATGCTGAACTGGGGACTAGAGCGACTGGTTAACCTGGGGCTGCTGGACATGGGGGTGCTGGGCCAGGCCAATGTCGAGGCGATTCAAATTCTGGCACTGATTATGGTGGTGCTAAGCAATGTGGTGTACTTGTTTGCGGTTCACATGGCGGCCTGGCTGTTACTGGAGCGGTTAGGGGCTAGCATTCCGCCCCCCCCAGAGTGGGTGCAGGGGTTGCTAGACGACTAATCACCTATGGTGCATCCCTTGATTCAGGTCTACACCCAACCCCACCTGGGGCAGTCATGGCTGCACCAAGTCGAAGGGCAGTGTCCGATCCTGGTCTTGACCTTGGGATTTACAGCAACCGGATTGATCGCCGGAATTTCGGCGGCGGGAGCCACCCCCAGCGATCGCCAGGTGACCGCCCTCGCAGACGCCGAGTGCCTGGTCAATGGCTTGCAGCTCCATCCTCGCTTTCCCCTACCCCCCTTGCAGGCGGGGGCGTCTCCAGCCTTGATTTCCCGGGCGGTCATCGCCGCACAGCAGATACCCCTGAAAATTTTTAACGCTGGGCTGCCCCAATCCCCCACGGTGCCCTGTGTGGATTTAGGCGGCCAACCGGCCCAGTGTCTCAGCACCGGGGCGGCGCTGCCCTGGGAGACGGTACAGCACCTGTGGCAACAGGGATTGGCCTGGGGGGAGCGGTTGGCAAGCGACCCCTGCGGTTACCTGCTGCTGGCAGAATGTGTGGTCGGGGGCACGACCACGGCCCTGGGCCTATTGACGGGGCTAGGGGTGGCGGCCACCGGCCGAGTTAACAGTAGCCATCCAACCTGTAACCATGACCAAAAACAACAGTTGGTGGCCCAGGGACTGCGATCGCTGAGCCAGCCCGGATCCCATCCCCTAGAGGTGGTGGCCGCCGTGGGTGACCCGATGCAACCGCTGGTGGCGGCCATGGCCATGGCCGCCAGTCGGTTTAAGCCGGTGATGCTGGCCGGGGGCACCCAAATGTTGGCGGTTTACGCCCTGATCACCGCCATGGCCAGAATGGAACCCTACCCCTGGAACCCGGCCAATGTGGTGGTGGGTACCACCCGCTGGGTTGCCGAAGACCCTACGGGGGACACGGTGGGGCTAGCCCGACTGGTGGGGGCCAGTTTATTGGCTACTCAGCTATCTTTTCAAGCCTCTGACTACCCGGCCCTGCAAGCTTACGAAGCGGGCTTTGTCAAAGAGGGGGTAGGGGCAGGGGCCTGTGCGATCGCCGCCAGCCTGTATCAAAATTGGGGTCAAGCCGACCTGGTTACCGCCATCGAGCAATTACTGGCCACAAAGGCCAAAATAGATCAAACACTTTCTGGAAAAGTCTAGCGGATACGTCTATGGCCAATTCCTCCCAAGACCTGATCGACACCCTGGTCGCCGCTGTGCTAAAGGGCAAAATCCAGTCCAAACAGCAAATTTACCGGCAGCTCAAAGAGGGGGTAGAACTTGGCAGCGGAGAGCTGTTTGAGCGCTGCCTTGATCAGACGCTGGCCCAGGTGGCCCAGGCCCTAGACTCCGAGGACGACCTCAAACAGGCTAAAGCCATCCGCCAGCAGCGCGCCTTAGCCATGATTCAATCAGAATGGCAGCGGTGGCAGGCCGATAACCAGGCCACAACCGTCTTCACCAGCCTAGAAACCAACTTGATTCAGGCTCCCCCAGAGGAGCGCCTAACCCAGCTGTTACAGGCCCTAGATCCCAACCGCGACCAACCCCTATCGCGGCAGCAAATTGGCCAACTGACCCAGGCGCTCAAACAAGCGCCACCGCACCGCACCGCCACAGACGACTCCCCTCCCCTGGCCACCCTGGCCGCGGGCCTAGACCAGGGGCTAGTCACCTGGCAGCGCCTAGAGGGGGAAGTGGTTAGCTGGATTTATGCCCAAGGGCAACGCTCCCTAGGCTTTGGTGCCCCCCAAGAGCAAGCGGGTCCCTGGTACCACTGGGGCAAACTGGTGCCCGGCTCTCCCCTCGCCACCCTGTTTGAGGGGTTAGCCCAGCAGCAGCAGGTCTCTCAGGCGGCCATTCCCGACACTCTGCCAGTGGCAGAGTGGGTCAGCTGGGCGGTGGTGCTGCAGCGGTTACAGCTGGCCCTGGTCAGCTGGTTCGACCGTCAGCCCTATGATCCTAAGGCTGGTAAGCGGCTATCCATTGCCACCTTTCTTACCTTTGCGGTGGTCTGGAGCCAGATTTCTAGCCGTCTACAGACCCTGGGACAAGGGCAACTGGCCCAGGGAGCCTTTCAAATGACCATTCAAGTACTGCGGCAGTTTGCCACCCAGAGCTACTTCCCCCTGTACGGTGGGCTGTTTACCGCCCTGTCTGGGGAGCCCTTGCGCACCCTGCTGGACTACCTCGATCAACCCTTGCAGCAGGTGCCCAATACCGCTGTCAAAGCCCGAATTTTAACCCTGCTGGGCTATTCTCAACGGGCCCTGGGCGACTACAGCCAAGCCGAGCGTTTCCATCAGCAGGCGTTGACCATTGCCCGGGAGGCCCAGGACCACCCCTGCGAAGTGGCTAACCTGAACCACCTCAGCCGCACCAACGTCATGCAGGACCGCTATGATCAGGCGATCGACTATAGCCAGCGGGCCTTGATTTTAGCCCGCCAGCAGGGGGATACCACCGGCCAAGCCAATGCCTTAGCTAACCTGGGGTACAGCCAGGTGGCCCAGGGGCGATCGCAGCTATTACCGATAGAGCAATACGAAACTCTGTTGGGGTACCTCACCCAGGGGGTCGCCCTGTCCGAGCGGGTTGGCGATCTGCCCAGCCAGGCGCTCTGCACCAACAGCCTAGGCATTGCCCAGTTAAAACTCTCCCGTTACGACCAGGCCGTGGAGGCCTTGACCAAAGGACTCGGGGTGGCCCAGGCGATCGGCGATCGCTTCTTAATGGCCTCCAACTTTGCCCAGTTAGCTGCTGCTTACCAGGGCCAGGGAAACCTGGAGCAGGCCGTTCTGACCGGTTGTCTGGGCATGTACCTGCTGTATCAAATTGACTCCCCCGATTGGCGTCAGCCTGCGGCGGTGCTGAGCATTTTGTATGGACAATTGGGGCCAGAAAATGTTCAGCTTTTGATGGCCAACCACCGGCAACAGTTTCTAGCCGTGATTGGCGTCGATGGGTACGACTACCTGTTACCCCTACTCACCCGCTACCGAGAATCTCTAGGCAGTGAGTGATGTTCAAGCCAACCTAGCCATGGAGTTCTGCAGGATGCCCTAGAACGCTGGAAATAGACCTGCATACAAAAAACCCAGCTCCCGAGACGACTAACTGACGACATGACAGATAGTCTGCTCAAAAACCGGGAATCTAGCGAGGCTTTACCAATCCTCTAGTAGTCAGTCAAAAAAATAATGACGAGAGATGCGACTTAGGGTTTACGGTAGGCGGTTTAAGGACAGCCGTAGACCTTGCACCGTATACCGTAGACCCTGTTGACCCGTTACCCCTGGCCTGACAGAACACTAGACAGCCTCAGTGTTTTTCTCGCCGGTGCGAATCCGAATAATTTCATCTACTGGGCTGACAAAGATCTTGCCATCGCCAATTTCTCCGGTGCGCGCCGCCGAAATAATCTTATCGACCACCGTATCCACCTGAGCCTCTTCCACAACGATTTCAATTTTCAGCTTTTGCAAAAACTCAACGGTGTATTCAGACCCTCGATAGCGTTCGGTCTGCCCCTTTTGCCGACCAAATCCCCGTACCTCGGAGACCGTCATACCGACGATGCCAGCATTGACCAGGGCAATCTTGACCTCATCGAGCTTAAACGGGCGAATAATGGCTTCAATCTTTTTCATACGTCAACCCAGTGATATCTATCGTTTGCTATGCACTAATGCAGCCGACCTATGTGTATCGGGCCTCAGTCATAGGATACTGTATCGTCAGCTACCTTAGCGCCAACTACCGCCAGGGAAAGCTGACTTATGGCCCATCTGGCTCAATGGTTTAGCGGGTATTGCTGTTTAACAGCGGTTTCATAATCAAAAAACCAGCCCCAAACGCCGTCACCACAATCAACAAGATGCTCGTAGCCAGCCACAAGCCGCTCAAGTCGGTGGTTTTATCGCTGGGTTGGGTTGAGCGTGAGGGCTCTAGGCGTTCTTCGGTGTAGAGCCTTTGGGGCGGCGGTGCTGGCTGAGGACGCTTAGCCGGAGGACGGCCCTGACCGTTGGCCCCTGCTCTTGGGGATTTAGCCGTGGGTTTAGGCTTCACCATTTTGCCAAACTGGTTGGCTAACCCAGACACCCCCTCCCCTAAAGATCCTGAGAGACGTTCAGGCAACGAGTTGGCAGCGTCTTGCCCGTGGTTAAGGGTACCCATCTCGCTAGGGCCCTCCATTGCCACCAACTGGGACACTGACGTTCTTAGCTCAGCGGGGGCTGGTTGACTACTGTCGATCGCCTGGCGTAACTGCTGAGCTGCATCGGCAAAGCGCAGCATTTCTTGACGCAGATGCTGGTTTTGCTGACTGAGCTGTTGGTTTTGCTGGGTTAACGAATCAACCAAGCCCTGGGTGGCCTGAAGCTCAGTGGCTAGCTCACGGTAGACAGAAATGGGTACCGAGGGGGCTTGGCGGCTAGCTTGAGCAGTATTGGCGGCGACGGCAGCCGAGAACGATGGATCAGAGGAATAGGGCGAATTCATAGAGACAATCAGCGACGCTCAACAACAATTAGCAACGATGCAAAAATGGTTTGCCCAAGGGTAGTTCAAATTAGAGCAATCGAACCAACTTTAGTCAAGAAAGTTTCGATAGCCCGGCTAAATTAGCCGCCTCCATTGTCTAATGCCTGGTATAGGGCAGGGGAGTCTGCCACAAAGCCAAAGCATTGGTTGACGTTGTAGATGGTGGCTTGGACACAATATTCAGGGGATGTGGTGCCGCTACAGTCCCGCAATAGAATGCAGTCGTAGCCCAGAAAGTTGGCATCCTGCAAGGTCGCCATGACACATTGATCCAGGTTTACCCCGGCAAAAAGCAGGGTGGTTTTGCCCAAGTTACGCAAAATGCTATCTAAGGGGGTATCCCAGAAGCCACTCATGCGATACTTGTCAACCCAAATATCTTGGGAAGCGGGGGTTAACTCATCCACCACAGCGGCGGCCCAGCTATCCTTCGTCAGCACAAGCGCACCATTGGCTGGTAGGGGATCTGCAAGCCCCACTCCAGCCCCGGTGGGGTTATAGACGTGGCGTAGCCCAGGGCTGATGTTTAAGAGGTCAGGACGGTTGCCCCAATTGACCCACACCACAGGCACAGCTGCCGCTCGCAGCCTGGGCAATAATCCCTGTAGGGGGCGGATGGGCTGCCTGGCCGGGGTAACATCGACCCCAATGCTGGCTAACCAACCATCGGGGTGACAAAAATCGTTTTGCATGTCCACTACCAGGCAGATCAGCTTGTTGAGATCGCAGGTGATTTGCTTGGTGTCGGTGGGGAAACTTACTGGGCGTGGTGCTGGCTCCTGACGGCTGATATCAGCCACCTGGGCATTGACCCACCAGGCATTAGGGGGCGTCCCTAGGGGATTAAGGTGAGGGGCAGTCATAGGTCTTTAATGATCGGTTAGCCCCAAGTAAACGCGATCGCCGCTAACAGAGCGGTGACGGCGTAAGCTATCCCCACCACCTGGGTTTCTGACCAACCCGACAGTTCAAAGTGATGATGTAGCGGCGCCATCTTAAAGAAGCGTTTACCGATGCCGTCAGGCCCTTTGGTGGCTTTGTAGTAGCCCACCTGGATAATCACAGATAGGGTCTCAGCAAAGAACAGCAGGGTAATGATCAGCAGGGCAAACAGGTTGCCGCTTAAAATACCGGCCGCGCCAAGGGCAGCACCGAGGGCCAAAGAACCGGTATCCCCCATGAAGACTCGGGCCGGGTTGTGGTTGTGCAGCACAAAGCCTAAGCAAGCTCCGGCCATGGCCGCACAGAAGACCATCAGATTGGGGTGCCCCGAGGCGGTGACGGTGGCTAGCCCCAAAAAGGCGATCGCCCCTGTCCCCCCCATAAGCCCGTCCAGGCCATCGGTTAAGTTGGTGGCATTACTCTCGGCTACGAGCACAAAACCAGCCAGGGGCCAGAACAGCAGCCCCAAGGGCAAAGCCAGGCCCAAAGGTAACGTAACGGTAGTGATTTCAGCTGGTTGGTTAGCCAGTACCCAGAGGCAAAAGACGACCGCTAGGGCAATCTGCAAAAACAGCTTGGCTTTTGGCGAAATCCCTTTATTCGATTGCCGCTGAATCACTTGCCAATCATCAATCCAACCAATGGCCCCATAGGCCAGGGTTAGCAGCGACACCGCTAACACATCAGCGGAAAATCCGGTCGCTATCAGCGCGATCGCCACCGCAACAGGAATAAAGAACGCCCCTCCCATGGTGGGAGTACCGGCTTTCTTCAGGTGCCCTTGGGGACCTTCTTCCCGAATGAACTGCCCTGTCTTCAGGGCCTGCAACATGGGCACTACCCAGAACCCCAGCAGCCCACTGGCTAAGGCGGCTGTTAACAACGGAATTGTGATCGATTCACCCAGGGTAAAGGCATGGCCTAAGCTGGCATCCACTGCGATCGCAGCGATACTTAGCCCAGCCCCTAACATCCAAAGCAGTGTCATCCCGTTTAGGTTTAACCGCCTTGAGACAAAAAACTTCGCATCCACAAATGATTCCTCAATTGCGTCACACCACACACACCCATGGAGTCTACTAGAGGATCTCCATATTGACCATGACCTAGGCCAGGAAATAGTCAAGAAGCCTAGACGAATATACACAAACTAGGCAGGAAAATTTAACAAGACTTAATAAGCCGAGGTGGCTTCTGGCAACGATCGTCAGGTAAACGTTTTCCCATTGGTGGGCAATGCCCACCCTACGATCGCTGACTGGCAACGATCGTCAGGCAAAACCCCACTGTCTGCTACGCACGAGCAAGGCTCTACTGCCTGCTACGCACGGGCTGCGCCCTACTGCCTTCCTCGACTAGTCGTCTTCGATAGCCATATCGTTGTCTTCCTCCTCCTCAAAATTGTCATCATTCCCCATCAAATCGGAGATTTCTTCGTTTTCAGCTTCGTCAAACAGACTTTCTTGGGGTTCGCGGCTGCGGAGGCGGCCAATATCCTCAAGCCAGGCCAAAATCGACGACTCCCCAGAGGAAGGTAGAATAGGAGCCTTAGCGCTGCGGGGCACCTGGCGCAGGGAAGGATTGTAAGGTTCTGAGGCCATAACGACTAATATACCGCTGTAAACAAGACATTCTATTGTAGCGGAGAGCTAGGGTGTTGCGAGATAGGACAAGATCATGGTGGGCAAAACTGAACTGATGGATGCCATTGCTCCAGTCAACCGGGGCCTCAGCGCCAGGGCTGATGATCAGCTGGCCATTCAAGCTGCGGCCGCCCGCTTAGAAGAGTACAACCCTACCCCAAACCCTCTACAGGCCCAAGCCCTCCTCGACGGTGACTGGCGTTTGCTGTATACCACTAGCCAGGAGCTGCTAAATATCGATCGCTTTCCCCTGGCGAGTTTAGGGTCAATTTATCAATGTATTCGGTTGGCCGAAAACCGCATTTATAACATTGCTGAAATTCAGGGTCCACCGCTGTTGTCGGGTCTGGTGACGGTGGCGGCCCGGTTGGAGCCAGTGTCGACTCGACGGGTGAATGTGCGGTTTGACCGGGGGGTGATCGGGCTACAGAAACCTTTGGGGTACGAAACACCAGCTCAGTTTATCCAAAAGCTGCAAGTGACCCCCAAACTGTCTTGGCTGCAAGGGATTGATTTCAAGGTGAATAGCGATCGCCAGTCAGGTTGGCTAGAAGTCACCTACCTGGACAATGATCTGCGCATTGGTCGGGGGAATCAAGGTAACTTGTTTGTTCTACAAAAAATGCCCTAGGCCAGTAGCCTAGGGCTGGGAATCAGGAGCTAAACCACAGATCTAAGCCCAGCTACCCTCTATACCTCGATCACCCACTGGTCTCGGGTATCGGCACTGACAAAGGGGGCCGCCACCACAGGGATATCAATCCCCAAGGACACAAAGGCCGCCCGAATGGTGGTAGCGTGAGCCGCTTCAGCGGAGGCAATGGTAGCCCCAGCCGTGACCAATTCCGGAGTTTTGAACTTGGCAATTTCGCTGGCATAGCCAATGGCTGCATCGGTTTCCAGGGCCAGGGCTAGTTTGGCAATGTTCACATCAGAATCCAGGCCGCCGTCGCCCCGCTCCAGGTAGCTGGAGAGGTCATAGCTGGACTCTGCCATCACCGGGCGACCCCCCAGGTCACGAATGATCTCCGTCAAGGTGTCGCGGTGAACCATGTGATCGGCCTGGTTAGCCAGGGCAATGGCTAGTACCGCCTTACCCACATCACTGTCGCTGAGTTCCCCGGCAGCGGTCTCATAGGCCCAGATGGCCTGGTTTTCGTAGTACAGGGCCCCATTCAAAACCTCAATATCGTTGGCGGCGGCACTGCCATCCATGTAGGCCTGGGCTGATCCTTTGGTCAGGGCGGAAAAGCCAACGGTGCCAGCCAGTCCGGCGATCGCTCCGCTTACCATAATCCGCCGCCGAGATAGCTTGGCCTTAGGGGTCAGGATTACATCATGATTCATAGTTACATCCTTGCAGGGCTAACGTTATTCACAGGCTCTAGGTGTTGCTTCAGAACCTATGACTAATACGACTAGCTTTTAGGGATGGATGTTGAACTTGAGAATTTAGCCCTAGAAGACACCTCAGGGGCTTGCGTAAACTAATCTGGTCAATGGTACAGGTATTTTTTATCATTTGAGATTATTCGAGCCTCTCTAATGGCAGGGGACATCGCTCATCCAGGGCTAGGGATGGGTTAAGTTCTTTAGGGGCCTTGTCTTTGAGATCATCCAGATCAAGGCTTGAGTCGTATTTCTGACAGGTCCTTCATGGCTCCATTCTCAACCCCAGATTCGATGCCGGAGTCTAAAATCAGCGATCGCGACCTAATCAACCGCCTATGGGCTGGGCACACTGAGGCCCTGGCTATTTTGTATGACCGCTATGCGTCTCTGGTCTACACCCTAGCTTTGAGAATGCTGTCTAACCCTGCTGAAGCCGAGGACTTAACCCAAGAAGTATTCGTTAACTTTTGGCAGCGACGACAGTACGACCCAGACCGAGGCAGTGTGGGCAGTTACCTAACCACCTATACCCGCTCTCGGGCTTTGGATCGACTGCGGGTCAGCAGTGGGCGAGCCAATATTTTGCAGCGGTTTCAGCGCATCACCGCAGCCTCCTCCCGTTCTGCCACTCCCTTTGATCATGCGTCTCAGCAGGAGGATCAGCAGCAGCTTAGGGCCGCCTTAGCCCAAATTCCAGACACCGAGCGACAGGTGTTGGAAATTGCCTACTTCCAGGGACTAAGTCAGTCGCAAATTTCCGAAAAACTAGGCATTCCCCTGGGAACCGTCAAATCTCGCTCGCGCCAAGGGCTACTGCGCCTGCGAGACTTACTCAGGCGTCATCAAGCGTAGGGCGCCACCCAGTTTAGACCATTGTCATTACACCTCATTCCCCATCCTGTAACCGTCTTGCTATGACCTCACCTTCCCTCCCCGAAAACTGGCGCACACTGCTGGCTGGGTATGTGCTCAACGATCTGGACGCCGAAGAGGTGGCCCTAGTGGATCAGTGGCTGAGCCAATATCCCGAGGTCACGGCCGAACTGGATGCCTTGCAAGCTACCTGGAACCGGATCCCCGAAAGCTTGCCGATTGAACCGCCACCACCGCTAGTGCGCGATCGCATTTTAGCAGCGGTTACCCCTGCTGCCCCAGCGGCAACAACCCCGGCGCGCCGCTGGTCTTGGGGGTTGGTAGGGTTTGGCCTAGGTTGGGCCGCCACCGCCCTAGCCCTAATTGTCGTATGGCAAGAAAACCAACGGTTGCGATTAGCCCTGCGCCAAACCGAAGCGGTCGTGGCCAGCTTTAGCCAACCTGCTAGTCGCCTGTATACCCTCACAGGCACTGATGTGGAACCGCAGGCCAGTGGCCGTCTGGTGATTGATCCCAATGATCGAACCGCACTGGTGACTACGACTGACCTGCCTACCCTATCTAGCCGCGAAGTCTATCGTCTATGGGCGATCGCAGACGGCGACCCGATCTACTGCGGGGAGTTTAATCCTCAACAGCCCCAAGATTTCAACCAGTGGGCGTTGCCTGATTTAGCCTGTGGTGATGTCGATGTGCAGATGTTAATTACCGCTGAAAGGAGCACCGATCCGCCGGTTCCGGCTGGCGACTTAGTGATGGAGGGGCAATCTTAATAGAGCGGACTTTTTGCCCGTATAGGGAAAATATCTGTCCTACAGGTTTGCACAAGTCCCGCAGACATGCCCTAGCACGATTAGCTTCTGGCTATCCGGAGGTTGTCTTTAAAATTAGGGTGAAGGGCACCAGCATCATCCAGGGCTGCCGATGAACTTGGGTTAAAGAAGATCCCTAGACCAGCAGTCCTCCACCAGATTCATGGGCATGCTAGAAGCCATGCTGAGTAAAAAGCGCACCCTGCTTATCGCTTGGTTTTGTAGAACGCAGTATTTGGCAGCACTATGAGAAAGCTTGAGCGAGGCAGAGGCCAGGCGTCGGCGACCCAGGTTCATCACTATAATCTGGCCAAAAATATGGAGGAGCTCGAGAGTCGCCGTAAGCAAGTTGATGACTTGTGGAATCGACTGGAAGCCGCTGACCAAGAATTAGCGCAGCAGCAGCAAGATGCTGAAAAAGCCAGTGCCATAGCTCGCAAGCGCAAAAGGGAAAACGAAAACCTCTTGCAGCGCCTGATGAACGCCATCAAGTCCCGTAACTCCATGCGAGGGCGGCTAGGTAATATGACCATGCAGCGTAATCGGGCCATTCGTCAGGTTGAAGCGCTAACAGTCCAAAATCGCCAGGTCATGGGGGAACTCAAAGTGACCACCGATAAACTCGGAGAGGCCTACCAGCAGATTAACGCTGTACAGCAAGAGTACGACCAGGATATGACGGAACTCGCTCAGGCTTATCAGCAAGTTGACTTTGAGCTACGGTCTCGCTTACCCGAGTCACTGAAAGTACTGTTAGACCAGCTTGAGCAAGATTACACAGGAGAGCAGGGGTATGAGACGACGTTCTGAACGTCAAAAAGACTTTGAGTCGATTCAAAGGAATCTCTATGACGCTGGCGTGTCTACAGTAAAAGCAGCCAAGGCCCATGAGGAAATGTTTACCACGACCCTGGAAGCGCTTGCAGAGGCTTACGAAGTGACAGCGATCAATCAGCTGTCTCCTAGCGAAACTGACCATGAGACTGCGACTGCGGCTGCGACGGATTTAACGCCGATCATCAACCGCCTGCTTGCCGCTCGACAATCAGCCCTAGAGCAGCAAGATTACACTGCCTATGTGGACACTGAAGCCAAATTACAACACCTGGATGAGTTGGCGGTGACCCGACTCGAACGACAAGTTCGGCTTTTCAGTGCCCAGCAGCAGCTGGCGGAATTGTCTCAACCAAAATCCCCTGAACGGTGGACTGAGTCAGCTCTGAAAGCCAAATATGGCACATTTAAAGCGGTTAAAGCAGCTTTTGACATTAAATCCCGCAGCTGGAGTGAGGCGGTTGAGACTATCAATCGTCAAAGTGCTTTTTAGGGATTGTTCTAGAGTATAGGACGGGCGGGCATAGTTCAGCGTTTATCAGGCTAAGGCTAGCAGCGATCGCCTATCTGCAACCGTTACAGCGAACTGTTCTGACTGGGCAGACATTTCGGAGCGGCGATCGCGGAGTTTGTCTGACACAATACTAAAAAGCGCCTGTTTACCGTTATCTAACCCCAAGCATGGATCTTACTGCTGCCCTGCCCACCTTTTTGATTACCCTACGCGAAGGGGTAGAAGCCGCCCTGGTGGTGGGCATTGTGCTCGCCTGCCTGACCAAGGCCAATCGCCAGTCCCTAAATTCCTGGGTGTACTTGGGGGTGGCCGCTGGCCTTGTGGGCAGCGTTATGATTGGGGTTGTGCTTGGGTCTGGGTTGCAGCAGCTGCAACTGGTGCTACCGACTGTGCAGACGGTGGTGAAGCCATTGCTCAATAGTCTATTTGGCGCGATCGCCATTATCATGTTGAGCTGGATGCTGCTATGGATGACCCGCCAGGCCCGCAGCCTCAAGGGAAATATCGAAGGCACCGTACAGTCGGCCCTCCAAGACGACCAAACCGCTGGCTGGAGCATCTTCAGCTTGATCTGTATTGCGGTTTTGCGAGAAGGGTTTGAAACCGTACTGTTCATTTTTACCAATGTGGATGCTAGTGTGGCCGCGATCGCTGGAGCCCTAGCTGGTCTGGTCGGGGCCGCCCTGATTGGGCTGGCCCTGTTCCGCTGGGGAGTGCGCATTAACCTGAAACGGTTCTTTCAGGTGATGGGGGTGCTATTGCTGCTGATTGTCGGAGGGCTGGTGATTTCGGTCTTTAAGAACCTAGATGCTGCCCTAGCCGCCATTAGCCAGATCGATCCCCGCAATGCCGACCTCTGCTTTTCTCAAACATCCTGTGTTCTGGGGCCACTGGTGTGGGATGGCAGTCGCCTATTGCCCGACAAACAATTCCCCGGTATCGCCCTCAAGGCTCTACTGGGCTACCGCGACCACCTGTATTTGGTACAAATTTTGGCCTACTTGGGCTTTCTGGCGATCGTCGGCAGTCGCTATTTTCGTAGCCTCAATCCACTCCCGGCCAGTCAGCCCCAGACTGAACCCAACCAGACGGTATGACCCTGGCTCTAGGTCCAGCGAGATTCGCTAGGTCCAAAGGGATCTCAGCGAGTGAGTTGGTCGAGGTTTGTATAGAGGTCTGCGATCGCCCCAGTAAACCCAATACTCTCCAGCTCCACCGCATCCCCGGATTGATAGATAGTGGGCACCCACAGATTTTCTGACCACCGCTAGAACCGCTCCACCAACACCTGCTTTTGGTGAATTAGCACGCACTCTTCCAACTCAGCAATGGTCTGGTAGTCGGCAAACTTATCGCCTCGATCAAATGCTTCCGTAGAGTCAGAGAGCACCTCTACAATCAGCTTTGGGTGCAAGATAAAATCCTCATTAGAGTTTCTATCTCGCTCGTCGCAGGTCACCGCCAGGTCGGCATAGTAGAACAGGTTCAATGCTGGCAGCCGCACTTTCATATCAGTGGCATAGGCCAGATAGTCCGTTCCCCGCAGGTGATTCACCAATAGAGCTGAGAGGTTGCCCACAATGATTACATGAGCCTTGCTAGCCCCCGCCATGGCCACCAGTTGCCCCTGCCAATACTCGTGTTTGATGGGGCTGATGCGCTCGATTTCCAGATAGTCTTCTGGGCTGAAATAGGCGTGACGTTGATCAAGAACCATGATGTTACTTCAAACTTAGGCTGAGTCAGCGACAGGACAGTTGAGACTGTGACATCCTGTGCCTATGAGCCGACCGAATTCTCAGGGCCGTGAACTTTCGACGTTTCAGCAAAACGTCATCACCCTCTTCGGTGATGACCGTCTCCATTCTCTCTGGAATGCCGTGCATCGTAATTCATATTTCCCTCATTGAAGCGAATATCAGAACAGCTGGCATTCTATTTAACAGAGCCTTTTGAATTTGCTCTCTGGAAAGCTGCGGCTATTAAACGCCTTGAAGTCAGAAACCGTCTACATACCAGGGCATTTTGGCGAAAAAGTCCTTCAGTGCTGCCAGTTGAGCCAGTAACTTCTCTATACGAGCCCTGAAGGCTTCATCATCCTGACAGAGTTGAGGCATAGTACAGCATCAGTCAGTGAAGTGCGATTTTCGATTCAAGCAAGTTAGCCTTAACCGAGAAAGAACTTAACCATGGTTACCTTCGCACTACTAGCCGCAATCTGCTTTGGCACCTCTGATTTTTTGGGCGGTTTAGCGTCGCGAAAAAGCTCTTCTCTATTAGTCGTGCTCTGTTTTCAGCTGGTCGGCATCCTTCTTTTTGGGGGTGCCCTGCTCTTGGTTTTAGAACCCCTAGACGGCCATGCCCTCCTGTGGGGGATTGCCGCTGGAATTGCCTATGGGCTGGGTTTTGCCTGCTACTACCGGGGGTTTGTCGTCAGTTCTATGGGCATCGTCGCCATTTTTACTGCGGTTTGGGCGGCGGTTGTTCCTGTCGCTTTTGGTCTGCTGCTAGGCGATCGCCCATCGCCCACCGCAATTTTAGGTGTGGTGATCGCCTTAGTTGCCATCGGCTTGACGGCCAATGGCCACAACAGTAGCCAGCCTCAACCCAAACCGCAGGAACTATTCAAGACCCCAGGATTCCTAGAAGGAACCTTGGCCGGGCTTTGTTTCGGTATTTTCTTCATTTGCTTAAGTTTCCCCGGGGCCAGCAGCACCCTGTGGCCATTATTGAGCTCCACCTTCGCTGCCCTGATCACCACTCTATTAATTGTGATGCTGTCTGAGGGGAATACCTTCAAATTAGCGACTCTCGCGCAAACCAACTGGTTGATGGTTATGTTGGCTGGTTTATTGCAATCAGGCGGCACGCTAGCATTTCTCTTCGCCCTGCGTTCTGGGCTGCTCTCGCTCTCGGCAGTTTTAGTGGGTCTTTCACCTGTGCCCACGGTCTTGTTGGCACGCTGGTTATTGCTTGAGAAGATGCATCGCCTGCAATGGTTAGGCATTGGCCTAGGGTTACTGGGGATTATTTTGATCTCGGCTGAGTCGTAGCCGACGCTGAGGGTTTGCCCTAACTTTCCAGGTCGTGGGAGGGTTTTGTCCTTAGACCTGCTGTATGAGCATCGGTACAGAATGGCAAGATCCCAGGGTTCTTGGGCTTATTAGCCAGGAATTTTGGGGTATCCCAGGGTAGACCCTGGGATCGGTACCGGCGTTCTAGCTTGGCCAATACCAGACATCGAAAATAGTCTTTATGCACTACGCGATCGATCAAGGTCTCTTGCTCTTCCCTGGTCATGGCGTCCCAATTAAAACCCCGTTCCTGGGCAACCAGCCTGACTTTGTCAGCTCCATAACCCGCGATCGCGTCTCACTCGCCCCATTGCTAAAGCAATAGGAATTTAAAGACCTCCGCTTGCTGTGCCACAGGCCAAGCTTGGTCAATGGAAGATCCACCTAGGGATAAGCTGAATGCCATCCTGAGGACGTGCCTCAACGCCAGGAGATGGGAGCCCTAACGCTTATGACAGCTTGGGTCCATGGCCCATCGGCTATCCTTAAAGAGACCGTCCACCAACGGGTAACCCCATGACTCAATCCTTACGAGCGATCTACCGTAACGGCGCCTTCATCCCCCAAACGGCTTTCGAGCTGCCCGAAGGCACAGAAGTTGAGCTGTTGGTGCAATCTTCCCAGGGCACTACACCTGCTCCCCTCCCTGACAATGCTCTGGCAGATGAGGTTCAGCACAAAGAACATAAGCCTGCGCTAAATACGGAGAACTTGCTTAACACCAAGCAGCGATCTCAACCTCAGAACGGTGAAGGTCAATCGCATGCTTCTTCAAATTCCTTCACCTTCGATGCCAATGCCACTCCCATTTGGGAGCTTGCAGCCCAATTCTCTGCCCAAGTCCCTGAGGAAAAATGGGAGAAACTTCCCACGGATCTATCCAAAAGATTTGACTACTACCAGCAACAGCGACAGCAAGGGTAAACCTAAGAACGCCCCGATAAAGAATGGAGTCAGACGGATTGTGTGTCTTTCCTTCCTGGGGTGTCCCCTGCCGCTGTTACCCTGCTGTTCGGGTTGTTACCGGTGAAGTCTTGTGATCAAGGCGGAGCCTCGAGGAATGCGCCTAGGCAGAGCCTGGGTGCCAGAATTTGATAAATAAACCGTGAAGGTCCATGGCCAGTGTCAGGAATGCGGCTTAATCTGGAGGGGATACTAGCTCAAACTAAAAATCTGTGCCGACTGCAGAAGTTAGGACACAGAAGCCAGGCTGTCGTTTCTGCTTTCCCCTGACTCTTGCCCCCTGAGAGCGCAGGTTCTACTAACTCACGCTGATTCCGCATGACACCTGACTTTAGCTGCAACCATGCTGAACCCGTTCAAGCGCTGGAGAAAACCCCAGCCGCCGCCTACTGAATCACTAAGCCAGGCAGAGTATGAGAGCCTGGTGAAGGATTTGGCGACCCAGGCTAGCCAGGGGGCCAGTTGGCCAAAGCTTTTAGCCACCCTGCAAAACCAGGGGCTGACTCCAGAACAAGTGGCCCAGTGGATGACGCAGTACGGAGGCCAATGGGTACAGCAGCCCGAGACCGAGTTTGGCCAGGGGTTGCTGCGGTTGAGTGAGGTGGCCGAGGGTAGCCTGGCAGAGATTGCAAAGACTCTGGGGCAAGCTATCATCCAAGGCCCAGAGCCACCACCAGCGGTGGAGTTTTCAGCAACGTCAGAGTCTGCTGAGAATGCAGCTAACTTGCAAAACCCCAAACAAGCCTCTGTGCTGGAGCCTGACCTGACAGTTGACCAATCAGAAAGCGTTGACTTATCGCTAACGCCTCAACCGAAATCTCTGATAGCGAGTGACTGGTTAGATCAAGGCGACAAACTCTTTAATTTGGGGCGTTATGAAGAGGCTCTGGCCAGCTATGACCAGGTTATCTCTCTCCAACCCGACATTGCTACATGTTGGAGTATCCGGGGTCTCACCTTATATAGACTGGGACGTTACGAAAAAGCTCTGGCCAGCTGTAACCAGGCCATTTCCCTTCAGCCAGACCTTGCTATGGCGTGGGGCAATCGAGGCCTCACCCTAAAATATCTAGGGCGTTATGAGGAGGCCCTGGCCAGCATTGACCAGGTCATCTCCCTTCAACCAGATGAGGCTCAGGCTTGGAACATCCGAGGCGACACCTTATATAATCTGGAGCGTTATGAGGAGGCACTGGCCAGCTTTGACCAAGTCATTGTCTTACGACCGGATGATGCTATGGCTTGGTACAATCGAGGCGTCGTTTTGTCACATAATCCGGGGCGTTATGAGGAGGCCCTGGCCAGCTTTGAGGAGGCCATCTCTCTTCAGCCAGACCTTGCTATGGCGTGGGGTAATCGAGGCATCATTTTGTCACATAACCTGGGGCGTTATGAGAAGGCCCTGGCCAGTTTTGAGCAGGCCATCTCCCTGCAACCAGAAAATTTTACGGCCTGGGGCAACCGAGGCCTCACCTTGGATAACCTAGAGCGTTACGAAGAGGCTCTTGCTAGCTTTGAGCAGGCCATCTCCCTGCAACCAGAAAATTTTACGGCCTGGGGCATGCGAGGCAGCACCTTAAAGAACTTGGAACGTTACGAGGAGGCTCTGGCCAGCTATGAGCAGGCTATCTCTCTGCAACCAAACGATGTTGCGAGTTGGGGTAACCGAGGCATCACCTTAAAGGATCTGGGGCGTTATGAGGCAGCCCTGGCCAGTTTTGACAAAGTCATCTCCCTTCAACCGGACGATGTTAAGGCTTGGGGCAACCGAGGCAGCACCTTAGATGACCTGGGACGTTATGAGGAAGCCCTGGCCAGCTATGACCAAGCCGTCTCCCTTCAACCGGACTATGTTGCAGCTTGGGTCAACCGAGGCATCACCTTGGATAAGCTTGGGCGTCACGAGGCAGCCTTAGTCAGCTATGACCAAGTCATCCCCCTACAACCGGACGATGCTATAGGTTGGTTCAATCGAGGCAATACCTTAGCTGACCTGGGGCGTTACGAGGAGGCTCTGGCCAGCTATGACCAGGCCATCTCCTTACAGCCAGACCTCATTAGAGTTTGGGTCAACCGAGGCAATACCTTAAAGAACCTGGGGCGTTACGAGGAGGCTCTGGCCAGCTATGACCAGGCCATCTCCTTACAGCCAGACCTTGTTGAAGTTTGGGTCAACCGAGGCGTTACTGTGGCCTGGCTGGCTGGCTATCGCCCTGACAATGAGTCACTCTTTAGACTAAAAATTCAACAAGAACTGGATAGCCGCTCCCGCCTCACTCTAATTAGCTTTTTCAACCGTGATGTTGATGCCATCCGAGCACATGTCTTGAAGTCTCTGGAACAATCCAAAACTCAATTATCCCAAACCTTTGTCGATGCTGACAACCCTCAGCTCTTAGCCCTGATTCAGCAGCCTCCCTCGCCAGAACTGGAGGTCATCATTGCTGCGCCTACTTCGGCGGAATTGCAGTTTCTGGTTAATCAACCTGTTTTACCTGATGTGCTGCAAAAAATTACGGATGATGCCGCCCGGCACCCCAGTCGATCCCGGCCCGAGTTACGAGTTGGCGGCTATCAGGGACAACTCAACAGCTATCAAGCCGAACTGGGGGAAAACTCCCAAGACGAACCAAAGAAAGCTATATGCAAAGACACTCACCCCGAAGGCTGGGGAACATTGCATCGCGCCATTGGTCGAGCCCATTATTTTGAAGGACGGAAGCAAGTCAGCCCTCGGCCCTACTGGCGCAAAGCCGCTAATAGCTTTAGGCGGGCTTTAGAGACATTACAACCACCCCAGTTTGAAACACTGTATTTTGAAACCCTGCAAGACCTGATCCGAGCTTTACTGGGCATCGGGGAAACCCAGGAAGCTGAGACCCTGCAACAAGAGGCGACGGCCTACATTCAGCGAGTATTGGCGGAGGCTGGCCATAACCATGAACGTCAGCACCAGTTGGGCCTCTGGCTCGCAAAGTTCGAGCAACTGACCGTGGATGCGGCCATCCAGGCAGGAGATTTTCGCAAGGCCCTGAGCACCGCCGAGACGGCTAAAAATGTTTGCCTGCGCTGGCTGCTGGACCTGGATGAGGTGCCCGATATTACCTGCGAGCAGATGCAGGCGCTGGTGGATGAGCACACGGCGATGGTTTACTGGCACCTGAGCCCGGCGGCCCTGACCACCTTTTTGCTGCTGCCGGGGGCCACAGAGCCGGTGGTGATTCCGCCGCCAGACCTCGCTGTTGATCCTACCCAAGTCCTAGCCAACGACGAACGCCCCCCGGGGCTGAAGCAACTCCTCGGTTGGGAGGACTGGCTGAGCCAGTGGAACCAGGATTATGACAACTACAGTTCGGCCCAAAATAAAACCGATAAGCAGCCCGCTGGCTTCGACTTCGCTCAGCCAGCGGGTGCCCTGAGCGAAGTCGAAGGGCACAACTTGGGAGAGGCCAATTATTTTGAGCAACCTCCTAAAACCGTAGACCTTACAGCCTGGCGGAGGGGACATCCCTGGCGCACCCAGATGGACAGCCGGTTAGAATTCCTGGGCCAATTGCTCAATGTTGAGGCGATCCACGCTGCCTTGCAAGACTATCCCATCCAGCGGCTGCGGCTGATTCCCCATCGGGATTTGCATCGGTTTCCCCTGCACATCTTTTTTGACCGGTACGACTGCACCTACCTGCCGAGTGCCAAAGTTGGCCTAGACCGTCTATCCCAAACTGAGCCTCCTGTCTATAAAAACCTGCTAATCGCAGAAAATCCCAAGAGCACTGCCACGGTCAAAACCCTGACCCAGAAGCTGGATGAACTGCCCTTTGCTGAGGTGGAAGCCGAACTGATTCGTCAACAATTCCGAGAGTCCGGGGGTGACCAGCCAGGGCGAATCACCACGCTGGAAAATCAGCAGGTGCCCTACGATCGCCTCTTAGGTGCGCTGGGGCAGACCCATGATGTGTTTCACTTTACTGGTCATGGGCTCTACAACAGTCGTAATCCAGCCCAGTCTTGTCTGTTTTTGACCGGGGGCGATCGCCTTACCCTGGCCGATATTGTCCACCCTGCCCCCGACCTGGGCTACCACGACCTGAGTCCCTACCAACTGGTATTCCTGGCCGCCTGTGAAACTGGGGTGGCGGGCAACCAAACCATTACCGATGACTATGTGGGCCTGGTCAGCGCCTTCCTCAAAGCTAATGCGGGCTGTGTGGTCAGTACCCTATGGCGCATCGAGTCTGGCTCTAGTCTGATCTTTGTCAGCCAGTTTTACCAGGCGTTGCTGACCGGAGATCCCCCGGCCCAGGCATTACGAGCTGCCCAGGCCTTTCTCAAAACCGCCACCTATGATCAAATTGCAACGACTCTCCAGGGCTACATTGAGCTAATCGATCGCAGTGGCCTCGATAAAGGCTCCTTACGGCTCACCCTGCAGGATGAACTCAGGCGCATCGGTTCAAACTCCCAATCCGCTTCTACAATAGAGTCGCATCGGTCGCCGGACCGTCCCTATCGCCATCCCTATTACTGGGCCGCCTATACGATCTCTGGGCTATGAAAGATACCGATAAACGAACTTTGCGATCGGTCTTGCTGACCCTGGGTTTGCAGGAAAACGACGCTGTATTACCTGATGACCTGATCAACGCCTGTCGAGCCTTTGCCACAAACCCTAATGCCTCAGTAATGGAATTGCATCAGGCGATGGTTGCAACTTCTCTAGCCGAAACCTACCAGAGCATTCGTACCTGGTTGAGTGGCCTGGCCGCCGAACAGGGTCTAAGTGGGGAGATTTACCCGAATGATAAGTACAACAAAATACCACCAGAACTGGAAAATATGGTCCGCGATACTGGGGTGGCTAATCGTCAACTTCAAGCATTGCTGGCAGCGATCGACGCCAATCTAGACAAGACTAATCAAATCCTGTCCGCAGATAACCTGCCTCAGACTATTCGCCAACTCAATGAGGCTAGCGAATCTTGATGATCGACCACGAACCATTGACCGACTTGACCCTGCACTATCCGGCCCTCGACTTATTTCTCTACGATCTGCTGGACGGGTTAGGTGAGAGTGCGGCGACGGTTGATCAAAGGCGGCAACAGATCTGGCAGAGCATTTTGAATGGCCAGCTCACCGAAACTGCTCTGGAAGCTACCCTGACAGAGATTAAAGAGCGAGAAAAAAAAATATCGAGATACATCGAGCTGCTACCCGAAAAACGGTTGCGCTTTACGTCCCCCTACGATGGCTACTATTATCCGGTGAAGCTAGACGACACCTTGTCTGTCATGGTCCACTGTTCTGGCAAACCACAGGATGACACTTTGCCGGCCTTATCTTTTGCTGAGCAGCTTCAGCAGATGAAAGCTGGGGTGCTAGACCATGCACGCTCCATTCCGAGGCAGATAGGTCAGAGTTGGTTGATTTGGGGACAGTTGCCTAATAGCAGCCAGTCTACGGAAGCTACGGCCCACTTTCTTTACGACAATTTGGCTTTGTTTTCCTCCCCTAACTGGGATCAAGACTTTCGTGGGCAAGGGCACTACCAGGAAGCAACCCTATTTGAATTCCAACGACCTGACTCAACCCCGGACAATCAAAATCAGCATCACTATGCCTTAATTTGCCTGTTTCCGGCCTGCCTTTCCAAAGGCGACTTACAGGATATCATGAGTCAGTTTTACTGCGAGCTGATGCGCTTGTTTCACTATCGCAACAAAGTCCTATGGGTTTACAAGCAAAGTATCCAGCTAAAAACTACCCTCAAAGCTGCAACCAGCACTATGCAGCGACTCACGGATGCACTGCCAATGGTGATTACTCAGCCCAAGGTAGATCTGGATCAGCTTCAGCGTAATTTAGCAATAGCCCTGCAGCTCTCGCAAGCCTATGAAACGAATTTGGGCTATTTCAGAGAGCAGGAATCAACCATTGAGGTCAATATCCAAAACTATGGCCGTCGGTTACAGGTGATAGAAAAGCAGGATTCAGACTGTGACCTAGCTTTTCTATGGCAGTTTGAAGAATTGGCTAAAGAAAAATACCTGGCCCAACTGCAAACCGATGAAAAGATTTTAACGGCTGGGTTTAAGCCTCTGGAAAATTACACCAAAACGGTAGCGGGTATCATTGACATTGAACACAGCAAAAATGAGCGAAAACTGAACCTGACGATCGCCTCAGCCAGCGCTGGCTTGGGGGCCGCTTCGTTGATGGCTGCCACCTTCAATGACCAGGCCAAACAACTGGTAGCCGTGTGGATGCCACCGCCCCAAGGGCAAACCCAGCCCCCGGTAGCCAGCTATTTAGCCAGTACCGTCCTCGCCTTTGGGGTCAGCGCTAGCATGGGCGTACTGTTCGCCTGGCTCACCTACCGTCTACTCCGGCGACGAGGTTAGCCATCCCAAACATCACCTGTCAAGCTCCTGTCACGGTCAACAGATGGACCTGACAAAATAGTAAGTCCAAGGACTCTGGGATTTTTGCCAGCTCAGGTAAGGTGATTTCTAGGAAGCTTTCTCCCGAGTGGTGGGCATTGCCCACCCTACGAAAGCTACGATCGCTGACCAAAAGCGAGATTTTCTTTCTCGGAAGTCTCCTAAATAGCCTCCAACCAGGCGATCGCCCATGCTGGCCTTTAGGTAGAACCAACCCCCTGACAACGGGGGCGACGAAATGTTAGCCTGGCGGTGCCTTACTGAGGTAGAACGTGTATCAAACCATGTGGCTTCCACGGGAATCTACAGGGATGTTCCCTGAGATGGTTCCAAGTTAAGGCCGCTTTCGGGGAACCGGCCATAAGACTTGGGTGACATTTATAACAGGGCTGGTTCTAACCGTGCTTGCTTTGAATCAGGGTGTTAAAGGGGCAGGCCTACATTACGCGCTGAGTCGCCTGGTCAGGGCTGCCTGCTGGGGCAAGGTAGCGGCGGCACTGGGGAGCCAATGCCGCCAGCTGGGATAGAAAGACGAGGATTAGCATCATGACTGCAAAGCTTTATTTAGGGGAAGCGATGGGGCTGCTGCTCAAAACGCTGCCCTTTATTTGGATTCGCCTAGGCACCTATGCCCTCCTTGGCATAGGCTTAGGGCTTTATTTGGCTGTGGCAGCGGGGGTAGCTTGGCTGCTAGGGCAGATTTTGGGCTTTTTGGGAGTTCTAGTCTTTTTTGTGGCCATCGGTGGTGCCTGGGCCTTAGTGCAATGGGCCAAGCGCTATTTCTTTTACCTATTGCAGGCGGCCCACATTGCCGTCATGACGGAATATATCGTCTATGGCCGTGGCCCCGAGAGGGGACAGGTGCAATACGGTAAACAGCAGGTGATGAGCCGCTTTAAGGACACCAGCATCTTGTTTGCGGTGGATCGGCTCTTATACGGGGTAGTGACACGGATCAACCGCAGCTTTGCCCGCTTGACTCGTATACTTCCCATTCCCGGCATGAAAAATTTGAATAAAATTGTGGAGCAGGTGTCCAAATTTTCGATTACTTACATTGATGCTGCTATCCTCAGTCGCGCCTACCAAAAGCGAGAACAAAATGTTTGGGCGGTTGCAGAGGATGGGGTGATTCTCTACGCCCAGTCCTGGAAGCCGGTGCTGACCAATGCCGTGGCACTGACAATTATCAGCTATTTAGAGATGGTGGTGGTCCTGGTGGTGCTAGGCCTACCGGCGATCGCCCTGGGGGCGGTCATTCCAGTCCCTGCCGTGCGTACGTTTCTGGGGATTCTAGTGTTGGTTGGGGTGTGGATGTTTAAGCTAGCGGTGTCCGATGCTTACGCCATGGCCGCTACCCTATTGGCCTACCACCGAGCCACCGATGGCGTAGCCCCCAACCCAGAATGGAAAGCCCGCCTATCTGAGGCTAGCGAGCAGTTTCGCACCCTCAGTCAACGGGCCGCTAGTGCCGTCAGTGATGCCACGTCTTTCCCGGGGGATCAGCCTGAGGTCGCTCCTGAATAACCTGAATAAAGGGATTAGCAGGGAATGAGACTTACGAGATTAATCAGGCGTACCAGGTATACTAGTCCATCCATGGGCCGCTCAGGGACAACTAAGTTTGCACTTTAGGATGGCTTGTTATTATCCTGAGTAAGTGGGTAATTGTGAAATATAGAGGATTGTAATGCTGGAGGGGTCAATTCTAAAGCAGTTGGTTGATGGCCGCACTGAGCCGGACACGACCCCCCTCAATTACGGCGTTTATTATAAGAATACTCTGGTCGCCCTCTGCCACGCTCTGGAAGATTACATTTTAACCTCAGGTTCCGCCCCCCTCGTCGTTACTGCGTTTCAGCGAGGGAAGTGGTACCTGCAAGAAGCGGATCGCTACGGCGCGATCGCCGATAAAGCCCAAAAGATTGTAATTATGGCCTCCCCTGAGGCTGGCTTTCATGACCACCCCACTAGCCAGCGCTCCAATGTCACCCTGGTGGATTTGGCCGATAACGACCCAGTAGCCCAGGAATGGCACCTGATGATCTTGTCCCCAGACTACACGGCCATGGTGCTGTGCCAAGAGCTATCAGAGGCTGACTACGGCAAAGCCGGGGTGCCCGACAATGACCTGGAGCGGAAGTTCTACGGCTTTTGGACCTTTGAACCGGACCTGGTGCGGGAAACCGTGGAACTGGCGATCGCCCATGTGGACCCATACAACCCGACCCTAGCAGCGGAGTTGACGGAGGCCCTGGCTCGCCTGCGCCAGCAAAACCCAGCCATGGATAACCCTGAAGCGGCAGACGTGGGCTATGCCGTCACCCAGGTGGTGCAGTACCTGCAAAACCGGCGGCAGGATCTCCAGGGCGATCGCACCTTTCAGCTGCTAGAAGACTTAGATCAAAATCTGATCTCTAACGAACTGCAAGCCTTTTTGCGGATGGCCCAACTGGTGGATCTGTGCGACCCGGTCAACCCCTTTGCCTCCAGCGAAGTCGTCGCCCTATTGGAAATGATGGGGCAATTGCTGGAGTTACCCGCCTGGCAACTCCAGCGACTGCGGTTGGCTGGCATGCTGCATCGCATTACCCCCATGGCCGACGCCTCCCCCCTAGAGACAGAGGCCCCCAGTTGTCCCCTCGTCGCTGAAGTGCAGGCTTTGCGACTGATGCCCCGCCTGCGTGCCATCGCTGCCATTATTACCCATCAAAGCGAACGCTGGGATGGCAAGGGGCACCCGGCAGGGTTAGCGGGTGATGCGGTTCCGTTAGAATCCAGAATGTTGGGGGTAGTGGCAGAATTTCAGCGGCGTTTTGCCCAAGCCCGTCAACAGGCGACCGAGCCCACGCCAGAAGCTCCGTTATTGACCCAGGTCTTGGCTAGCTGTCAGGCCGAGGCCGGAGAACGATGGGATCCAAAGCTAGTAGAAATCTTAGGTTTAATGGTGATGGGATTACAGCAGGGCATGAGTTTACCGATGATTCCCACTAGAATTACCCTGGGATCAGGGTTGTTAAACCCTGATCTTGACGATCAAGCTCCGCTATTTCAGTCCTCCTCAGAATTATTGTCTCGCCAATGATGCCCGTGCCTACAGACGCCCTTGATATGACCGCGATTCGGGCTGGAAAACTGCGCCATCTGCCCGGTGCTGATCTGGAAGATGAAGATCTGTCCAGCTGTGATTTAGGGGACATTCACCTGCCCGGTGCCAATCTGGTAGGCGCGAACCTCAACCGCTCATCTCTCTACAAGGCTCATCTAGAAGGGGCCAACCTCATGGGGGCTAGTTTAGTGAGCGCCGACCTGCGAGCCAACCTCTGGGGAGCCAACTTGATGCAGTGCGACCTCAGCGGCGCCGACCTGCGGGGGGCCAATCTGCGGGGCGCTAACTTGATGGGGGCCCGCCTGGGAGGAGCCAGCTTGGGGGGAGCTTTTTTAAGTGGTGCTACTTTGATGGGCATCAATTTGCAAGGAGTTGACCTGCGGGGAGCCGATTTACGTGGCGCAAACCTTAGCGATACCAACCTCAAGGGGGCCAATCTAGCCCAAGCTGACTTGACCGGGGCAAGACTCGATAACGCCAACCTGGAAGAGGCCGACCTGCGCGCGGCTAACCTGGCCGGGGCCTCTTTAAGCGGGGCTAATTTGCTCTGTGCCGAACTGAGCAGTGCTCAGCTTGACGGTGTTAGCCTGACTGGGGCCTGCTTGATTGGCACTATCCTAGATCGATAGCTCTAGAGCATCATTGTTTAGCCCCAGCGGACAATGGCGGCACCCCAGGTTAACCCAGCCCCAAAGCCAGCCGTAGCAATCACATCTCCAGGCTGGACCTGCCCCGATCGCACCGCTTCATCCAGGGCTAAAGGGATGGAAGCCGCCGACGTGTTGCCATGGTGGATCATATTGCTGAGGACGCGATCGCGGGGAATTTTCAAGCGATCAGCCACCGCGTCGAGAATGCGCTGGTTGGCCTGGTGCAGCAATAGCCAGTCCACATCAGCGGTGGTTAAATTGGCCCGAAATAGGGCTTTTTCAATCACTTCAGGCACCCGACTCACGGCAAACTTGTAGACCTCTCGACCATTCATGGTGATCGGCACAAATTGCCCCTGTTGAACCGTGAGATCGCCAACCAGGGGTTTTGACGCCACCTGATAGCTTAAATTCAGGCAGTTGTTGAGCGTGCCATCGCTACACAATTCAAACCCCAACAGGCCATTGCCAGGCTCCTCAGTCCCCTGGGAATCATCCTGTCGCTGCATGACCACCGCCCCGGCCCCGTCCCCAAAGAGAACACAGGTACGGCGATCGTCCCAGTCAGTCCAGCGGGAGAGCACGTCGGCGCCAATCACCAACACATTTTGAAACACTCCAGTGTAGATGTACTGGGCAGCCGTCACCAGGGCAAAGACAAAACCCGAACAGGCCGCTGTTAAATCAAACGCCACCGCTCGGCTGGCCCCCAGCAACGTCTGCACCTGACAAGCACTGCCAAATAAATCATCGGGGGTAGAGGTGGCCAGCACAATCAGCTGTACCTCCTCGGGGGCGAGTCCTGCCATGGCCAGGGCGTTTTTCCCTGCTGCGGCTGCCAAGGACGCCAACGAATCATCGGCCCCGGCCAAATGACGCTGACGAATGCCAGTGCGACTGGCAATCCAGTCATCAGAGGTATCCACCAGTTGACTTAAATCATCGTTGGTTAAGGTGGCAGGCAGGTCAGCCGACCCACTGCCCACTAACGCCACACCGGGCATATACTGTTCCACAAGCTATTCTCCGTCTGCTGCGGGCATGGCCACCCGCTGGTACTGGGCCTGGATGCGATCGAGCACACGGTTATCGACCGCCTCTTTGGCCAGGCGAATGGCATTAAACACTGACGGGGCCTGAGAACTACCGTGACTAATAACAGTCACCCCAGCGACCCCGAGCAGCAGTCCGCCACCATGTTCGGCATGGTCAACCCGCTGCTTAATGCGGCGTAGGTTGGGTTTCAAAATCGCAGTACCGACTTTACCGCGAATTCCTTGGGGAAGTTCTTCCCGCAAAATTTGTAGGACAGACTCACCGACGGCTTCGGCAAACTTCAGCAGCACGTTGCCCACGAAACCATCACAGACCACCACATCAAATTGCCCCGACAAAATATCCCGCCCCTCAGCATTGCCAGCAAAGGGAATATTAGGATTTTCTTCTAGCAGTTGATGGGCCTTGAGGGCTGCCTCATTGCCCTTACTGGGCTCCTCGCCAATGTTAATCAACCCCACCCGAGGGCTATCTACCCCCAGCACATAGCGGGAATAGATGGCACCCATCATGGCAAACTGCTCTAGATACTTAGGGCGACAGTCAACATTGGCACCCACATCCAGAATCAACACTGATTTGTCGGCAATCACTGTGGGGAACACGGCCCCAATGGCGGGTCGATCAATTCCCTTCAGTCGACCTAGCCGCAAAAGAGCAGCAGCCATGGCCGCCCCGGAATGCCCTGCCGATACAACCGCATCAGCCTGATTACGTTTAACCAGGTCCATGGCCACATTAATCGAGGCCTGGGGCTTTTTACGGAGGGCGCTGAGGGGTTCTTCATGCATTTCTATACTGCCTTCAGCCGCCACCAGGTCAATGCCCTTCAGCTGATCGATGCTGGCCGTTGATGCTTTGATTTTGTCGATATCTCCCACCAGCGCCACATCCACATCGAGTTCGGCCCTAGCGCGAATAGCCCCAGCAACAATTTCAGCGGGCGCATAGTCGCCCCCCATGGCATCAATGGCAATGCGTGCCTGGTTAAAACCCATCTGCTAAATCTGTAAAAACCTTAGGAAATTCTAGCAGACTACCCAGCCGACTACTCTTCACCGGGCTCTACGATTCGCTGAAACAGGTAACCGGTACCGCGGGCGGTGAGAATCAGTTCGGGGTTGCTGGGGTCTTCTTCTAGCTTGGCTCGCAGGCGAGAAATATGCACATCGACCACGCGGGTATCCACGTGGCGCTCGGGGGTATAACCCCACACCTCTTGCAGGATCTCAGAGCGGGAAAAGGGCTCTCCAGAGCGGCTGACCAGCAGCTCTAGCAGGCTAAATTCCATGCCGGTGAGGCGGATGCGCTCGTCTCCTTTGTAGACCTGACGCTTATTGGTATCGATGCGGATGGTGTTGACGGAAATCACCCCAGAGCTGGGGATGCCGGTCATACCGGTCTTATCCACCCGACGCAGGACGGAGCGAATCCGAGCCTCTAGTTCTTTGGGCGAGAAGGGCTTGACCACATAGTCGTCAGCGCCCAGCTCCAAGCCGGTAATCCGGTCAGCCACATCCCCCAGGGCCGTGAGCATGATAATGGGAATGTCGGACTCTTTGCGCAGCTCCTGACAGACGCCGTAGCCATCCAGCTTTGGCATCATCACATCCAGCACCACCAGGTCGGGGTCGGTATTGCGAAAGGTCTCCAGGGCTTCTTCGCCATCGGCGGCCGTGACCACGTCATAGCCAATCATCGATAGGCGGGTTTCGAGGATGCGCCGAATGCTGGCTTCATCGTCAACGACTAAGATTTTTTCTTTATGATTTTCCAAGGTTCTCAAGGCTCCCTACATAACGTCATATTCTATAGAAATCTCAACGTTTAATAATTAACTTTTGAAAGCTAAATAGTCACGTCGCGATCGCATCGGGTAAAGCACAGCTAAACCACAGGAGGTTGGGCTGACTCAGGGTAAGCGGCAAACAGACGCTAGTGTATTTGTTATTGATTCACGGTTAACGGCGATAGGGGCTGCAATTCAGGGTTTTTTAAGGTTTATTACGACAGTTGCGTCCATCTCGGCCCCTATGTGGGGGCCTGGGCAGGGGGATCGTAGGGCAATCGGTAAAGAGGACTATGGCAAAGTCTCGGTCAATTTTTGTCTGTAACCAGTGTGGGGCCGAATCGTCCCAATACTATGGGCGTTGTCCAGTCTGTAGCAGCTGGAATTCCCTGGTAGAGCAGGTACAACCTGCTAAGGAGACGGGCACCCGGCTGCCTGGGGCGGTTCGTAGTCGCAGCGGGGGCGCGAAAACAGCTGCCCCTCGCCAACCCCGCCTGGCCATGACCCTTGAGCAAATTCAGGAGCATCCCCAGGCGCGGCTGCCCTCAGGGTATGGGGAACTGGACCGGGTGCTAGGGGGCGGCATTGTACCTGGGTCCCTGGTGCTGCTGGGGGGCGATCCGGGCATCGGCAAATCAACCCTGCTGCTGCAGGTGGCTGCCCAGTTGGCTGCCCAACAGCGGGTGCTGTATGTGTGCGCAGAAGAATCGGGGCAACAGGTGAAGCTGCGCTGGCAGCGGCTGGGCAGGGGGGAGGAAAAAGGAAGAAGGAAGAAGGAAGAGGTTGGGGTGGTGACAGGGCCAGAGTCCGCTGGGGTGGAGGCGGTGGGGGGGGATCTGTACCTGCTGCCGGAAATCGATCTGGAAACGATTTTGATGGAGCTGGAGTCGTTACAGCCAACGGTGGCGGTGATCGACAGTATTCAGGCCCTGTACTACGGGGCACTGACCTCGGCGCCTGGATCCGTTTCCCAGGTGCGGGAATGTACCTCGGCGCTGATGCAGTTGGCCAAGCGGTCCAACATTTCCCTGTTTATTGTAGGGCATGTGACCAAGGAGGGGGCGATCGCGGGGCCGAAGGTGCTCGAACACCTGGTAGACACAGTGCTCTACTTTGAGGGCGATCGCTTTGCCAGCCACCGCCTGCTGCGGTCAGTCAAAAACCGGTTTGGCGCCACCCACGAGCTGGGGGTGTTTGAAATGGTCGATCGGGGGCTAGCGGAAATTAGCAATCCCTCGGCGTTGTTTTTGGGTAACCGAGAGGAGCAAGTCCCCGGCATTGCCACCATCGTCGCTTGCGAGGGCACCCGGCCCCTGGTGGTGGAGCTACAATCCCTGGTTAGCCCCACCAGCTATAGCTCGCCCCGCCGCTCCACCACGGGCATAGAGTTCAACCGGCTGCTGCAAATTCTGGCGGTGTTGGAAAAGCGGGTGGGCATTCCCCTGTCAAAGCTAGACGCCTACGTGGCCTCGTCCGGGGGACTGAACGTGGGAGAACCCGCCGCCGACCTGGGCATTGCCATTGCGGTGGCGGCCAGTTTTCGCGATCGCTTAGTAGACCCAGAGCTAGTGCTGATTGGCGAAGTTGGCCTGGGGGGCCAGGTGCGCCCGATTTCCCAGATGGAGCTGCGACTGAAGGAGGCCGCCAAGCTGGGCTTTAAGCGGGCGATCATCCCCAAGGGGCAGATGATCAGGGTGGAGGGGTTAGCGATTACCGAAGTGTCCCGGGTGGTGGATGCGATCGCCCAGGCGTTGAAGGGGTGATGGGGAGTGGGGAGATGGGGAGGTGGGGAGGTGGATGGGTGGATGGGTGGATGCCTGTCCTGAGCGAAGTCGAAGGGGGTGGATGGGTGGTAGACGCGGAGCGGCTTCCCGCAGGGTAGGGTGATTTGGTAGGGAAGGTGGGGTGTCTAGGTCCCCTCTTGGGAGGGGCTAGGGGTGGGTTTGCGAGAATTTTGGATTGGCGATTTTGAATTTTGGATTTTGCATTGAAGTCGTAGAGTAGAAAGGGTTTCGTTCTTCCCTTTTCGTTCTTCGTTCTTCAAAGACGTAGAGGCAGACCGGTGTGTCAACACAAATTAGCGATTACAATGTAAAGAAGAATTAACATTGCTGGAGCTACCCCCATGACACCAAAGGTCGAAATTTACACCTGGAGTCGCTGTCCCTTTTGCATTCGGGCCAAGGCCCTGCTAGATCAAAAAGGGATTGACTATACAGAATACTGCATTGACGGCGACGAGGTAGCCCGTAGTGAAATGGCCAAACGGGCCAATGGACGGCGATCGCTGCCCCAGATTTTTATCAATGACCACCATGTGGGTGGCTGTGATGACTTGTTTGACTTGGATGACCGAGGGGAAGTTGAGCCCCTGTTGCAGGCTGGGTCAGTCGCCAAGTAGCCGGTCTTTAGCCTACTTTTCATGAACCGACAGCCCTAGCGAAAGGACTGTCGAGTACCCTATGGAATACAGTTGCCACAATTAGCAACCGTAGCGAGTACAGGCTGCCAGAAACATGGCCACCTTGGCTGAGAGTGGCCGGTTATAGGTGGCAGGTATCAGCATTGGTTGGCCACCTTATGCCACAGCGTAGTTGATCGAGGCATCGCTAGACCTCGTCTAGACGGGTTGGTACTTAGGCGGCGATCGCGACTTTCCAAGGGCATCCATGAAACAGCTTCCATTTATTATCCAAAAGATTGTCTTCGGCAAGGACAATTGGGCCGCCATTACCGAGGTAGGGGAATCATCCGGCGTAGAGGGGCAAGTTCCCGGTTACTTTGTCATGAGCAGTGCCCCTCCTAACATTGAAGAAGCCGAAGAAGATAGCCCTGAGACACAGCAAAAGGCCGCCGCCGGCATTCAAGAGATGGCCGATCATCTGTATCAGATGATGGCTGCATCTCCTGATGGCCATGCAGAATTAATCATTGCCGTTCATGGCTATAACACTGATCGTCAAGGGGTAGAGGCCTGGTACAAGACCATCTTTACGTTTGTCAATCGACGAGATGACACCATTCAGCCTCCCTCGAATCGACTGTTTATTGGCTATCGCTGGCCTTCCGAAAACATTGCCCTTTCCAACCCCAAAAAAATTTGGCAAGCCCTGACCGCTTTACCGCCACTCCCCCGAGATTTACTGATCACCGGAGGCATCGGAGCTCTGGCGTTATTAGTGTTTGAATTGCTTGCCCTGAGGATGACGGTCTGGGGCTTTTTAATCAGCCTCTTTCTGGTGCTGCTTTTCACCTTGGGGGTTCTGATGCTGGCCCTGGTGGTACTGCGGTTAGTGGTGTACTTTCGCGATAGTTATCGGGCCGATAACTTTGGGGTCTTAGATCTGGTAGAACTGCTACGCCAAATTGACCAAAGCCTGGTCCAACGAACCGCCGCCGACATGTTTCCCCAGGCCCGCACCGATCAAGAACGGGCAGAGGCCGCCACCAAAGCCCAGCAACATTGGCAAAATCAGACCAACCCCAAAGTCAAGCTCAGTTTTATTGGTCACAGCATGGGGGCTTTTGTCGTCACCAATGTGATTCGTATTTTGTCAGACGTGTTTGACCCCCGCTCGGTTAGCCGCCACCCTAGTAGTGACATCGGCGATATCTATCGTCTAGAACGCTTAATTTTAGCCTCTCCCGATATTCCGATCCTGACAATTATTTCCAGTCGGGCCAACTTTTTAGCCTCTTCCCTCAGACGGTTTTCTGAATCCTATTTATTCTCAAGCGAAGGCGATATTGCCCTACGTATTGCTTCAACCGCTGCCAACTACATCGCCTTTCCTAGTCGGACCCAAGTGAGGGGTTATCGGCTCGGCAATGTGGCCCTACGCAACCGCTACGATACCGGCAATCCCTATGGCTTGGTGAACTTGGCCGACCTAGATAAGTCTTTCCCGAAAGATATCCCCATTGGGGAAGCCATCGCCCAGTCCCAAGACAATGTTTTGGAAGAATTATTTTTAACCGCAGAACGGTCTCGCCGAAATCGAGTCATTACCCTCGCCCACTTATTCAAGGTGCAGGCTGATGGCGATAGCAGTCGTGCCAGCGTAGCTGATTTTTTTACCTACTTTGACTGCACCGACTACGTTGATATTAAATATGACCTGCAAGACAATAGTTGCTCTACCCAGCCCACAGGTTTACTCACCCGAGCTAAGGGACAGCCTGTGCTTAAACCTTGGGATTATTTCTTACTGACCCTTGACTATGGTTTAGGCAAACGCGATGTCCATGGGGGCTATTTTGAGGGGCAGTTTAGTCAGCAGTTGCTCTATCGTTTAGCTTTTCTAGGGTTCAGCGGTTATCTGGATACGTTAGACAGCAACTCCCAGGTTGCCCTCAGCAAACTTCATCTCCACTGTCGGGAGAAGGGCATTCAGGGGCACCTTTCCCCGTTTCGCTACCGGATTGATATTCAGGGGGGGAGCCCAGAAGGCACTAAGTCAGAGATGTTGAATGCACTTGAAATAGGGCCATAACCAGTTTAAGCCGAGCCAGGGAGTTCACTCCCTGGTGGTTGTGGCCGAAGACCCGTTTAAAAACCGCCATAAGCAAACGCTTTCAGGGCAGATGCTTGGATATGTCGCTGGGCTGTCCAGCGATCGCCCTGGCTGCGGGGAGCTGTTGCAGCACCCAACCCATAACCTTGGGCTAATTGATTACTGTGTTGCACCAGCTGTTCTGGGGTCCACCGTTGAGAAGTCAAGTTATACATAATGCCTCCGATTTGACTGCACAATTACTCTAACAAAACGGTATACCTGGGCACCAAAACCAATACCTATGGGCTGCATGAGCAGGTTCGATGAATTACAGTATCCTGCTTGATTGCTTACAGACTGGCCCTTTCAGAGATTGAGCCCATCTGTTGACGCCTAGACTTAAAAAACGATCCCCACCCTAAGAGAGAGGATCGTTTACAGGTATTACGCTAAGCCAACCTGGTTGACAGGTTTACGCCAGTATCACCAACAGCGATATTCGCAACGCAACCTGGGATTCACACCAACGCCTTAACTATCAAAGGCTGCTTCAATAGCGGCTTTGGCGGCTTCAATCTTAGTCGCCAGTTGGGTAGCATGCTCGCTAAAAGCCGTGGCTGAACCAGAGGGGTCAGTGGCATCTAGGGCAGCGGTGTCTTCAGATAAGGCCGCGATCGTATCAGAAATATCCGCAAAGGTTTGCTGTAGTTCGTCAAACTTAGGGCCCAACTCAGCATCAATCGCCGCTGTGAGCTGTTCAGGAATGCTCCCTAGGGTAGCCTTAAAGTCAGCGGTTTCAGCCACCAGCGCATCTAGGGACTCCGCAGACAGGGTCAGCACCTCTTGGGCGGCGGCCACTTTGGGAGCCAAGGTCGTTTGACTGATCGAGGTGGGAGCCGCTGCCGCCTTACCAATTTGCTTATTGAGATCTTTGGTCACCGACTTGAGGGGCTTTAAGACCTCGCTAAACGAGTCCTCCAGGGCATCTGAATACTCATCCAGCACCGAAGATACAAATTCCTGGGCCGCTTCGCTAATTTCCAGGTCCATCGTTTCAGTCAAGGATGCCCCCTTCGAAGAGGCCAGGGCAGAAGAACTATAGCTAAACAGACCGGTCAAGACAAATAGGGTGGCAAAGAACCCTACCGCGATGGCTCTGAGCCATTGACGAGAGAACTGATGGCATTGCTGCGACATGAAATCCTTCCTAAAGCTAAAGAAAATACAGAGACTAAAGAAAATACAGAAATTCAAGCTACGAAGTGGCTAATGGTGACTCAAGTCAGGCCTGCTATACATAGCTAGAGCCAACCATATCGCGGCTAGACTTTGGGAGAAAATAAACAAACTGTTTACCTTGAGCCTCAACCCGAGAAACCGAAGAATCTAGCTTACCTGCCTTCAAACAGCTAGTCCTTCAAACAGCTCCTATAGACAATCTCAAGTTCACCCGACCGACGACCCAGAATACTGTACACAATCCTAAAATTGTTTTCAATCATCCACTGCTATTCCGGATTAAAAATAAGGAAAATTATGGATTTGCTACCGACCGATCAACTCCTAGACCTCGATCGCCGTCATGTGTGGCATCCCTATGCGCCGATGCCGAATACAGGGCCGATGTTTCCGGTGCGGGCGGCTCGGGGAGTTTACCTGGAGCTAGAAACTGGGGAAACTCTGGTGGACGGTATGGCCTCTTGGTGGACCTGCATCCACGGGTACAACCATCCCCGGCTTAACCAGGCCGCCCGCGACCAAATGGAGCGCATGAGCCATGTGATGTTTGGCGGGTTAACCCACCAACCGGCGGTGCAGTTGGCCCAGCGACTGGTGCAGCTGACCCCAGAGCCCTTGCAACAGGTGTTTTTTTGCGATTCTGGTTCGGTGTCGGTGGAAGTGGCGATGAAACTGGCCGTTCAGTACTGGCATAACCGGGGGCGGTCTCAGAAGCAGCACTTTTTGACGATTCGCCACGGTTACCACGGTGATACCTTTGCGGCCATGGCGGTGTGTGACCCGGTGAATGGTATGCATCATCTGTTCCGCAATAGTTTGGTGGAGCAGTACTTTGCTGACGCCCCCCAGATTCCCTTTGAGGGGGTGTGGGACGACGCAGATATCGTCAGTTTTGAGCACATTCTGGAACGCCACCACCAAGACCTTGCAGCAGCGATTTTTGAACCGGTGGTGCAGGGGGCCGGGGGCATGCGGTTCTACAGTCCCCAGTATGTGCGCCGGGCCAGGGAACTGTGCGACCAGTACGGTGTGCTGCTGATTTTAGATGAAATTGCCACGGGCTTTGGCCGCACCGGCCAGCGGTTTGCCTGTGAGTATGCGGGTATCGCCCCAGATATCATGTGTGTGGGGAAGGCCCTGACCGGTGGTTTTATGTCGTTGGCCGCCACCCTGACCACCTCCCACATCAGCGAAACCTTTGCCCAGGGAGAGGCAGGGGTATTCATGCATGGCCCTACCTTTATGGCTAATCCCCTGGCCTGTGCCGTGGCGTTAGAGAACTTGACCCTGCTAGACAGCTATGACTGGGCAGCCCGCATTCAGGACATTGAAGCGCAACTCAAACAGGAGTTGACCCCTTGCCGGACCCTACCAGCGGTAAAGGATGTGCGGGTTCTGGGGGCGATCGCTGTCGTCGAACTGCATCAGCCGCTGGATATGGCGGTGGCCCAACCCCAGTTGGTGCAGCAGGGGGTATGGCTACGCCCCTTTGGCCGCCTGCTATACACCATGCCCCCCTACATCATTGAGCCCGACCAACTGAGGCAAATCACCGGGGCGATGACTAACGTGGTGGGTACCTTAGCTTAATCAAGCTATTGAGTACTCTGCGACATAAGTCAGCTAACCATTCCTGATACCTGACACCCTAAGCAAAGGTGGCCATATATCTGCCAGTCAGTACCCGCCTACCCCAAGCAGCCTGGACAGGAACTACCAAAACAGATGATTTAGCCAGTAGCGAAACAACTTTGGCCCTTGCGGTTCTTGATAGTCGCTGGGCATCAATTCTTTAAAGGCCTGCTCAACTTGCTCTAGGGCCGCGTCAATATCCAGCCGCTTAGGCCGCTGCTGCTGGGGAAGGTGTACCGGCGGACCAAATCGTAGGGTCAACCGCTTTCGCCAATAGAGATCCTGGGTGCCAATGATAAACACGGGGGTAATCGGCACCCCCGATCGCATGGCATAGATCACAGTTCCACGCTTTAGCGGAAATTGCATCTGGGCCTCTTGGTGCCCCAGACGGCCCTCAGGAAACAGCATAATCCCATCCCCCCGAGCCAGCAGAGCCTGCACCGCCTGATCGATTTGGCGCATTTGGTGAATTGAGCTCCCGTTGGGCACATCGTGTTTGATTTCAGTGGCTAGATCCTTTAAGTCATCCCGACCGGTCTCAGCTGCCGCCATTACCGCAATCTCTTCTTTCCACCATCGCTCTAGGGGAATTACCCCCCCGGCCCAGCCCACTAACCAGCGTTTCCAGCATTTGTTGTAGAGGGTACGGGCATCCCCCAGGATGTAGTAATAGGGATGGGGTGGCACAAACGCCAAAATCAAAAACGGATCCACGTGCCCGAGGTGATTGGCCGCCAGGACATTGGGCTCGGTGGGAATGTACTGGGTATTTTCAATCCGCACCCGAAAAAACGTTTTGATAAACCGCCGCATCACCCAGCGGCGAAACCGACCACTGACCCGGTGATCGGCGGTACCGTCAGCGATCGCGCTCAGTTCCTTCAAGTCTTGGTCAATAAATTTGCGCACAATGGGCGCTCGGGCGATTTCTACCCCCTCTCGCACCCGCTGAATAGCGGCTGGGGTGAGCAGGGTTTCGGGGGGCTCAGGTAGCTCGCTGGCCGCTTTTTGAATGGCTGAATCAGTCATAGCAGGGCTTGTTTGACAGCACAACAGGCGAATAGGTGTGCTTTGAGTATGAAAGGTTGCCTCGGCTTTGAGCTTGAACGATCAGCATTCTTAACGGTTTGCCCCTGCATGGACCATCGCTGTCAAGGGGGCTTGCCCCTATCCCAATCAGCCTTGATCCCTGACACCTAGAACTTGATAACTCCGCCAAGGGGGCGATATGGCGGCCAGTCAGGACTCAACCAAATCCAAACTAAACCATATCTAAGCCCAGCCCTGGAGTTCTGCCTGTGGAAAAACTCCAGATCCAAAGCTGGACCTAGTGTAGATGGCTCGAGTCAGCCGTGCGATCGCCTGGCCCCTCTTATTAGTCAAAGCAGCTTGGCCCAAGCAGCTAGTTAAGAGGCTAGCAATGATGGTTGCTGGGCATAGGTCGCGATCGCTGGTGGAGTCGATTCTGTAGTTGTTGTAGAAGTATTTGCCGGTTCTAATACCCGGATTTCGAGCGGCTTTGGTAAAAACTCCAGGGTAGCCAGTTCTGGTAGTGGGGTTAAAAATACAGGAACGCCCAAGGAACAGGCCTGCCAACGGCCTTGCACGGGTACGCCTAACTGGCCACACTGTCCCCCTCGCCGACCTTCGGGAGTGTAATGGCGGCACCGACTGCAGCAAGTAATTTGACACCCCATCGAATTCATAGTGATTTCCTAAAAGCGGTTTGAAACTTTCAATATTTTCGCGCCTGGCAAATCACAACAACATCTATCCAAAGAGCGGCAAACCCTGTTCCCACCAGGTCTATTTACGCTTGCGACCAAGAAGTTGCCTTAAGATTGTCTTTAGATTTTCTTTAAGTACAGTCACACTTGAGGGTTTTAGTAATCACACCCAGCTTCATGGAACGAAACAAGTTGGGGATCAGCTCAAACAAGATTAAGATTCACAGCAAACCAAGTAATTTTGATTAGATAGTTATCCTTAGCTAGTCGAAGTAGTTATGATTTTATCGGTGGTAACTGGGAAAAGATATAGGGAAACTACTGATCTAGCTACAGTAACTAGACGATATGGACGGGTTGGAAACTGCTCAGAAGTCAGACATTGTTACTTAGGTAACATGGCGAGATTAAGGAAGTCGGGATCCATTATTGGGCTGCGGAGAAACCCATGATTTTCCAGGCTTTGCTGGGGGCATACATAAGTTATCTGCGATCCAACCGGGCCTGCTTGGCCCCCTAAATACCCCAATTCTAGGGGCCAAATGCGGGGTCTATCACGGCATTCAGAAATGTGTATACACAGTAGCCCCCTGCGGGAGGCCATTCCACCCATCCATGCCAGGCAGCCTATTCCCCAGAATCACTGGGCCAAATGTAGCCCAAATCATCAATCCTCAAGGGAGTATCGGGAAAGTCGCGCTGGGTAAAGTGGCGCACCAGCACCACCCCTTGAAAATGATCATCCAGGTAGGGAACGCCATTGCGATCGAGGGCGACGGGAATAATCCGGCCGTTGACGAAGTCACCCTGGGCGTTCAAGTGCACCTCCAAAATTAGCGACACCCCCAAAGGGCCTTGGGTAGACAGGGTGCGATAGCCCAAGAAGTTGCCCAGGGAATAGGCAATTAACTTGTCGTTATAGAGCTCGATGGCACGGGGCACATGGGGGCCGTGGCCCAACACCAGGTCAGCCCCATGGTCAACAACCGTGCGGGAGAACTGCACCACATTGCCGCGATTTTCGCCATGGAAAAATTCGGTTTCGTTGCGGGTGTAGATGGCGTCAGTCCCTTCTTTGCCCGCATGGAACGAGACAATCACCAAATCGGCCTGTTGCTGAGCGGTTTGTACCAGGTGAATGGCGGTATCCAGGTCATGGACGGTGTTGTGGTGGCTGAGGGTGCTAAAGCCAATCACGGCCACCGTGATTCCCTGCACCTGCATCAGGGTGATGTCGCCTTTGCGACCTACGGCCTTCATCCCCTCCGCCTCGATGTGGGCCACAGTGTCTTCAAATCCCTGCTCAAAAAAGTCGAAGCTGTGGTTATTGGCCACACTCAGCACATTAAACCCGGCGACTTTGAGTACGCTGGCGTACCAGGGCGGGGTGCGAAAGGCAAAGGTCATGGGGCGACTGGTGTCTTTGGCGCTGCGGGGGACGTCGGTGAGGGTGCTTTCAAAGTTGCCAAAGACGATATCAGCATCCCCCAGATGGTATTGAATGCTGCGGAACAGATAGCGCCAATCCTGGGGCAGGCGATAGGTCTGGTAATCGGTACCAGGGATAATATCGCCGACGGCTTTCACTGTAATCCGGGGCGGCGCTTCCAGGGAACTGGGGATCAGGGCGGCGGCCTGGTCTGTGGACAGCATTGGCATAAATGGCGGAGTATCCGGGGGGGAAGCATTCTCCTGGGTCAGCTGTTCTGGGGGCAGATCGTCCCCCAGGGGGCGGTCAGTGTCGGCGACGATCGCTTCTGGCGCGTCTACACTGGTCTCGACTTGGGCAGATTGCTGGGCATAGCGCCACTGGGTTACCCCTGCCCCCAGGCCAAACCCCAAGGCTATCGTTGCCGGTAGGATGATCCACCGTCGCCAGCGGCGGCGGGCAGTACTTGGGGCCACGGGCACTGAAGCGGGGGGCGGAGGGGGAGAAGGGGCCGCAACATCGATCACAGCGGTATCGACTGGCGGATTCAGGGGGCGATCGGCCCCTGGCGTTAGGGCAAAAACCTGCTGCCAGCGCTGGGGAAAGGGCTGATTGCGGCCATCCACCACCTGGAGTTGACGGATTCCAGCTAGGTTGAGGGCGACAATTTCTCCGTAGATGATCCGGCCATAAATCTCTGGAGCATCCAGGTCGGCGGTGGTCAAAAAGACATAGAGGATGTGATGGCGTCTAGAGACTTCCAAATCCAGGCTGCTGTCCCCCAGCGTGGCTGATAGGAGCTGGGCGATCGCCCTTACATCCCCCGCTTTAGCCTGTCGCTGCAGATCAGCTCGTTGCCTAAATGCTTCGGACGGATTGACCTGGGGCTGAAAAGACCGGTCCACGGGGTAGCGATCGCCTATAGGGTACAGTAACTACCCCAAATCATACGGATTTTCCCTAGCGACGGACAATTTTCCCCAATAAAAATTGCTGAGTGGGCTCAATGGACACCTGATCGACATCCTCTTGGGCAAACACATAGTCTTTGTTTTGCCATAGGGGCACATAGGGCACATCAGCAGCCATCATCTGCTGCAACTCAGCCATTATGGCCTGGCGGGTGGCGGGATCCGGCTCGGCCCGCTGTTGGGCAATCAGGTCATTGGCCTCGGCACTGTAGTAAAACGATCCATTGGCTTGGGATGCCCCTTCCACACAACCATCTGGGGTGCCATTCTCACAGCCCAAAAATGGCTGGATAAAGGTGTCGGGGTCGTAGTAGTCGGGATACCAGTTGGACAAAATAATTGGGTAAATACCCCGGCCCACGTTCTCCCACAGGGTGGCCCCTTCCGTGTTCTGCACCTCCACGGTGACCAAGCCGGGTAGGGCGGTCTCGATGGACTCTTTCAGGGTATTGGCCACAATACTGCGAGGAGTAGAAGCAGAAGGGTACCACACCTCGATGGTGAGGGGGTTATCTTCGCTGAATCCGGCCTCGGTCAGCAGGTCCTCCGCCAGCTCAAAGTTGCCATCGCCATAGGCCTCCTGGAAGACGGGTTCAGCCACATCAAAACTGGCAGGAATCAGACTGTAAAGGGGTTCCGCCTGGCCCTGGAACACCCGCTCGTTAATCAACGGACGGTCGATCATAGCCGCGATCGCCTGGCGGACTCGCACATCATCCAAGGGCTCAATGGTTTGGTTCAAAGACATATAGTTGATCACATTGGTGCCCGCTTCAATCACCTGCCACCCCCCAGAGGCCGCTTCGCGCTCCAGGCTGGCCACTTGCTCTGGGTCCAGGGTCTGGTAGGCCACATCCAGCCCGCCAGTGCGAAAGGTGTTGTAGAGGTTGGCTGGGCTGGTGAAAATTTGGATGTCAATCCCCTGGTTAGCGGGAACCTCCCCCCAGTAGTCGGGGTTAGGGTCAAGCCTGATGGAATCACTGGTAAACGCCGCTAGCTTATAGGGGCCGCTGCCCACAAACTGATCGGGGCGAAACTGGCCGGCCCCAATCTCATACTGCTCGGGGGACACTGGGGTCACCCCAGAAAAGCTAAGCAGAGCCGGAAACGCCGCAAAGGGGGCGCTGAGGGTGAGGGTGAGTTCATACTCTGCCGTGGCCTCGGCGGAAACAATTTTGTCGGAGAGCAAGTAGGCTGGACGGCCGCCGTTCTCCATAAACCGTTGAATGGAAAAGGCCATCACCTCGGCATTGAAAGGGGTGCCATCGTGCAGGGTGACATCGTCGCGCAGGGGAATGGTGTAGGTGAGGCCATCGTCGCTGATGGTGGGCATGGCCGTAGCCAGTTGGGGCACCAGATTGGTGGTGCCAGGTTCGTAGGTATAGAGGCGATCGCCCAAGTTGTAGAGCAAAATTCCCGGAAACGTTTCGTAGGCATCCGCCGGGTCTAGGGTGCGGGCGGTGAGGGTGGTGCCCATGCTAATCCGGCCATTTCCAGTGGGCGCGCCCGGATCTGGCTCAGCGTCTGGGGTGCAACCTAAAGCGATCGCAAAGCACAGCCCAAACATCCCCACTAGCTGGGCCGTTCGCCGCCACCGTCGTCGTCCCCAGGCGTGTTTTACCCGACGTAACCGTAATCCCAAAACATTCATCGCGTTTATCTAACTGGCCAACACTGGCCTAGTTGTATCACCTTTGGGGGTAAGCAGACATAAAAACTGCCCCGCGGCTATCTACGTTTAGCGTCGGAGACTAGAGCCTCAGGAGAGCTTCAACATAAGTACATGGACACAATTAGGGACTGATCCATGATCCGCCCTTCGACTCCGCTCAGGCCTACTTCGCTGGTTGAGCGGTTATTCGGCAGTTGCGACCGATTCAGCAGGCGACCTAAATCGCTGCCATAGGGCGTCGGTGAGTAGGTGGCAAAGGAGCCCCAGCGGGCCGGCAAATAAGCACAAGGCCAGAGAATGGCGGGTGAAGACACCACTGTCTTGGCCTTGCCAATAGATCCAACGACCGACAAACAGGTCAAAGGCAACAAAATGCACCCAACCGGTAGCCGTAACATGGGGGTTGGCGAAGAGGGCGGCCAAATCCACCAGACTCAAGTTGGGATCGGACAGGGCCTCAATCCCCTGCACATTGTTAAAGCTGGTGACAAACAAAAACAAATAGAGGCCAGCCAGGGCGGCAAACGGCAACAGTGAGCCCATCACAGTGCGGGTCAGTTTGGCGTTAGGCACTAGCACCATCAACGTCCAAAAGGGCAGCACAAACAGGTTAGCACCGTTGAACAGTAGGTTTAGTAAGGAGAGATCGACAGTCATGCAGATAGTGAATAGATAAGACTAGAGCATCGGTACAGGATGTCAAGATCCCAGGGTTCTGCCCTCGGATACCCCAAAATTCCTGGCCAACCAGCCCAAGAACCCTGGGATCTGTATCGGCGCACTAGCTGGAATACTCTCAGTGTAGGGGATGGCCTGGGTGGCCGGGGCGATCGCCCTACTTCAGTCCTGATCATCCCTCAGGGCAGTTGATTCTGTACGATGAGAACAGACGATACTGTACTGCCCCCTGGCCTATGACTTTGACCGAGCAAATGCTGGCTGACCTGCCGGGCAACCCATTGCAGGGTTTGGCCAAGGCCGATGAGCTATGGCTACGCTATCGCACCGACCAACTACCCGAGTCGGCGCCGATTCAATCCAGCTCCGAGCCCCTGGGCGAGACCGATTGGGATGTGGTGATCTGCGGGGGGACCCTGGGCATTTTGCTGGGGGCTGGGTTGGCCCAGCGGGGTTGGCGGGTTGCGCTGGTAGAGCGCGGTGTTCTGCGGGGGCGGGATCAAGAATGGAACATTTCCCGCCAAGAACTAGAGGCGTTGACGGATCTGGGACTACTGACCGATGACGAGTTGGAACAGGCGATCGCATCTGCCTATAATCCGGCCCGCATTCAGTTTTTGGGTCATGATCCGGTGTGGATCACCGACGTGCTGAACATCGGCGTCGATCCAGTGGCCTTGCTAGACACCCTGAAGGCAAAATTTTTGGCAGCGGGGGGCAAGCTGCTAGAAAACACCTCCTTTGAAGGGGCGTGGATTCACTCCGACGGGGTTCTGGTAACAGCGCAGCAGCCCCTCAAAACCCGGCTACTGGTGGATGCCATGGGCCACTTTTCGCCCATCGCCCGGCAATCGCGAGACTCAGAGAAGCCAGACAGCATCTGTCTGGTGGTGGGCACCTGTGCCCAGGGCTTTCCGGCCAACGAGACGGGGGATCTGATGGTGTCATTTACCCCCATCCGCCACCAGTGCCAATATTTCTGGGAGGCGTTTCCAGCCCGGGATGGCCGCACCACGTACCTATTTACCTACATGGATGCCGATCCACGGCGACTGAGTCTGGCGGAACTGTTTGAGGAGTACTGGACCCTATTGCCCAAGTACCAACAGGTCGACCTAGAGGCCCTGGCGGTGCAGCGGGCCCTATTTGGTTTTTTCCCCTGCTATCGCCAGAGCCCCTTGCGGTATCCCTGGCCCCGTACCCTGGCGGTGGGAGACAGCAGTGGCAACCAGTCACCCCTTAGTTTTGGTGGCTTTGGGGCGATGATTCGCCACCTCAAACGATTGGTACAGGGTCTAGACGAAGCTCTGAGGGAGGATGTTTTAGGGGCCAAAGCCCTGAGTCAGCTGCAACCCTATCAGCCCAACCTATCGGTCACCTGGCTGTTTCAACGCTCCATGAGCGTTGGCATCGATCAAACTCTGCCGGAGAATCAGATTAATACCTTGTTGGGGACCATCTTTGCCGACATGGCTAGCCTAGGGGACGACACCCTTAGACCCTTCTTGCAAGATGTGGTGCAGTTTCCGGCCCTGGCAAAAACCCTGGTCGTCACCGCCCTTAGGCATCCGGCCCTGGTGACTCAGATTATTCCCCAGGTGGGACCAGGGGCCTTAGCCCGTTGGCTAGGGCACTATGGCAAGCTAGCCGAATACAGTGCCCTAGCTCCGTTGGCCCAGGCATTAGCCCCAGTGGTTGAGTCGCTACCCCCGGTTCAGCGATACTATAGTCATCGTTGGCAAGACGCTTTAATCTATGGCAGCGGCCAAGACTATACCGACTAAATGATGAACACTGCATTACCCCGAGAATTGCTGTGCCAGGAACTGCAAAAGCCCAGCGACCAGGTGGATTTGGCTAAGGCGGCCCTGTATCTAGCCCAGGAAGAGTACCCAGATTTAGATGTCGATCAGCCGCTAGCTACCCTAGACCAGATGGCCGAGGCCCTGCAGCGGCGGCTACCCCCAGAGGACTATCCCCTCAAAATCATTCATGCCATCAATCGTTACCTGTTTGAAGAGCTGACCTTTCGAGGCAGCGAGCTGGACTATTACGACCCCCGCAATAGTTTTCTGAATGAGGTGTTAGAACGACGACTAGGAATTCCCATCACCCTATCGTTGGTCTATCTAGAACTGGCTAAGCGAGTAGGGTTTCCCATGGCTGGAGTCGGTCTGCCGGGACATTTTTTAATTCGCCCCACCCTCCCAGACATGGTGCTGTTTGTCGATCCCTTTAACCAGGGGGAAGTGCTATTTGAGCAAGACTGCCGAGACCGAGTGCGGCAGATGTTTGGGGAATCAGCCCGGCTAGATCCACAGGTTCTGGAGCCCATTTCCCCCACGGATTTTTTGGTGCGCATGTTGGCCAACCTAAAAATGATCTATGTGCAGCGGCGGGATGTCTTCAAAGCCCTACAGGCCATCGATCGGATCATGCTGATTGCTCCCGGTGCCATGGGCGAGTTGCGCGATCGCGGGCTACTCTACTACCAGCAAGGATTGCTAGACGACGCCTATCGCGACTTAGATCGCTATTTGATCGAGCGGCCTGACGCCGCCGATGCCTTTGAAATTCGCCGGGTGCTGGCCCAGATCATTCGAGTGCAGGACCAGCCGTAGGTCAGGTTTCTTGGCCGGTAGATAAGGCCTCCGGCACAGGATCGTTGCTCTCATCAGCCATTGCAGCGCTATTTTCTGTGGGAATCGGGCTACCGCCTTCTTGGACCCGCAGGGTAGCGATCGCCCCTAGCACCATCGAGCCTCCCCCTAGCACCACCGCCAGCAGTCGGTCATCGTTCATCCAATGCTGCATCATCCAACCCAGCCCCAACGAGGCCACAATCTCCGGTAGCACAATAAAAGCATTAAAGATACCCATATAAATGCCCCCCTTCTTAGCCGGCAACGACCCCACCAACATGGCATAGGGCATCGCTAACATGCTGGCCCAGGCGCACCCAACTCCCACCATCGAGATCAATAACGTGTAGCGATCGTGGACCAGTTGTAGTGACATTAGCCCCACCCCACCCGCAATCAGGCATAGGGCATGGGTAACTTGGCGGGAGAGGCGACGGGCCACACGGGGTAGGCCTAAGGAAACCACAAAGCACACGGCGTTGTACATGGCAATGCAGACCCCGGCCCACTCAATCCCATCCGCATAGAGGGGAGCACTTTCGTTGTAGGCCCCAAAAATATCGTGGGCCACCGCCGGAGGAAAGTACAAAAACATACAGTACATACCCAGCCAGCTAAAGCCCTGCACCCAAGCTAACTGGCGCATGGTGGGGGGCATGTGGCGAATGGCATCGCTAATTTCTCGCAGGGTGGCCCCCACCCCTAGCCGCCGCTCTTGCTGCCGCTCAAACGCAGCCATATCCTTAGGCGGCTTTTCCTCTGTTGACAACACCGTCCATAAGACAGTACCCAAAAACACCGCCGCCCCACTGTAGAACGACAACTTAATCACTAAGGGAATTTCCCCCCGACCAGTCAGGTCCCCCAACTTAAACCAGTGGGTTAACAGCCAGGGCAGAATCGCAGCAATCACAGACCCCAGGCCAATCAACAGGCTTTGCATCGCGAACCCTTTGGTGCGTTGATTGGCAGGAAGCAAATCCCCCACAAAGGCCCGAAAGGGTTCCATGGTGATATTGACGGAGGTGTCCAGCAGCCAGAGTAACCCCGCCGCCATCCACAGGCTAGAGGAGTTGGGCATTAGCACCAAAGCCAACGAACTGAGAATAGCTCCCACTAAAAAGTAAGGCCGCCGCCGTCCCAGCCAGCCCCAGGTGTTGTCACTCAGGTTGCCAATAATCGGCTGCACAATCAGCCCCGTCAATGGGGCCGCCAGCCACAGGATGGGGATCTGGTGGGGGTTGGCCCCCAGCCGCTCAAAAATGGCGCTGGTATTAGCCATTTGTAGGCCCCAGCCAAATTGGATGCCGAAAAAACCGGCACTCATATTTAAAATTTGCAAAAACCCTAAGGGCTTTCGATCAGCAGGTTGCGATGATCGCAAAACGTCTAAATTTTCTAGACCTCATCTTTAATAATGCCAGGAGAATAAACACAACGCCACTGCTAACTAGAGAATCGGGTGGGGTTACGGCTTGTAACTGTGTCAATCGCCAAGAAGTGTCACAGCTTCGTCATCCCCTTGCCACTGACCCGCAATATCATGTTCCTATAGTTAAATCAATCGCATTCATATATCAACCACGTCAGGATATTAGAGGTAATGGCTATGGTCAAAGACGGTTCAGAGCAAGTCAAGCAGCCCATGGGGGCGATGGCTAAGTCGCTGGCGCTAGTACTGTTGGGAGCTGGGGTTGCAACCGTTGGCACTCAGGGCGTTTCGGCCTTTAATGCTCTGGTGCAGTCCCCTGCTGTAGCCTCCCTCAGCGATCGCTCCGAAGGCAGCAATTGGGAGCAAGGCAATCCTGTGGCTGTGGCCCCCTCTGTGTCTAATCCCAATATCATTGCCGATATTGTGCGCCAGGTGGGGCCTTCAGTCGTTCGGATTGATGCGTCGCGCACGGTGCAGAGTCGATTGCCAGCCGCGTTTCAAGATCCCTTCTTCCGTCAGTTCTTTGGCGACAATATCCCCTCTGTCCCCAGTGAACGCACCCAGCGGGGGGTAGGGTCTGGCTTTATTACCACCGCCGATGGTCAAATTATTACCAATGCCCATGTGGTAGCCGGTGCGGATCAGGTGCAAGTCACTCTTAAAGATGGGCGCAGCTTTACCGGAGAAGTGATTGGGGCCGACTCGGTCACCGACATTGCTGTGATTAAAATTGATGCCCAGGATCTACCCACCGTCGCCATCAGCGACTCTAACCAGATTCAGCCAGGGGAATGGGCGATCGCCATTGGTAACCCCCTCGGCCTCGACAGCACCGTCACCGCTGGCATCATCAGTGCCACTGGGCGCACCAGTCGTGAAGTGGGCGTCCCCGATAAACGGGTCGACTTCATTCAAACCGATGCCGCCATCAACCCCGGTAATTCTGGGGGACCATTGCTCAACTTGAATGGCGAGGTAATTGGGGTCAACACCGCCATCATCCAGGGGGCTCAGGGGTTAGGCTTTGCTATCCCGATTAACACCGTCGAGCGGATCAGCACCCAGTTGATTCAAAACGGTCGGGTCGAGCATGCCTACCTGGGCATTCAAATGGTCACCCTATCCCCCGAAATGAAAGAAAACATCAACAGCAACCCCAACAGCCCGCTGACAGTGGAGGAAGAGGAAGGGGTACTCATTGCCCGGGTGGTATCTAACTCCCCCGCCGCCCAGGGGGGGCTACAAGCTGGGGATATCATTTTGTCGGTGGGCGACACCCCAGTTAAAGAGAGTTCTGAGGTACAGCAAGTGGTAGAACGTTCCTCTGTTGGTCAACCTTTGGAGATTACCCTACGCCGTAATGGACGGGAGCAAACCTTAACGGTTCGCCCTGGTAATCTACCCAGCCAGTAATGCATCTGCCTGGGATTGCCAAAGTTAACCCTGGTAATCCCATCTCATCTACCAACCCAGGCGTAGCATTCACGCTACGCCTTTTTATTGGGTTTTTTCCGTTTCCCTTCCACCCCCGTTACCCATTCCCCGCCAGGGCGTACACCCGGGTCCGCCCCTACGTAGCTGAAGAACGAAAAAGGAAAAGAGAAAAACGTAGGGCGTAGCCCGTGCGTAGCAAAATTCAGAATTCAAAATTCAGAATTCAAAACTCCCCAACCAATTCCCTCTCAATCCAAGATCTAAAGTCCAAAATTCTCGCAAACCCACCCCTGCCTACTTCGACAAGTTGCCCCTCCGGGGCCGCTACGCGAACAGCACAGGCCTCCCAAGAGGGGAACCGGACACCCCAACCCTGCGGGAAGCCGCTTACGTGCGCTGCACACGCTTCGCGTTCCATGTCGCTTGCGAAACGCGTCTATCACCCATCCACCCTTCGACAAGCTCAGGGCAGCGCCCATCCCCCCCTTCGACTTCGCTCAGGACAGGCATCCACCCAACCCTGCGGGAAGCCGCTCCGCGTCTACCACCCATCCACCCATCCACCCAACCCTGCGGGAAGCCGCTCCGCGTCTACCACCCATCCACCCATCCACCCTACCCTGCGGGAAGCCGCTCCGCGTCTACCACCCATCCACCCAACCCTGCGGGAAGCCGCTCCGCGTCTACCACCCATCCACCCATCCCTGCGGGAAGCCGCTCCGCGTCTACCACCCATCCACCCTACCCTGCGGGAAGCCGCTCCGCGTCTACCACCCATCACCCCATCCACCCTACCCTGCGGGAAGCCGCTCCGCGTCTACCACCCATCCACTCCCCCACCTCCCCCATTCAAAACTCAAAACTCAAAACTACGCACTCCCCCAAACTAAGCCGGATGCGATAGGGCCGAACCAGCCGCCGCGATCGTAATCAGGGCAATGGCCCCAATCATCGGTAAAGTCAGAGCTTCCCCTAGCCCCCAAAAGCTAATCACTGACGCGATCGCCGGTTCTAAACTCAACAGAACGCCAAACACATGCACCGGTAGCTGTCGCAGGGCCGACATTTCTAGGGAGTAGGGCAGGGCAGAGGAAAGCAACGCCACCCCCAACCCCAGCAGCACGCTCAGGGGGGTAAACAGGGCGCCCCCTTCGGCGATCAGCCCCACTGGCAACAGCAGCAGCGCCCCAACCGCCATCGACAGCGCTAGGCCGTCAATTCCCTGGAACACCCGGCCCATGCGGGCTGATAGCACCATATAGAGGCCCCAGGTGGCCCCTGCCGCCAGAGCAAAAACCACTCCCCAGGCATCTAAGTCAGCGGTGTGCAAGGGGGACAACAGCACAATGCCCGTCGCCGCCAGGGCGACCCACAAGCCATCCAACCAGCGTCGAGAATAGAGCAACGAGACCGTGAGCGGGCCTGAAAATTCCAAAGCCACGGCGACGCCAATGGGAATACGGGCGATCGCGCTATAGAATAAGCCATTCATCACCGCCAGGGACAACCCAAACCCGATCATCAGTCGGTAATTGGGATAGGAGTGCCCCCGCCAGCGGGGCCTGGCCCAGATCAACAGCACCACAGCCGCCAACCCCACCCGCAAAAACACCAGCCCCCCAGGGCCGACTTGATCAAACAAGCTCTTCGCCACCACTGATCCTAACTGAGTGGATGCCATGGAACCTAAGACAAGGGTGGGGGCCGGCAGGGTCAGCCGCAACGATGGAGGCAGCAAGGGCAAGACGGTTTTAGGGTGCTATACACTGAAGAACCATAGCAACTTTCAAGGACAGGTATCCGTGCTAAACGAACAAGCCAAAAAAACACTCCTACGCAAAATTCCCCATGGTCTTTACGTCTGTGGTGTTAAAGATGGCGACGACCTGAATGGGTTCACCGCCAGTTGGGTGATGCAAGCATCATTTCAGCCGCCCCTAGTGGTGAACTGTGTCAAAAACGACTCCATCTCCCATGCCATGGTCAAAGCCAGTGGTGTCTTTGCCCTCAGCTTCTTAGAGGCGGGTCAAAAGGATATGGCCCAAAACTTTTTTAAGCCCCTACGGCGGGTGGGCAACAAGTTTGAAGACATCGAATTTTACCTCGCCCCAGAAACCGGCTGTCCAGTGATTAAAGACACCCTAGGCTACGTAGAATGCCGGGTTGTGGGCAGTGTTGAATATGGCGACCATACGGTGTTTGTGGGGGAAGTGGTCGGGGCCGAGTTGCATCGCGATGGCGATCCCCTCTTGCTAGAAAGCACCGGTTGGAATTACGGCGGTTAACCTAGCGGTCTGTCAAGCGCCATTATTGTGTGGCAGCAATTCTCATTTTGGTAAATTGGCCGTTCGCCCTGAGCCTGTCGAAGGGTGAACGGGCTTCGACAGGCTCAGCCTGATCGGTCTTTCATCAATCAGTCAAGTCATACTGAGAATTGCTGATTGTGTGGACTTATCACTACCCCGACAGGTTTGTCTTGATAGACTACGAGGGTTTTACCTCCAACAGCAATTAAATTACCCCCACTGATGGATGAAAGACCTCAGGTGGAATTGTTAAGTTGTGTTGTAATGACGCAATTACGGAGGTGTCTTAATGACTAACCCTTCCGATCAACAACAGTCCAATCCCAATGTTGCCGAGCAGCATGGTCAGCAGCAGCCCGAGTCCGCTGAAGCTAATCAGCAACAGCAGCCCGACAACGGTGTCCAATCGGCCATGGGTCAGCAGCCTGGTCAGGACGATGGAAACCAGCCTCAGCCTGTGGCGAGTAATGCTGATAGTCAAGTCGCTGACACAGTGGATGCAGTGAAATCTAAGGTGACCGCTCCTGTACCCACCCCTTCTGGTATTTCCAGCAGCCAGGCTGCTCCCCAAGAGCTATTGCAGCGGCTGAACTGGGGAGAACCGGCCCTTACCATCATTGATGTGCGCAGCCGGTCCGCCTTTAATGACGAGCGAATTCAAGGGGCTATCCCCATTCCCATGGGGCAATTGCCCAAGGCCGCTGAAGCAAGCCTGGAGTATTCGCGAGATATCTACATCTACGGCGATAGTGATGACGAGGCTGCCGAGGCTGTGGAACGGCTGCGGCAAGTGGGATATCGCCATGTAGCCTCGATTCAAGGGGGACTGTCGGCCTGGAAATCCATCAACGGTTCCACCGAAGGGATTTCTGCTTTTGCGTCGCCAGTGACGGCTTAGGCAATTGTCTAGAACGCCGGTTCAGATCCCAGGGTTCTTGGGCTGATTGGCCACGTTTTTTGGGGCATCCAGGGACAGAACCCTGGGATCTTGACATACTGTACCGATGCTCTAGGAAAACGTTTTCTTCAGACGAATCCCTTAACGGGTAAATCCTTCAACTAATTGTGGGATTAGCCCGTCTACCCTCCAGACTAATTTGTCTGGAGGGCATTACAGTAGGAATGAATCAGGTTATCCTCGCCCACCGGGCATTATTCATTACGCTCACACTGCCAATGTTGTCGACACTTCAGGCCCTCGCCTACCCTGCCCCCGGAGAGACCCCGACCGATCTCCAGCTTGTCATCCTCCACGGTTGGGGAGCTAGTGCCGCTGACTTAGCCGGGCTTGCCCCCTACTTGCAGCTCACGAATACGGCCATGGTGTTTCCCGATGCCCCCCTGCCCCATCCCCAAGTGCCTGGGGGACGTATGTGGTATGGCTTCCCGGCAGCGTATGACTTCCGTACTCCCCCAGATTTTGAGGCCCAGGCCGACCTGCAAACCAGTCGGCAACAACTCACTGTCTGGCTGGCAGACCTGGCAGACACCAGTCAGATTCCCTTAGAACGCACAGTTCTGGCCGGATTTTCCCAAGGGGGAGCCATGACCCTGGATGTGGGTGGTCAGCTACCCTTGGCGGGGCAAATTTGTTTGAGTGGTTATTTGCATGGTACAGCCCGCCCGCCCATGAGTCCCCGTCCATTGCTGATGGTCCACGGCTCGTTTGATCCGGTCGTACCCATTGAACAAGCCCACCGAGCTAGAGCCGCCCTAGATCAGCAAGGGCAGCCCGTTACTTTTCAGGAACTTCCCATGGGCCATGAAGTTACACCCCAGACCCTCCAGATAATGGCGGGATTTTGCGAAGATTTGCGGCAAACGCTCTAGCAGACCGGACCCAACCCTTTAGGATAGAGAGGTGAGCTGCATAGGCTATGGCTGTTATAGTCCGGTGCAGATATCGCTATGGGGGAAAAGACTATGCTAAGCCTACATGTGTCCCAGCAGACAGTGTCTGAAATGACACCCGATACCGTAGACGAATTGGCCCGTCGGTTAGAGACCGATGCCTACGATAGCGCCTTTGAAGGTCTACAGGATTGGCATCTGCTCAGGGCGTTGGCATTTCAGCGCCCGGAACTGGTCGAGTCGTACATCCATCTGCTGGATTTAGAACCCTATGATGAGTCTTAAGTAGGGTCTAGGGTGACATCATTGCACACCCCAAGGCGGGTGCTACTGGGTATATGCGGTGGCATTGCCGCCTACAAAGTAGGTTATGTCATCTCTACCCTGGCCAAGGCTGGGGTAGAGGTGCGTTGCATTTTGACTCAGCGGGGTCAAGCCTTTATGCCAGCCTTAACGGTGGCTACCCTCTCTCGCCACCAGGCCTACACCGATGACGGTTTTTGGCAGTCCGACCAAGGCCGTCCTTTACATATTGCGTTGGGAGAATGGGCAGAACTGCTGGTGATTGCTCCTCTCAGTGCCAATACGTTAGGAAAGCTGGCCTATGGCCTGGCGGATAATTTATTAACGAATACCGTCTTAGCCTCCACCTGTCCGGTGCTGCTGGCCCCAGCCATGAATACTGACATGTGGCAGCAGCGGGCGGTGCAGCGCAATTGGCAGCTGGTGATGCAAGATGCTCGCTATCACGGCATTGAGCCCGGTAACGGAATGCTGGCCTGCGATCGCGTCGGCACCGGCAAAATGGCTGAACCGGACGACATGCTGATGGCGATTGAGTCTCTATTGCACACTGGGGGCCAACGGGATCTGGCGGGTCAGCAGGTCTTAATCAGTGGGGGCAGTACTCGGGAACATTTAGATCCAGTTCGGTTTATTGGCAACCCCTCCACCGGCAAAATGGGGGTGGCTCTGGCCCTGGCTGCTCTTCACCGGGGGGCCAACGTTACCCTGGTACATGGCCCTATGGCGGATTCGCTGCGATCGCGTCTGGGCTCGGTCCAAACCATTGGGGTTACCTCAGCGGCCGAGATGCATCGGGCCATGATCAACCATTTGCCCCAGGCAGACTGGGTAATTATGGCGGCCGCTGTGGCTGATGTGAAACCAGCCACCCAGGCAGATCATAAACTGGCCAAGGCAGACTTGCCAGCTTTACTGCCCCTAGCCCCCGTGCCCGATATCGTGGCTGACCTGGCCCAGCGGCGTCAGCCTCATCAAAAACTGATTGGCTTTGCCGCCCAAACCGGTGATATCGTTCCCCCCGCCCTAGATAAACTGCGGCGCAAAGGGCTAGACGCGATTGTGGCTAACCCAGTGGATGTGGCCAACAGTGGCTTTGGCAGCGATCGCAATCAAGCCATCATCATCACCCGCACCGGCAAGCAAACGACTATTCCCCCTTGCTCTAAGCTCTCCATGGCTCACCAGATTTTTGATGCGCTCTAGGCGAAGTGAACGGTGCAAGGTGTACGGTCTACGGTGCAAGGAAAAGCCGCTAACCGTGAACCGCCAACCCGATAGCCCCCTAATTCTGTTGAAACATATGCACATCCCGCTGGGGAAAGGGAATGTTGATGCCCTCTGCATCAAACCGGGTTTTAACACGCTCAGGCAAGGCCATAGTAACGGCCAAAAAGTCGGGGGTTTTGGTCCAGACCCACACCCGTAGGTCGACGCTGCTGTCCGCCAGATCGACCACCCCGATCGTGGGGGCAGGATCAGTCAAAATACGGGAATCCTTAGCAATTTCGGCCAAAATTACCTGACGGGCTTGTTCGATGTCGTCACTGTAGCTAATGCCGATGATGGTTTCCACCCGGCGGGTGGGCTTGGCTGTAAAATTAGTGACGTTGCCTTCAACCAGTTTGGAATTAGGTACAACCACCCTGGCATTGTCTGGGGTAATAATAGAGGTGGTAAACAGGTGAATTTCTTCCACACTGCCTAGAGTATCGCCCCCCTCAATAAAGTCCCCCACCTTAAAGGGACGAAAGATAATCATCAGCACCCCAGCAGCAAAGTTAGAGAGCGACCCTTGCAGGGCTAGACCAATGGCCAGACCTGCGGCCCCTAATACAGCAATAAACGAGGCCGTTTGAATGCCCAACCGATTCAAGGCAGCAATCAGCACAAACGCCAACAGGACGTAGTAAACCAAGTTGGCGGTAAAGTTGACCAGGGTCGGATCGACCCCCTGCTTGACCATCATCCCTTTAGTGGTACGGCCGATAAACTGGGCGATCCAGCGACCAACGATAAAAATAACCAGAGCCGCAAGCAAACTTAGGCCAAATTCAGTGACCATTTCTTGCAGGGTAGCTATCCATCCACTCAGATTATCCAAAATGTCCCTCCTTCCTTATGTATGACCTTATCTGTGTATGACAGAGACGACCAGGATCCAGGCATGACGGTAACGACCAAGGTTATAGAGAGAGTTGCCTTAGGGGCTTAATTGTCAGGTTATGTCCTGGTCAGGGTAGCCATAGCCAAAAACATCCCTGACGATGGCAGAACCGACCCATCCCCACTACGTTTGCCCCACTGCGTTTATTAGGCAAAACTGGCTATTTAGGCAAAACTGGCCATAACCTATCATGGCCTTCACCAATTGACCAATGTTCTCAGGGAGATTTAGCCCGATGAAGCACCCCTCCTCTCAACCCGGTGACACCCTAGAGCGCCTGAAGCTGATGATTTATCTGGTGCCCATCTTTGGCGTTGTCCCTTCTCTGTACAGCTTGGTCACCAAGCAGGGCAGTCCCCAAGAACAGTCTGTCAGTCGGTTGGTCGTCACCCTGGCCCTTACCTGGGTGATCCTTTACGGACTGCTGAGTACCGGCAGCCATTTGGCCCCAGGCCTTTCCCTCAGATTGTTGATTACCAACACCCTAGTCACTACGGGCTATACCCTCACCAACCTGGTGTTGATGGTCCGTCTGCTGCAGGGCAAAAGTGTGAAGTTGCCGGGGTTTAGCCAATTTAGTCGGCGGCTTCCCTGAGCGAGGATCGGTACAGTATGCCTAAAAACTCAATTTCTGAGTCGCTGCACTAACAGCACGATTGGTCCGCTGGCTGGGAAACCGGGTCTCTGTACCGATGCTCTCAGGGGGAAAATCTTAAAAAAATCGCGTCATTTCGGTTAACCTGCTTCATAATGACGGGGCAGACGCTTTAGGGGCTGGTACTATGCTGCTGCACAGTCCCCTTGTCTGCTTGCAAGATATAACTAGGCCAAGCCCTTTGGGCAAGTGCAGTTAGTGGCGTGTGAGGTAGTCGGTGTCCAATCGCAGGTCTCAAGATCTTAAATCCCCAACCATGTCTAGTCGCCCTGGCAAGTCAAAGCGATCGCCCTGGCGGATTCACCGTTTGCTGGGGTTAGGTATAGCCCTGGCTGGGGTAGCCAGTGTCTCAGCCACGGCTGGGGCGTTGTTAGCCGTGTCCCTCACCTCGACTCCCCTGATGCAGGGGTCCCTTACCCCCGAAGAAGCCAGCGTCTTTAGCCAGGATGTACCCATCGCCACAGACAGCACTCTGCGGCTGCCGCGCCTGACCCGCCCAGTGAATATCCTGGTGTTGGGTACCAAGGTGCTCACCTCAGATCTCAACGATGTTCCCCCCGAGCTGCGTAACCTGGGCTACCACGCCCTGGTTAACTCCTTCGACGGCCGTTCCGATTCGATGCTGCTGCTGCGGTTTAACCCGCAGACCGAGCAGTTGGTGGTGCTGTCGTTACCCCGAGATACCCGCACCTATGTGCGCGGCCAGCTCACCAAGCTAAACGAAGCTAACTACTATGGTGGCCCCGCCCTAGCGGCGGAATCAGTGAGCGATTTGCTGGGGGGTGTGGCAATTGATCGCTATATGCGAATTAATGTGCAGGGGGTAGAAAAGCTGATCGATGCTTTGGGGGGGGTGACGGTCAACGTCCCCCAGGACATGCGCTATCAAGACGATAGTCAGCACCTCTATATCAACCTCAAGGCAGGGGAACAAACCCTGGATGGCGATAAAGCCATGCAATTTCTGCGGTTTCGCTACGACCGCCAGGGGGATATTGGGCGGGTGCAGCGGCAACAGATGTTTATGCGGGCCCTGACCGAGCAAGCCCTGAACCCGGCCACCATTACCCGGCTACCTAAAATTCTTTCGGTGATTCAGTCCAACGTGGACACCAATCTTTCGGTAGAGGAACTGCTAGCACTGGTGGGCTACGGGGCTCAAATCAATCGCTCTAACGTGCAAATGCTGATGCTGCCGGGTACCTTTAGTCGCCCCCAAGACTATGCTCTCAGTTATTGGCTACCTAATCACCGGGAGATTGATACCCTGGTCAGCCAGTACTTTGGTGTGGGGAGCAACCGGTCGGTGGCTAGCGCCCCATCGCCCCACCGCACCCGGGTGGCCATTCAAGACAGCACGGGCAATCAATCCGCTGTGCAAGCCGTAACCCGAGCCCTGCAAGATAGCGGCTATGCCAATATCTATGTGGATCAGACTTTAAATAATCCTCTGCCAATCAGCCGCATCGTGGCTCAACAGGGTGATATGGCCAGTGCTGAAATGGTGCATCGGTTCCTGGGCATTGGCGAAGTACGGGTGGAAAGCACTGGGGCACTAAATTCCGACATTACGATTCAGCTGGGGCAAGACTGGGTCGATACCTTTGGCGAAGCGTTATAGCCCAGCGAACCAACTAGCTTACTGCCTCCCACAACCCACAATTTCGCCTATAATGCGCTGACCTGCACTGTTATCCCAGGCGAGGTCGCTAGTGGCCCCCCGTAAATCCCAGCCCCGCTCTTCCCGACCAGCATCCCCCCCGCCCCAGGGATGGTCTGGTTCCCCTGTGCCTCGTCGGCCAGCGACCAAGGGACCGGCCATAGGTCGCTGGTTAGGGGTGGGAGTGCTGCTAACAGCGATCGCCAGTTTAGCGGCGGTAGGGGGAGCCTTACTGGCAGTTTCTCTATCGGCCACCCCCCTTCAGCAGCAGCAACTCAGCAGCGAAGATGCTGGGGTATTCAGCCAAGATGCCCCCATGCTGACAGGCGGTGCCCTGCGCCTACCCCGCCTCACCCGTCCCGTGAATATTCTGGTGTTAGGGGTCAAAGTCTTGACCTCTGACCTGAGCGAGGTGCCTCCCGAGCTCCAAGACCTGGGCTACCATGCCCTGGTTAACTCCTTTGATGGTTTATCAGACTCGATGCTGCTGCTGCGGTTTAATCCCCAGACCGGGCAGCTTGTGGTGCTCTCGTTGCCCAGAGATACTCGTACCTATGTGCGAGGTCGGTTAACCAAACTAAACGAAGCCAACCGCGATGGTGGACCGGCCCTGGCAGCCGAATCGGTCAGCGACTTACTCGGTGGGGTGGCGATCGATCGCTATGTGCGGATCAACGTGCAAGGGGTCGAAAAACTAATCGACGCCCTGGGCGGGGTAACTGTCAATGTGCCCCAGGACATGCGCTACCAGGACGACAGTCAGCACCTATATATCAACCTCAAAGCCGGGGAACAAACCCTGGATGGCAACAAGGCGCTGCAATTTTTGCGATTCCGCTATGATGCCTACGGCGATATTGGCCGCATTCAGCGCCAGCAGATGTTCCTGCGGGCCCTGAGCGAACAGGTCCTTAACCCGGCCACCATTGCTCGGTTACCCAAGATTCTCTCGGTGATTCAGTCGAACGTAGACACCAATCTATCGGTAGAAGAACTGCTGGCTTTAGCTGGGTACGGAGCCCAAACCGATCGCGCCAATGTGCAATTGCTGATGCTGCCCGGCAACTTCAGTCGTCCCCAGGACTTTGCCCTCAGTTACTGGCTGCCGGACTATGGCGATATCGACACAATGGTCAACCAGTACTTTGGCCTTGGCACCCAACAAGCAAATACCCGCAGCAACCCGAGCCACATACGGATAGCTATTCAAGATAGCACCAACGACACCCTGGCTATTCAGTCCCTGACTCAGGCCCTAAGGGAGAGCGGTTATACCAACATTTATGTCGACAGAAGCCTCCCTACCCCCCTACCCGTTAGCCGCATCGTTGCCCAGCAGGGGGATGTCGCCAATGCCGAAATGATGCACCGCTTTTTGGGCATTGGCGAGGTGCGAGTAGAAAGTACTGGGGTACTTGACTCCGACATCACGATTCAGCTCGGACAAGACTGGGTTAACAGCCACAGGAAGGCACTGTAGGCGCCTCAGGTCAGACGCCTCAGGTCAATAAGTTTTCTATTCTACCACTCTTTTTTGCCTGAGAAAATAAAATTAATAATCCCACATTTTGGTTCCCCAGACTGACTAATTCCATTAGGATAAATCTAAAGAAATTATTAAGTGCTGCTATGAATCCTCAGCTCTTGCACCATCTATGGTCTTTAGTAGATCGGACTCAAAGGAGTCAGCTCTTGGCCTTGGATGACAATAGCCTTGTGCACTGGCTTATAGAACAGTTTGCTGGGCAGCGACCGATTAATCCCTCTGAAACCGATCAGCTAAGTCGTTATATTCGCGCCAAAATTCCCCTGATTCGTGACTTGACTCAAGAGCGGTAAGCCATTCAACGATGGTGGCATCAGCTACTTCGGATTATTGACTTCGACTCGATCATCCTTCTTTAGAGAGATAGTGTCGCCTCGGATACAAAGTTAAACCTCAACTTATTGGAATGTTAAGCAGACTAAACACTTTGTCTGTTTAAGTTGTCCCAATGATGCTTTTGTGAGTGAGGTGTGGTTTATGCGCAAGTCGGGTTTGCTGGCTGCTAGCTTAGGGCTGACCATAGTCGCCTGTGGTGGGGATATCGATACAGCGACCAATGGAGGAGAGGCAGGTGCCTCGGGGGGTAGCCGCATGAATGTGGTGGAACAACGGGGCCAGTTAATCTGCGGAGTAGATGGGGGTATTCCTGGTTTTAGCTTTCTAGATGACACGGGAAGCTATTCAGGGCTAGATGTAGATGTCTGTCGGGCTGTAGCAGCGGCTGTTTTTGGCGACGCCGATGCCGTAGAGTATCGCCGCTTAGATTCGACCGAACGGTTTACAGCCCTGGCTGGTGGTGAGGTGGATATGCTGTCTCGCAACACTACCTGGACCATTAGCCGCGACACCAGCGTAGGACTAGAGTTCGCCCCGACGACGTTCTATGACGGCCAAGGCATGATGGTACGTACCGACAGCGGTATCACCACGTTAGAAGACTTTGAAGGTCTAGCGGTATGTGTGGAAACGGGTACCACCACCGAACTCAACCTGACGGACCAGATGCGCCAACTCAATGTGGACTTTGAACCCGTGGTCTTCCAGGATGCGGATGCGGCCTATGCGGCTTACGATGAGGGCCGTTGTGAGGGGATGACGTCTGATAAGTCACAATTAATTGCCCGTCAAAGTACCCTGCCAGACCCTGACGCCCATATGCTGTTGGAGGTCACCATGTCTAAAGAACCACTAGGACCGGCAACGCTAAACAATGACTCCACTTGGTTTGATGTCGTTAAGTGGGTCACCTTTGGACTCATGCAAGCGGAAGAGTTTGGCATTACGTCTGAGAACATCGACTCCTTTGAGGGTAGCGAAGACCCAAACATTGCCCGCTTTTTGGGAGAAGAAGGTACCTTAGGTTCTGACATGGGGCTACCTAACGACTTCATGTATCAGGTGATTAGCCAGGTCGGTAACTACGCCGAAATTTATGATCGCAACCTGGGCAGTGGTTCCCAATTCAATTTAGAGCGGGGCCAAAATGCGCTTTGGACCGATGGTGGATTGCTATACTCGCCTCCCTTCCGCTAATGGATTGTTTCCAGACTTCAGTGCTTGCAAGGCTACCTTGGTCTGCAAGCTATAAGCTGGGCGATGATCTAAATCAAATTCCAGTCCAGACCTGGAATTCTGCCTGTGGGAAAACTCCAGATCTCAAGCTGAACTTGGTATAAATCACCCAAGGCACGGTACTGCCGTGCCTTTTTCATCAGACCTTGTAACAAATTGAACTTTTCTTGACATCTCTCCTAGATTATTTTGCTTAGAGTATTCCATTCATGCTTTATCCAGATAATTGGCGAGGCTCCCCCTGGGGCTAGTCCTTTACCAAGGATAGTTTTGAGGTGGAATTCCGTTAAAGCTCGATCGCGTTTTCGGTATAGGTATTTTCATGGCCCAAGATAGCGGCAACAGGTCATTTGACCTGAAAGCAATGCTTCGGGACGAACGCTTTTGGAAAATTGCCTTTCAGGTAATTACCCTGGCAGTGGTGGTGGCCCTGGCCAGCTTTTTTATCGGCAACTTAACGCGCAACATGGCCCAGCAGGGGCGGGTATTTGGGTTTAGCTTTTTGCTTAACCAGGCTGGTTTTAGCATTGGCGAAAGCCTGATTCAATACCGCCCCAATGATCCCTATTGGAAGGCCCTCACCGTTGGCTTGAGTAACACCATTAGTCTCGTGGCTGCTGGCATTGTGCTGACGACGCTATTGGGAGTGGCAGCGGGGGTCACCAGCTTTTCTAAGAACTGGCTGCTATTTAAGCTCAGTCGCAGCTACGTGGGGCTGGTGCGCAATATTCCGCTGCTGCTACAGCTTTTTTTCTGGTATTTTGCCATCTACGGCATGCTACCCAACCCCGCCAACCAACTTGAGCTGCTGGGGATAGCCTTCTTAAATAACCGAGGGGTGTATATTCCTTGGGCTAGCAGTGCTGGCCTGGCCCTTTTGGGCATTGCGGCTACGGTTTTAGCGGCGATCGCGGCTATCTATCTATGGCAATGGCGGATCAAAGTGCGGGTAGAAACCGGCACGGGTGGACAGCAGCAGCTGGTTGCCTTGGGGCTACTGGGAGTGATGTTGATCGGGCTACTGACCCTAGGCATAGACTGGACCATTCCCACGGGGATTGACGGCGGTGGAGTCAGTGGCGGCCTGCGGCTGTCGCGGGAATATGTGGCCGCCTTATCGGCCCTGGTGTTTTATACGGCTGCTTTTGTGGCAGAAATTGTGCGGGCGGGCATTCAGTCTGTATCCAAGGGCCAGTGGGAAGCGGCTCATGCCCTGGGGCTAAAGGCGAGTGCCGTCATGCAACTGGTCGTGTTTCCCCAAGCGCTGAGGGTAATTATTCCCCCCATGAACAGCGAGTATATGAACTTGACGAAAAATACGAGCTTGGCCTTTGCGATCGCCTTTCCTGAAATGTACTCCGTGGCCACCACCACCTACAACCAAACCGGTCGCCCGGTGGAAGTCTTTCTGGTCCTAATCGCTACGTATCTGCTGATTTGTCTACTGATCACCCTGGTCATGAACCAACTCAACCGGGCCGTGCAATTTAAGGAGCGCTAACCCATGACCACCGTCACCCCTGACTCTTTATCCTCAACCCGTCCCGAGGTGGTGGGGCTAAGTCCCTGGGCCTGGGCCAAAAAGAACCTATTTAGTGACTGGTTTAACAGCCTGCTAACGGTCGTGTTGGTGACCATTTTAGGCTGGCTCATCTTCCGACTGGCCAACTGGGCCTTAACCACAGCCCAGTGGCAGGTGATTCCAAATAATGTTGGGTTGTTCATGACGGGGACCTATCCCTCCAGTCTGTATGCCCGAGTGTGGGCCTTATTAGCGATGATTTGCTTGCTGGCCGGGCTGTCGTGGGGGGTATTAAGCCGTAACCTGTCAACCCTATTTAGCCGCAATGTGCTGATCGGCATCGGGGCTATCTGCGCCTTTATTGTGCTGTTTCCACCCACCCGCCCCAGTTCCCTGAAGCTACTCCCCATGGTGGCTATGGTAGCTGGGATGGCGGCGATCGGCCGTCAGGCTGGGCGCCAGCGGCCAGGTATCGGCAAGTGGGTATCGCTGCTTTGGTTTCTCTCGTATTTTGTGGCCCTGTGGCTGATTGGGGGTGGTTTGGGACTCACCCCAGTTTCTACCAACGATTGGGGCGGCCTGATGCTAACTCTATTAGCCGCTGTGAGTGGCATTGCCCTGTGTTTTCCCCTGGGGCTGATGCTGGCTTTGGGGCGTCGCAGCGCACTGCCCGTTGTGCGGTGGCTGTCTACGGCCTATATCGAAGTCGTCCGGGGGGTACCGTTGGTAGCCTTTTTGTTTATGGGGCAAGTGTTGATTCCCCTGTTTTTGCCGGCAGGAACCCGGCCCGATCGCATCTTGCGGGCAATTATTGCCCTGGCCCTATTTAGTGCCGCTTATCTGGCCGAAAATGTGCGGGCTGGTTTGCAGGCTGTGCCCCGCGGCCAACGGGAAGCGGCCATGTCCCTAGGGCTGAATACCCCCACCACCCTAGGGTTGATTATCTTGCCCCAAGCCTTAAAGATTGCGATTCCAGCCATTGTGGGACAGTTTATCAGCCTATTTCAAGACACTACCCTACTGGCCATTGTCGGCTTAGCGGAATTGCTGGGGATAGGACGATCGATTCTGGCTAATCCCAGCTATTTGGGCCGCTATGCCGAAGTTTACTTATTCCTGGGAGTGATTTACTGGTTCTTTTGCTATGCCATGTCCTTAGCTAGCCGCAAAATTGAAGACAAGCTGAATACTGATGAGCGCTAGGTCCAGGATAGATTTCTGCTCCGTGTAGCCGCTAACAGCTTGGGTGCCTGAAACCCCGTAGGGTTAACAAATTGAATCTCGCACAATACGCTGTCCCCCTGCCCCTGATGGGGTAAACGCAGGAGTCTCCATACAGGAAAACAAAGTTATGACACAACCTCAGACAGAGCAATCATCCACCCAAACCCCGAGCACCGAGCCTGTAATTGTCGCCAGGGATGTGGAAAAGTGGTACGACAATGGTTTCCATGTGCTGAAGGGCGTCAGCATGACGGTCTACAAGGGGGAAGTGCTGGTGGTCATGGGGCCGTCTGGGTCTGGTAAATCCACTTTTATCCGGACTTTTAATGCCCTAGAGCCGTACCAAAAGGGCAGCATTGAAGTGGATGGCATTACCATTTCCCATGACCTAAAAAACATCGAAGCGATCCGCCAAGAGGTGGGCATGGTGTTCCAACAGTTCAACCTGTTTCCCCACCTGACGGTCTTGCAAAATGTGACCCTGGCACCGATTTGGGTGCGTCGCTGGCCTAAGTCCAAAGCCCAGGAAGTCGCCATGCAACTGCTTGAGCGGGTTGGCATTTTAGAACAGGCCCACAAGTTTCCAGGGCAATTATCGGGGGGACAACAGCAGCGGGTGGCGATCGCCCGATCCCTAGCCATGCAGCCCAAAGTGATGCTGTTTGATGAACCAACCTCAGCTTTGGATCCTGAAATGGTACGGGAAGTGTTGGATGTGATGCGAGGACTGGCCAAGTCCGGCATGACCATGGTGTGTGTTACCCACGAGGTGGGCTTTGCTCGGGAAGTAGCCGACCGAGTGGTGCTGATGGATGGTGGTTGTTTGATCGAGCAAAACACTCCCCAAGCGTTTTTCAACCAGCCCCGAGAAGAGCGAACCAAGCAGTTCCTCTCTCAGATTCTCTAGGGCGGGTGACGGTCTGCGGTCCCTGTGCTCCATGGGGGAGCCGAGAGTAGCTCTGCACCCAAATTCGTGGTTCGTTACAATCTAACCACTGAATAACTGTTTTCCCTAAAGGATTACCACACAGAGGATGACCATGGCAGACAAAAACTATTCTTGGAAAGGTAGCTGGAATGCTGGACTGGTTCTATCGCTACTAGCCTTAGCTGGGGCCATTTTCCTGATTGCCGCTGGCTTCGGCGGGTAGCATGGCTCGCATTGGCTGGCAGAAAAATGACCACCTTGGCTGAGGGGGGCAAGGATAGGCTGTTGATTTTGGGGCTTTTTCCCAGTTCATGCACAATTCATGATCAGGTTTTGCGTCATCTCTCGTAACCCTAACTGTGTAAGGGTTACAGTCTTTGCAATTGACTCAGAATGCGCATGAGCTTTAGCCCCAGAATTCCAACAAAGTGAACACCCTAGGGCAAGGATCAGGGGTCAGGGGATAGGTGTCAGGCATGATCAGCCGACTTATCCGGCAGCGTAATAGACCAGTGGGTAGTGCTCCGTAGTTCATGATCGCGATATTGAGTACTCAAATGCCGGCCGTCAAGAAGTTTCAGGCCAGCATCACGCCTGAAGTAGAGCACTACCGACCGATTAGCTAAACTCGCTGCGAATCGCTTCAATTCGCTTGCGGTTTACTCCCAGGTCAGACTGACCTAAACGAGACGCCGATCGCACCTGAATGGCCGATGTCGCTGGGTCTAAGTAAAATTCCACATCGTCCACATAGCCCATCAGCTGACTGGCAAACTCAGCATAGAGGTAGTCGTTGGTCTGCTCGATAATCGTGGTGCGCGGCATTGCTTTAACCACAGCCCCTAACTTTTCCATAGCCGCCGCTGGATCACCCTCGTATTCCAAAGGCGCGATCGCATGTTCCGCGTCAGGGTCACCCTGGCTGACCACACAGTTGGGGGAGCTGGGGCAGGGGGCTAGTTTGCCATCGGTTACTCCCAGATTGTCGGGGCGTTGACCGGCAAATAAGTTGCCAATAATCGGTAAAGCAGCGAGATGCATAGGATTTGTGGGGATAGCGTGAACAGGCTGGGCCAGGCCGACCAGGACACCGAGGGTCAGGGCGGTGGTTAACACCAGCGACAATAGTGATCTCAGCATACTGAGAAACCTCAAGTTTTGTAACAGGTCTTTGGCATCTTAGCTTGACGCCTAGGTTTAGGGCCAGGTGGGGAAGGTGGGGGAGTGGATGGGTGAAGGGGTGGATGGGGAGATGGGGGAAGTGGGGAGATGGGGGAAGTGGGGAGATGGGGGAGATGGGGGAAGTGGGGAGATGGGGGAGA
>NZ_SMDQ01000069.1 GCF_012911975.1 Nodosilinea sp. P-1105 | reverse complement strand
GGGGGGATGGGGGGATGGGGGGATGGGGGGATGGGGAGATGGGGAGATGGGGAGATGGGGAAGGTGGCGTAGGGGCGGACCTGTGTGTGCGCCCTGGTGGGGGGATGGGGAAGATGGGGGAATTTTGGATTTTGGATTGTTCCTTTTTCGTTCTTCCCTTTTCCTTTTTCGTTTTTCGTTATCTGCCGCCGTAACCCATGGCTGGGGGATGTATGCGCTGGAAAACAAATCACCACCGCAGAAAATCACCCGAGGCCAGCAGGGCACCACCCACAATCAAAAGACTGGACACCCCCAAAACCCAGGTCGGCTCTGCTAACCCCGTCAACACCAGCAACAGGGTCGATAGCAGCGGTGCCAGGTAAGACAACGCCCCCAGCACCTTGATGTGGCCGTGTTTAACCCCATAGTCCCAGGTGAAAAAGGCCAGCCCCACCGGTCCCAATCCCAGGCCTAAAATGGCACCCCATTGATTACCCTGAGGCCACACCGTAGTTTCTAACAGCCCATGGCAGACCCAGGCTAACAGCGCCGTCCCGCCACAAAACCCACCCACCGCCACCGTCGGTACCGCCCCATGGCGGCGAGACAACACCGAATAGCTGGACCAAATCCCTGCACAAACCAGAGCGGCCAAATAACCCCAGCGATACTGCCAGCTAAAACTTAACCCCTGCCCCTGGGTAATCAGCAATGCCGCCCCCAGAAAGCCAACCAGGGTGCCCAGGCCATGGAACCAGCGCAATCGCTCCCCCGGCAATTGGGACGAAAGCAGTACAATCAGCAACGGCCACAGGTAAGCAATCAAACTGGCCTCTACCGGCGGCGCATTTTGGAGCGCCACAAAATAGAAAAAATGATAGCCAAACAGGCCGCTAATGCCCAAGGCCCATACTGGCCAGGGCAGCTGGGTGAACAGGGCGATCTGCCCCCCGGCTCTACCCCAAAGCCCCAGGCCAATGATAAAGGCAACCGAAAAGGCCATAGCTGTCAGCTGAAAGGGCGGTATCGCCCCGCTGAAGGCGGTGAGTAGCGCCAGGGTGGCCCACATCAGCACTGCCGTAAACCCAATCCCTGTGGCTCGCCGCGAATCCAGTGTCATGGTAGTCCAGTTGTCAGGCTAAACTGTTGCAGAGGTAAGTTGTTCTCAAGTTGTTCTAATTGTGCTCCCGAGGCTGTGAACCTGGCTATGGCTGACTCCCCATCCTACTTCACCCCCGAGGAACTTCAGCGTTGGCAGTTTGGCTTGGCCCAGGCTAACCTCAACAACATTCTCTGCCACTGTCGCCAGTGTGATGCCACCTGGGTAGCCTCCAGCGAGGTTCCCTGCGGCTGTGGCAGCACCCGAGTCGAATATATTCCTTGCTGGCAATTCCCCGACGACTAATAACGCTGATGGATTGGCTCTTGACACCGCTCAACTACGAATTTATGCGCCAAGCCCTGTGGGCCAGCTTGCTGGTGGGTATTCTTTGCCCTGTGGTGGGTACCTATCTGATTGTGCAACGCATGGCCATGCTGGGGGATGTGGTGGCCCATGGGGTGCTGCCAGGACTGGCGATCGCCAGTTTTGCCAACCTGCCCATCCTGGCGGGAGCCTTTGTCATGGGCCTGTTCAGCACCTTTGTGATCGCCTGGATCCGCACCCAGTCACGCATCAAGGTGGATACCGCCATGGCGATCACCTTCTCCACCTTTTTCTCCCTGGGCATTACCCTACTGACGGTATTTCGCAGTCGAGTTCCCCTAGAGCAGCTCCTCTTCGGCGACATCCTCAGTATCCGCGCCACCGATGTCCAGCAAATCGCGGTGATTACCGCCCTGGTGCTAGTGGGTGTGGCTCTGTTTTACAAAGAACTGTTGTTTTTTACCTTTGACCCCCTGGGGGCCGAAGCCCTGGGCCTGCCGATCACCCGGATCAATTTTGGCCTGATGGCGGCTATCACCCTGGCGATTATCGCTGGCATGAAGACGGTAGGGGTGATCTTGGTGGTGGCCCTGATGGTTGGCCCCGCCGCCACCGCCTACCTGCTGGTCAAAGAACTGCACTGGATGATGATCCTGGGGGCGATCCTAGGAGTACTATTTGGCATGGTGGGTATGTACAGCAGCTACTATCTAGATATCCCTTCCGGCCCCGCGATCGGGCTGACCGTGTTTGGCGGGTTTTTGCTGGCGCTGCTGTTTAGCCCCCGCCAGGGAATATTGATTCGGTACTGGCAAGCTTAGTGTTTTGAGGCATCAGTCAGCCAACCATGTCTGATACCTGACATCTAGAACCTGACATTCTCAGCGAAGGTTGTCACAGCTCTGTCAGGCAGGCTGGGTTACGTAACCTTTACAAGCAGCGCTTGTCTGGCCTATCGGCAACCCAGCGATTGGTTCAACGTAGCCCATGCGTGATCCACTAACTTGCACCTTAACAGAATCAGGGCGACCCACACCTGGACGTTCACGATCAATGGCTGGCACAAGGGCTTAATTACGATATGGTAGCTATGAATTAACTCTTGAGTAAAAGGGTACCGAGTCGGTGGCGATAGTTGTGAAACCTCTAAAAGCACTTTGGCGTCAAAAATCACTGATCAAACGCTGGCTGCCGCTAAGTGACCCTCAATGGGCCAAATTAAACTTACTGAAAATTCTTGTTCAACGGGATCTGGAGGCACGCTATAAAGGTTCTGTGTTGGGCAAACTATGGCCCCTCTTACACCAGTTAGCTCAGCTACTAATTTATACCTACGTTTTTGGGATTGTGCTTCAGGTTAGGCTCAACCTAGAAAGCTTGCCTGAAGATGATTCCTTTGTCTTTGGGCTATGGCTGTTTGCTGGTCTGCTACCCTGGCTGGCCTTTAGTGAAGGGTTACAAGAGGCGTCGACTGCAGTCATTGCTCAGCCCAATCTGGTCAAGAAAGTGGTTTTTCCGTTAACTCTTTTGCCCTTAATACCGCTTCTCACTAGCTTTATTGAAAGCACCTTTGGCCTTATGGCGTTAATTACCTTTGTGGTGCTGTTCACCCAAAAGCTACATCCCACTCTCCTCTTGTTACCGCTAGCTTGGCTGCCCCAACTCTGCTTGACGGCGGGCCTGAGTTTTTTAACGGCTGGACTAACAGTCTTTTTGCGGGATATTCCCCAAACCCTGGGGGTGCTTTTAAACCTTTGGTTCTATGCCACACCTCTAATCTATCCGGCAACACTGATTCCTCAGCCATTTCAGGCTTGGGTCTTTTGGCTGAATCCTATGGCTGCGGTCGGAGAGCTGTACCGAGACATGATCTTAAATGGCACAGTGACCCACTGGAGTGAATGGGCCGTAGCGACAGCAGTATCAGTGCTGATTTTACTGGGGGGGTACTGGTGCTATCGAAAGCTGCGGCCTGCCTTTGCAGATGTACTGTAGTGACTACAAGTGGTACTTTTACCCAATTGAATAATAGGATACCTGGTCGCTGGAGCCATAATTCAAGAGGGGCAGCAACAACCGCTAGAATAAGCCCATCTAGCAAGTGCCATTCGAGCCAATCGGGAGACAGAACGGGCCGATGAGCAGAAGCGACAGGCCGAAGCAGCAGAGGCACAGCTAAAGGGGTTACGGGAATTGCTCAGTAGTAGGCAAGGAGAGGATGATCCTGAAGAATGAGGCGGGGTGGTTAACCGAGTAGGGTATATACTGCAAACAGTTAAACTTGGACCAAGTGAATGCTTGAGAAAAAGTAGCAAAGGCTAAAGACAAAGGAGAGGGTGATTAGACTAGTACTCTGAGGCATAAGTCGGCCCATCATTCCTGACACCTGATACCCGACACCTGACACCCTCAGCAAAGGTGGTCATATTTCTGCCTTCCTGTACTAGTACCTCGAGGCATAATTCGGCCCATCATTCCTGATACCCGACACCTGACACCCTCAGCAACAGTGGTTATATTTTTACCCGGCAGTACTAGAGATCGTTTCTGCTATTTTTTCAACTAAAGAGACACCTCGAACAATACAGATCTTCTGGAGAATAGTAGTGAGTTTTTAATAAATCTGGACTCTAAGCATTCGCAATAAATAAATTAACCAAGACATCGTAATTAAATCAAATTTAATCATTGACTAACTGCTAGTTTTCTTTGTGAGTCTAACGATAATTTGCTTGGGTTTTATGGATTAGGATAGATTATGGTTGAGGAAATTGCGATTTCGCTAAGGAACGTATCCAAGTTGTATAAGCGATATCACCGACCGGTGGATCGCTTGAAGGAAATTCTATTGCCAGGTAAACCTAGAGCAGAGATTTTTTGGGCGCTACGAGATATTACCCTTGAAGTTCCCAAGGGAGAAAGAGTGGGAATTATCGGGCGTAACGGAGCTGGGAAAAGTACCCTTTTGCAAATTATTGCTGGCACATTAACCCCAACAACTGGGGAAATAGCTGTCAACGGTCGTATGTCCGCTTTATTAGAGTTAGGCAGTGGCTTTGATCCAGAATTTACAGGCAGAGAAAATATCTTCTTCAGCGGTAGACTGTTAGGGCTGGAAAAAGAAGAAATCGAATCAAAATTCGATGATATTTCAGCATTTGCAGACATTGAAGATTTTATCGATCAGCCGGTCAAAACTTATTCCAGCGGGATGTATGTTCGTCTAGCCTTCGCCCTAGCAGTTAATGTAAATCCTGACATTCTAATCGTTGACGAGGCCCTTTCTGTAGGCGATGCTGCTTTTCAGTTTAAATCTTTTCGTAGGTTAGAAAAGTTAATGGAAGCAGGTGCAACAGTAATTTTAGTGTCTCATGATATTGGAGCCATAAAATCTGTATGCGATCAGATTCTTTATTTGCAAAATGGAACTCTGAGAGCATTTGGAAATACTGATGAGGTAGCAGAAATTTATTTCCTAGATATACAGTCTCAGCAAAAACTGGATTCACTGCAAGGTCAATTCGTTAAAGCAAAAAAATCTCTTTCCGGGAAAAAGAGGTTGGCACTTGGAACAGACGAGGGCAAAGTTCTTGATGTCCGGTTTATCAATGATTCAGATCAAAGTGGGATTTTTTATACAGGTGACCAGATATTGATTGAAGTTATTGTCGAACACCTCAGTTCTTTACAAAATCCATCAGTAAGTTTATCTATTGAAGATCGTAGGTCACTTCCGATTAGTGGCAAGTACATAAAGCTTACTAAAATAAGATCCAATTTAGAAATTGTAAGACGCAGGGTTATTTTTAGGTTTCAGGCTGGGTTGATTGAAGGCATCTACTTTCTGACTGTTCGCTTAGAAAGCAGGCAATCAGACAAAATGTTTTATCCAGTAGATAAGCAAGCTGGAGTTTTATCTTTCAAAGTACTTGATACCGAGGATAAAGATTTTTTAGGAATTGCCGATCTTAAAATCAACTCTTACGAAGAAGAAGCAACTAATACCAACTCAATGTAAAGGCTACCAGAAAAACATCGATCCATAAATTACAATATATCGAGCATGCTTAGTTCGATTTTCTGTGGTTTTCCTCTTGACTATATGGTTAAATATAACTGCTGCCATTTTTCTAAGCTATCGTCCTTAGAGCCTATCCGAATACCCCATTTTGTCTACGGGCCTCAAGGGCTTGAGGCGGTTTCCGGATAGGTTTTTAGTGATGCAGAAAAGTCCTGAAAGGTTTGCTGGGCAAGTAATCCTAAATGAGATAAGGTAGCTTAAGGGGGGCATTTCATGAGAGGCTTGAATTCCCTAATTCAAAACCAGTGTCATGGAAACACCCCTTCTTTATCGTCAACTGCAAAGCCAAGTGAGCCCGAATTTCGGCATTGCTGAATAGCAGTATAATTTTGCACAAATTGGACGAGGTTCCAATACCTCCATCGATCGGTTCATACTTGAAATCAGCAGCGCCCAAACCCCTGCTGGCGCAAGAGGGCAACCATAAGACGACTGCCGTAGAAGGGCGTTTTCAGATATTGTTCGTCGATGAGACGCAACAAGGTCAACTCCTCATCAGACGGACCGACCGGTTGGTAATACAGACTCGAACGGCTCACTCCGAGGAGCTGGCACTGGCGTACCAGGCTCAACTGGGGATGATTCGGCTCTACCAGGATTTTTCGGCGGGTAGACCCAGTTGGGCTGAGCACTTGGCTAAAAAATCCCGTTCCACCGTCAATTGACCGACTTGACGATATAACTCATCAATCTGTGCCTGAGTCTCGGCTTGAACATGGTTCGTGGTCTTGCCGCTATCAAACAGCTCACTGGCCTTATCCAGCAAATCCCGTTTCCAGTTGTTGATCATCTTGGGATGAATCTCGTACTGACTGGCCAACTCAGCGGTGGTCTTTTGCCCTCGAATCGCTTCAATCGCCACCTTAGCCTTGAATTGCGCGCTGTACTGCTTGCGTTTTCTGCTCATGAACTACTCCTATCATGGTTTGAGTGATTCAGAGCTTAGTCACCTATCCAGTTTTTGGGACTCACTATGATCCAAAGTGCTGTGTAGGTTTCAGAAATTGCTATAGCTTTGTAAAGTCCTAGAAACCTTGCTATGATTAAGCCTGAGTTTTGCAATAATAAAGATTGGCTGCAATGCCTAGCTGTCAAAGGTGTTGGCAACTTGTGCATAACGGATAGCTCAGACTTGAGTAGCTGCTAAGATGATGTGGCACAGACCGTCGACTTTTCTGAATCAAACTCGATGAGTTTGAACTTTGTTCTCTAAGAATGCAATTCCCAAAACCATTTAGACTGTAACAACCTCAGCGATCCAGGCCTTTTTGTCATTGACCCTCTCTACACTGTAAAATCAGAAAATACAAAATGATTTCTCTCCAAAAAAAATTTCTATTCATACATGTACCTAAGACTGGTGGAAACAGCATCCAAAGCATATTAAAAGACTACTCTGAGGATAAAATAATAATACTCGAAAAACATCAGGATGGAGTTGAGCGCTTTGAAGTCAGAAGCGATAGGTATAAAGTTCACAAACACTCTACCTTAACTGAATACAAAAATATGATTGAGGATTCCGTTTACAACAGCCTATTCAAGTTTTCAGTAATCAGAAATCCATGGGATATGATGATCTCCTGGTACTTTTCTCCTCACAGAAAAATAAAGGATTGGGTAAGAGATGACTTTCAAAAATTGATTGATGAAGTTCAGCCTTTGAGTTACTATATAAAAGATTCACTTCTATTAGAGAACCAAAGAAGTTGGTTAAGCAGGCTCAACTTTTCGCAGAGAAAGATTCAGAAAGGCAGTCTTATTCGTGATATTGACTTCCTGATCAGGTTCGAGTATCTTAACGAGGACTTCAAAGAGGTTTGCAAGAAGATATACATCCCTTTTGTTGAACTACCTCTAAGGAACAAATCAAGTCGAGGACACTATTCACGGTATTATGATGAAGATCTTAAGGAAAAAGTTAGATCAAAATTTAGCGAGGAGATAAAATTCGGAAATTATGAATTTGAACAAGATTAAAGTTTTCATGTGTAAGCCTTATTACTGATGAGCAGTCTAAACCTGTCCGTATTTTACACATTTGCCCGATCCGGCGGAACTCTCATTAACCGGTGTTTATCTTGTATTCCCGGCAACCTGGTCCTTTCAGAAGTTAATCCCCATGGCTCTCCTATTTCAATAAGCTATCAAGCACATAAATGGTTAGAGCTTTTATCTGATAGTGAGGTGTTAACCTTTGAAAGGTTAACCTACACCGAGAAGATATCATATTTGTCACAAAGATCTGTTTGTAGAGGAGCTAATCTAATCATCAGAGATTGGCCTACTTTAAATTTCTTAGATAATGTGATTCCAAGTTCCCTGTTAGAGCCTAGTTTAGTGCTTGAGCAGGAGCTTTATCTAAACTATGCTCAGCTAAAACACCAAGCGATAGTGATCTGTCGTCAAGCTGCAGATATTTACGATTCTCTAAAACGCAACTTTTGCAATTTTGAAAACCTGACTGTCGAGGTCTTTTCTGAGCGATACTTGGAATATGCTAAATCGATTGTGGGTTATAAGATTGTTCACTACGAGACATTTTGTACTAACCCAAAAGATACTTGTCAAAACATATGTCAAATGCTCAGCATCAACTACGACGAAAGGTTTTTAGAGGATTTTTATAAGTTTTATCAGTGTACTGGAGATAACCTACTACATCACCCCCCCAGGGGAGTCCAACTTAAGGATATTCGCCCTTTAGAGAGTAGAGTAGATTCAATTTATTACATTCAAGCAAAGGCTAATAAAAACTGTCAAACAGCTGATGACATGCTTGGTTATGCCACGTAAAAGCTACGACGAAGATCTATGGAAGGTGCTGAACTCTCGTGACAAACTCCTTGAGACGAGTAGAAAGCTCGTCCAGCATACTCAGGCAGAACTCCAACGTACTCAAGCTCAACTTCAACACACTCAAGCTCAACTTCAACACACTCAAGCTCAACTTCAACACACTCAAGCAACCATTCTTGAGATGCAGTCAAGCAAGTTCTGGAGAATACGAGAAGCTTGGATAAAAGTAAAAGTCTTCTTAGGTTTAGATAATTCCTGATTTTGAGGCTGCTTGTAATCCGCTGATCTTCAAGTTTTGAACCAGATTCCTTGCTGTATGAGAGCCAGAGCCTTAGACACCAAGCAAGGGTATATGCTAATTGACAATGCGCTAGAAGGTATTAGTGAAGAACTTACAAGTAGCTTACTTAAAGCACAAGAACATCCCTCTATTATCACTCCACTCAGAGAAGCTCTGAAACTAGCCTTCCCTTAATCTGTATAGCCCATTACGTTGTCATATTAGTAACGGAGTGGGCTATCTTGGGTTCTACCTCATGGAAGTGACCGAAGAGAAATATATAGCTGTTTTTATTCGAATTAGATACGGGGTAGCGGCTCAAACCCTATAAATTACGAGACTTCTATCAGTAGAGGTCCACCTTATGCATTCAAGAATCGCTACAAGAGTACTAATATTAGTGTACCACAAAGAACCCTGGATGGCATTTTCATGCTGCTGAGACTATGGTTTACTGTAAGGTAGTCCTACTGCTTAAAAAGCATAAGTGACTTCAGTGTTGGATCTCTCATTTTCATCGCCCTATGACAAATCTAAAGTCTGGTGATATTTTAGCAACGCAAGTAGGGCTAAGGAGCAGGTTGTCTGCAAAACTTAGTGCCCTCAAGGCCAAACAGGAAAAATTGAGGCGAAAAATTTCAAGAAAACTAAATCCTCTTAAGTTTGCTTTTGGCCAAGCCACTCCTGATATTATTGTGTCACACTGCGAGGTTAATAATAATCAGGGCGTAGGCATCCTTCTAAGTAGGTTATTTACCGATAGCGATAATATTTTTTCCTTGCGATCTAGAAATCTTTATGATGGTCGTCAGAAGTTTGGTTTTGCCCATGCCTGCTTAAGCCATAGTGATCAAACACCTGAGCTAGTTCGTAGAAACGTTTCTAAGGTAATTGGCTTCAAAAAAGCAAGGTGTATTCTTACTGTTCCCTATTATACTGACGATATACTGTCCTCATTGGCACTTAAGGAGTTACTGAATGTCCCTCTGTGCACCTACTTAATGGATGATCAAAACATATATGCTCAAAATATACCTGATGAACTTATGCGAGATTTGTTGGAAAAGTCAGACTTGCGCTTAGGAATTTCCCGTGAGCTATGTCAGGCTTATGAGCAAAAATACAATTTTAAATTTTGGTTCTTACCACCAGTTGTGGACACAGGCTTGATTCAGACGACCCCCTCATTCCCCTTAAAAGATCTAGATCAGTTCATAACTTTTCCTCCAGGAGTGTTAATTGGCAACATTTGGAGTCAGCAATGGCTTGAGCGCTTAAAAAATTTAACTCGGGAAACCGGTTTCTTGATTGACTGGTATGGTAATCCTAATCGAAATTGGCTTTCCTTCGATGAAGGTAGTCTCAAGGAAGATGGTATTACCTTCAAAGGGTTTTATCCTGAAGATGAACTTTTAGATAATCTGAGAAAGGCACCCTACGCCTTAATTTTGACCGGTAGCACCAATGACAATCAAGATCGGCCCGAGTTGGCCAAATTAAGTTTACCCTCGCGTATTCCTTATCTCGTAGCCGCTACCAACATTCCCCTCATAGTTGTTGGTAGTCGCGATACCGCTGCAGCCAAATTCGTAGAAGAGATGCAACTGGGTGTGGTATGTGATTATACCCCTGATAGCTTTAGTGAGGCTGTCTTAAATATTTGTTCATCGCACCAACAACAACATTTTCGTCAACGAGCAGCCTATTTGGCTAGTTCATTCTCAGCAGAGAACATGGCCACCTGGATATGGCGATCTTTGGAGCGAGGTAGACCAATCAACTTTAGATTTGAACAACTTGGCACAATTTTGTCTGATGCCAGTGCAGTGATCACAGCTTTTGAGATTAACCAACTGCATGGTACAGGGCCGCTGGTTCAACGAATTATTGAAGGTACTCCCAATGTCCTTTCTATCCATTCCATGGATCTTTATGATGGTGAGCACTATTTTGGTGACCTTAGTCTTCTTATATTTCATGAGGATTTGTCCAGAGTAGAGGCTGCTGAAAATATAATTAACCGAGTTGGCGATAATCAGATTAATCAAATCTTATGTGTTCCCTACAGATCGGATGATTTGATCACGGCAATTACTCTTACGGAACTACATCGAGCTCCTCTGGGCACGTACATCATGGATGATCAAAATGTTTGCGTTAACGTCATCCCTGACCCATTGATGCATGAGTTTTTGGATAAATGTTCCTTGCGTCTGGCAACTCATCCAGAACTGCGAGATGCCTATGAAGCCAAGTATGGGCTGGAAATCCACTTGTTACCTGCGGTAGTTCCTCATCATCTCATTTGTCAGAGTCCTGAATCTCTTACATTTAGAGATGGATTTGTAGATAGAGGGGTACTCATTGGTAGTATCTGGAGCAAACAGTGGTTTGATATGCTCTCGACTGCCGCCTATGAAGCAGGACTAAAGCTAGATTGGTATGGAAACACAAACTATCCCTGGATGCAGATTGAACCCGGAAGGACTAACCCGCGAGGCATCAATCCCTGCGGGTTAGTCTCTGAATCAACCCTGGTGGAGAGAATGAGGCAGGCCACTTTCGTGGTTGTACCAACTGGAACGTTAGATTCCAGAGACGATCGCCCGGAGCTGTCACGTCTTAGCTTGCCTGGGCGAATCATTTTTGCTATGGCGACGTCAAATACTCCTATTATTATTATGGGTAGTCGAGAGACCCCAGCCTCTAATTTTGTCAAGCGATTTGGAGTCGGTGTGACCTGTGACTATAGTGCTAAAAGTCTTAGGGAAGCTGTGAACTACGTGAGTGATCCTCAAGTGCAACAGGTAATGCGCCAAAAGGCATCGTTGATCGCCCCGCAGTTCTCTGCTGATCAGTTACATAAATGGCTTTGGGAATCTATTCAACTTGGCAGACCATCTGACCTTCGCTTTGAGGATCTGTTCTTTAGTAATCCCTTGATTGTTAACTAAGCATTTCATGCGGTGTTTTGATATTTAATCTTGCATGTGATGTGTCAATTCTTTGATTCTAATAAACTAGGCTGAAAGTTATGTTTTCATCGAAAAAGCAGATGCTCGATCGAGTTCCGACAAAGCGAGACTCATTATCCAGTCTTCGCAAAAGCGGCTTAGATGTCAAAACGATTTTAGATGTTGGTGTCCAACATGAGACTCCTCAGTTGAAGGCAATTTTTCCTGACTTAAAGCATTTTTTGTTTGAGCCAGTAGAAGAATACTATGATTTCATTCAGAAAAATTATAAAGGTTATGACTACGAGTTAACTAGAGCAGCACTTTCAGATAAGGATGGGGAAAGTCTACTCAGCATTACCAAGCTTGGTTCAGATACTGTAACTCATAGTAGTTTGGATGGTGCTCTCGGCGGTGGTGTGACTGAGAGCAGGGTTATCAAAACTATTACCCTTGATACCTTTTTACAGGATAAAGAATGTTCTCAACCATATCTACTTAAGTTAGATGTCGACGGGCATGAATTGCCCATTCTTCGAGGGGCAGAAGATACTCTTAAACGTACTTCCTGTGTGGTTATAGAGTCACCGCTATGCTACTTATCTGAGAGGGTAATTTATTTGGAGTCAAAAGACTTTCACCTTTGGGATATTACTGACCTCTGCTACTATTATGATAATCTCCACCAAGTAGACTTGATTTTTCTAAATGGCAAAGAAAAGCAAAAACCCCCTTTCTCTCCGTGGCAAAACTTTGAGTTTGACTGGAATCAGTGGAAGGAGCTTTCACGATTAATCTAACTAGCTATGACTATGACACTTAGCTTTAGTGTTATCACCCCTTCCTATAATCAGGGTCAGTTTATTGAGCGAACTATTAAAAGTGTTCTCAATCAAGCAGGAGTCGAATTTGAGTATATTGTATGTGATGGTGGTAGCACTGATCATACTCTAGCTATTCTGCAAAAATACGAGGCATACCTGCGCTGGTATAGTGAACCTGATGGGGGACAGGCTGACGCTGTCAACAAAGGAATTCGCAATACGACAGGCAACATTATCGCTTGGATTAACTCAGACGATATTTACTACCCTGGTACCTTTGAAAAAATAAGAGCGATATTCACTAACCATCCTGAAGTTCAGGCCCTATATGGTAGAGCTGACTGGATTGAAGCAGACAATACTCCTTTAAAGGAGTATCCTACTCGGTCCTGGAGTTACCAACGTCTCAAGCAAGAATGTTTTCTATGTCAGCCAGCGGTATTCTTTAGGCGCTCCTTGGTAGAACAGTATGGAGATCTAGATGTGTCGCTGAATTACTGCTTAGACTATGAGCTTTGGCTCAGGTACGGTAAACATGTCTCGTTTCTATACGTGCCTGACAAGCTGGCTGGCTCAAGAATGTATGCTGCCAATAAAACGATAGCTCAGAGCCTGGCAGCCCATTGTGAGACAAATATCATGCTTTCTTCGAAGTTTGGTATTGTACCTGGGTCCTGGTTGGTGGGATATGCCTTAGTTAAGACTGAAATGGACTCTGGAATTAGCCGATTTGACACGACCAGGACCTATGAGTTTCTTACCCTGCTAGTTAGAACTGCGCTGCTGGAGCTGTTCAAACACAACAAGCCCGCCTTACTGAAGATGGGGCCAAAGATGCTGTTTTGGCTTTTATTTCCAAACCTTGCCTGGTTTAGGCGGGAAAATATCGTACATCTTATATAAACTAGCGCATTCACGAGTCGAGGAAAGGATGTGCTATTGGTGTAGAGACGTGAGCTGATAGATCATCAAATCAATTCAAAGACCTAGTGCCCACTTGATCTCATGACCAGGGACTAGTGAACTAGCGATTAATTTATACCGCCGACTCAGAGCAGGGCTAACTCAGCTATTGATATATAAATCGTAGAAGTGTTTAGTATGAAAAGCAGGAGCGCTCAGTTCACTTGGTAGTGCTTTAAAGTTAGTGTCTTCAAAGTTATCGACCCTGACTAAACCTTTTTCAGTCGCTCTAATCAGCAGAGTATTTTCCAGAGCAGTATCAACTTTTTCAAATTCCCAAAACCACGATGGTGTAGGCCAGATCAACCTATTCCCATAGCGAAAACTATCCATGAAAGTCTTCAAGTCTGATGGTGTTTCTGAAAGATGCCCTAAAATCCAAACCCTTGGCGGGTGAGACCAAGAGCTAGGAAATTCAAACATAAAGTTCAACATATTATAGCTAGGCCAGGATAGCACCTCAATAAAATCAGTCTCAAAAGGATATAGAGAAGTACCATCATCAAGAAAAAGATCGATCAGGACATTAGAATCATTAGTAACATCGGGGATGAGAGGAATCACCTCTGACCAAAAACTCTTTTGGTAAGCCCAACTATCAACATAACTTTTTTGAATTATAAAACCATAAGGGACAAGCAAAGAGAATAGGAAAAAATACAGTGCTGCTGAGAAATTGACAAAAGCTTTTCTTGTAAATCTAAATTTGGCAAAATTCGGAATCGAAAACAAACAGTAGAATAAAGCTGCAATTAAAATTGCAGCGCCGAAAACAGCGTAAGTATGGGCTCTAGTACCTCGTCCTCCCTCAGTAAATACAGAAGTCGAAAATGTAAGGGTATAGCTTAAAACCATTGCTATATAGCCAGTGAAAATAGCTAGCAGCAATAACACGAATCTTGGTATCCGGATTACTTTTGTTGTCAATGTCAACTCAAGAAAAGTGTCTTTCACCCATCTAGACCCAGAATAAATATCTTTCCTTATAACGAGAGAAAATAGAAAAAAAGTAAAAGTTGTCAAAACGATGCAACCTACAATAGTCGGCCTATGGTCAAAAGCTAAAATAACATCAAGATTTTCCAATCCACTGATGGCTGAAGAAAAGTATCGGGATATAGCAACTAACGGACCAAAAACAATATTTTCCGAAACCGTACCAAAATTCAGATCACTAACTCTAGTCTCACCAGAGAGCCTTCTTGCCAAGAAAACGAATGCAAACAACAAAAACATTGTTATTAAATTAACGAAAAAGTATCGAGAAAAAGCACTTCTCCACAAGGACTGAAAGATATCCGCTTGAAAACGAGACTGATTTAAACCAGAATTCTTTTGCAAAGGCCAAATCAGAATAGTCTTTTTCAAAAGCAAAAAGTTTTGAAAATTAAATAGCAAAAAAGGTGCAAGTAAAAATACTGGAAAGCCTGGTTCGTAAGACAATAAAGATAAAAGTAGGAAAGAGTAGGCTAGCACCCATTTCCTAAACATATAAAAATGTGCTGCAATTAGAATAAACGTAATTGCTGGCTGCAGAATCAAGGCATGAGTCAAGAATGCTTGAGTCGTATCGGCGGGGAATAAAGCAAATGCTAAGGTAGCAACCTCAGCGTATCGTAGAGGAAATAAACGCTTGGCCAATAAGTAGAATAATATAGCATTTGCCGCAACACAGAGATACCCTAGAAAATAAACACCCTTTAAGCCTCCCAAGAAGTTATATCCAATCCAGAAGGTAACATAAGAAAAAGCAAATCCAACGGGACGCCCCTGGGAAATGAAACCTGAATATAAATAACTTAGAAACCTTTCACTAAACTCTTCCGAGTTCATATCAATGATGTGGCCGAGAAAATGTTGATCATCCTCATACAGACCAAATTGATGAACCATTAAAAACCGAGAAATCCAAATTAGGATTGCCACAAAAGCCAAGAATAAAATCTGACGCAGTAACATCAGATTACAATAAATATTTTCCTTTCTGATAGTTTTGCCAAAAAGCCAAGATTTGCGCATAACATTTTCACCTGCCGAAATCTTCACCAATAATAATTTATTTCAATGTTCCGGAGAAGAATTTAGAGTTTAAGTTTCTGGTAAATACTCACTTTGGCAATGGAAGGTCAAGTCACAGTGCTTAATAGAAAGGAAGTGATAAAAATGAGAGTCACTGCAGCTGATAAATGGATGTTAAGGATGTTAAGATTTTTTTGACTAATGTTTTAAAGCAACTAATACAAGCAAACAATTAGCAGCAATCATTTGTTGATCTCAATTTCATGAATATGGTTCGGCTTTTTAACAAAATTTTTATCAGTATAACTCTCAAACCCTACGATTTCGTTTAAAGTATACAGTGGGCGTTTTTTCACCTCTTCATAAATTCTACCAATGTACTCACCCAAAATTCCGATACTAAATAATTGGACAGCGCCCAAGAAAAAAAGAACAGCTATTATAATGGTATATCCTGTCAGTGATGAGTTAGGGTGAAAAAGACGCCAGTAAATAACTAATATCACCATTAACAAAGAAACCAAGGCACTTAAAAGACCAATATATGTTGCCACTCTAAGTGGAATTCGAGAAAACGATGCTAAGCCATCAATAGCTAGCTTAAGAGATTTTTGAAAAGTATATTTAACAGTCCCTGCAAACCGCGGATCTCGTTTGAAGGGTACAGATGTCTGACGGAAACCTGTCCATGCTCTTAGGCCTCGTAAATATCGATTACGTTCGGGCATCGAGTTCAAAACTTTCACAACCTTCTCATCCATCAGGCAAAAATCTCCAACATCTGTTGGAATCTCAACATCAGCCATTCTCTTCAAAAAACGATAAAACAAATAAGCCGTTCCGCGCTTAAAAAAACCTTCTTTAGCTCTTCGAATTCTTTTAGCATAAACAATGTCATACCCCTGTTGCCATTTGTGGGTAAGTTCTAAAATCAGTTCGGGTGGATCCTGTAAATCTGCATCCATAGTAATTACAGCTTCCCCTCGCGCAAAGTTCAAGCCAGCTGTGACAGCAACTTGATGTCCAAAATTCCTAGAAAAATCGATATAACATACCCGAAAATCTATTTGACGCAACTCTTTAATCAAGGATAGTGATTCGTCTTCGCTACCATCATTTACAAAGATAATTTCAGCAGAGCCATCCATCTGATCAATAATACATCGAACCCGTCGATACAGCTCAGTCAGGCCTGCTGCCTCATTATAAATAGGAACTACAACTGAATACTTAGGAGTCATAATGGGCTATATCGACAGAAGGTTCTAGATAATTGCTTGGAAATAAAGCATTTCAGTGAATACTTTATAGAGTGGCTAAGTAAATGTCTTTTCAAGAATTTCAGGCATTTTATTTAATCTAAGTAAGACAATTGTGTTGCACGTTCTCAGCCATGAATCCAGAAAAGCTATTTTATAAGATCCAGGCTTCAGTGGCTGTAGGCTCAAGATTCTCAAAACCTATTTAGTGGCAACTACAGCCAAATTCCATGCAAATCGCTTAACTAAGGGAAGTCGCTTTAGCTTTCTATCGACTTTCTCAAGTCGATAGTAGGTTTTCTCCAAGTCTTTATGTTCGATGATAATTTTCTTCCAATATCTCTCCTTGTTAGGATCTACTCTCTTGATCAAATAGAAATCCAAAAAGATCCACAAAGTAGCTATCCAGAAAGTATTCCAATCAGTTCTAGAAAATTTTTCACCTACAAAGTCTACTATGTTAATATCTAAAGGCATTTCATCTTCGGTCCGAACTTCAGTGGCAATACGACGATAGATATTAATCACAGGATTATGTTTTAGAGGATCCCAGAAACAGGCCTTGCCACCAGGCTTCAAAACTCGATGCATTTCTTGAATCGCAGTTCTTGGATCTGGAAGGTGATGCAACAAGTTAGAAGCATACACAACATCAAAACTATTATCGGGAAAGTCAATTGACATAGCATTAATGACTTTTCCACTAATTTCAACATTATTAGCTTGGCCGAGCTTCAAAGCAGTATCGACCATGCCGGGGGAATAATCAGCCGCAACACACCGAGCACCTCGCTGAGCAAAATAGACACTATTTTCGCCAGCTCCACAACCTAGATCCAATACCCGTAATCCATCTACTGTACCTAGTTGTTTCAAGATAAAACGGTTTTCTGGTGCCGTACAAGCTTCAAAGTAATCTGCCACTCGGATGCCATCGACATCAATGGTTGAGGCCCAAGTATCATGAAATTTCTTTTCGCGGCTATAAATATCTTCTTTCATTGAACACTCCAACTTGAAACAGCTTAACTTCAAGAAACTTTCCGAAAGTAAGACTGATCTGCCACTAAGCTCAAACAAAAACGTTCTTTAAAGAAAAAGCAGCTAAGCAGAACAGAAGGTAAACATATCAGAGATGGACAGGGAGTAGTAACATTTAGCTTCACCCGCGTTAGCAGCAAAACATAATCAACTATACCCAGCCCCTAAGCCAATAACCCAGCTAGCAGCTTAGATGTCATAACTAATACTGACGATGTAACGGCTGATAATATTAGCCACGACCTTTCCTAGCTTTAAAGCCTCAGCTTTGAAAACAGCTGCCCCCAGGAACTGGCAAAAACTGAAACTAGAACAGAATTACTTCCTGTAAAGTCGCAGGCAGGCTTCTTCCTCCTCTTTCTTAATTACAGTGCTATAGATCAAAAAGTATCATAGCAGTGACTCGAAAATTTGATGAATACAGGGAGCAGGAGCCACAATCAAGCCCTGTATCCACAGAGATCCCGTAGCTCAAAGAATGTTGCTTTCTTGTCAATGCCGATAGGAGCCCCGTCTTCCCTTGTACTACCACCACATCTATGGCTTTTGGCGTGGGGCTCTTGCACCCGAGCGAAATACCAGAGCAGATCACCTACCAAAAATCGTTTTCATCGGCTGCTGATTCCCGGCTTTGACGACATTGACCTGGCCTGGGAGAATTAGAGTCCTGTTGATGTAGTCCTGGGTCAACCGCACCTTGAAGAATCTGAGCCAATCCCCGTCATGCTGAAGGTTGTTGTAGAAGCGACTCCGATTTTACCCAAGCCCAGTGGAGTTGGGCTCTATGTTCTGAATTTGTTGGCGGCGCTTCAGAGTCTACAAGGGCGAGAAGGTTTTGAGTTGGGCCTGACCTATCAGCCCAGCTTGAAAAACTGGTTGCGGGGTAACCTGGCATTGCCTGAAGTCTTAGCCCACTACGACCATATTGCCGTCCTGCCGTTGCCAGTTCGGCTGCTGAATGTATTGGCCCAGTTGCCTGGCCAGCCGCTGATGGAAAGGCTGGAGCAGCGCTTTGATCGGCCCGACATTTACCATGGCACTAACTATGCGGTGTACCCCTGCCAGCACAGCCAGCGGGTGATGAATATCTACGACCTGTCCTTCATGCGCTACCCAGACTATGTGACGGCTGTGGTGCGCACCTATAGCCAGCGGATCAAGCAGTGTTTGACCTGGACAGACTTGGTGGTCACGATTTCTGAAAGCTCTAAGCGTGACATTGTAGAGTTCTTAGGCGTGCCGCCAGAAAGGGTCTGGGTGACTCCGTTAGCCAGTCGCTATGCCCCAGACACCTATGAAAAAGAACGAGCTTTAGAGCCGGTTGACTTAGGTGATTCGCAAAGCGTTAGGGAACCGACTCGGAACGAGTATCCGTCCCGGAATCGCCCCTATATTCTTTTTGTCAGCACCCTGGAACCTCGCAAAAATGTAGTGCGACTGATTCAGGCGTTTGACCGGCTCAAGTCGCAACATCGAGTCGATCATCAACTGCTGCTGGTGGGGCAAAAGGGATGGCAGTATGAGCCGATTTTCGAGGCGATCGCGGCCTCGCCCTGGCAGCATCACATTCACCACCTTGACTATCTTTCCGATGCCGAGGTGGCGTATTGCTATGCCCAGGCTGATGTGTTCGCCTATCCATCGCTCTACGAAGGGTTTGGCCTACCAGTGCTAGAGGCCATGACCTTGGGCTGCCCGGTGGTGACAGCCAACACCTCTTCCTTGCCTGAGGTGGCAGGTGAGGCGGCGCTGATGGTCGACCCTACCAGCGTGGAAGCGCTAGCGGAAGCGTTGTGGCAGGTGATTAGCGATCGCGGCCAACGGCAGGCCATGATTATCAAGGGATACCAGCAAGCCGCGACGTTTTCCTGGAATCGCACGGCCAAATCAACCCTGGCAGCTTATCGTTCATTACTATAAGTAAGCTGCTCCCTGGACCTACAACCGAGTTTCCATGGCAAAGAAAGCTTTGATTACAGGCCTGACCGGCCAGGATGGATCATATTTGGCGGAGTTCTTGTTAGCTCAAGGCTATCAGGTCTGTGGCATGGTCAGGCGCTCGAGCTCCAGCAGCTTTGACCGCATCAGTCACTTTTCCAATCAAATCGAGGTGATCTCAGGCGACCTGCTCGATCAGTTCTCGCTAATCGATGCCATTGAGCAGACCCAGCCCGACGAAATTTACAATTTGGCCTCCCAGAGCTATGTGCCCCTATCTTGGACCCAACCCGCCTTGACGGCTGAATACACCGCCCTGGGGGTTTCCCGTTTACTAGAAGCTATTCGCCGCTGTAAGCCAGACACCCGCTTTTACCAGGCTTCTAGCAGCGAGGTATTTGGCCAGCCCGACGAATCTCCCCAAACTGAGCGCACAGCGTTTCGGCCTCGCAATCCCTACGGCGTGGCCAAAGCCTATGCCCACTGGATGACCGTTAATTATCGCCAAAAATATGATCTTTACGCCTGTTGCGGTATTACCTACACCCACGAGTCTCCCAGGCGGGGCGCTGAATTTGTCTTTCGGAAGATCACCCGTGGGGCAGCTCAGATCAAGCTGGGGTTACTGCAGGAACTGCGACTGGGCAATTTAGAGGCTCGCCGAGACTGGTGCCATGCCCAGGATGTGGTCAAGGCTATGTGGCTCATGTTGCAGCAGGAACACCCTGGAGATTACATCATTGCTAGCGGTGAGGTGCATTCTGTGCGTGAATTAGTAGATTGTGCCTTTAGCTACCTGGGTCTCGACTATCAACAGTTTGTCAAGGTTGATCCGGCCTTTTATCGCCCTGACGAAGCGGTGCAGTTGGCGGGGTCTATTGCCAAGATTCAGGCGGAGCTGCATTGGCAACCAGAGTATTCGTTTCAGCGTTTAGTCGAGTCAATGGTTGATCATGATTTGAAAGAATTAAGCCAGGTCAATTGAGAGAGGCATGGGATGGATACGGCTTCGCTCTTGATTAATTTATCCTTTGTGCCGACTAAGCCCACGGGATTGGCGGTCTATGCGCTCAACCTGATTCAACACCTGCCCCAGGACAACAGCCGCATCCTTTGCGATCGCCCTATTTCCAACTACCCATGGCTACCCTCTCCTGCCGGTGCTACCACTGACTCGGGGAAGTGGGGCCACGCTCGACGCCTGGGGTGGACCCAGTTTCAACTACCCAGGCTGTATCGACAGCTTGGGGCAAAGCTATTGTTCTCACCAGTGCCTGAGGCCCCATTGTGGTCAGCCTGCCGCTCGGTGGTAACAGTGCACGATTTGATCCCGTTACATTTTCCCCGGTGGGGTTCGCCGCTGACCTGGTATAGCCGATATTATCTGCCCCAGGTGATCCGCCAGGCCGAGCATGTCATTTGCGATTCTGAGTCTACCCTGCGGGATATCTATCATTTTTTTGGGGCTCCTCCGGGACAGACCACGGTGGTACCCCTGGCCTATGATGCCAGCCACTACCGGTTTCTAGATCTGCCTCGGCAACCCTACTTTCTCTACGTTGGCAGCCACTACACCTACAAAAATTTAGAGCGCATGATTGCGGCCTTTGCCCAGGTGAGTCTGCGGGAGACCAAGCTGCTGATTGCGGGTGCGCCTGATCCCCGCTATACCCCATCGTTACAACGTCAGGCTGAAGCCTTGGGGGTAGGCGATCGCGTTCAATTTTTGGCCTACGTGCCTTATGACGATTTACCCCGTCTGATCAACCAGGCGATCGCCCTGGTATTTCCCAGTTTATGGGAAGGGTTTGGCCTACCTGTGCTGGAGGCAATGGCCTGCGGCACCCCAGTGATTACCTCTAACCTGGCATCTTTACCGGAGGTGGCCGGGGATGCAGCCCTATTAATTGATCCGTACAATGTGGGCGAACTGACGGAGGCGATGAATGCCGTTAGCCGCGATCGCCCCCTTTGGTTGAGGTTGCAGCAAGCCGGGCTGAATCGGGCTCGACAATTCAGCTGGGCAACAACCGGGCGACTGACCAGCGATATTCTTCAGCAATACTTGTAATGGTTGGCTAATGCTGAGCCGTTTGCTAGTCACTGGCGCCGCCGGATTCATCGGCTCCAACTTTGCCCACTACTGGCATCGACAGTATGCCGACACCCCACTAATTATCCTCGATGCCCTCACCTATGCTGGCAATCGGGCTAATCTGGCCGGCATTCTGGGACATCCAAATATTGAGCTAATCAAGGGCAATATCTGCGATCGCGCCCTAGTTGACCGCCTGCTCACAGAATACAGGATCGACACCCTTGTCCACTTCGCGGCCGAGTCCCACGTCGATCGCTCCATCCTGGGGCCAGAGGCCTTTATCCAAACCAATGTCGTCGGCACCTTCACCCTGCTAGAGGCCTTCCGCATCCACTGGCAAACCCAAGGCCAACCGGGCCACTATCGCTTTCTCCACATTTCCACCGACGAGGTGTACGGCAGCCTGGGTCCAGCGGATCTAGCCTTTCGGGAAAACACCCCTTATGCGCCCAACAGCCCCTATTCAGCCTCCAAAGCCGGTAGTGACCACCTAGCCAGGGCCTACTACCAAACCTATGGTCTACCCACCCTGATCACCAACTGCTCCAACAACTACGGCCCCTACCACTTCCCCGAAAAACTGATTCCCCTGATGTGCGTCAATATGCTGCTGGGCCAGCCCCTGCCCGTTTATGGAGATGGCCAAAACATCCGCGACTGGCTATTTGTGGAGGATCACTGTCGGGCGCTGGACACCGTGTTGCACCATGCGCTCCCTGGCCAGCCATACAACATTGGCGGTGAAGCCGAGATAAAAAACATTGACCTGATCAACATGCTCTGTGAGTTGATGAACGAACTGGCCCCTGATTTGCCCATTCGCCCCACCCAGGCGCTAATTACCTACGTCCGCGATCGCCCCGGCCACGATCGCCGTTACGCCATGGATATCAGCAAAATTAAAGCTGACCTGGGCTGGCAACCCAGCGTCTCCCTCTCAGCAGGGCTGCGCAAAACCGTCACCTGGTACCTGAACAACCGCGACTGGTGGCTGCCCTTACTCCCGGCAGACTATCAAAAGTACTACCAGCAACGTTACACGGGTCGATAACCCCGACCGCTCCCCTTATTCACCATCTCAACCAGTCACATACGCCAGTCTCTAAACCCTATTACTCTGCGGCAGAAATAGCCCTGCTATCCTGAACTACTGGGATACAGCAGATCCCCTTTCTGCCTTTTGCCTTCTTATTTCTGCCTTCCTGTACTATGTCCTCCCGTTCCACCGCCCTGCGTTACTACGTCATCAGTCGCCTGTTGCTGGCCCCGTTGATGATTCTCACCATTACCACAGTGGTCTTTCTGCTGCTGCGGGCTACCCCTGGGGATCCTGTAGATGCACTGTTGGGGCCACGGGCGCCTGCTGCCGCCAAGGACCAGTTACGGACGCAGTTGGGGTTGGACCAGCCTCTGTGGGTGCAGTATCTAACCTATCTGGGCAACCTACTGCGACTCGACTTGGGTACCTCCCTGGCCACCCAGGGGCAGACGGTATGGCAGATTATCCAGGCCCACTTCCCGGCCACCGTCGAGTTAACGGTGTGCGGCATGATCGTGGCGACGGTGGTGGGGGTGGGCATTGGCGCCCTGGCGGCGGCCCGGCCCAATTCCCCCATCGATGCCGGGGGGCGGCTGTTTGGTATCGTCACCTACGCCATTCCCATGTACTGGTTCGGCATGATTTTGCAGCTGATCTTTGCCGTGCAATTGCGCTGGTTTCCCATTGGCACCCGCTACCCGCTGCGGGCCACCCCGCCCCAGGGGCCGACGGGGCTCTATGTAGTCGATAGTCTGCTGTCTTTGGACCTGGGCGCATTTGCCACCACCCTGTACCATTTAGCCCTGCCCAGCCTAACCCTAGGCATCTTGATTAGTGGTGTGTTTGAGCGCATGGTCCGGGTCAACCTGAAGCAAACCCTGGCGGCTGACTATGTGGAAGCAGCCCGAGCCAGGGGGATTCCAGAGCGACGCATTGTCCTGGTTCATGCCCTGAGAAACGCCATGATTCCTGTGATTACCATCCTGGGCTTGACCTTTGCGGCCATGTTGGGCGGGGCGGTGCTGACAGAGGTCACCTTTTCCTGGCCAGGGTTGGCCAACCGGCTTTACGAGGCCATTTCCCAACGAGATTATCCGGTGGTACAGGGGTTGATGGTGTTCTTTGGCCTGATTGTGGCGCTCATGAGCATTTTGATCGATATCCTTAATGCCTACATCGATCCGCGCATTCGTTATTAGTGGTCTGTCAAGCAGACGTGATGGGTCAACAGGGCTGCGGTTGACGGTCTACGGTGCACGGTCTACGGCTTGCCTTAAACCGCTTACGGTGAACCGTGAACCCTGTCAGCCCGTCACCTTTAACGTAATCAACTCTTAGCACCGCCAGGCGGAATAAGGTCGGTAAAGAGGTCAGCCCAACCTCCGTATCTGCATGTATCCTTGAGCAAAACTCTTCTATTTCCTGGTCCTATGGATAAGCTGCTTAAGCCGTCTTTGGTGCTATTGGCGCTGTTCAGTGCCCTTGCCACATTGCCCGTCCAGACCCTCAGGTCGGATCAGGGGTGGCTGGCTCAGGGGCAGGGGAATGAGGATGTCCCCACCTTTGTGGCTCCCCAAACGGTGGCCCCAGGCACCATTGTCACCATTGATGGCACCCCCTCTATGGCTGGGATTAACCAGGTGATGGGCCGCCAGTTTGAGCAACAGTTCCCTGATACCCAGGTGGTGGCGACAACTAATGGAGATACAGCGGCCCTGGAAGCACTGCGGGCTGGGACTGTGGATTTGGCTGCCCTGGGGCGATCGCTCACCGATCAAGAGCTGGCCCAGAATCTGACTGAGGTGCCCGTCACCCGGGAAAAAATCGCCATCATTGTCGGTCGTGATAACCCCTTTCGGGGAGATTTGACCTTTGGTGACTTTGCCCGCATCTTCCGGGGGGAAATCACCAACTGGGCTGAGTTGGGCGGCCCTAATCTGCCCATCCGGTTTATCGATCGCCCCGTCGATAGCGACATCCGCCGGGCCCTAGCCGACTACGATGTATTTCGCCAGCAACCCTTTGAAACTGGCCCCACCGCAGTCTCGATGGAAACAGACGACACCGCAGCCATTGTGCGGGAATTAGGGAACGATGGCATGAGCTATGCGATCGCCTCGGAAGTGGTGGATCAACCAGCAATTCGCCTGGTCACCATGCACAACACCCTGCCCGATGATCCCCGCTATCCCTACTCCCAGCCCCGCAACTATGTCTATTTGGGGGAGCCCAGCCTGGCCGTGGCCGCCTTTTTAGGCTTTGCCACCAACCCTGATGGTCAGGCGGCGGTGGCCGCAGCCCAGCAAATCGCCAGCGATAACGTCACGGCTGGCTCCAGTCAACTCCCTGGGGGGGTGGCCCTGGCCCCAGACGCTCAATTTATGGTGCGCGGCAGTGAAACCGGTGATCTGCAATGGCTTGATGCCGAGGGCAATCCTACGGACACGGTGGTAGAAGCGGCTCACCAGGGACTGGTGTCGGCGGTGGTGGTCAGTCCAGATGGCCAAACCGTGGTCTCTAGTGGAGCCGATGGCACCCTGCGCCGTTGGGATCGCAATGGCAATCCCTTAGGGGAACCCATGGATGGGGCCGGGGGGCCGATTTTGGCCCTGGCCCTGAGTCCCGATGGCCAGACCATCATCAGCGGCAATGCCGATGGCACCGTAGAGCGCTGGTCCACCGCTGATGGCAGTGTCATTGGGGAGCCCATCGCCGCCCATGATCAGGCCGTGCAGGCGGTATATGTGCCTGCCGGCGGCCAAAACTTCCTCTCCGGCAGTAGTGATGGCAGCCTGGGGTTCTGGAATGCCGATGGCAGTGCCGCCGATAGCGTTGTCAATGCCCATCCGGGCGGGATCACCCAGGTGGTTAGTAGCCCCGATGGCCAGGTGTTTACCACCGCTGGGGAGGATGGCACCCTACGCCAGTGGGATCGGGCCACCCTGCAACCCCGGGGAGAGACCATTGCCGCCCACCCGGAAGCGGTCAGCGCCATCGCCTATAGCCCGGACGGGGAGACGATCGCCACCGCTGGTCGGGACGGTACTCTCCAGCTATGGGGGCCAGATGCCAGCGATCGCCTGCCAGAGCCCATCACCCTAGATGCTCCGGCCAGTTCCCTAGGGTTTACCCCCGCCGGGCAGTTGGTGGTTGGCACCGCCGATAACCGGGTAGAACTGCGGGATGCCCAGGGACAGTTACTCAGCGAGGCCGAGCAGGTGGAGCCAGGCCCTGATGCCGATCAGACGGCTATGCCTGCTGAGTGGTCTGAGTTCGTGAATCGGCTGCGCAACCTGCCCACGAATGTGTGGTGGGTGCTGGCGTTGATTCCAGCCCTGTTGATTTTGGCTGGAATTATTGGCTCCCTGCTGGGGATCAAATCTAAACACGATGAAGAGGACGTAGACGATGAGGTCAATACCGCTACCGGCGCTGGCCTAGGGATTAACTTTGGGGCGGTGGGCGATGGCTCTAGCGCCGTGGCCGGGCTGCCGCCAGAAGCTGGGCTGATATCTCCAGAGGAGGTTGATCAAGACAGAGAGAGGCCGAATCAGCTGGGACAAGCTCGCCTTGATCTGGCTGAAGGGCGACGACTGATGGCGGCAGGACAGTACAATCGGGCCCTGATCTACTTCACCAGCGCTGTGGATGCCGCCCACGCGGAACGCGCCCATGCGGAAGCCACCGGTGGCCCCATGGGCGGCATCAACGCCATTAGCGCCCAGGCCAAGGCCCAGCGAGGCCATGCGTTCACGGCCCTGAATCAGGTGAATGAGGCCATGGATAGCTACAATGCCGCCTTAGCCCTGGATGCCAGTGTGATTGAGGCCTGGATTGGCAAGGGCCATTTACTCAATCGTCTAGGGCGGTATGAGGAAGCCCTCTTCTGTTTTGACACAGCGATTGAGATGGATAGCGCCATGGCCGATGCCTGGCAGGGGAAGGGGCAGGCGTTGATCGCCATGGGGCGCCAAGCCGAGGGGCAAGATTGCCTCGATCGCGCTATGGCCTTAGGGGGCGATGCCGCAACCGTGGTCTCTGGAGCACAGGGGACTGGCCTCACCATCACGCCAGGTCCCGGATCAGCCTTCAAGGATGGGGGTGATGTCCCCCCCGACCTAGAGCAGATGATTTTGAGATTACCCTCAGAAGATGGGGCCGTGACAACCGCTTCTCTTGATCCAGCCGGGGTTCCCCCTGAGTTAGCCGCCCAGGTGGCCACCCTGCCTAGCGAACCGGAGTATGCCCCAGAGCATGCTTTAGAGTACGCTCCAGAGTCTAACCCGGACCCTAGTGCCGTTGGGGCCGACCCCCCGGTCTCCACCTCAGAGCTGGCCGGGTTAGCCCCTTCCCCCCTGGAAGACGAGCTACTACACCAGGTGCACCTGTCGGCGGTCAGCCCCCAGGACGATGTTGAGTCGATCAGCCCTCAGCCAACCCCTGCCCCCTCCTCACCCAGGGGTACCATCACCCCTGGGCCAGCGGTCGATGCGCCAGCTCCAGACCCTATCCCTGGTCCCCCAGAGGTGCCCTTTGATCCCCTTGATTTTGTGCCTCCTCCCCATGAAGCGGCCCCTGACTTGGCCCGTGCTGACGGCTCCAGCCTTGAGGCTCTGCCCCCCGAGGTGTTGGCAGCTATGGCCAGCATTCCGCCGGGTTCCCCCGATAGCTTTGAGGCGGTTGGCTTAGCCCCAGAATCAGCCCCAGAATCAGCCCCAGAGGCCGTTTCAGCCCGCTCCAGTTGGCTGCGTCTGACCCTCGACCCAGAGAACCCCCAGCGGTTCTATGCCGTTTGGCATTTGGATGATCGCGATCGCGCCGAGGCCAAACATCAGGGGGGCGACATTCTAGCGGTGCGGCTGTACGATGTGACCGGCCAAGGCAGCGATGCTCCCCTGGGGGATCCGGTCGAAGAACAGCGCTGCGGCGATGATTTTGCCCAAGATTGGTATCTGCCAATTCCCCAGCCAGATCGGATCTATCTAGCCACGGTGGGCTATTTCAGTACCACCGGGGATTGGATCGCGATCGCCCAGTCTAAAGAAGTCGCCGCGATCGCCCAGCCCAATTAGCCGGGTCTCCGTACAGCATCTCTGGGATACTGCGCCTATAGTGAAACTACAGGCTTATTCACCCAACGGATATTTTCATGGTTTTCTTTGGTTTAGGTAAAGGTAAAAAGACAGAAATGCCCTCTGCCAACGAGGCACTTCCCGGTCGGTCGGCCCCAATGCCAGTACCCGCCAAGCATTACGTCAATGGCAATCCTCTCCAGCCCCCCTTCCCTGAAGGCATGGAAACAGCCCTATTTGGCATGGGGTGCTTTTGGGGGGCAGAGCGCAAGTTCTGGCAGCAGGAGGGGGTTTATTCCACCGCAGTGGGGTATGCTGCTGGCCACACCCCTAACCCCACCTACCAAGAGGTGTGTTCCGGGCTAACAGGGCACAACGAAGTGGTGCTGGTGGTGTTTGACCCCAGCGTCATTAGCTACGAGCAAATTCTCAAGGTCTTTTGGGAAAACCACAACCCCACCCAAGGGATGCGTCAAGGGAACGATGTCGGTACCCAGTACCGGTCTGGCATTTATACCTACTCTGAGACACAGAAACAACTGGCGGAAACATCTCGCCAGGCCTATCAGCAGGCTCTTAGCCAGGCTGGGTACGGTACCATTACCACTGAAATTTTAGATGCCCCCGAGTTTTACTACGCCGAGGAGTATCACCAGCAGTATCTGGCTAAGAATCCTGGCGGTTACTGCGGGTTAGGGGGCACTAATGTGGCTTGCCCTGTGGGCTTAACGGTATCCCGTTAACCGCTCCACCCCCTGTTTGGAGAGGGAGTGCGTCATCCTTTAAGCGGAGAAAATAAATCGAGACGACCGCTGAGATAGGCGCAGCGCAGGGCCAGGATTTGTGGCACTCGCTCGGGCTTCCATCGCGCCCCGGTAATCTGCACCCGTTCATCGATCTGCTTAATCCAAGACTCAACCGGGCCAGAGCCAATGGGCAGGCCCTCCATCTGGTAATACCGATAATTCGGAATCCGACTGCGATGGTTTTGCAAATACGTCTGAAAGCGCCGTGAGGGGTCTGTTTTGACCGGGGCGAATAGGGCAATTGTTTTATCGACTTGTCCCTCCCACAACAGAGATTCAGCCTCCTGCAAGCGTTTCAACGACCCACCGACCTTGTGCAAATTCTCAATGAGGTGATACCAATCCAAGATTTCTTCGGCTATCTGGGGCACCTCAAGTTGGGCAAACAGCGCCCAAATCCCGGCATGGCCATCCCCTAAGCAGTAGAACAAACTGACGAAGGTTAAGTGATGCAGCCAGTCCAACAAGGCCGAATTATCCTGGAACCACGCCATACCTGGCCCGTCACCATTGACTCGAACGGCTTTGTACTGCTTCCATTCGCTGGATTGACCGGGGTCGCCAACCAATCGCACCATGCCCCCATCCAGGTCAACTTCAGCAACGAGTTCGGTGACATCAGGGGCATCGATAGGCGTTCGATTGACGATGCGCTCTTGAGTTTTGGCACTGACACTGACCCCGCACAGGAGATCAATATCTCGGGCCGCTTGCCGATAGGAGGCTTTGGCGCTCATCCGCTGACAACACAACTCCAGCAACGGACTCTGTTGAATACCAGGCTTAACGCCCAGTTTCTCGGCTTGGGT
>NZ_SMDQ01000068.1 GCF_012911975.1 Nodosilinea sp. P-1105 | reverse complement strand
CACCCATCCACCCATCCACCCATCCACCCATCCACCCATCCACCCATCCACCCATCCACCCATCCACCCATCCACCCTATGCTCCCCTCCCCCTCCCACCAGCTGATCATGTTTAGCGGCAAGGGCGGCGTTGGTAAAACCACCCTGGCCTGTGGATTCGCCCGTCAACTGGCCCGTCAGCAGCCCCAGGACACGGTAATGCTGCTGTCCACAGACCCGGCCCATTCCTTAGGGGATGTGTTGCAAGTGGCGGTTCACAATATCCCCACCCCCCTGGCCGATCGGGCTAACTTGCAGGTGCGAGCTTTGGACGCCAAGACCCTGCTAGAGCAATTTCGCACCGACTATGGTCCAGTGCTAGAACTTTTAGTGGAGCGGGGTAGCTTTGTGTCTGGGGATGATCTGACCCCAGTGTGGGATATGGGGTGGCCAGGGCTGGACGAGTTGATGGCCCTGCTGGAAATACAGCGGATTTTGCGCGATCGCGCAGCCGATCGAATTGTGGTTGACATGGCCCCCAGCGGCCACACCTTGACCCTATTTGCCCTGATGGACTTCTTAGATACCCTGCTGGCCGCCCTAGATCAATTTCAGGAAAAGCATCGGGTGATGACCAAAACTCTAGCAGGGCACTACACCCCGGATCAGGCCGATCACTTTATTCAGACCATGGCCCAGGATTTGGCGGCGGGGCGGCAGTTGATTCAAAACGGCGATCGCGCCGCCTGCTGGATCGTGGGCATTCCCGAGCCCATGAGCTTAGCGGAAACTCAGCGGTTTATCGCCGCCTTAGGGGATCTACAGATTCCATTAGGTGGATTGGTGATTAACCGCATCCAACACCAGGGTAACCAAATCATTGCTCCCCATCGTCAGCTATTGCAACAGTTCCAGAATATAGCCCCAAATCAATCGCTGTGGTGGTTGCCCTGCCAGACGGACGAACCCATTGGGGGGTCGGCACTGGATAGGCTGCTGAGCCAGGTTCAGCGGTTAGCTCTCGACCCTGTTGGCCCGGCTCCAGCGGCTGATTTGATCTGGCCTGATCCGCTGTCCCCCGGCCTAGAGGACCTAGTGGCCCAAGGCCGCCGATTAGTGATTATTGGCGGCAAGGGAGGAGTCGGTAAAACCACCGTAGCTGCCGCTCTCAGCTGGGCGATGGCCCAGGCCCATCCCGAAGCGGCGATTCGAGTGATGTCGATTGATCCGGCCCACTCCCTGGGGGATGCCTTTGGCCAGCCTTTGGGACATACCCCCACCCAGCTCAGCCCCAACTTGCAGGGCCAGGAAGTCAGTGCCGAGGCGGTGCTCAATCGGTTCCGGGCCGACTATCTTTGGGAACTGGCCGACATGATGGCCGGTGACGATGACTCCCTCGCTGGGATCAAGTTGGCCTACGGTCCAGACGCCTGGCGGCAGATTGTCTCCCAGGCATTACCCGGGATTGACGAAATGCTGTCTCTGGTCACAGTCATGGACCTACTGGACCAAAATGAACAGCAACTGATTGTGCTAGATACAGCTCCTACGGGCCATTTGCTCCGGTTTTTGGACATGCCCACTGCCCTAGGCGATTGGCTCAGCTGGATTTTTAAGCTGTGGATTAAATACCAGGACGTGGTAGGCCGGGTCGAGTTTATGGGGCGATTACGCACCCTGCGCCAGCGGGTGATCGCCGCCCAGAACAAGCTCAAAGATGCTCAGTACACCGAGTTTATTGGAGTGGTACAGCATCAGTCAGCCATCCTGGCCGAGGCTCAGCGCTTGACCCAAACCCTGCAAACTATGGGCATTGCCCAACGCTATATCATCCATAATCGATACCAGCCTGGGCAAGATGTCGCCGCCGCCTTTCCCGAACAACAGGTTATCCGGCTGCCAGCCTTCCCTCCCGGTGCCACTGCCAACGCCCAAATTACCCAGGCCGCACGGCTGTTAATCGGGCCGAGTATGCTGCGGCATCAGGCGGCCAATCATTCCTGACCCCGGCCCCCTTAGTACCGACACCCTCCGCAAAGGTAGTCATATTCTCGGTATCGACCGATACTAGTATAAGCACTGAACAAATCTGAACCCTAAGAAACAGTGGAAAAGCCCATACCAAAACGCTACTATGGGCCTGAGTTCTATCATTCTTCGATCCGGTCCGGGATTTTCCGGACAGTTGAACCTAGAATTATAGAATTTCCCCCTTCAATGCACTTCTTCGGCACCGTAAGAGGAGTCAACCGTGGCAAATCATAAGATTCTGGTCATTGACGATAGTCGGGTCATTCGCATGCGTGTGCGCGACATGCTGCCCCAGGGCAACTTTGATGTGATTGAAGCCAAGGACGGGGTCGAAGGGATGGACGCTATCCGCAGTCAGCGTCCTAATCTGATTATGCTCGACTTTTTACTGCCTCGCATGAGCGGGTGGGAAGTGTTTCAGGAAATCCAGGCGAACCCAGGCCTACAGCACATTCCTTTGGTGTTGATGTCGGGGCGCAAAGAAGAAGTGACCGAAAAAATCACTGAACCGTTTGAATATTTCGAGTTTATTCAAAAGCCCTTTGAGCAAAAAGAGCTGATCGAAGCGATCAAAGCGGCTATGGTTAAAGCTCGCAAGCCCCGGCGTGCTGCCCCGGGAGCAGCCGCTACGGCAACTGCTGCAGCTGTTCCCGCAGGCAGTATTGATCCCGCTGAATTCAAGGCCCTGCAAGCTCAGGTGAAGCAGCTCCAGGGAGAGTTAGCGCAAATGAAAGGGCAAATGGCCAAAATGTTGGCCTTCATCAAGCAAAAGCTGCGATAGTCAGGTATCTAGTACACCAAGGCAGAAATTAACCTACTGTTCAGGACGCTTAAAATCCTTACGCAGCAACAATTTTTCACCTTGAACTTTGCATTTTGAATTCCGCGTAGCGGTACTAGTACTGCCTGGCAGAAAGATGGCCACCCTTGCTGAGGGGCTTAGGTGCTAGGTCTCAGGCGCTAGATGTCAGGTATCAGGCATGGTTGGCCGCCTGATGCCTCCGAGTCTTAGTATGCTGCTTATTGGGAGCTGCCGACCTGATCCCGATCGGTTTGGATTGGGCTTGCCTGGTTGGTTTGGGGGCGGTTGTCGTGGTTTAAGTTGCCAGCGGTAAAGGGTAGAGAGCCTTTCCCTTGATTCAGATCCCGTTCCATAAACACCTGTTGCGGTACGCCAATCGTAATCCCTTCCTGCTCAAAAGCTAGGCGCAGACGACGGCGGTATTCCCGAGCCACTGGGAACTGTTGTAAGGGCCGAGTGCGAATCCAAATGCGAATACTGATGCCAGCGTGAGTCACGGCCTCGACCCCGACCATTTCAGTGGGGTCGAGAATATCTTGTTGCCACAGGGGGTCTGCGGCCAGGGTATGAGCCACATGGCGCACTACCCGCAAGGCATGGTCAATATCGGTGTCGTAGGCCACGTCAATGGTCAAATCGACCCGTGACCAGGTACGACTAAGGTTGTCAACTTGCTCAATTAAGCTATTTGGTAGGGTGATCAGGCGACCATCGGGACCCCGCACCTGAGTAACGCGCAGGTTCAGGTTTTCGACGATCCCGGCAGCGGTACTCGTGGTAATGAAATCGCCAATGGCATATTGGTCCTCCAGCAAAATCAAAAAGCCGTTAACCAGGTCTTTCATCAGATTTTGCGCCCCAAAGGACACCGCCAAGGCCGCCAAGGCCCCAAAGGCCAGGAGTGAGGCGGGGGCAATACTCAACACTTGCAGCACCCAGAGGGTCGCCAAAATATAGATGGCCGCTGTCTTGAGGCCTTTGAGGGCAGCGGTAATTGTAGAAATGCGCATTGACTTGCGCTGCAGGGCATCGAAGTCACCCAGTTCATTTTGACTCCAGGCTCGGGCAATGCGGTCAATACCGAGGTTGGCTAGGCGGTTAAATAACCCCGCAACAAACCAGGTGACTAGCAGCAACAGCGGCGTGGAAAACAAGCTGACGGCGTAGCCACGGGTTTGGGGAAACACATACAGCACGGCCGATAGTCCGGCAATCCACACAAAGGCTATACCCCAAAACAGCAGCCAGCGGAAAAAGGATAACCCTTGTATTCTTTGCTCTAGGGAGAACTGATACCGCAACTTTTGGGGGCCTGGTGGCGCCAAAGAAGGTTGTTTAGTCGGGTTGAGCGGGTTGGATAAATGGGCGTCTGGATCAGAGCACAACTGCTTCAGCTTATGCAGCCGCCAGGTGATGAGCTGCCAAACGCTGGCCAGGATAAGGGTAGCCAGAAGACTGGCAAAGATAGCCCAGATGGTTTGCCGCATATGACGCCGCAATGCATCGGGCCGACGACTATCAATCGATCGCTGTAGGATGTTTTGTAGCTGGTCTTGCCAGGTTTCAGCCAGCGCTGTGGGTGAGACCCCATAGTACTGAGCATCGGCTGTGGTGACGGTCAATAACGCCTTGGGGTCGGTTATGCCTGAACTAGTAGCTAATAGGACGGGTTGCCCATCTAATTGACGCACCAGAACTTGAATGGTCAATGCCTCGTCATCAGCAGAATCTGCGTCGTCTAGGACTGCTAATGTATTGGCGATCGCCTGTCTGAGGTTATTTTCAATTTCCCGGGCTCGCACTTCAACCGGTAAAGCCCCGGCAGGATCGTTACGGTTAAATACCGCTGGGGAGGCAATCTTAAATAGCTCGGTACCGTCCAAACTAATCGAGGTAACTTCGAGTTGACCAATACGCTGCACGCCAGCCGGTGGTCCACCAGTGTCAGCTGGGCTGAATAAGTTGGGCAATTGCGCAGCTGTGGGGGTTAGCCATCCCCCCAGACCGAATGCTAAAACCAGGCTGAGCAAGCTGATGATCAGCCGCTGTCTCCACCTTTGATGGCTCCAGAGGGATGGGGTTATGTCTCTAAATGTCACCATGGAGGACCTGATGTGGATTGATCTGTTGGTCATTGCGATCGCGGGACTACAAACTCAGGAGCCCCCTATTTTAGTTAAAACGGTTACAGTTTCTCTGGCCTATGCTAATCAAAACCAGGCCGTTCATCTAGGGGGAGGGCAAGGTGCCCCATCTAAAGAGAATGGTTCCCAGTACCTTCTTAGGAGACGAGAGACGACCCAAACAGTTTCCAAGGGGCAACATTAATGAAAAGATAAGCATTGCTGTTGCATCCCGTTGTTTTATGACTGATGAGCCGACTTTACCCCAGGGACCTGGCTGGGGCCTAACATTTTTGTATTACTTTTTAGGCACAGCGATGGTCTCCACCTTACTGGCCAGTAAAAGCCTGGGCGTCAGTTTAGACACTGGTCTCCCCAGCCAATTTGGCCTACTACTGGGGATCATTGGCGGTATTCTGGGGACATTAGTGAATCGCAGCAGCACGTTAGAGCTACCGATTCGCAACCCCAAGAAGTTTAAACAGCAACTCGATACCGTCTTGGCGGACATGGGCTATACCGAAGTGAGTGACGCCCGCTCTGATGGGGTTTTGGTCTATGGACGCCCCCTATTACGACAACTGCTCTCGGGTAAAGTCTATGTGCAGCTGAATCCGAAACAAGCTGCCATCAGCAGTCGGGTCAGCCACATTCGCCAAATCAAACGCCAGTTGGCCAACGAAACCTAGTGTAGAAAGGCAGAAGGATGAAGGCAGAAGGATGAAGGCAGAAGGATGAAGGTAGAAGGATGAAGGCAGAAGGATGAAGGTAGAAGGATGAAGGTAGAAGGATGAAGGCAGAAGGATGAAGGTAGAAGGATGAAGGTAGAAGGATGAAGGTAGAAGGATGAAGGTAGAAGGATGAAGGTAGAAGGATGAAGGTAGAAGGATGAAGGTAGAAGGATGAAGGTAGAAGGATGAAGGTAGAAGGATGAAGGCAGAAGGAATTTGTCCCTGGGTAGCCAGGACATTTCAAAGATATCCATGGGTTCCGGCATTGGATAATTGACAGGTTCCTGTCACCTGTCACCTGTCACCTGTCACCTCACACTTGCCACCCATCTGCCATGCCCCGGAAACAAAAATTTCCCCACCTACTGGGGTCTAAATGGACGGCCTGTTACCCCACCGAAGGCTGGCGACATTTTCAGGTTGCTAACCGTAAACAGGAGGGATCTTGGGTGTTTGCCGAGCTAGTGGCCGCCTGTGATCCCACGGTTCGGCTATGGGTCAACGCGAAGCAGTTGAAAAATCGCTCCCTATGGCAGGCGGGATGGCAACCCCTAGGGCAAGCACCTACGGGAACAGATCAATCAGAGGCAGCTGATTGCGTTAGGATTGAGGACAACGACGCTGACGGTTAACCTGACCGTGCTCATCAAGGGGCGAAACACGTTACAGTCAAGAAAGACTGGCCTGAGGATAACTGCTATGTGGCACATTGTTTATATCATTGCATTTGCGGTTTTGGCGATTTTAGCCATCACTAACCTGGTAAGAAACTTGATTCTACTGGGGGGTAATACCCGGGGGGGCCAGTCCTTTCAGGCTAAAGGAGGGGTAGGCGGATCTAGCAGCGATCGCCGAGTACCTCACCCCGAGCTGCTTGACCAGGATGGCCAAATGATCCGCGAACCGCTGTTGGTAATGCGGTCTATCTCTGTCAAAGACGCCCGAGAACAACTGGATTCCCTCTATGACGGCCAGGGATCGTCCTTGGATGACTCAGATTCCGATCCCGATCTCAGCTAACTCGATTTTAGGTGGCGTCTAAGCCCAATCCAAGTCCAGGCTTTAGCTATGAGCCAGGGAGTTCACGTCCTGGTAATTGTGGCTAATCCGAAGCCAGATCAATGTCAGTGTCTTCGCCAAAATAGGTTTCTAAGACCCGCAGCACCATCGGGGCAGCGACGGCCCCACCGCCGCCGCCGGAATGTTCAGCAAATGACACGACTACTATTTCTGGATTATCGAGGGGGGCATAGGCCCCAAACCAGGCGTGGGATAGGCCAGGGGGAGCTTCAGCCGTGCCAGTTTTACCAGCGAAGGCAGGCACATGGGGCACATTCAGCGCAGTCGCTGTGCCACCGGTAATCACCTGCCGTAGCCCCCGGCGGAGCACATCCAGGGTAACATCGCTAAGCTCTAGGGATTCTTTCCAGTCGCGGTGCTCTTCGTTGTCTTTGAGCAAATGGGGAGTGACCAGGTGGCCGTCGTTGGCTGTGACCGCAAACATATTGGCCACCTGCAGGGGGGTAGCTTGTAGGAACCCCTGACCGATAGACATGTTAATGGCATCGCCAATCACCCATTCGAAGCCTACTTTTTCGCGCTTCCAGGCATCGTCGGGCACAAGTCCTGGGCTTTCCTCTGAAGCGAGCTCGATACCAGTTTTACGACCAAAGCCAAACCGACGGGTCATTTCAATTAACGTTGGCCCACCAATGCGCATGGCGATTTGATAGAAAAAGGTGTCAGCACTCCAGGCCATGGCCCCAGTAAAGCCCAGGGGGCCAAATCCAGCTCGGTTCCATTCCCCGAACTGTACCCCTCCCACCTGTAGATAGGGGTAAGTGGGCAGTACGGTATGGGGAGAGTACTGGCCAGACTCAAGTGCTGCCGCCGTCGTGACAATTTTAAAGGTACTGGCCGGCGGGAAGGCCTGCAAGGAACGGTTTAAAAATGGATGGTTGGCCCCTTGCAGCTGCCGCCACTGGTCTTCTGTAATCCGGGTAGTGAAAATATTGGGATCGAAGCTGGGCCAGCTGGCCATGGCTAAAATGGCCCCGTTGCGAGGGTCCATGGCTACGATCGCCCCCCTGCGCGTCCCCAGAGCCTCTTCAGCCGCTCGTTGTAGCTCAATATCTAGAGTGAGTTGGATATCTTGACCAGCGATCGCCGGTTTCTCGCCCAAAATGCTAATCACTCGCCCAGCACTATCCACCTCCACCTGCTGCCCTCCCCAGGTGCCATGCAACAGGTGCTCGAAGGCATATTCAGACCCCATTTGGCCGACCACATCCCCTAGGCGATAGCCCTGCTCTCGTCGTGCTGCCAGCTGTTGGTCGGTGAGTTCTCCGGTATAGCCCAGCACATGGGCCGCCAGGTCTCCGTTGGGATAGTTACGCACGGCCTCGGCTTCCAGACGCACCCCAGGCAGTTCGCTGATGTACTCCGCCAGGGCTGTGGCCTGGGCCGGACTAATACCTCGGGCAATGGTAATGGCCTCGATGGATTCATAACCCGCCTGGTCTAGCCGCTGCTGAATTTCTTCCGCTGGAATCTTGAGCACCGTCGAGAGCCGATCAATCACCCGAGGCCAATCGGACCGGGGCAGGGCAATGGGCCAGATAGATACCGCATGAGATAAGCGGCTGCCAGCTAAAATCTTGCCGTTGCGATCAAAAATTGTGCCCCGAGCCGGTCGCTCAGGCACTAGCCGAATCCGATTGCTGTCGGCCAACTGACGATTGCGATCGCCCTGCACCACTTGTAGCTGAAACAGGCGTAGCCCAAACGCCCCGAATAACACCCCTGTCACCAGCAGCATAAACACCACCGCCTGAAAGCTGCGGCCAACGGTGCGACCCCGCAGGGTATTGGGCACAGGAGGAAGATTTTGCAGTAAAGCCATAGGGCAAACAGAGCGGCAAAGCGATCGCAGCCTCCCATTGTATAGCACCGCTAACGATTGTTAGGCCCACCCTGGGCCAGTGGCGCTAATGACCTACATACAAAGCCCCTGTGTATAGGACGTCAGTGGGGCTGACGGCGGAATTGGCGGCGGTGGGTTTGGTCAGGCTGGGACGGCCACTGTGCTCGGGTTGAGGCTGCACTAAAGTCAGGGGCAATCGCCGGTTGAGCCCCGCCTGAGGCTCATCTTTCTCTGCGGGCTGCCCCTCCTCCAGGGTGGGTGGGGCGACATCAATGGGTGCCGGGACGGGAATGGGGGGGGCTGAGAGGCTGGGGGTGGGAGGGGCGATCGGCACGGGTGCTGGGGCCGCTGGGGCGTCTACGGCTGACGGCGTCAGGGGCTCTGGTGGGGTGATCACTGCTGGACTGGGGGCTGGGGCCGCCGGTGTCGGGGCTGGCCCAGGCACCGTCTCGATCCGCCTGGGCAGGGGTGGGGCAGATCGTCCTCCGGGGATGGTTCTGGGTCCGGCCCCAGGCATGGCAGGGGTCTGATCCGGTAGCGGCACCGCGTCTGTTTCGAGTTCAGAAGCTAACCTCTCTTGAGCCTCGAGGGCATCATCTGGGTCCTCTGACGTCGTTGGCTCTAAGGGCTGGGTGGCCCGCTGTAAGGCCCGCTGGCGAGCCTGTTCTTGGGCAACAATGTCCCGCCGCCAACCGGCTATGGCCGCCTGGGCTTCGCTGTAAAGGGCTCGATCCGTAGCTACCGTGGCTGCTGTGGCGATCGCCTGGGTGAGTTCGCCGCGATCGGCCATGGCCTGAGCCCGATTGAGGATGGGCCGATCTTCAATCGCCTGAATTTTGTTGGTCCAGACGTAAATCCAGCTTTGGGCCTCTCCCCGCAAAGCCCGGTGGAGCGCCACTCCATTGGCAGACTGAATAGCCGCCTGAAGCCCATCAATAGTTTCTGCTTGGGCTAACTGGTGGGCTTTGACCAGGTAGGGCCGATCTTCGATCCGCTCCATTTCTTGACGCCAATGGGCAATCATGGTCTGGGCCTCAACCCGGCGGGGGTGACCGATGGGGACTTTTTGAGCTTGGGTGATAGCAAGCTTGACGGTGTCCAGATGTCTAACCTGGCCGATGGCCTGGGCCAGTTGCAGCTGAGCCAGGTCCCCCAGGTAGGTTTGCCAGGTGGCTACATTGGATTGAGCCTGACCGTAGTACGGGCTATCCGCCGGGATCTGATTCGCCACCATCATCGCCTGATAGAGCTTGATCAGCTGATCGGGGGCACCCCGCCAGGTACTCAGGCTGGTTTGGGCCTGTTGCCGTGACTCACTCAACCAAATCAGTTCTTGGGCCACTTTGGCCCGTTGGGGGTTGAGCGCCGCCTGACGCCCCAGTTGGGTAGCGGTGGCCAGATCAGCCCCATACCATTTATCTAAAGCCAGGGTCAGCAACAGGTCGCTCCAGCGGTTTAGATAGGGCTGGGCGTGGGACCAGGCATAGGTGGATGGATCGATTTGACTAGCCTTACTGAGAGCCGCCCCCAGGCGATCGGCACCTCCCGGAGCGGCCTGGGCGATCGCTTGATCGAGCAACGTCTGGGCTTGACGCTCCTGGCGAATTTGTCGTGACAGAGCCTGCACCTGCTCTCCGCGCCAGTAGGGATTACGCAGATCTGACAGGGCCTGCACCTGTTGGGATGCCTTGGCCCAGTCTTTAGTTTGTAAAGCCTCCTGGGCGATCGCCATAATCGCCTCACCGGTTTCCCATTCAGCATTCCAGCTATCAAGGACCGCCTGGGCTTGATCATAGACAGTGCTATGGGCCGGGATATGCCCCACCAGCGCCCTAGCATCGTCGAGTTGGCCCGCCTGTAACTGTTGATTAGCTGCCTGAAGAGCAACCCGAGACCACTGATCGACCAGAGGCTGCACCTCGTAGTACAGGGGATGGTTAGTTTCCCAGGCGGCGATCAGGTCTAAGCTGGCTAGAACATCATCTAACTGGCCCGACTCAGCTGCGATTTGGGCGCAGTAGAGCTCTGCCCGATCGCTAGTAATGGATGCGGTATTGTCGCAGTTAGCCACCGGGGGCAGATTAATTAACCAGACAAAGGCCCCCACCGCAGCCCCAGTCGCGAGCCCGCAGCTAATCAATGCAATCAGTAGCCACCGCCAGCTCTGGTTTGCTTGGGGGGTGGGAGGGATGACCTCTGGCAGAGCCATCACCCCATCGGCTCCTTCCATCTGCAAGGAGAACGGGTCTATATCTTGGGGAATGCCCCGAGGATAGGACCCAGGGCGATGGGGCTGATTCAGCATCCTATTTGGGTTCCTTGATAATGGCGTAGGTTTAAATCTACTTAGATCTTCTCAGAAGAAGATAAAGACCCGTCAGGATTTCTTAGTTTTTAACGAAAAACTGATTTGATCAGCAGCCCCCGACCCCCAACACTCTCTCCAATGGCTCAGCGTTAAGGTCTACTTGTTTGTGCTACTTGTTTGTGCTACTTGTTTGTGCTAACTGATCCGGCGATCGCGGCTAATCTCTACCGCCACCTGGCCAGCAAAGTCAGGGATGGGGGGGTGAAGTTTAGTCAGCTTGACCCTTACCCGCTGTAGCCTGGGGTCACTGGCCAACGCCGCGGCGGCGATCGCCCCTGCCAGACGTTCAATCAAGGCAAATGTTTGCTGACGAATGATTTGCTGAGTCTGGGTAATCACCAGGCGATAGTCGTGGGTATCGCTGAGGCGATCGCTCTGGGTGGCGGTCGCCAGATCGAGATAGAGGGTAACCTCCGCTTCAAACCACTGGCCCAGCACAGTTTCTTCAGGCAGGGCACCGGTATAACCGTAGGCCCGAATACCCGTTAGGTGGATAGCGTCCATAAAAACATAGGAGTAGGTCAGAACGACGCTAGCAGGAAGTGTCTCCCGGTTCCAACCTACTCGTATCTATCCGGTAACGCCTTGGCTACAGCATCCGCTCTTCTTGGGGAGGGAGGGCGCTGTCGTCAAACACCTCATTGGCGTCGGGGGTGATGGTCAGCCCAAACCCTTCAACCACCTGGGCAATCGTCACGGACAGGCGATCGGGATCAACACCGCCAATGCCGATACTGTCCACTTCAGGACCCAGGTAAAGCCGGTCCATGGCGATGGACATACGCTCTGACTCGATCGCCACATCAAACAGCTCGTCATCGGCCAATTCCGTGACCACCGCTAGGGCCGCATCCGGGTCCTCTAGGGCCACCTTAAGTCCTCGCAGGTAGGCCGCCACAAACCCTTGCACCACCTCCAGGTTCTCCTCTAGAAAGTCCTTACGCACAATCAAGGCGTTGCCGTAAAGATCGAGGCCATAATCGTTGTAATAAAACACATTCAGCTCTTCCGGGGGCAGACCTAGCTTTTGGTGCAGCACTGGCAGGCAGGAGATGGAAAAACAGGAAATGCCATCGGCGTTCCCCTGGGCCAGCAAGCTTTCCCGCAGTTGGGGCTCGACGTTAGTCCATTCCACGCTCTCAGGATCGGCTCCCACCTCCTGGGCTAGCACGGGCCACAGCCGCCGGGGGCCATCCCCAGCCGGGGCAGCCAGGTTAGCCCCTTCTAGCTCGACGGGGGTGTCAATGCCTGACTCGGCCTTGGTGACAATGGTGAAGGGGGAGCGGTTGAACTTAATGGCCACCGCCACCAGTTGTTCGTCGGGGTTCTGTTCGTTGAACTCAATCATCGAGTACATGTCCCCCTCGCCAATGTCGTACTGGCCAGCGGCCACTTTGGTAATCGAGTCGGCGGACCCAAAGCCCCGCTCAAAGGTAACATCTAGCCCTTCTTCAGCGAAATAGCCATTTTCTAGGGCGATCGCCAGGGGAGCATCGACCCCTTGGAACAGCCAGGACAACGTAAACCTAACTGGAGTCAACTCGGCGGTTTCGGCGGCGGTTTCTGTATCTTCGCTGGCGGTAGGCTCAGTGGTCGTCACATCCGTGGCACCGCCGCAGGCGACCAAGCCAAGGGTAGCCGCTAACAGCAAAGAACTCGCTAAGGAACGAATCGGCATCATAATCGGGGACACTCCGTTACCAATTTGACCAAATTTAAATCGTCCTCTACATATAGTGGCTGTATACAGAGAAATTAGTAACCTGCACTACCAACGCCAGGAAACCTGGGGGCAATTCTCAAGATGCCTGGGGTGCGATCGCTGCTAATCTCTGCCAATTTCCCCTGTGACGGCTGAAGCCATGACCTTTAATACGTTTCTGAAAACTCGGCTGGCGGCTTACGTGCTACCCACAATCGCCCTAGTCGTCCTGCTGATAGCCTGGGAAGCCGCCAGCCGATTGATGCAGGTGCCTACATTTATTTTGCCTGCCCCTACCGATGTGTGGGCCGCCGCCCAGGCCTACAGCACCACCGTCTGGCGCAATAGCATCCATACCCTCACCACCACCATGATTGGGTTTTTGCTGGGGTTGCTGCTGGGAGTATTTTTAGGGTTTTTAATCGGCTATTCCCGCTTGGCCTATGTGGTGTTGTACCCGTTGCTGGTGGGGTTCAATACGATTCCCAAGGTGGCCCTGGTGCCGTTGCTGGCCATCTGGTTTGGCATTGGGGCCGTCCCCGCAGTGATTACCGCCTTCACCCTGGCTTTCTTCCCGATTGTGGTGAATGTGGCGGCAGGGTTAGCTACGGTTGAACCAGAAATGCAAGATGTGCTGCGCTCCCTAGGAGCCTCCCCCTGGGAGGTCTTTCAAAAGGTCGGCTTTCCCCATTCCTTACCCTACCTGTTTGCCTCACTGAAAGTGGCTATTTCCCAAGCCTTTATTGGTTCGGTGATTTCTGAAACGGTGGCCTCTAACCGGGGAATTGGCTATGTGATTGTTACCGCCAGCTCTAGCTTTAATGTACCCTTAGCCTTTGTGGCCATCTTAGCCCTGGCCGCCATGGGAATTTTACTGTACGGCTGTTTTGCCCTGATTGAGCAACGCACCATTCACTGGGCCCGCTAAGTCAGGGGCGGGGTTCTGTACCAACCGGTTCGCCGCAACGAGGGATGAGGAATGGCTCCCGATTACAACCAACCTAGGGACGAGATCACGTCCACTGCTCGATCTACTACCTGGGTGATTGCCCTTAGTAGTGGGCTGATTGGGCTGGGGGTATTGGCTATTCTCATGCCCACCCTGACGTCGGCGATATTCACCTCGATGATTGGGTGGATTGCCTTAGTTGGCGGCGGGCTGCAACTGATTGAGGCGTTTAAGGCCAAGCCGGTCAAGGGGTTTTGGCTGAATTTAGTTGTTGGGGCACTATATGCGATCGCTGGCCTGTACATTGTGCTAAATCCGCTGCTGGCCACCGCTGCCCTGACCCTGGTGTTGGGCTGGCTGTTTACAGTGGAGGGAATACTGACTATCGCCATGGCCTTTGGCCATCGGGCTGGACGAGCGCTGTCGTGGCTGGTGGTGCTGAACGGTGTGATCACCCTAATTCTGGGGATTTTTACGCTTAACCAATGGCCCATGACCGCTTTCTGGGTGATTGGATTTTATGTGGGCGTCAGCTTGGTGTTTAGTGGCGTGTCTCTCTTGGCAGCTGCCCTTGATTTGCGCAAGCGGTTGCCTTAAGGAGCTTCTGGAAAATAGTTTCCCAAATAGTTTTCCCAGTGGTGGGCGCAGCCAACCCTAACAGGGAATGTCATGCACACGCCTCGCGTTTCTAGTGCTTGCAAAACGGGTCTACAATCCCCTGTTTCCCACCTACGTTAAAGTAAAACATAGTCCCTATCGTTCTGAGCCAGATATGACCAGTTATCAAGCCGCTGGCAGCCCCGCCTATGCCCTGGAAGAAGAAGCCTGGTGGGTACAGCGCTGGGTCGACCTGCTGAACTCCTATCGCTTCAAAAAGCGGTTAGAGCGGGGCCGGATTTACGCCCGAGAAGGTAACATTCTCAGCCTGGAGTACAAGGGCTCTAAGGTGACGGCCCTGGTGCAGGGCACCGCCGATGAGCCCTACAAGCTATCCATCTGGCTGGATGCCTTTAGTGATGAAGATTGGAACTATGTGATCGACTCCCTTTCAGAGCAGGCTTTGTACTCGGCCCAGCTGTTAGCCGGAGAAATGCCTGAGGAAATCGAGGCGGTCTTTACCGCCAACGGGCTCAGCCTTTACCCATTCAACCTGTCAGAGGTGCACTCAAAGTGCAGCTGCCCCGATCCTAAAAACCCCTGCAAACACATCGCAGCCGTGTACTACCAACTGGGGGATTTTTTCCGAGAAGACCCATTCGTGTTATTTCGCTTGCGGGGGCGCAGTCGAGACAATATTTTGGAGGCGCTGCGCCAAAAGCGACAGATCAGTGCCTCAGCCCCTGTGGCAGCCATGGATCAGGCGACGCCAGATACCCCTGTTGATGTTGATAGCGGGGAAGATAGTCGTAGGCCCAATTTGTCCCAGTTTTGGACCTACGACCTACCCCTAGATGCCGATTTGGTGGTGATTACCCCATCGGATACGACGGTGCTAGATGTGTTGGGCAAAATTCCGCTGCCACCCGACGATGCTCCTGCGGTCATGGGTCATTTGCAGGAAGTGTATCAAACAGCTGCTCAACAGGCCATGGTCAAAGCCTTAGGATAGCCGCAACCGCTGCCTAAGCTGCTCTGGTCAAAGCTAACAATCGTTTCAGGCCAATCCAACCAATGGTGCCAAAACCAACGGTTAACAACAGGCTAGTGATCGAAATGCGTATGCCTGACTTCCAGGCTTCGGCCCTAACTCGGCGCTCCGCTTCGGTACGGCGGGTGCCAATCTCCGTTTGAATTTGCTCTCTGGCCTGGTCAGCTTGCTGCTGCAAGAACTGGGACAACCCTTCAGGGTCATCTTGATACTGACTAAAGTCTTGGGGAATTTGGCCAGTTTGAATTGCTTGGGAGAGCAAATCCTCATCTTGCAGCAAGGCTCCCAACTGGGACTGTTGTTGGCCGAGTTCAGCGGCTAACCGCTGTTCAAATTGGGTGGCGGCTTCGGTAGCTTCGCGATCCACCTGCTCTAGGGCTAGTTGGCTAGACAGCCGCACAGTGTTTAGATTTAGCAGCGCCAGCAACAGATAAGCCAACCCCAAAACACTGGCTAAGACACAGACCCAAAACCGCAGGTCCTTAGTCAGGGTCTTTTTGACGATCGCTCGACCTACCCGGCCATCAATCCAGTAGCCAGTGAGCAGCAGGGCCGTACCCACGAGAGGCACAATGCCGCGTTCAACCATTTGGGTAACGGTCGCCAGCTGCCATTGGGCGTCGGCGACATTGGCGGGAATCAGCAGAATCACATAGTCCAATAGGGCGGACAGGATAGCCACAATCCCCACCACCTTGAGGGCGATCGCAGCGAGGGGAGAGACCACCGGAGCAGAAATAGCAGGTTCAGAGGTCATAGATGTTGTGGATTGCTACAGGTATCCATTCTGCCTGGAGATGGCATCAAACTGCAAAAACGCCACAAATCCATCGCCGTTTTAGTAGCTCAGCAGGGCAGCCTGCCAGATGGCATAGCCCTGACGGCTAAGGTGCAAGCCGTCGGTGGTGAGCTCTCGCCTGAGTTGGCCTTGGTCGTCGGTAAAGGTGGCTTGCAAATCTAAGAAGTCGGCACCGCGCTGATTGGCGACATAGGCTAAATGGCGATTGATCAAGGCAATGCGATCGCGCGGCAAACTCTCCAGTCGGGTCGGCAAAATCGAATGCAGGATGACTCGCGCCTGGGGATGCTGCTGCCGTAGGTGTAACAAAATCTGATTGATGTTTTGCACCACGTCGCCATCGGTGGCCCCCTGCCTGAGATCGTTAATGCCCGCCATCAGGTGGATGGTATCGGGACGGGTACCGGCGAAATCGGGCAACCGTTGTCGGATCTGGTGAGTGGTTTCCCCAGAAATGCTCTGGTTCAGCCAAAAACGATTTTGGGGCAGGGTGTCGGCGGGTAGCCAAAGGGCCAGGGAGTCTCCAATGACCAGGGTTAATCGATTTGGCCCCTGGGCATGGGCCATCACGGCCGCTTCTCGGGCCAGCAGCGATCGCCACTGGCTATGGGTGGGTGACTCGCCGTCCCCCTGCCACTGGTTCACATAGCGCTGGGGTGGGGTGCGGGTAAACAGTTGGCCTGCCCCCAGGGCCGCCTGCCGAAACCGATACATCTGGCTACCGTTGGTGGGTCGCGGCTGGGTCGCCCAGGCGGGTTGGGGGGTAGGAGGAGCTAGTCGGCTAATTTGTGGAGTCAGCGCAGCGGGCATGGCCCGGGGGGGCGGGTTGGGGACAGCAGATCGGGGGGGAATGGGTGGCCTGGGGGATGGCGTCTCCTCGGGGTGCAGCGGTAGGGACATGGGAAAGCCCGAGTCAGCCGAGGCCGAGGTCGGTTGGCTGGCCTGAGCCGACCTCGGCTCTGGGCGATGCAGGCCTGTACCCGCTGTAGTCTCCTGTGTCGCCATGGGACAGGCTAACGGGTTACTCGTCGTCGGATCGATCTGACGGTTCCACACCGGACAGGCCAGAGATCGTCGGGGGGAGGGCACCACCTGGGCCAGAGTTTCTGGTGCGGCAGGTGAGACGGCAGGGGTGGTAGAGGGAGTATCCACAGGGGCGATCGCGGCCCTGGCAGCCTGAGTCATCCCTGCCAGTGGTTCTGGCCCTGGGGTTATGCAGTCAGCCCATAGCTGAACGGCCATTAAGCAGGCATCCATATCCCTTTCCTACCTTTGCGCGAACTCCTAGGGCATGTTTCAGCGGGAAAGGGGGCTGGTCAGGATAAATTGATCGGGTTTATTCAGGAAAATTGATGACGGCAGCAATTCTCAGTATGACTTGACTGATTGACGAAAGACCGCTCAGGCTGAGCTTGTCGAAGCCCGTTCACCCTTCGACAGGCTCAGGGCGAACGGCCAATTTACCAAAATGAGAATTGCTGTGATGACTGTCAGCCCCTTGACACCGGGGCAATTCAATTACGATAATTAAAGACTGTGTTTATACGCTCGGATCAGGTTCCTAAGGCCGACATGGTTTGGATATGCCTGGGCAAGGTTGGCACCTGTACGGCGATTATGAGGTAAAGCAATGACATACGCAATTATTGAAGCCGGTGGCACCCAACTGCGGGTAGAGCCAGGTCGGTTTTACGATATCAATCGCCTGGCGGTCGAGGCTGACGAACAAGTGACCCTGGATAAGGTGTTGTTTGTCAGCAACGATGGTGAAGCGATGGTGGGCCAGCCTCTGGTGGAAGGCGCTACCGTAACAGGCACTGTGGTCAGCCATCTTCGGGGTCGCAAAATTATTGTTTACAAGATGCAGCCCAAAAAGAAAACCCGCAAAAAGCGGGGACATCGCCAAGAGCTAACCCGGGTGATGATTGATGCCATTAACCTGAATGGCCAGGTAATTGCGGGTGCAGCGGCTGAGGCGACGGCTAAAACTCAGCCTGCGGTGGCGGCAGAGACGACAGAAGAAGTAGCGGCTACAGAGGCGGCGGCTCCAGCAGCAGACGTGGTCACGGCAGACAGCTAAACGCTTGAAAGAACGCTAAATTGGAATAGGCAAAGGCCATTAGCGCTGAGACAAAATCGCTTAGGGAAAGGAGAAAATCATGGCTCATAAGAAAGGAACAGGGAGTACCCGTAATGGGCGCGACTCAAATGCTAAACGCCTGGGCGTGAAGCGCTATGGCGGTGAGAACGTCCTGGCTGGGAATATTTTGATTCGTCAGCGGGGCACCAAAATTCACCCTGGTAGTAATGTCGGTCGAGGCAGCGACGATACCCTGTTTGCCTTGGTAGACGGCATCGTCACCTTTGAACGGCGCGGCAAGAACCGTAAGAAAGTAAGTGTCTACCCGGCAACTACCTCGGCCTAGTCCAGCGGGTGAGTATCGGTTTAGTACAAGAAAAGCACAGAGGCACACATGACCGTGTGCCTCTGTGCTTTTTAGGATATTTTTTGGGGCAGTTGCCAACTGCCCTCTACTGCTGATACCAAGCCGCCAGGGCCAGGGCCAGGGCGTCTGCGGCATCGTCTGGGCGGGGAATGCGATCGAGCTCTAGTTCCCGAGCTACGGCCTGTTGGACATCTGCTTTGTCGGCATTGCCATAGCCTGTTAGGGCTTGCTTCACCTGGGCTGGGGTAAATTCTATAAAGGGTAACTGGTATTGTGCCAGCACCAGGACAATCACCCCTCGGGCCTGGGCTACCAAAATTGTGTTGCCCATGCGGTAAAAAAACAGCTTTTCCAGGACAACTAAGTCAGGCTTCACCTGGTCGATCAGGCTATGGAGATCGTCGTAGATGGTGCACAGGCGATCGCCCACCGGAGTCTTAGCTGGGGTTTCAATCACCCCAAAGTCAACCACAGTCGCCTCGGCTTGACCGGGGGCACCCGTGGCAGTTGCTTCAATCACACCAAACCCTAGGATTGCTAAGCCTGGATCTAACCCTAGGATACGTTGGGCCATTGGCAATTGCTTAGGCTAGCGGGCTCCCACTGGCTGGCGACCATTGATCGCCGCCTCGTCAGGATCGGCCAAGCCGAACACCTGGCAAAACACTTTTTCGACCTTGTAGCCAGAATCCATTCCTTCCAGGGGGTCTTTACGCAAGCGGTGACGCAGGCAAAGCACAATCACCCGTCTGATGTCATCTTGGGTGACCTCGTTGCGGCCTTCGTAAGCGGCGATCGCCTTGGCCGCTCGGTTGGTAACAATATCTCCCCGCAGACCGTCCACATCTAACTCAGAGCACACCTGGGAAATGCGTACCCGATCGTCGTGGTCGATGGCGACCGAACTCAAGCGTTGCTGGGCTTCGACTAGACGGGCTTGCAGGGTGGCTTGTTCAGCCTGGTGTTGGGCTAAATAAGTCTCTGGATCTTGATCAAACTCGGAGCGTTGCTCTACGATCTGCACCCGCAGTTCTGGGTCACGGACAGTGCGAATTTCGGCATGCATGCCAAAACGGTCTAACAGTTGAGGACGCAATTCCCCTTCCTCTGGGTTGCCAGAACCCACCAGCACAAACTGGGCCGGGTGTCGGATAGAAATCCCTTCCCGCTCTACGGTGTTCCAACCAGAGGCGGCAGAGTCAAGCAACACATCCACCAGGTGGTCGTCGAGCAGGTTAACCTCATCCACGTACAAGATGCCCCGGTTAGCCTTAGCCAGCAACCCCGGTTCAAAGGCTTTTACCCCCTCTGACAGGGCCTTTTCAATGTCAATGGTGCCGCATACCCGATCTTCAGTGGCCCCCAGGGGTAAGTCCACCATCGGCACCTTTTTGTGGGCCACGGGAATATCAGTGGTGCCCCGCTCAGCCACCACATCAGGATCCTGGGGGGACCGGCTAAAGGGGTCGTCGGCAACCACTTCTATTTCTGGCAGTAAGTCTGCCAGGGCACGAATGGTGGTGGACTTGCCGGTACCGCGATCGCCCATAATCATGACCCCGCCAATTTTGGGATCAATGACGTTCAACAGCAGCGCCAGCTTCATGTCATCTTGACCAATTACAGCGGTAAAGGGAAACACGGCGCGCCGGGGCGGCATAGACGACTTAGACGGGGCTTGAACGGTAGAACTCACTGGCGTCTCAAGGATTACAGCAAAAATGAATCAACCTTCATTGTGCCATAGTGTCTACGCCACAACAGACAAACTGCTGCTAAAGAGCCAGTAATTGGTCCAGGGCATCCAGGGCTTCGCACTGGTTGTTGGGGGCAGGGGCTGTGCCAGATCTCCCTACCTCTATACCCTCAGGGCCAGAGCCATAGGAGGCCGTCGATGGTTCCATGAAGGTGGCCCTGGGTAGGCCGCCGACTATTCCAGAACGGCCATAGAGATAGTCATCGCAGTACTTGCGAAATACCGCTTCCACCGCAGCACGGGTATTTTTGAGGCCCCACTCATTGGCAATTCGCTCAGCTTTTTCCAGCACATCCTGGCTGAGTCTTACTTTGTTGTCATGCATAGTTGATTATCTCCAGTCAGCAAAAACAAACCGCGTACATTGGCAAACTGGGGATCCCCCATGACCGCAAACAGCTCATGGCCCTGTAGTCGCTCAGTAATCAGATGGGAGCCACCCCCTGTGACTAAAAAGCGGGTGACCCGAGGCATATAAGGGGTGTACTGGGCTTTGACTGTCTGAAAAATGCCTTTAAACCAGGGGTCTAGGTACTCATCCAGCCAGTCGGTCCAGGCCAATCCGGTGTCAGCATAGAGGTGGCCCACCCGAAAGCCGTCCATCACAATGCAGGGATCGGCACTGCTGCCCAGGTGGTCGGTCAGCCGGTGGTCAAAACTAATGGCCGTGGCCAGTTCATAGGTGCCCCCCCGGTCCATGATGTTTTCATCGATCACTTCCCCATCGGCATCGACCAGACGGGTGAGCCATGTCCCCCCGCCAATGTCAATCACGATGGTGTAGCCGCTGGTGGGGATCATCCCCTGGGTTTTGGCGTAATAGTAGGCACCGATGCCTTCCCGCTCCAGGGTGACAGATTCCACCGTGACCCGAAAATCAACGCCATTACGGGTAAATTCGTGAAGACCCAGCAGCTGCTCTTCCATAGGTTCTCCATGGCGGGCGGGGTCAGGGGTCGATACATACAGATGCAGGCCATACTCAGACACTTCCCCGTCTAGGGGTTCTAGACAGGCGTACAAATGTAGCCGAGCCAGTTCCACCTTGTTTTCAATCACAGTCTGCTGCTGACGCCGGTATTTGTACGCCTGAGCCCCAAAGTGATAGCGGCGACCATCGGGCAACTCAATCAGCGGCGAGGCGTCGGAGTAGCTGACGGCATCGCGCCCCTGGGGCAATTGGTAACGGACGGAGCGAATCGCCTTGGGATGCCCATGGCCGTTGTAAAACTTGAGGTCGTAGTTACCGGCATCTAACGCCAGCACTGGCACAGCAGGACTGGCCGCCCGAGCGCTGCGGGTGGTTTTAGCTGAGGCCTTTTGGCTTGCCGTGGCGCGGCGTCTAGACGAAGTAGCAGTGGTCATAACACAGCCTTGGTAAGACAACAGTGGGAACGGTTGTACCCATAAGTACACATGCACTGATAATAATTCAATTGTACTGGTGTGGCAAGGGGGAGTGGGGGTGATGGGTGGTGGGGTGATGGGGTGGTGGGGTGGTGGGGTGATGGGGTGAAGAGGTGGTGGGGAAGGTGGGGAAGGTGGCGTAGGGGCGGACCTGTGTGTCCGCCCTGGGGAGGTGGGGGAGATGGGGAATTTTGGATTTTGGGTTTTGGATTTTGGAGGGCTTTGCCCTTCCCGAGAGATATTTTGAATGCGTAGCGTGGGTTAGGCGGGCGGCGTTAGGGCGATCGCAGGTCACCTGAATTACCGCCGTAGCCCATGACTGGGGGCACAGACGCACCATAGGTTTGCTTATGGGCGTCATCACGAAAAGCGATGGTGTTCTGGATGACATTCCACCACAAACTTGGCTGATCCCCCTTGTCAAGGAGTACCGACGGCCCCAAACTGTAGAGGTGACACGGATATATCCAGTTAGATCATTTAGATCATTCGCGGGGATCATCGAGGGGATCTTGTGAAATCAGTATTGGCGATTATTTTGGGTGGTGGTGCCGGCACTCGCCTCTACCCGCTGACCAAATTCCGGGCCAAGCCAGCGGTGTCTTTGGCGGGTAAGTACCGGCTGATCGATATTCCGGTCAGCAACTGCATCAACTCCGACATTCAGCAGATCTATGTGCTAACCCAGTTCAACTCGGCGTCCTTGAACCGGCACATTAGTCGTGCTTACCAGTTTTCCCAGTTTACTGAGGGGTTTGTGGAGGTGCTGGCTGCCCAGCAAACCCCTGAAAGTCCTAGTTGGTTTCAGGGGACGGCGGATGCGGTGCGCAAGTATCTATGGTTGTTTGACTCCTGGAATGTGGAAGACTTTGTGATCCTCTCTGGGGATCACCTCTACCGCATGGACTACAGTCTGTTTGTGCAGCGTCACCGGGCTACCAATGCGGATATCACGTTGTCAGTGGTGCCCATTGGCTACAAACAGGCCTCCGATTTTGGCCTGATGAAGGTGGATGACACCGGTCGGGTGGTTGACTTTTGTGAAAAGCCCAAAGGGGATGCCCTGGAGCAGATGCGGGTGGATACGACATCCTTGGGGCTGAGCCCAGAACAAGCTCAGGAGCAGCCCTTTATTGCTTCCATGGGCATTTATGTCTTCAAAAAGCAGGTGCTGATTGACCTGCTGCGCAAAAATCTGGACCAAACCGATTTCGGCAAGGAAATCATCCCCTCTTCAGCGGCTGACTACAATGTGCAGGCCTATTTATTTGATGGCTACTGGGAAGATATTGGCACGATCGAGGCCTTTTACGAGGCAAACTTGGCCCTCACCATGCAGCCTCAGCCGCCCTTCAGCTTTTATCACGAAGATGCACCTATCTATACTCGGGCCCGTTACTTACCCCCCAACAAGCTGCAAAACTGTGAGGTCACAGAGTCCAGCATTACTGAAGGCTGTATTCTTAAGAACTGCCGAATTCACCATTCGGTGATTGGGCTGCGTCAGCGGGTTAATGCGAATTGCACCATTGAAGACTCGCTACTGATGGGCGCTGATTACTACGAACCCCTCTCTGAAAGTAGCCAGAGCCTGACCCAGGGGAAAATTCCCATTGGCATTGGGGAAGGATCGACCATTCGGCGGGCGATTATTGACAAAAATGCTCGCATTGGCCGCAATGTACATATTGTGAATAAGGAAAATGTAGAGGAGGCTGAACGGGAAGACCTGGGCTTCTACATTCGTAGCGGTATTGTGGTGGTCCTGAAGAATGCGATTCTGCCTGATGACATGGTGATCTAACTTGGCATGGCTGAGTCAGGAGATGATCATCCCTTGTTCCCCCACGGTCACTCTCCTGGCGATGCTGCTTTGCTACTGTTGGTGGGGCTCCCAGGCAGCGGCAAGTCTTTTTGGGCGCAACAATTTGTGACGGCTCAGCCTGGCTATCGGGTCGTATCGACGGATGCGATTCGGGCTGCTCTCTATGGCAGTGAAGCGGTGCAGGGGGACTGGCAGCAGGTGTGGCGTCAGGTGCTAACCCAGTGGCAGCAAGGGCTGACAGCCATCCATCAGGGCCAAGCGGTGGGGGTGATCTATGACGCCACCAATGCCCGGCGTCGGTATCGTCGAGAGGCGATCGCGGCTGCTCGTACCCTGGGTTTTACCCAGATCACCCTGGGCTGGTTTGACCTGCCCCTGGCGGTGGCGCTTGCCCGCAATCAAACGCGATCGCGGCAAGTTCCCCAGGCCGTGATTGAGACCATGCATCGCCAAATGCAAGCCGCCCCCCCGACCCTGGAGGAAGGGGTCGATCGCATTGTGAAGCTACCTTAGCGGTTCACGGTTCACGGTGTGATGGTGGGGTGGCGCCATCGATCAAGGGGGATTGTCTGCTGGTTCATGGCAAACCGTAACCCTGCTTACCACTTTGATCCCCGCAGCCTGTAGGCTATTGGCTAGGTTTTGCGGAGTCATGGTGGCTATGAATATGCGTGCGATCGCGGCGGCGGGTCTATGTTTTGTCTTGGTGGCGGGCTGTCAGACCACCCCAGATACCACCACCACCGACCCGGAGGGGGTGACCGCCCCTACTGCCGACGCCGACACCCTGCGCCTGCTGTACTGGCAGGCCCCAACCATTCTCAACCCGCACCTGTCCAGCGGCTTTAAAGACTCAGAAGCCAGTCGCATTACCCTGGAACCCCTGGCCAGCTTTGACGCTGACGGCGACCTGGTGTTGTTTCTAGCGGCTGAAGCACCTAGCTTGGAAAACGGTGGGGTGGCCGCCGATGGCACCTCAGTGACTTGGCAACTGAAGGACGGGATTCAGTGGTCGGATGGCACCCCTTTCACCGCAGCAGATGTGGTGTTCACCTACGAGTTCATTGTGAATCCAGAGGTGGCCACCACCAGTGCGGGCAACTACGACATGGTAGAAACAGTGGAAGCCCTGGATGACACCACCGTCCAAATCACCTTCAAGGAACCGAACCCGGCCTGGTACCTGGTGTTTACCGGCACCAACGGCATGGTGTTGCCCCAGCACATCTTTGCCGACTATAACGGGCCTAATGGTCGTGAAGCCCCTGGCAATACCATGCCCATCGGCACTGGCCCCTACCGGGTCACCAGCTTTGTACCTGGGGATGTGATTCTCTATGAGCCCAACCCCTATTACCGGGAGGCCGACGATCTCGCCTTTAGCCGGGTGGAGCTGAAAGGGGGCGGCGATGCGACTTCGGCGGCCCGGGCGGTGCTGCAAACTGGCGATGTGGACTATGCCAACAACTTGCAGGTGGAAGCGGCGGTGCTGCAACAGCTAGAGGCGGCGGGTCAGGGCTCCCTGGTGACCAATTTTGGCTCTCTGGTCGAGCGGATCATCATTAACTTTACGGACCCAAACCAGGCCACTGCCGAAGGGGAGGTGTCGAGCCTGGAGTTTCCCCACCCGTTTTTGAGCGATCCCCAGGTGCGCCAGGCCCTGAACCTGGCGGTCGACCGGGACACGATCGCCGAGCAGCTCTATGGCCCCACGGGCCAGCCCACGACGAATTTTCTGGTGGCCCCGGCCCAGTTCGAGTCTGCCAATACCAGCTATGACTATGATCTGGCGGCGGCGGCGACCCTGCTGGATGAGGCTGGTTGGGTGGATAGCAATGGCAACGGCATCCGCGATCGCGATGGCCAGGAGATGAGAATGGTGTTTCAAACCTCCGTCAACCCGGTACGCCAAAAGACCCAGGAGATTGTGAAGCAGTCCTTTGAGGAAATTGGCGTTGGGGTGCAAATTAAAAGCATTGATGCCAGTGTGTACTTTTCCAGCGACCCCGCTAACCGCGAAACCCTGGATCGCTTCCAGGCGGACTTGCAGATGTTTGCCACGGGCAACACCAACCCCGACCCCGGGGCTTATATGCAAACCTATACCTGTGACGAAATTGCCCAACAGGAAAATAACTGGTCTAAGGGCAACTATGCCCGCCACTGCAACCCGGAGTACGATGCCCTCTGGCAGCAGTCTACCCAGGAGCTAGACCCGGCAGTGCGGGAAGACCTGTTTATTCAAATGAATGACCTGCTGATTGAAACCGCTGCTGTGTTGCCGATTGTGCATCGGGCGGATGTGTCGGGGGTGAGCAATCGGCTGGTGGGGGTGAATCTGACCCCCTGGGATTTGAGTACCTGGAATATTGCGGAATGGCGGCGACCCTGAGCGACTGGGGTGGGGGGATGCCTGGCCCAAAAAAACTTGATCAATTTGTTTGACAAACGCCCCCCCGCAGCACACAATAGAAATCGCCCGATCACCAGGGCCTGTAGTTCAATTGGTTAGAGCACCGCCCTGTCACGGCGGAAGTTGCGGGTTCGAATCCCGTCAGGCCCGTTTTTAATCTGTACCTGGTGCCCAGGCTCCGCCTGGGTGCCTTACCCGAGGCTCTGCCTCGTAGAGGTGGAAGAGGCAGAGCCTCTAGGACAGCATTCCCAGGCAGAGCCTGGGAACGAGAATGGTAGATGTGTGGTAGGTACAAGGCGTTCCGTATCACGGTGTTCCCCCCTAGGGAACTCTGTCAACAACTCTACCGCTGAAAGTTATGGGACGCTCTTGCTACCAAGTCATTGGCTCACAGCCCCACTTTATGACCTGCTCTACGGTTGAATGGATACCTCTTTTCAGTCATCCTCAACTGGCTGCAATTCTGCTGGACTCCCTACAATTTCTACAAGACCAGGACCGCCTTACCCTGCACAGCTATGTGGTTATGGAGAATCACATCCACCTGATCGCATCGGCTGAGGATTTATCGAAGCAAATCGGCCAATTCAAATCGTTTACAGCTCGATCAATTGTGGATTGGCTCAAGACGAACACTCCTAAGAGCTATTGGTTGGAACGGTTGGCCACAGCAAAGTTAGCTCATAAAACTGGACAGCGGTACCAGGTTTGGCAGGAGGGTAGCCATCCCCAGGTGATTACCTCTGAGGATATGCTGCGGCAGAAGATAGCGTATATCCACAACAATCCGGTGAAGCGAGGATATGTGGATGATCCGGCCCATTGGCGCTATTCGAGTTGTCGGGACTATTTGGGGGAGACGGGGCTTTTGCCTGTGAGCATACTGGGGTGAGGCAGGCCTCCTCTGGGCGGCGGAGCCGCAAGGGGGGCGCCCAGGCGGAGCCTGGGCACCAGAGACCAGTGAAAGATTGTTGCCAGTAGGTCCCCTAAGGCCATTGGGCACATACCTCTCGCATCGCCTCCAGGCAGAACTCTACCGCTACAAGCATCTTAGTCTTGTTGCAATCGAAGTTGTTGTGGATCTTCGTCATATAGCTCTGGTACAACCAGCCATAACCACATGCGGCACTTAAACAAGCGCAAGGGTAGCAGTTCCTCAGGGAAAGTTTGCTCTCCATGCCCTTGCCAATGGCCCAGATGAGCCAGCTGCTGTTTGGCGCAGGGTGGGCAGAGATCCCCAGGGTTGCCCTTGTCTGGACTGTAGCCGGGGGCGTTCTCATCAAGAGGTACCAGGTCAGGCAACCGCCCATTTTGGGCATAGGCACAGGGTTTACCATTCAGCTCTGCTGAGATTAGCCCAGAGCAAATGAGGTTGTCGGGATAGATTTTGCCGTCAGCAGAGATGAAGAGAGCTTTGGGGGGATGACTGGCATCACTCATGGAGAATACCGATAGGAGGTCTGACATCAGGAGTACACCTGATCTGATATCGGTATTATGTGGGCTCACCACACAAAAAGTCAATAACGTTTTATGGATCGGCTGAGGGTTCTGGGAAGTTGGCCTGTTTGGCCAGTAGGCTCAAAAGCTTGCATTTAGAGCGGTCGGGTTCGTATTTGCTGTTTTCCCATTCGCTCACGGTTTCCCGACGAACGCCTAGCTCGTTAGCAAACCGTTCCTGGCTAAGGCCCTGAAAAGCTCTCAATGTCTTTATTGAAGAGGCATCCCAGGTGATTTCACCGTCTTTTCGTTGGATGTTGTAGGTGGCTTTAAAGGTTTTGAAGGTAACGGTCTGTTGAACTAAATCTACGGCCTGAACCTGGTAACCCGCACTCACCCAGGCTCCCGCTTGAAGGGCTTTGAGGCTATCTCGATTGCTCCACCAGTTTCTTTTTTTACGGGCTGAGCCAGGCAGCGAATTACCCATCAGAGCTTCGATTTCGGCAAAGGTCAGGGTAACCCCTTCTTGATCACAGCCTTGTAGATGCTCGAATAGGGGATAGTACTTGCTGCCAGGTTTCATGCTGACTCGCCAACTACTTGTAGAACTTCGGTGTAAAGCTGCCTATCAATCCAGAAGCCAACCTGCTCAACTAAGGCATCAAGTAATGGTTTGACTTCTGAAATTAAGTCATTGCGTTTGGCGGCAGTGAGAATGCCCAAAACTCCTGTAACTTCTAGCCCTAACCGCATAGCAATCGCTCTCCCCAGGCGCTCATCCATAAGGACTCGACCGGCATTTAACTCAACAGCAAGGGCAATCGCCTCTGCTTCTCCTGCATCGAGTTCGGTTCTTAAAGTACTGATAAATTCTTGGTCAGTCGCGGTTTGAATTTTAATCCAGGCTGTAGTCGGTACAGCCTTCGCACTAGCATCGGTATTGCCAACATGGGTAATTTCGTTAAAAACTGCCTTTGGAATCACGATTTCGTTATAGAGCTGGCCAAGTAAATCGAGTTGGCCAATTGTGGACAGGTAGAAAATAGGCGACGTGTTACTGACTACGATCATTGCCAGTCGTTCGCCTCTAAAGTTCTTAAGTCTTGTCGAAAATCTTCAATGCCGTAGTGAATAGGAATTTTGCGACTGCCCAAAACTCGCTGAAACCCTAGTTGATTCATGCCTGCAAACTGGCTGGCCGTGCCCAGGGTAATCTTTTCCTGCTGAAACAGCAGAATGGCAATTTCTAGCTTGAGATCGGCTTCTGATATATGCGCTGTTTGTAAAAATTCATCGGGAATAACTAAACTCATGGCTTTAACCTGCTGCAAAGAAAGAATTGGAGATGCCCTCAATCAATTGGTTATGCTGCATAAAGCACCCTATCGCTCATGGGCTTCTTCTCGATCGAACTTATAGTCAGCAGGCAACTTAGCGGAATATTGCTCAGCCCACTTCAGAAAACTCTGGATGCGCTCTGATTGCTCTAGCTCAACTTGCGAAGGAGAATCTGCTTCCACCAGAATTAGGGTGAGTTTTTGGCCTTCCAGAGCAGCGTCGAGTTTTTCATCGAGTACCAAGTTGCCATTGTGGTAGGTTGCATGCAGTACTTTACTCATAGGTTTATCTCCCGGTTGTCTCACGTTATTGTTCAGTCGCGTCAATCACCTCTTCACCTAAAATCATTCGTTATACTAGCACTTTTACCGTTGAAACAATGACCTGGGATTCGTGCCTTAATCTTTTTCCCTCAGATCTTCCTTGCTGAACTTTCCGTGCAATCATACCTTGTATATCCTGGGGAGGAGTAGCTATTTTAAGGGCAGATATGTCATCTGGATAAATTTCAGTTTATCCCGTTGCTCCTCGATAGCGCTGCCAAAATTGTGCCTGTCCAAGTGAGGAGTTTAAGGCCATTGGGCACACACCTCTCGCATCGCCTCCAGGCAGAGAGGCAGCGTGTTCTGGCCACCTAATCGCGTGAGGGTATCTTTGAGGTCTGGAAAACTGCTAACAAAAGCTTCGCGGTTTTGATAGGCCAACGTGTCTAAGCACTGAGCAAAGCAAGCAATATCCACCTGCATCTCTTCTAAGCGCGGGAGGAGACCCTTCCAGGCAGAGGCACTGTGATACTTGTCACCAAATTGCTCTACCAGGCTGAAGGCATTTGGCAGTAGCTCCGGTGGCAGCTGTTTCGCCAGTTCACTCAGGGCCCTGGCGCGGTAGGATTCATCGCGAATCTGACAGGTCACTTCCAGCGCCTCCGGCAGCAGCTCCAGGGGCAGCTGTTTCGCCAGTTTACTCAGGGCCCTGGCGCGGTCGGATTCATCGTGAATCTGACGGGTCACTTCCAGCGCCTCCGGCAGCAGCTCCGGCAGCTGTTTCGCCAGTTCACTCAGGGCCCAGGCG
>NZ_SMDQ01000067.1 GCF_012911975.1 Nodosilinea sp. P-1105 | reverse complement strand
GCAGCGCAGCCCAACACTGCGTTGGTGCGGACGGAACGGAGTTTATCGATGAGAATTCGAGTGTGTCTGCCGCCGCATAACTTCACCGTTATGCCGCTCATTCCTTCGGTGGGAATGTAGCCAAAACTTCCTCTAATAGCATTTATATACAGTTGTAGTTCAGATCTCGACCTCCAAGCCTATTAAGCAGTTTCAGCAAGAATGGAATTCGAACTCTGAACTTTAGCTCTTTGCTTAAAGCTTTCAAAATCAATAACTTCCGACTTTCCTGCTGCCTCCCAAACTTCGTCAACTATCTCTGTCAAAGTCGGGATCACAAGTAATACGTACTGCCCTACGCCCTTGCCGCTCCTGCCTGACACCTTTATTGCAGATGGCATCTTTTCTGGGAAATCTTGCCAGTCTTGCCGAATCCAGAAAACCTCATCATCGATTACAACAAGCTGCTTATCTCTCAAACTGTCATCAAATCCGCTTGCGTTCAGAAACCCAACTATATTTCGAACTGCTTGAAGCGATATCTCTTGCCGAAGATGCTTGATTGCCCGAATTTCAAGGATCTGCTCCCAACTGTAAATCACTGTAGGTCTACGCGACTTGCCTACCCGCTGAGGTATGACAAGTTCTTTCTTCTCCAGATACTGGAGGCGATTTGACGTAGTCTCAGTCAATGCAAGCGTTTCGGAGCGAGTAAATCCTTCTATAGGAGGCATGGGGGAGTTGAGGTGTAAAGTATTACTTTTTCTCAATTTTACAATACTCTTGATTAGAGTACGTCCATTCCGCCATACTGTATCTTAAAGTAGCGTTAAGCTGGAAGCCAAAGATAGTCTGGAAGGAGCAGAACAAGCGGCCCCCAGCAAGTTACTCTTAAATGTCCCTCGCCTTGATTTATGCCGAACTCTAGAATGCTAGAACTTGCTCACGAAAGGCTTTACTGGCCTGAGCCTAGCCAGATCTGGCATCCAAGCGGATCTGGCCCGAAGGTTTATGCTGAGTTAGCTAGTGAGAAAATTGGCGAAAAAATTAAGCGGAAATTTCCAGATGATGCCAGAGGTTTAGAAGTTAGCGTACTAGCTGCTAACCCAGAAGGTGATGGAACAGAAGCACCCATAGCTATTGTTTGTCAGTTTAGTAGACCTGTTTCTCAAGCGGTAATCAGGGAAGCTCACAGGCTCGCATGGAGTTTCAGCCGTGCGCGATCTCTGATCACAATCGAACCTCAATTACTTCGAGTTTGGTCGTGCTGCGAGCCTCCTAAAGAGGAAGAGGAACTCGAAACAGTCTTTGAAGCGACTGAGACTGAGCTTGTTCAACAAGCGGCAGATGCATTGCAATGGGTTGAATTAGTCTCTGGGCAGTTTTTCCAAGAGAATGAAAACCGCTTTAAAAGAAGTGGTGCAGCTGACCAGTTGCTATTGAAGAATCTTAAGGATGTTCGCCAACAGCTACAGAAAGATGGTTTGGATGATGAAACCATTCACGACTTATTGGCAAGAATTATTTTTATCCAATTCCTATTTCAGAAGCAGGATTCTAATGGTACTTCCGCTCTAAATGAAAGAATTCTCCAAAATTTGCATAGTCAAGGGATTTTGTCTGAAGAGTACAGAGAGTTACCTGAAATTCTTGAAAATTTTGACGATACTTATAATCTCTTTCGTTGGCTAAACAATAAGTTTAACGGCGATCTATTTCCTGGGAAGGGAGAAACTGAGGAGGAACGCGAAGCCGAATGGCAAGCTGAAATTCAGAAGGTTTGGACAGAAGATAATCGCTATTTAGTTAAACTTGCAGAATTTGCAAGAGGCGATTTAGATATGCAGAGTGGACAGTTATCTCTCTGGCCATACTATTCTTTCGATGTTATTCCTCTTGATTTCATTAGTAGCATTTATGAAGAATTTGTTAACAAGAAGGCAGGAAACGGTGTTCACTATACACCAGAATATATTGTTGACTTTATTCTAGATGGAGTTCTTCCTTGGAATGATGAAGAATGGGATCTAAAGGTTCTTGATCCTGCCTGTGGCTCTGGCATCTTCTTGGTAAAAGCTTTTCAAAGATTAATTTACCGGTGGGAAGTCGCTCATGAGGCGCAAAGAATTCCAGCGAATGTTTTAAGAACTTTGCTAGGAAATAATATTTTTGGCATCGATATTGATAAGGAAGCTGTTAGAGTAGCTTCTTTTAGTCTCTATCTGACTATGTTAGATAGTATTGATCCTTTAGAATATTGGGAAAATGAAGTTCGTTTTCCTAGATTAAGAAATCATAGATTGATTAACTCTGACTTTTTTGCAGAAGATATACCAGGTTTTCGTACCAATGAAGACTTAGCAACTTATGACTTGATCTTGGGTAACGCTCCTTGGGGAAGAAACACAATTACTCAACTATCAAAATCTTGGGCGAATTCCTATGGATGGAGTAATAGTATTACTTATGGGAATATTGGGCCTATTTTTTTACCTAAAGCACTTGCTTTAGTTAAGTCGTTAGGTTTGGTTGCAATGATACAACCTGCTGGAGTTATTATCTTTAACCAAATTGGTACTGCTCAAGAATTTCGCCAAAAACTTTTCTCAAGTTCAAAAGTTGAAGAAGTTTTGAACTTGTCTGCTTTACGGTTTGGCTTATTTAAAGATGCTGTTTCTCCCTCCTGCGTAATCACTATTTGCAATACCCCTCCAAATGGTGAACCATTATCATATATCTGCCCCAAACCAAATCAAAGTAGTGAAGATGATTATCGTATTGTCATAGAACCGCAGGATATTAATGAAATTTATCCTGACGAGGCTGTAGAGAACTACTTTATTTGGTCTGCTTTAATGTGGGGAGGGAGGCGAGATTTTTATCTTGTCAAACATTTAAGCCGTGCCTCTAGCTTGGAAAATTTGGAGAAGTCTGGAGTCGTATCAAAACGTCAAGGTATTATACGTGGCGATAGAAAGAAAATGCAGGATGTGATTCTTGGGAAAAGAATTCTGAGTGACCCTGATTTTCCGGAGGATACGTTCCTATTTCTTAATTCGGAAACTTTGTCGATAAACGATGATCCGGCGACAGATTCAAGAGCATCAACAGATTTTTCAGCTTTTGAACTACCACAGTTAATTCTGAAGCAAAGTTGGCAAAAAGAACATAAGAGATTCCAAGCTGCCATTGTTAGAGCAAATAATAATGAGGCTATTCTTTGCTCCAAAAGCTACATTACTATACATGCTGATCAAGAATATTCTCAGTTTCTAGAAGCTGCATGTCTGAGCTATACAAGTAAACTTGCTGTGTATTATTTGCTGCTGTCAAGTGGGCGATTTTCTACATATCGCCCTGAGCCAAACGTAGAAGATTTGTTGAGAGTTCCAATTCCAGAATATCGTGAAAGAATAGTTCAAAACCTAGAAACATTTGATGATGTCGATCATCATATTTATGATGCTTTTTCACTTAAAGAAAGTGAAAAGGTCTTAATCGAAGATATTTTTAACTACACTTTGCTTGACTTCAAAGGAGATAGATCTTCTCCTGGAAGACAAAAAACTCATCGTATAAGTTCAAATTTATTTGAGGCTGAAGAGGAGTTAGAGCTTAAACAATATTGTGAATACTTTATGCGTGTAATCAAGGCTGGTTTTGGGCAAGACAAAGGAATTTGTGTAACTATTTTTCAGGAATCAACTGGCAATTATCTGCCTATTCGATTAGTTGCGATATATCTCAACAAATCAATTCATGATGGTATTAAGGTTGAAGCTATCAACTCTCAAGTTTTGCTTGATCGCCTGAATCAATTGAATAATCTATTTGTGGAGCAAGGTGATTTTGATAACGGAGGAATTTTTTACCAACGTGTGGCTAGGGTTTATACCTCTACCGAATGGCGTGGTGAGCAAGTGCCAACAGTGTATTTGATCAAACCCGATAAAATTCGCTACTGGACTCGTTCTATGGCATTGCGAGATGCCGATGAGGTTTCCGCAGACATCATGTTGGGACGGATGGATGGCCAGAGAGATTTGGAGGCGGTGGCCCAATAATACTTATGGTTAGAAGGAGGTTAACAATACCAGAATCTAGATGGCCAGAAACGCAAGATTTTGTGGAACTTGCCACGAGTTGGCGAAGTGATGCGATTAAAGTTCTTTGGAACTATGTCTGGCAAGGGTGGGATTCCTACTGTACAAAAGTTCTCTCGAAAGTTGACTTGTCTGAAGCTGATGATCAACTTGAAAGAATGATTACTCAAGATCTAGAGTTGGATATTAGACGTGCCATGTCAGGATATGAGCCTTTTATGATTCAACATGAAAGGTTTGAAGAACAGGAAAGACAACCATCCCCAGCCAGACCCAAACAACCTGATTTAACCTTCGTGTGGTTTGAGCATCGCAGCAGTAAGTATCCCCTTGAAGCCAAAATTTTAAAGTCAGACAGCATCAGTGATGTTAGAGCATATGTTGAAGAGATTACTGAAAACTTTCTAAAATTTCGATATGCACCGTTTTCTAGTGAGGGCGGTATGCTTGGCTATCTCCTTGAAGGAGAACCTACAGTAGCGTTCAATAGTATTTCGACAGCAGTATCTTGCAATTTATCTGATCATCCAGATTTTTCAGAACGTGCTCATAAAATTTCAGATCACGATCGAACTATTCCAGAAGGCAAAGCTTATACAGCCAAGTTTCGCTGTCACCACTTACTTTTACAATTGACAAAACAGTCTAGCGTAAAAAAGACAACAACTAAACGGAGAAGATCCAGAGATACTTGAGAGTTGAGGGTCGAGGGCGGTCGCGGCATAACAAATCGATGGAGCCGACCGCCGAGAGGTTATCTGTAAGCATCAAAGCAATCTGCGGCGGCTCATCTTAATCGTTATGCCGCAGAGCCTTAGTGAAGGTGCAGCCGAAAGCTGATGATCTGTCAATATCGTGAGGCAAGGCAAAGGAAGGCTTAATTCGCTGTGCATCTAGCAAAAATTCAATCTGGTAGACTGAAGGTATTGATTAGGCTAAGCTGACCTATGGCTCTTGCGATCAACCAGCTAATACAACAAAAGCCGCTCAGCTTTGACGAGTTCCTTGCCCAGTATGGTGGTGATAACCGCTACGAGCTGATTGATGGAGAGGTGTTCGATTTGGAACCAACAGGTCAGCATGAAGAAGTTGCTGCCTTCATCACCGCAAAAATCTGTGTCCAGATCGAGGGAGCAGGCTTACCTTGGTTTGTACTTCAGCGAGGACTATTGCGCCCTTCTAATACTGGTATGACAGCGTTTCGACCTGATGTTGCAGTTGTCGATCGAGATGAATTGATTAAAGAACCGCTTTGGTCTGACCAGTCAATTCTAACTCTAGGCAGCTCAATTAAATTTGTGGCGGAAGTTGTGAGTAGCAACTGGCAGAATGATTATGCTCGCAAGGTCGAAGACTACGCAGCTTTAGGTATCCCAGAATATTGGATTGCTGACTACGCAGGATTGGGGGGTACTCGACACATTGGAAAACCCAAACAGCCGACCCTTTCCATCTGTACACTAGTGGATGGAGAGTATGAAATTCAGCAGCTCCGAGAGAGTCAGACTATCGTTTCTCGAACTTTCCCAGAGTTAAAACTAACGGCTGAGAAAGTTTTGAGTGCTAATAGGTAACGATGCAGCATAACAACCCCAACGCAGCGGACGGGCGAAAGCGACTGGTGATGGGTCAAGGATTATTTACCGCCGCTGGTTGGGAACCTTAGCCCTCAAGTCCCCGGTTGAGGCATCCATAAAGTTAGTCTGTTCTTGCTGAAGCTTCGTTGACCTGTAAACCAGATAAAGCCCGGTTTCTGAAGATGGTGAAAGGAAACCATAAAGCTACAGTTGAGCCTGTCCCTGGTAGTATGCACGAGTGTACATACTATAATTGAAATGGTCTACCAGTGGAATAGGGACAAGGCCACGGCTAACCTGCGTAAGCATGGCGTTGACTTTGCTGATGCTGTGTCCGTTTTCTCTGACGACCTAGCCCTTACCATTGACGACCTAGCCCTTACCATTCCAGACGAGCGATTTGACGAAGAGCGGTTTGTCACGATTGGACTCGATGGGTTCGGTCGGGTTCTGATAGTGGTCTATACCCTGCGAGGCGAAGCGATTCGGGTCATCTCAGCCCGCAAAGCAAGCAAGCAAGAGCGGCAACAATACGAGGAAGGATAGCTATGGAAGCCGAATACGATTTCAGTCAGGGAAAGCGAGGCGCGGTTGACCTGACACCATCAGGCAAAACGCGTATCACGATCCGGCTTGATGATGACATCCTGGCATGGTTTCGCGAACAGGTTCATAGTGCAGGCGGGGGAAACTATCAAACCTTGATTAATGAAGCCCTACGTCAACATATTCAAGCCATTCGTCAACCCCTTGAGGAAACCCTACGAAAAGTAGTTCGTGAAGAACTTGAACGCATTGAGAAGTAAAGCTGTTGTTGAGGGCTAACAAGTCGCCGCACCGGGATGCCATTCCTGATAACCTATCCGTCGGATAAATTTTCTTTTCATGCCTCTGTGACTTCTGTAGTTGTCTCCAAAGATAATGATGCAGCAGTAAATGAAGCATTGCGCTTGTTGATTCAGGTTGCCCAGCGCCAGCAGCCCAGCCCAGCGGTGCAGCGGGCGGAATAAGAATTAGCGATCGCCATTCCCGATAGCCTACTCGTCGGGTAAATTTTCAGGGTCAAATCCTTGCGATCGCAAAAATGCCTCCAGTTGTTCTTGCCGTTGTAGTGCCAGTTCCTTCTGTTGTCGTTCGACTTCGGCTTCACTCAGGTGGCGATCGCCCTGCTCATCTCGGAACAGGGCAGTTCGTCGGTCGAGGGCAGGTGTTGGAGTTCGATCGGCAGCATGGGTGGATACTCCACTTGATAGCTTGATTATAGGCAAGGGTGCAAAGGGCTGAGAGGGCTGCGAATATCTTTTTTTAGGGTCAAGCATTTGAATATCTCTTGGGCGACAGCGTGCGCTACAGGGGGTGGAAAGGCATTGCCTACCTGTCGGTATGCGGGTGTCTTTTTGCCAGCAAAACGCCAATCATCAGGAAAGCCCTGAATTTTAGCAACCATATCAACGGTCAACCTGGGCATGCCGAAAAAATCTCGTCCAGGCGGTTCATTGGCAATGCCCATGCCATCTACGCCCAAACTTGCCCAGGCTCGTTTGGCACGAGTAGGTCCCAAATCAGGCCCACCGTGCTTCTTAGACCCCCCTACGATCGTAGGAGCAATGTAATGTCATCAGCTCGCTGTTTCCACTGCTTTGCCTAGTTGCTTGCCTGCTTTTGAAAATGGCGGACAAGGTACACCAGCCAGCAAATCAATGCCCGTAAAGGATTTACCGTCAAAGTCTCTTAAGTCACCTTCTACAACATTCCAGTGAGGTCGATTGAGTCTGAGGGTACTACAACAAGCACTATCAATTTCAACCAAGGCTTGGGGTTCAAAGTCACTCTGCTCTAGACCTAAAGCTTGACCGCCAGCACCAGCACAGATCTCTAAGCAGGTCGCTTGAGCCATTGAGGTCCTCTCGTCCATCTCACAGATTGTAGTACAAGCTTACACCAAAAGGTCCTGGCCAGTTACGGACGCCTATCTTTTACTTAACTTCTCTGGCGAGGGGCTTAACGTCAGGCTCTCGTTTTTTGCCCGTGGCACTATTCTCTCAGCGGTGACTTGATCCAGGGCTGCGCTGGCGTTGCGTACTGCGATCTTAACGCTGTCCATTTCAATGCGATCGCCCAGCGGCGGGGATAGTCTAGCCTGTCGATGCCAGCGCCTGTACCTGAGCTTACGGCTGCTCGGGCGAACCCTGGGAGTAACCATCGGTGGCCGGAAGGATTAGCCTGCCCAAAGCTTTCTACTGTCGCATAAGCCAGTTGACACCTTTACCCAAGACCCTGTGGGGGCAAGGAGGATTCAATGAGAAAAGTTCATCTGACTCTGATCGTCTTGCCGCTTTTGTTGGTGGTGAGCTGTTCCAATGAGACTACGCAAGAGAAAACGGCACGGCTATGTACCAATTTGGCCACGCTCGGTTCATCGGTGGCCAACCTCAAAAGCACCAATCCCAATTCCACTATGGGGGAATTTAGAACTGCAGAAAGGGAGGTGAAGACGGCCTTTAGTGAGGTTCAGGCATCGGCAAGGGATGTTCAAGACGCCAGGCTCGATGATTTGCAGGCGGCGAACGACAACCTGGATAGAGCAATTGAGGATATTCCCAACAATGCAACGTTGCAGGAGGCGGTTATCTCTATTTCAGACGAAGCTTTGGCGGTGGAAGCGGCCCAGGCCCAGCTGCGATCGGGACTGAATTGCCCGTAGTTATTTTTGCAGACTTGTTATGGGTTTTCTAACAATGAGTTCAGATTCTATAGCGGGCGCGATCGCCCCCCTCTCTTCCTGGCACGATGGCACTGCCAAAGCGGCCATTGTCGACTTTGTGCAGCGGGTGACCACCGAGGGCAGCCCGGAGTTTGTGCCGCCCCCGGAGCGGATCGCCACCTTCGATAACGACGGCACCCTGTGGTGCGAAAAGCCCCTGCCGATTGAGCTGGACTTCATTCTCAGGCAGATGCAGGCCATGGCCGCAGCGGATGCCTCCCTGCGCGACCGCCACCCCTGGAAGGCCGCCTACGAGCAGGACTTTGGCTGGCTGAACGCCGCCATTACCCAGCACTACCAGGGGGACGACAGTGCCGTGAAGGTGCTGATCGGCGGCATCCTCCAGGCCTTTGCGGGCATGACCGTGGAGGCCTATCAGGGGGCGGCAGCGGAGTTTCTGCACAGCGCCCACAACCCCAAACTCAACCGCCCCTATCGCACCACCACCTACATTCCCATGGTAGAGCTGCTGCGCTACCTGGAGGCCCACGGCTTTACCAACTACATCGCCTCGGGGGGCAACCGCGACTTTATGCGCCCCGTCACCGAGGCCCTCTACGGCATTCCCTACGAGCGGGTGATCGGCAGCTCCAGCGGTCTCCGGTACCAGCCCGACGGGCCGGGCGGGTCGCTGGTCTACCTGGCCGAGCCAGAGGTCTTCGACGACGGGCCGATGAAGCCCGTGCGGATCTGGAGCCGGGTGGGGCGCAGGCCCATCTTTGCCGCTGGTAACTCCAACGGCGACATCCCCATGCTCGACTATGCCTTTCACCCATCGCGCCCGGCCTTTGGCCTGCTAATTAACCACGACGACGGCGATCGCGACATTGCCTACCAGACCGGGGCCGAGCAGGCCCTAGCCGTGGCCCCCCAGCGGGGTTGGACGGTGGTGAGTGTGCAGCACGACTGGCGGCAGATCTTTTAGGGACTTTGAAACCATTGGAACTTTTGAAATCAATTAACTAAGGAGATTAAAATCATGCCGAATGGTAAACCTAATATCCTGATCATTTGGGGAGACGACATCGGTATCAGCAATCTAAGCTGCTATAGCGATGGACTGATGGGCTATCGCACACCCAACATCGATCGCATTGCCAAGGAAGGAATGCGGTTTATTCACTACTACGGTGAGCAAAGCTGTACGGCGGGGAGGGCTGCCTTTATTACTGGGCAAAGCGTGTTCCGCACAGGTTTGAGCAAAGTCGGGATGCCCGGTGCACCGATTGGTTTAAGGGCGGAAGATCCAAGCACTGCGGAGCTGTTAAAGCCGTTGGGCTATCGAACCGGGCAGTTTGGCAAAAACCACTTTGGCGATCGCGACGAACATCTGCCAACCGTACATGGTTTTGATGAGTTCTTCGGCAATCTCTATCACCTGAACGCCGAAGAAGAACCAGAGCATCCTGACTACCCCACACCAGAGGAATTTCCTAAATTTAAAGAGCGATTTGGACCTCGCGGAGTGCTGCACTGCTGGGCAGATGGTAACGGTGGGCAGCGGATTGAAGATACAGGGCCGTTGACCAAAAAACGGATGGAAACGATCGACGATGAGGTGTTGGTTGAAACCAAACGCTTTATTGGCGATGCTACCAATGTGAATGAGCCATTTTTTATCTGGTTCAATACCACCCACATGCACTACCGCACCCACTGTAAGCCAGAGAGTAAGGGGCAGGCAGGACGCTGGCAGTCGGAATACCACGACACCATGATCGACCATGACAACATTGTGGGAGAACTGCTGAATTACCTGGATGAACTGGGACTGAGCGACGACACGATCGTCATGTACAGCACCGACAATGGTCCTCACATGAACACTTGGCCCGACTCAGGCATGACCCCCTTCCGCAATGAGAAAAACTCTAACTGGGAAGGAGCTTACCGTATTCCGGCAATGGTGCGCTGGCCCGGCAAAATTGAGGCAGGTTCAGTGTGTAATGGCATTGTCAGTCACCTCGACTGGTTGCCCACCCTGCTAGCCGCCGCCGGAGAACCCGATATTAAGCAAAAGCTGCTAGACGGGCACCAAGTGGGCAACAAAAACTTCAAAGTTCACCTCGATGGCTACAACATGCTGGACTACTGGACAGGTAAAACTGATCAGAGTCCGCGTTTAGAGTTCTTCTATTTCTCAGATGATGGCGACCTAACTGGGCTGCGATATGGCAACTGGAAGATTGTATTTGCGGAACAACGGGTAGCGGGAACACTGCAAATTTGGACAGAACCGTTTGTGTTGCTGCGGTCTCCTAAATTATTTAATTTGTTGACTGACCCCTATGAGCGTGCCGATATCACATCCAATACCTACTATGACTGGGTCTTTGAGCACACCTTTGTAGCAGTTCCAGCCCAGGCCTACGTTGCTCAGTTTTTAGAGACGTTTGAGGCTTACCCACCGCGTCAGAAAGCGGCTAGCTTCAGCATCGATCAGGTGATGGAGAGGTTAGAGACGGGACTGGTCAGCACCTGAGGCAACGGTTCATCTCGGCGATCGCTCTCTGAATAAGGGCGATCGCCGAGAATGCGCTTGCCGTGGCCCTGCAGCGGGGCTGGACGGTGGTGGGTGTCCAACATGATTGGCAACAGGTATTTTAGATGGCAAATTTAACCCAAACCCCCCAGACCTATACTCCCCGAGGGCTGCGGCATGTGCTGCCCATCGCCCAATGGCTGCCCGCCTACAACCCGAGCTGGCTGGGGCCAGAGCTGCTGGCGGCGGTGACCCTCTCCGCCTTTGCCATTCCGGAGGGAATGGCCTACGCCACCCTGGCCGGGCTGCCGCCCCAGGTGGGCCTCTACGCCGGGCTGCTGGCCCCGCTGGCCTACGCCCTGTTTGGCACCTCGCGCCAGCTGGCTGTGGGCCCCACCTCGGCCCTGTCTATTCTGGTGGCGGCGGGGCTGGCAGGGCTTACCGGCGAGACCGACCCCGCCCGCTACGCGGCCCTGGCGGCGCTGATGGCGCTGCTGGTGGGGGCGATTGCGATCGCCGCCTGGGTGTTTCGCCTGGGCTTTCTGGTGAACTTCATTTCCGAGTCGGTGCTGACCGGGTTTTCCGCCGGAGCCGCGATCTACATCGCCTCCACCCAGTTGGGCAAGCTACTGGGCATCCACGGGGCCAGAGGCGAATTTTTTGAGCGCATCGCCTACCTGTCCGCCCGCCTGGGGGAAACCCACCTGCCCTCCCTGCTGCTGGGCCTGGCTGGGGTGGCGGTGCTGTTGCTGGCGGAGGAGTGGTTGCCCAAACTGCCGGCGGCGCTGCTAGTGGTGCTGCTGTCCATCGCCCTGATCAGCTTTACCGGGCTGGGCGATCTGGGCATTGAAATCACGGGCGAAATTCCCCGGGGCCTGCCCCAGTTTGCCCTGCCCAGCGTCAGCCTGGCCGATGTCTCGGCGCTGTTGCCGGGGGCGCTGGCGGTGTTTTTGCTGGCCTACGTCGAGGGCATGGGCATGGTGCGCACCTTTGCCAAACGGCACAGCTACCCCATCGACGCCAACCAGGAACTGCTGGCCCTGGGGGCGACCAACCTGCTCTGCGGGTTGGGGTCGGCCTTTGCGGTGGGGGGCAGCATGTCGCGATCGGCGGTAAACGACAACAGCGGTGCCCAAACTCCCCTGGCGGGGGCGATGTCGTCGCTGATTTTGGTGTTGGTGCTGCTGTTTTTAACCGGGCTGTTTACCAACCTGCCCGAGCCGATTTTGGGGGCGGTGGTGCTGGTGGCGGTGAAGGGGCTGTTTGACGCCAAGGAGCTGCGGCGGCTGTTTGGGGCCAGTCGGTCTGAGTTTCGGATTGCCATGGTGGCGCTGTTTGGGGTGCTGCTGTTTGGCATGTTGGAGGGGGTACTGCTGGGGGTGGTGCTGTCACTGCTGGTGCTGGTGGCCCGCGCCACCTACCCCCACACCGCCGTGCTCGGCAAAATCCCTGGCTCCGACGTCTTCAGCGATGTAGCCCGCCACCCCGAAAACGAACAGATTCCTGGGGTGCTGGTGTACCGCGTCGACGCCGGACTGTTCTACGCCAACGCTCCCACCATTGAGGCTGAAGTGCTGCGCCTGGTGGACAACCAGACCCCGCCGCCGGGGCTGCTGGTGTTTGACCTGGCCTCGTCGCCCCGCATCGACCTGGCCGCCGCCGACATGCTGAAGGAACTGCACGACGACCTGGGGAACCGGGGCACCACCCTGACCCTGGCCCACGCCGATGGCCAGGTGCGCGATCTGCTGCGCCAGGCCGGGCTAGCGGAGACCTTTGGCCCCCTCGGCCCCCACCAGAGCATTCCGGCGGTGATTGACCAGTGGCAGCGATCGCAGCCCCCCACCCCAGGCGGTCTAGCCCCATAAGTTGCCCGCCAGGGCAGACACCCAGGTCTCCCCCACTCCCCCACCTCACTCAATCCCCTCTAAACCAAATCCCAGCCCAGACCTGAAGTTCTGTCTGTGGGAAGAAAACTCCAGCCTCCGAGCTGAACTTGGGATATGAGGTTTGTCAAACTATAAAATTGATTGTCGAATTGTGAAATTGCTTATACATTTCTCATCGATTATTGGCCTTATCGCTTCATGCTTCATTACTTGGGTCAATAATTGTCAAAATGTTATTTATCAACAGTACTTCTAGTACAACAACAAGAAAAAGCCCTACAACCAGAAACCCATATTGCGACACTCGATAGGAGAGACTATGAGCGGCGAAAGCAAATGCCCCTTTATGGGCGGAATCCAAAGAGCTGCGGCTGGCCATGGCACGTCTAACCGAGATTGGTGGCCGAATCAATTAAATCTGGATATTCTCCACCAACATTCACCCCGGGCCAATCCCATGGGGGAGTCGTTTAACTATGCTGAGGCGTTTAAGAGCCTCGACTTTGCGGCCTTGAAGGCAGACCTGTTCGAGCTGATGACCACCTCCCAGGACTGGTGGCCCGCTGACTATGGCCACTATGGGCCGCTGTTCATCCGCATGGCCTGGCACAGTGCTGGCACCTACCGCATTGGTGATGGGCGGGGTGGCGGCGGCACTGGCAACCAGCGATTTGCACCGATCAACAGCTGGCCCGATAACGCCAACCTTGATAAAGCCCGCCTGCTGCTGTGGCCGATCAAACAGAAGTATGGTGAAAAAATCTCCTGGGCCGATCTCATGATCCTGGCAGGTAACTGCGCTCTGGAGTCTATGGGGTTCAAAACCTTAGGCTTTGCTGGTGGACGCGCCGACATTTGGGAGCCAGAAGAAGATATTTACTGGGGCTCTGAGGGCGAATGGCTGGGGGATAAGCGTTATACCGGCGATCGCGAGCTGGAAAACCCCCTGGCTGCGGTCCAAATGGGGCTGATCTATGTGAATCCAGAAGGCCCTAATGGCAATCCTGATCCGGTTGGGGCGGGCCAGGATATTCGCGAAACTTTTGGCCGCATGGCGATGAATGACGAGGAGACCGTGGCTCTCACCATCGGTGGCCACACCTTCGGCAAATGCCATGGGGCGGGGGATGCTGCCCTGGTCGGTCCTGAACCCGAGGGGGCCAGCATCGAAGACCAGGGCCTGGGCTGGCGTAACAGCTTCGGGACTGGTATCGGTGCCCATACCACCACCAGCGGCATCGAAGGAGCCTGGACCACCAATCCGGTGAAATGGGACAACAACTACCTGGAAAACCTGTTTGGCTATGAGTGGGAGGTGGTGAAAAGCCCAGCGGGGGCCTATCAGTGGCAACCCAAGGACGGAGCCGGTGCAGACACTGTACCCGATGCCCACGATCCCTCCAAGCGCCATGCACCGATGATGACCACAGCGGACATGGCCATGAAGATGGACCCGATCTATGAGCCCATTGCCCGCCGGTTTATGGAACACCCTGAGGAACTGGACCTGGCGTTTGCTAAAGCCTGGTTCAAGCTGACCCATCGCGACATGGGCCCCCGCGATCGTTACCTAGGCCCAGAAGTACCCGAAGAGGACTTTCTGTGGCAAGATCCAGTGCCCCCGGTCACCCACGCCCTGATTGACGAGCAGGATATTACGGACCTGAAGGCCAAAATTCTGGCCTCAGGCTTGTCGGTATCTCAACTGGTCTCCACAGCCTGGGCGTCGGCCTCCACTTTCCGGGGCTCTGATATGCGCGGGGGGGCCAATGGGGCGCGCATTCGTCTGGCCCCCCAAAAAGATTGGGAGGTGAATCAACCCGCTCAACTGGCAACCGTGCTGAAAACCCTGGAGGGTATCCAGCAAGAGTTCAACAAATCCCAGTCGGGCGGCATTTTGGGTGGCATTCAGAAGGCCCTCAACCAATCTCAGTCGGGCGGGAAACAGGTTTCCCTGGCAGATCTGATTGTGCTGGGCGGCTGCGCTGGGGTAGAACAAGCGGCCAAGCATGCTGGCTATGACGTTACAGTGCCCTTCCAACCAGGGCGCACCGATGCCACCCAGGAGCAAACCGACGTGGAATCGTTCGCGCCTCTAGAACCCAAAGCCGACGGGTTCCGCAATTACCTCAAAACGGGTAATCACAGCTTATCGGCGGAAGAGTTGCTGGTGGATCGGGCCCAATTGCTCACCCTAAGTGCCCCTGAAATGACAGTGCTGATCGGTGGCATGCGGGTACTGAATACCAACTTTGGTGGCACCCAGCACGGTGTCTTCACCCAGCGCCCCGAGACCCTGACCAATGACTTCTTCGTCAATCTGCTGGACTTTAATACAGCCTGGAAGGCGACCTCCGATGCCAAGGATGAGTTTGAGGGCCGTGACCGCAAAACCGGCGACCTGAAGTGGACGGGCACCCGGGTCGATCTGATCTTTGGATCGAACTCTCAACTGCGAGCCCTGGCGGAAGTCTACGGATGTAACGACGCACAACCCAAGTTTGTGCGTGACTTTGTCGCCGCCTGGGACAAAGTGATGAACCTGGATCGCTTTGACCTGGCCTAATACCGATTCTCCAGGTTGAGACTACAAGGCCTACAGATTCAAAGCCCCTCGCCCAGCTTTGGGCGAGGGGTTTGGGGTAAGGGCTAAGGGGGGCGGTCAATCACGGCTGGACTTGTAGCCTTGCTGGCCAGGTTCATTCGACCAGGGTGGCCTCTAATTTAATGTCGGGGCCTGCTAACGCCTTGGATACTGGGCAATCCTGTTTAGCCGCCTCGGCATGCTGCTTAAATTCAGCCTCTGCTAGGCCCGGCACTTCAGCCTGGGTGTTTAGCTCAATCAGTGTAATGGTCGGCCCCTCGCCCAAATGCACTTTCGCCGTGGTTGCTACCCGGGTGGGGGTAAAGCCGGCCTCGGTGAGTAGTGCCGATAGAAACATGGAAAAACAGCCCGCATGGGCGGCCCCGATTAATTCTTCGGGATTGGTACCGGAGCCTGATTCGAAGCGCGACTTAAAGGTAAAGGGGCCTTCGTAGCCACCACTGCCGAGTTTCATCGTACCGCCCCCGTCTTGGAGCGTTCCTTTCCACTCTGCGGATGAGGTGCGAATAGCCATAATGTCCTCCCTGGCCTGAGTGCTGTTGGGTCATGAAATTTCGTATGTTTTCAATCATACGTTCCCCCATGGCCCAGTCCAGTGGGTAATGATAACCTTCTCAACAAATCATCTGAATGGCATCGGCCAAGCTTTGACTGAGGGTGATACTCAGATTATTCTCCGTTTGCTATTAATAAAAGTTAACCTATTCATCACTTTATCTATACTTTTGTTGCACTGAATTGTGTGATCCAGACTACCTGCGTGATTCTAGGTAAATAGTAAAAACCATTTTTTTACAGCAATGTTTTCAGAATTCTCTCTAGCACCGCGTTATCGCCTAGATGATGAATCTCCCTGGCTGAAGGGGATAGACCCACTTCGCCGCTACTGGATCTATGTAAACGGGGATCAACGTCGTGTCGGGGTACTGCCTGGGTTGCATGCCAAAGATTTTGAGGCATTTCGGCAGTCAATCCGTAACTTCCGACGCCTAACCATCGGTGAAGAATTGACCCTACCCACAGAACTTGGGGAAGGGATGACAATCCACTGCGTGGCTGAAAATTGCTATGCGATCGCTGATTCCTCTGCTGTAGCGCCAGTTTGGCATCTGTTCGATCGCGAATCTATGGAATCATTGCTGATGACGGCCCACCCCGACTGGCAGTGTGCCCCCCAGCACCTGAGCCTGGGTCGCTCCCTGTTGAGTTTGGCTTGGGGCCAACCTGCAGCCATGAAGGCGGCTTAAGCACTACCCCCGGTTAAATTGCAGCAACTCTTGCAGCGACGCCAACAGCTTGATTTCAGCTCTGTCGATGGTGCCAGCGGCTGACATAGCAAAGGTCCAGCGCACATTGACTGTAAATAAAGGGGTCTTGACTCGCCCTTGGGTCACCAGTTGCTGTCCACCCTGGTCACAAGGGGATGCTTCACTACTTACAGGCACAGCTTGCATCCCCGTCGCTTCTGCTTTCAGATACTGAGCGATCGCCTCAGGGCCAACAATTCCCGCTTCAAAGGGGGGAATTAGAACTCCTTGCTCACTGAACAAAGCCGCAACAGCATTAAAGTCTTGGGCGTTGAAGCGGTCAAAGTAGCGCTCTGCTGTGGCATGACTGAGGTCAGCAAGCAGATGATTAGCTGCAAGGGGCATTTTAATGTCCAACTATCGTCTCCAAATTGGTCATGGGCAGGCAAGCCAACATCTAGGCGCTGGCATACCGTAGAACGCGACTTGACGCTGCCCATTTCATAGCCACACTAGGTGCCTAAAACTAGGGAAGTAGATTCCCTAGACATGTTTCTAGGCTAAGGGATCGACACCCATAGACACTACGGTTTGCCGCAGCACAGTAATCTGCTGGTTGAAGTCGAGCGTAGAAATTTGCCCGAACACCCGTTGACCGGCATCGCTCAGCTTGTAATAGCGGGGCACAGGAATCACCGTGCCAGCCTGCATGGCTTCAGCCAACTGGTACCAGAAGGCCAGCTTAGTATTGTTGGTCAACACCCCATAGGAGCGAGTTAGGGGAGTGTTTTTCTTTTCAGCCAGGTCGCGCATGAACTGTAGCTGATCTTGCGGTTCCATCGCTTTAACCTGGGTCAGCAGCCCTTCAGCAAATTGTAGGCGAGCAGCCCCAGGTGCAGCAGGGGTAATCGAGCGACCCATATTTTCGTAAATCACCCAGAGCAGACCCAGCTGCTCGTCGGTGGTCAAACCCTGGAAGGCTGCGATCGCATCAGCAACCGGAGACACTAGCCCAGTGGATACGGTCTGAGGAGTGGTAAGTGCGTAGGTCATAGGACCTCCAAAAAATTAATAAACAATTGCCTTCACAATCTCAATGTAACAAAAAATTACAAAATGTTTAGGATTTGACCATTCGTAAAACTTATGTGCATGGTGGGGTTCTTTCAATGTTCCGGATGTTACGGTCTGGTATCAGGCTTGACCTCTCTGGGAATGAGACGATCCAGGCCTTTGGTGGGCCTTTGGTGAGAAATATGAGTATAGTTACTTACTTTTTGGTTGTAACAAAAAAAGGAAGGCACTGTCTGCCCCCGCTGGGCTGGATGGCAGCGTCGGCCATCCCGATCTGGGGCAAAAGGTCTGATAGATTGATGGATAACCCTTGAAATTGCTCCCTGTGGAAACTGTGACTCAACCTATGGCTGCCCCTGATACCCAAGACTGGTCTGCTCTCCTCCAGCGTTTGATTGCCCACGAGTCTTTAAACCAAGACCAGGCTGAAGCGCTGATGCACGGGTGGCTGAGTGAGCGTATTCCTGACGTTGTATCAGGGGCTTTGCTGGCCGCTATTCAATCTAAAGGGGTATCCGCAGATGAGTTGGCCGGTATGGCTCGGGTCCTCCAGGGGCAATCCCTCGGTGGAGCCAGCAAAATCAGCCATAGTACCCCCTGTATCGACACCTGTGGCACAGGTGGCGACGGGGCCCAAACGTTCAATATCTCTACTGCTGTAGCCTTTGTGGCGGCAGCGGCAGGCATTCGGGTCGCCAAGCATGGTAACCGCTCTGCCTCCAGCAAGGTCGGATCGGCGGATGTGCTCGAAGCCCTGGGGGTCAATCTAGGGGCCGACCCGGCCCAGGTGACATCGGCCTTAGATGATGTGGGCATTACCTTCTTGTTTGCCCGGGGGTGGCACCCGGCCATGAAAGCCGTAGGGCCGCTGCGCAGCACCCTGAAGGTGCGCACAGTGTTTAATCTGCTAGGCCCGTTGGTCAATCCTTTGCAGCCCACCGGCCAGGTGATTGGGGTGTATGATCCGGCGGTCATTCCAGCTATGGCTGGGGCCTTAAATCAGTTGGGTATTCCCCAGGCGATTGTGCTCCATGGGCGCGAAAAACTGGACGAAGCTGGGTTGGGGGATAAAACCGATCTATCGATGGTAGAGGCGGGCCAGGTCAGCAGCATGGCCTTAGATCCCCAGGCTTTAGGCTTGGTTTCGGCTCCCCTGAGTGCCCTGCGCGGCGGCGACATTGACGAAAACACCTCCATTTTGACCGCTGTCCTTCAGGGGAAAGGCACCCAGGCCCAACGGGATGTGGTGGCTCTGAATGCGGCCCTGGCTTTAAAGGTGGGCCAGAAGGTCAACGGTCCTACCCTAGACGCTGCCGTGACCCAAGGGATTACCCTGGCCCAAGAGATTTTAGCTAGCGGTGCCGCCTGGGATAAGCTTCAGGCACTGGTGGCCTATCTGCACGATTAACCCTATGCTGCCCCCACCTCCGTCTGACTGTCCGCTCACCCAAATGGTGGATTGCTGTATTCGAGACCGCTGCATTTCCCAAGCGCAGTACCGAGCGCTATCAGCCCTGGTCTTGGCCGATGGCGTGGTAGACGAACAGGAGCGGCGACAAATTAACCGTCTCTTCGATGCCATCCAAACCGGGCGGGTCAAGATTTTGGATTAAAGCCCATGCTTTAGCTGCTGGATTCCGTCACTCGGCCGGTTAACGGGGAACTCGCACTGGCTACCCCCTGCACTGGAATTCGCCCAGCTCGGTAGGCCAACCGCCCAGCGGTTGTCGCTAACCCCATCGCCCGCCCCATGGCGATCGGATCGGCCGCTTTGGCGATCGCGGTATTGATCAGCAGGGCGTCTGCCCCCATTTCCATGGCAGCAGCAGCTTCGCTGGGAGTGCCAATACCGGCATCCACCACCACTGGCACGGAGGCATTTTCAATGATGATTTGAATATTGGCGCTGTTGCGAATCCCCTGCCCGGAACCAATGGGCGACCCCAAGGGCATTACCGTGGCACAGCCTACTTCTTCCAGCCGCTTGGCCAGTAAGGGGTCAGCGTTGATGTAAGGCAGCACTACAAACCCTTCTTTGACCAATTGCTCTGCCGCTTCCAGGGTGCCAATGGGGTCGGGCAGCAGGTACTTCGTATCCGGGATCACCTCAAGTTTGACGAAGTTATTGTCTTCTTGACCTAGCAACTTAGCCATTTCTCGCCCCAGACGGGCGACCCGAATCGCTTCGCCCGCCGTTTTACACCCCGCTGTGTTAGGTAACATCCACAGCTGTGACCAGTCTAAGGCTTCGGCCAGCCCCTCATGGCCCGGAGCGGCAGTCTGCACCCGGCGTACAGCCACCGTCACAATCTCACAGCCACTGGCGGCAATACTCTCGCGCATGATCTCAAAATTGCTGTACTTGCCAGTCCCGGTCATCAATCGCGACTTAAACCCTCGGCCAGCAATGGTCAGTCCTGGATCAACACGGGTGGCGTCGGCATTGGCAGCTGCGATCGCAGTAGAGTGAGTCAAGGTCATAGGGGGTGTGGTCAGTGAAGGAACAGTGGGATAAGCCGTTGGCGGTACCGGGGCAGCGGTGGGCGGATGGTGGAACCGTTGCCAAGAGAAGGGAGCCAGTTGTTGATCTGGGCCATGGAGAACCGACTGCGCAATTAACCGAGCCGTCATGGGAGTGAGCAAGATGCCATTGCGGTAGTGGCCAGTGGCCAGCGTCAGGTTACGGGCCGGGCCAGGCCCCAAAATGGGCCATTGGTCGGGGGTAGCAGGGCGGTAGCCCCACCAGGTTTGCTCCAAGCAAAAATCGGCCAATAGCGGCAACAGGGCTGTCGCCCGAGCCAGCAGGTGATGCACACCTCTGGCGGTATTGCCAGGGGTAAAGCCCACATTCTGACTGGTGGCACCCAAGATAATCCGTCCATCCTGGCGCGGCACAATGTAGGTATCTGCCCCAAAGATTACCCGTTGCAGGGGTTGGAGTGTGCCATAGCCTGGGGGCACCCGCAGGCTGGCCATCTCCCCTTTCGTGGGAAACACTGGCAACGGCAGCAGGTCGTGGCTCCAAGCACCAGTCGCCAAAACCACATGGTCAGCTGCAAAGTCACCGGCTTGGGCTGTGCACACCCGCTCAATCCGCCCCTGGTGTTGGCGTATTGCGGTAGCCCCTACCCCTTCGTATAGGGTGACGCCAAGATCCGTCACGGCACTACGTAAGGCTTGCACTAGCGCTTGATTATTGACTTGACCTTCCTCTGGATACCAGTCAGCGCCAACGACGTGATCGCCTAACCCAGGCTGGTACCACCCTAAGGTTTCAGCGTTTAGCCATTGGCCACTGGCGGTTGACCAATCGGCCGGGGGATGCTGCCGGGGGGCCAAAATGCCACAGGGCCAGTAGCCCACTGATTGCCCGGTCAGCGCTTCTAGCTTGGCCACCCAGTCAGGATATAGGGCTAAGCTGGCCAGGCACAAATCCAACATGGGGCCAGGGGATAGCCCCTCCGCCCGGGGAGCCAGCATGCCCGCCGCCGCATGACTAGCAGCAGCGGCGAAATCTTTACTGAGGATGGTTACCGTGGCCCCCTGTTGGCGGAGTTCTAGGGCGATCGCCAGCCCAATAATCCCACCCCCTACGATCAGGACATCAGTCCCCTGCTGTGTCATTCAATCACGCTCATTGGCTACTGTCCACGGGCTAGCAGAAACGTCATAGCCGCAGGGCACCTACCTGAGCCCTAGCCACTACCCCAATTACTACCCCAGTGTTATTTTAGGCCACTTACCATAGGGCTGGAATGGCGTCTAAGTCGCTATCGTCTGAAGGGGCTGTTACCCCAGGCCGTACCAAGTCAGGCTGAACCGGGGAAATATCACCAAACCCAGAGGCTGTCGTGTCAGCCCCCGTTTGAGGAATCACATTATTGGGGGCTGGGCTAATGGTCGGCTCTGCCAGATCTGAAAAAATGTCCTGCGGATCTGTCAAGGCACTGTCTGGGGTTATGGGCACAGCCGCATTATTCGCCTGACTTTGACGTTGCACAATTTGCCCAGCCCGTTCGATAGGCCGAGTGCCGAGGGCCTCCTGTTCAGGGGTAGACGCCCTCGGACTCCGATCATTGGCCTCGCCAAAGCCGATCGGCCCCAGCCCAGAGGCAATGGCCATAACTAGGGTGGCCAAAATCCCGCCGATCACATAGCGATTCATCACCGCTCTCCTGCATACTCTGGTTCTATCATCGCTCAGGAGCCCGTACTTGGCACATGAATTACCGTGACAAGACAAAAATCACCCAACCTACTGGGTACAGGTGGCCAAAATGTGATGATCCAGGGGAGATAATTGTGGCAGTCGATACATCCCCTGGACTTGGGTTTGCACTGCCCCCCCTGAGGTCGTGGCCAGGGCTGTGCTATTCCGGTTCAACGCCACCTGATGCGGCCACTCGCTCTGGTCATAGGCATCAACCACCGTCAAGTTCAGGGCTTGATGATCGACCGTCCCGCGAACGCAGTCAAAGGAAGAAGAAGGTTGATAGAGACCGCCAGTCAGTCTGCTATTTTGCACTTCAAATACGAGGTAAGTGATACCAATGGTATTGGCTACGGGCGATTCACCATAGAGATAGGTGCCATCGGGCAGGAACGGTGAACTGCCAACAGCCCCCTGGGCGGTGGCCCATAAACCCAGAACGGCCCCTGCAGCAGTAGCTATATGGGCTAGGTGAGTTAGGCAACGCTGCTGCCAAGGGGGAAGGGGGCATGGGCAGGCAGATGGGGTCGGGAGTAAAAGCAGGTCAGCCATGGCAGGAGGGTTGATTCGACCCCATTACTATCCCGTGATGGTTAACTCAGGGTGGTGACCCTTGGCCTAAGGCTTTAGTGAGCTTAGGCCGTGGTGAGTGTGATTTCGATCACAGCAAAGGGGCCAGATGGCGGCATGAGGCTATAGCGCCCTCTTAGTTACCCGCCAGGGCAGGCCCATCAGTCTGCCCTTACTCCATCACTCCCTATCTCCCCACTCACTCCTACAGCCCTATTCCCTAGGCTTGGTCCTAGCCCCTATCGGTAGTAGCGATCTAGTCGCAGTAGGGTTTCTAGCAGCACATTAGCCCCTTGGGTGCATTCTTCGGGGGTGGTGTATTCCACTTCCGAATGGCTAAATCCGCCTTCACTCGGCACGAAAATCATACCCATATCGGTAAAGCGCCCCATTTCTAAGGCATCATGGCCAGCTCGACTAGGCATAGGCCTATGACTTAACCCCAGGCTGCGGCTGGCTTCCGCCACAATCTCTTGAATATGGTCTGCCGCTGGACTGGGGGCCACATTCAGCTGAGGGACTACTTCGATTGTGGTGTGGGTGGCTCGGGCGATCGCATCAAGTTCGGCACGCAGGTCGCTGACCAGGGTATCAATCACCACCTGGCTTAAATCCCGGACATCCAGGCTCGCCTGCACCTTACCCGGCACAATATTGGCGGCGTTGGGCCACACCTGCAAAGCACCGACAGTGGCCACCCGCGCCCCAGGCGGGTTGGTCGCCAATCGATTCACAGCGAGTACCACCTGGGCTGCGGCCACCAGGGCATCTTGCCGTTGATCCATCGGCGTGGTGCCAGCATGGTTAGGACGGCCAGTGATGTGGATTTGGTAGCGCTGCAAGCCTACCACCCCTTGAACGACACCAATTTGGGTCTGAGCCATTTCCAGTACTCCCCCTTGCTCCACATGGAGTTCTATAAAGGCACAGATATCTTGGCGGGTGCGGCGAGCCTTAAATAACTGAGCCCAATTCCCCCCAGCCTGGTTCACGCACTGATCAATGGGGCGACCATCCTTGCGATGGTAGTCAGCGGCGTCCAGGGAGGCGGTGCCAGCCATGGCACGGCTACCAATCATGGTGTCTTCTTCGTCGGCAAAGACAATCACCTCGTAGGGATGGTCTAGCTCGACGTTGTTTTCTTGCAAGGTGCGAGCAATTTCTAGCCCTGCTAGCACCCCTAGGGTGCCGTCAAATTTGCCGCCGCAGGGAACTGTATCAATGTGTGACCCGGTGGCTAGGGCGGGACCATGAGTTTTACCCTGACGTCGCCCAATCATGTTGCCAGCGGCGTCGAATCTTACCTCAAGACCCGCTTCCAGCATCCAGCGACGGACCAGTTCTCGCCCTTGCAAGTCTTGGGAACTAAAGGCAAGGCGACAAATACCGCCATTGTCGAGCTGACCGATTTGAGCCAAGTCATCTAGGCTTTGGTTCAGACGCTTACCATTGATGCTCAGAGTTTGCAGCAAAGTCATAGGATTCTATCGGGGGTGAGGTGGAAATCAAACCAAATCTAAGTCCAGACCTAGGACTCTGCCTGCGGGACAAATCCAAAGCTCGATCTGGACTTAGTTTAATTAAGCAAATCTTAATTAATCATCATAGTGCCTACGGCACTGTATACAGTCCATTGTATACAGTCTAGGAGAGACTGCTACTCGTGGAGAATGTCTCTTGCGAAGTCACGGCTTTGCCATAGCCCCCTGGCGGTATATGGCCACACTTTGACAGCCCACTAGAACGCCGGTTCAGATCCCAGCAGTTGACTAACGGCGGTGCCCTTCGATAGAGCAGGAAGAAACCTGGTGACGGCGGTTCCTGGGGTTGGTGGGCAGAGCCCACCCTACGATCGGAGCCGTGTTTCTTAGGAGGGTTCTGTCCCTGGATGCCCAAAAATCGTTGCCAATCAGCCCAAGAACCCTGGGATCTTGCAATACTGTACCGATGCTTTAGACATGACGCTCTGACTGGGGAAACGCCAGAACCCGAGTTGAGCCTGATCGTAGAGCGACCCTAGCTCACCCAGTGGTGACTAATGGCGAATCGCAGTAGTTCTGAGCGATTACTGGTGTCTGTTTTGCGCAGTAAGCTGCTGACGTATTTCTCTACCGTTCTAGGGCTGAGAAATAAGCGATCGCCGATTTGGGCATTAGACAAGCCATCGGACAATAGGGCCAGCACATCCTGTTCGCGGGAGGTCAGGTCAGAGGACAGATCGACGAGGGGAACGATGGGGCTAGGAGGGGGCTGACTGGGACCACCAGATTCTAGCTCTAGGGCTCGCTGCTGGGCTGTATTTAGAGCTACCTGCTGGATCCAAGTAGACTGCATTAACTGCGATCGCTCCAGCAAATTCCGCACCACAGCCCCCAACTCTTGCAGCTCGAAGGGCTTTGGTAAGTAGGCGTCGCAGCCCATCTGATACCCCTTAATACGGTCCTGCATTTGGTTGTGGGCCGTTAAGAAAATCACTGGCATTAGCCGAAAGGCTGGATGCTGACGGACTCCCTGTACTAGGGCGTACCCGTCCAATTGGGGCATACCCACGTCAGTAATCACCAACTGAGGTTGATAATCGAAAACTTGCTGCAAGGCCATCTTGCCATCGGTTGCCATAACAACCGAATAGCCCTCCAGTTCAAGATAATCACAGATTGAAAGACGAGTACCTTCATCGTCTTCTGCAATCAAAATTGTCAACGGCATAATTATGTACCTAGTCTAGCCCCGACCCCTCGCTCTGTTCTAGTTCCAGAGGAGGTTGATTGGAACTTACACTCAAAACACACGACCAAGATGCTCTATGTCTCTTACCTATCTCTCCAAGCACACTTGCCAAGAGTCTAGTTATCCAACGACTCCTACCTTATAGGGTAAGGGAAGAATCAAGTCGCCACTATTATTTGTTGCTGAAGTTAAACCTGATAGGAGTGGGCGACACCATAGTGTTTAACTTTGATGTCTTTTCCTATTTTTGCCCACAAACCAAGCTTTGCTGTGCTATGCTCACTTACCCTAAGCGATAGCCAAACCCTCGCACCGTTTTCAGGTAAGTTGGCTGACTAGGATCGGCTTCTAGCTTTTCCCGAATCCAACGAATATGGACATCCACTGTTTTGTTGTCACCCATAAAGTCGTGGCCCCATACTTGATCAATAATTTGATCCCGTGACCAGACCCGGCGCGGCTGACTCATAAACAGTTCCAAGATCCGGAACTCCTTAGGAGACAGGTTGACCTCAGCCCCTTTCAGAAAAACTCGACATTCCTGGGGGTGTAAGGTGATGTCTTCAAAGGTGAGTGCCTGTTCCTGTTTGAGGTTGGTTTTGCTCTGCTGTCGTCGCAGTAAGGCCCGACATCGGGCCACCAACTCACGCATACCAAACGGTTTAGTCAGATAATCGTCGGCCCCAATTTCTAGACCAACAACCCGATCGGTTTCAGTGCCCTTAGCACTCAAAATTAAAATGGGGACGTCGATGCCTTGATGGCGTAGTAATCGACAGAGGTCTAGACCATTCATCCCAGGCAGCATCAAGTCTAGGATGACCAAGTCAATGGGTAAGCGCTTCTGGCGACTAGACGCAGCGGTCCCTCCCAGCATATCTAAGGCTGAGAGTCCATCTTCGGCAATCAGGATGTCGAACCCCTCTTCGGCCAACCCGAGAGAAACCGTTTCTCGAATTAATTCTTCGTCTTCAACAACCAAAATTCGTCCTAGGCCAACCCGCACATTTGGCTGGTCTTGTAGCGCAATATCCACAGCACTCATACACAATGGTTAAAGACTATGTTCAAATCATAGCAGCCGACTTCCCTGCTTGATCAGCTTCCTCAGCTTGAGGGGTCCTAGGGCAGCGTCAAGTCTTGAATTTAGAGTTACAGATGTAGAGATTTGTTGGCATCAAGGTCCGAAATCCCCTCCTTTGGAGGGGTAGGGGTGGGTCAAGCAAGCCCGAAGAACCCACCCCGCCCTCCGGGCACCCCTCCGTGGGAGGGGATGGTAAGTCCTGATGTGTTGAAACAACCTCTCTGAAGATCAAAGGACTTTTGCAAAGCACTTACCCTAATTTTTAGTCTTGACAGACCACTAGTACAGCAAGGCAGAAGGCAGCTTCCCACTAACCCCGCTGGGGTGAGCACAAAGTGGAAGAAACAAAACTGTTTCCAGTTTGGCGACAATCAGGGTGTTTTGGCATCGATTAGGTTTTGTTTCTTAGGAGAAAGGGAATCCCGCTCTACTTTCTGCCAGGCAGCACTAGAGCTTCAATGGCATCCGCCTGGGTGGGTAAATCAGCCGTCAATACCGTACAGCCCTCAGCCGTAATCTGCACGTCATCTTCAATGCGAATGCCGCGTACATCCTGAAATCGATCTAACCTTGCCCAGTTCACGGCATCGTCATATTCTCCAGACTGGCGAGCGGGGTGAAGGATGCCGGGCACCTGGTAGAACCCGGGTTCGATGGTGACCACCATGTTGGCCGCCAGCGGCCGGTCGAGGCGCAGATATTTCAGCCCAAAGCGGGGACTCCGCGATCGCCCCGGCGCATAACCGGCCACATCACCCAAATCTTCCATATCATGCACGTCCAGCCCCAACAAATGACCCACCCCATGGGGGAAGAACAGGGCATGGACATCCCGCTCCACCAGGCTATCTGGGTCGCCGCGTAACAGGCCGATGTCAGCCAGGCCGGCCGCCAGGGTCCGACAGGCGAGTAGGTGAATATCGCGATACTCTACCCCGGGTTTGGCGGCGGCAATGCAAGCATCATGGGCCGCCAGCACCACATTGTAGATGGCCCGCTGGGTGGGCGAGAACTGCCCCGACACCGGCCAGGTGCGGGTAATGTCTGAGGCCCAACCACTAACCGCTTCGGCCCCGACATCAGCCAGCAGCAAATCCCCAGGGGCGATGGGGTAATGGTACTGCTCGTTGTGCAAGACCTCGCCGTGGATGGTGACGATGCTGTTGTAGGCGCAGGTCATGTTGTGGCCAATAATTACCTGCTCCATAGCGGCCCGCACCTGGGCTGCGGTGGTCGCTGTCGGCGTTGCGGCCATCCCGGCGACATGGGCCTGCACGGACACACTGGCCGCAGTTTTGATTTGTTGTAGGGCCAGATCGTCATGGCTGAGGCGAACTGTGGCGATCGCAGCAGCCAGTGCATTGGCTGCCGCCCCATCGGTTTCAAAATTGTTCTCAGGCAACTGTCCCGATAACCCTGCCTGATTTGGCAGCATCGTGGCTTCTGGTAAATGTTGAGCCAAGACAGCTAAAGGGTAAGCCGCTGAGGCGTTTATTTGGGCCGCCACCTGATCCCGACTGGAAACGGGGCCATGCCACAGGGCTGCCCCAGGGGCCGGATCATCCATAAATAGAGTCGCTATCCCCTGGTCTAACTTAATTGCCGTATTGACAAGAGATTGGCCAGCAAAGTACAGAAAATGGCTACTGGCTCGAAAGGGGTAAACATTGGCCGGGAAATTCCGGGCTACCGGCTGTCCAGACCATAACACCACCGCCCCTGGATACTGGTGAGCCAAACGTTGTCGTCGCTGGGCTAGAATCTGCTGCCGGTTAAGTTCTGTCAACGTTGCCATCTCTGCTATCCCTGCCTACTGGTGACCGATCTGGCTGTCCTACCTCACCTACCCTTAGAAAAATCCTCCATAGCCTGGGCAGGCTGACTACAATAAAAACAATAATAAAGTTTTTGTTCAGATCCCCTTTTAGAAACAGTTCACATGCACTATTTTAGATCATGTGCTGAGTCAGTTCCCCAGGGCTCCATGCCTGCATCACCGCCTAGGCTTGGTATCGCTGTGGGGTTTATCTAGGGTGTCTTCCTAATGTCTAGACAAACTGACGCACACTATTAACGGTGCATGTAATGAGCACACTACCTCAGCTAACGTTGGCTAACCTTGACTAGGGGCAGCACTATGGCGTCCTTGACGATTCGGCCAGGGTCACAAGTACGGTTGAAAGGGCAGGATGATCACGTTCCCGATTTTTTGGTGATCCGATGCGATCGCGATCGCTGCTGGATCCGACAACAAGATTGGGGACCTGATGCGGAGCTTAATGTCCGCTTCACCCAGCTCTTTATTCCCGACCAGTCCAGCCAGGCTATAGACAGGGATATGTCTCCTGGCGCAGCACCTTTGAATCCGGTAACTTGCGATCGCGAACTCGCCGCTTCGCCGTCAACCGAGTCACCATCTATTGGTATATCCCCAGATCATCCTGCAAGCCCGGATTCTCAGCCACCCAACAATGTGATTTATCTGGATGACTATCGCCGTCGCCGGGCTCACTAAGGCCGGGCTCACTAAAAACAGATCGGCGATTAAAGTGATTTCTGGATCACAAAATATCCCCGTAGGATGGGCAAGCTTGCGTGCCCATTCACCGATAGCTTTGATGGGCACGGGCAAGGCCCTTGGCTCATCCTACACGGGCAAGGCCCTTTGCCCATATTACGTAGTACGAGCCAATTATAAAAGCGTCATGACTATCCCTACAATTAACCTTGACTCCGGCCAAAATTAAAAAAATAAGAAAAGATCTTCAGTGAAGTTACGGAGATATCGTTATCTCAAAAGACATTGAGCTAGCTTTTCTAAGTACTTTGCCGCTGACCTTCACGTTAGCTTTAGAGAGGATAAAACGGACTTCGCTGATGCTTAACCTGATCAGCTTGGGAATTCTTTAGCTTAGATACGAAATAGTCTTAGCTGAGGCTGTAGATATATAACAAGGCCAGGTCGAAATCTACAGTTACACCAGTCTAATGGTCTGGGTTTGTGTCGAGACGTCATGATGTTTGATCATTGCGTTTCTGTCCAGGCTATCGTCTAGGGCTGTTTCCTAACAAAGCTTAGCCGTTCGGCTTGCAAGAGGTTTGTCATGATTCATGTTTCATCTATAGCTCGCTCCAGCCTTAAAGGGCTTGTAAAATCTTTTCACCTAGACTTGCTACGACCCTTACGCCAGTGGCTGAGTCAGCTCCACATTGAAACTCCAAATCGGGCTCATAAAGTGGCAACTTTAATTCCTGCCCAATGTCCTTTTGAGCGCGATTTGGTGTTCTTTGGCCGAGTCGTGTCTCACATCCCACCCCTGTGTAAGCTCAACCCGCTGTACAACGAGCTGGTGGAGCTGCGGTTCCGGGCTCTATGTTACCTGGCGGACGAGTGTGGTGAAGATATCTCTGCCTACATTTAGCCCACATTCCGCCCTTTGAAGTGTCACATTAGGAATTAAGACGGCATACTTTCAGAGGTGATGAAACGGAGGCCAGT
>NZ_SMDQ01000066.1 GCF_012911975.1 Nodosilinea sp. P-1105 | reverse complement strand
TCAACTTCCCGGTGAGTATTTACACTCGGCTGGGGCCAGAATCTGAGGAACCTCCTTAGAAATGAGCGAACCGGGAGTACGAAGCTTCGCTGCCACCCCTCGACCACTGTTTTTGGGAAGACCTGCTGGAAGATACAGGCACCACAGCCCTGGAGTTCATTGAAGTGGAGTTGCGCACCGATGCCTCGAATTGGGGCAACGTCAGCGACTTTGTGGTGCTGGAAGCACAGGGTAAGCCGATGGCAGCGGCGGCAGGATATGTTCCTAACCCAGAGGATTACGGCCCCCTGCGGTTGTCTTGCTTGGATGCGATTGCCCAGGAACTCGACTGGTCAACGGCAACGACCGCTATGTTTCGCGATCGCTACTTAGGTCTGTTTGGCGGGGATGTGAAACCCTTTTTCCTCACCCCTTACGCCCCTTGGATTATCGAGAATGTGGCAGTGTTGCCAGAGGCTCGGGGGCGAGGATTAGGGAAAGCCTTGCTCAAAGCGGTGCTGGAGGAGGGGCGAACCCAGGAACATTCTCACGCCGGAATCATGGTGATCAACGGGAATGACCGCGCCCGTCACACCTACGAATCGGTCGGGTTTAAGCCTTACCAGACTTTCTACGCGGATTACTTCTCGGAGCAGTTCAACATCGAGTTTCCGGGAGTGACCAAGTTTGGGCTTAATTTAAGCATTTCAAGGGAGTGAAGATGAGAGGTCAACGCTGGTACATTGCTTTACTAATCGGCCTCATGTGTATCATCCGGTTTAGCCTCAGCGCTTTTGGCTATGCCAATCCGCCTTGGTTTATGGAGGAAGTTGGCATTTCGCTGTCCGCTAATCCTCAAATGCCCTACGCCATTCGAGCTTGGGCCAACAGAGATATGGTGATTTCTCTGTTGGTCATATTAGCCGACAAAACAGTGATAAAACTCCTGCTGGCGGGCTGTATTGCGATTGATTTTACGGATATCGTTTCTGCTTATTTAAGTGGTGTTGCCGGATTGTTTGGCGCAGCAGATGGTTGGTTGCTGAAACTAACGTCAACTGCGATCGCAGCCTTAATTCTAGAACTCTCAGCCTTGATATTGCTTTCTAGACCAAGGCAAGCCTCAACTCAACAGGAGACTACTGATGGCGTTTAAGACCGTTTTGGTAGCCGGTGCCAGTCGCGGTATTGGGTTGGCTGTAGCCGAACATCTGCAACCCCGGGGCGATCGCCCCTGAGGGCCGGTAGGGCTAAACGGGTAGGGCTAAGACCGATTCTGGGAAATAGGGCTATAGTCAGCGATCGCCTCTCAGCAGCCGATTAATCGGCTGCAACACATCGGCTTCAAAGCCATCTCCCTTCAGCATTCGGTTCCAGTAGAGCCAGGGCAGAACGTAGACTTTGGCCAGGAACATAGAGTAGCGTTCCTGGGTTGGATCCATGGGGAAGGAGGGAGCCAGTTGATTGCCGTAGGCAAACTCTGCCATGATGGCCGAGTGATAGCCGGTGATTAGGGGACAGCAGGTATAGCCGTCGTAGTGGGCGGTGGGGGAGTGGGACTGCATCACCGAGAGCAGATTCTGCACTAGCACAGGGGCCTGTTTGCGAACCGAGGCAGCGGTTTTGGAGGTGGGCAGCGAAGAGGCGTCGCCTAGGGAGAAGACGTTGGGATAACGCTGGTGTTGCAGGGTAGTTTTGTGAACGTCCACCCAACCGCCTGGGTCATCCACCGCTAGAGGGCTGTGTTTTATGACATCGGGGGCACTCATGGGCGGCGTCACATGGATCATGCCGTAGGGAACCGTGACCGCTTCGACCCCGTTCTCTGTGGTGACCTCAAAGACGGCTTCATTTACCTCGCTACGAATTTCCGTCAGGTTATGCTGGTAGCGGGGGATGATGCCCCGACGGGCCACCACTTGCTTGAGGGTGGCAGCATAGGCGGGTACACCAAAAATCACATTGCCAGCGGTACAAAACATCACCGTGGTATTTACCCCCACGCCGCTTTTGCGCTTGAAGGCATCATCAGCCAAGTACATCACCTTTTGGGGTGCGCCACCGCATTTGATCGCCGTGGCTGGATAGGTGAATAGGGCATTGCCGCCCTTAAAGTTCTGAATGGTTTCCCAGGTGTAGGGGGCGTAGTCCTTGGAATAGTTGCTGGTGACGCCGCCTTTGCCAAGGGCTGCGGACAACCCTTTGACCAAATGCCAATCGATTTGGATGCCTGGACACAGCACCAGGTAGTCGTAGGTGAGGCGGCGACCTGTTGCCGTTATCAAGGTGTTTTGGTCGGGGTCCAGGCGAGTGACGGTGTCTTGTATCCATGTGGCCCCCTGGGGTATCACCGCCTGCTCATCTCGCTCAAAGGCTTCCATAGGGGTAATGCCACCGCCCACCAGGGTCCAACCGGGTTGGTAGTCGTGTTTGTCCGAGGGCTCAAGGATGGCGACATCGAGGCTGCGATCGCGCTTCAACAACTGGGCGGCTACTGTGATCCCTGCCGCCCCGCCCCCGACGATCACAATCCGGTGGTGCTGGGGAGTCGGGTTATGGGTGGCACCTGTTGTCAGGTGGAGGGCGGGGACTGGAGCTGAATCAACGGTCTGGGGTGAGGACGTCATGGATGACACCGAGAATCCTTGTGAGGTAAGGGCAGGTAAGGTTCGCTAATGCCTAAGGGATCGCCAATCAGGTTCGTTACACTGAAGGTAATGAGTGATGACTACCGAGCCTGCTAGTGGTTCGTTCCCTGAGCATTTCCTACACACATTGTTTAATGATGAACAGCATAAAATATGATGAACAGCATGGAAGGAAAAGTAATTGCAGTCACCGGCGGTGCTGGCGGCATCGGTGAAGCCACGGCGCGCATGGCCTATGGGCAAGGTGCGAGTGTGGTGATTACCGACCGTGAAGCTAGTCCGGTCGAGACGATGGCTAAATCGCTAGGCGATCGGGCAGTGGGACTAGCGGTGGATGTGACCCAGCGCCAGGATAACGAGCGCATGGTGACGGCAGCGTTAGAGCACTTTGGTCGGCTGGATGGAGTGTTTCTAAACGCCGGTATCGAGGGGGAAGTTGGCCCGTTCGAAAGTCGTTCCGATGCTGCCTGGGAAAAAGTATTTGCAGTGAATATCCACGGTGTGCGCCTTGGTGTCGAGGCCGCCCTGCCGGCACTGCGCAAGACCGGTGGTGGCAGTATCGTAATTACGTCCAGTGTGGCTGGTTTGCGGGGTGCCTCTGGTCTTTCACCCTATGTGAGCAGTAAGCACGCGGTGGTTGGCATGATGCGATGCCTGGCAGCGGAGCTTGGCCCGGAGGGTATTCGAGTTAACACGCTCAACCCTGGCCCAGTTGATAACCGTATGATGCGTTCGATTGAAGACCAAGCCAATCCCGGTCATGGTAAGGAAGTGCAAGCGTCGTTCACAGCCCGTATACCTCTGGGCCGTTACGTCACTAACGAGGAGTGTGCAGCCATGGCGGTGTTCCTCCTCTCAGACGCGGCATCCGGTTGCAATGGCGACACCTACCTGGTCGATGGTGGTTACTGCGCGTAATTAGTTCGTCAGGTGAGACCAGATCACCGTGTTTTGTTGTGCTAAGAAAACAGGATCAAGGCGATCGCCACCACCACCAGGGTGATCAGGAAGACACCGACAGAGAGCCAGACCAGGTAGCCCAAACCCCCAATCACCAACGCGCCATTAACTAGCAACAGAGGCAGGTTAAACACCGTGGCTGAAATGGCTTCGATGTCATCGGTCAAGGACGCCAGCAGTCGGTTTGCCCCCAACTCTTCCAGCCGTCGCAGGGGGCAAGACAAAATTCAATGACTGAGCTGGAGCCGCATTTTGTAGATCGCTTGCTGAGCCAGTCGAGCCAGCAAAATCTGTGAACCACTGCCTGCTAGGAGGGTGATCAGGGCTAAGCCGATAAACCTTGCCAGCACACCGCTGGGCTGTTGACCTGGAGTGCTAATGGCCGCATTGATGGAGGCAATCAGCAGTACGCTGCCTGCGCCGCTCAAGGCTCCGGCTAAACTGGCGATCGCCACCGTTATCCAGGAAGAGCGCAACAGAAAAGTAATGAGCCTCATTTACGTGGCTGATGAATGTGATTTTAGCTAACCTAAACTGTGGTGGCTGGATTGGTGCATGAAGTTTCCTCTAAATATTCACCCAACGCATCCAACTTGTCTTGCCAAAACACATCGTAGTGGCTAATCCAGGCAGAAACCTGCTTTAACGGTTCTGGGCTTAGCTGATAAAAACGTTGACGCCCTACCCGACGCTGAGTGACTAAACCTGCCGTAGAAAGGACATTGAGGTGTTGGGAGATTGCAGGCATTGACATGTCAAAAGGCTTGGCTAAATCTTTGACAGATTGTTCACCGTTTCTCAGGCAGTCAAGGATTGATCGCCTGGTGGGATCCGCGATCGCCTGGAAGATATCTGAGTTGGCAGTCGGACGACTCACTGAAGACAACTTGGCGTGTGCTTACTCGATTAGTATAGTTAAGCATTTGCTTAAGTGTCAACGCTTGGCTCTCCTCTTGGACAATCTCGACGGCAGAGTTCTTTAAGCCACTAATGTCGACAATACTGATATTCACTGACAGATCCGCCATCTGACTAACAATCGTGAAGCGCCTTAATCGGTATGCTGTCTGAGGGGTTAGCGCTCTGGTTGGCGTTCTGGGGGGGGAGTCCTGGAGCGGGCGGCTCAAAATCTTCTTGACTAAGGAATGTGGTGACATGCGGCGACTTTGGAAGCCTTTGCTTTACACCCTAGCTGGGGTCGGGATGTTGGGCACGCTGACCACTCTAGTTGGATTAGTGCTCGACATCAGCGCCATTGACCCCACCCAGGGGGGCTACGAGCCTCCCTATACCGACTATGTCGGCACCCCGATCGACTGGGATGAGCTAGATATCACCGCCACGGGCATGGCATGGCGGGGTTATGTTTTCAATACCCTGGTTGATTGCACCACGGGGCTAATTTCTTTCGAGGTGTTTAAGCAGCAGATTCCCTATCGACCCCTATCCCCCAGAGCCCTAGCGGTACATCGTCCGGCGGAGGCCTGTCGCGATCGCGGCTTTAACCCTGAGTTTGAGTGATGAGGTGACCTGAGCGAACGACTCAGCCATCAACTGACTGTGCCGGATGGGTTGTGCCGGATGGATTGCTATCCAGACAGTCGGGTGCGGGTGAGGTCAGGTGAGCCCAGATCAGGGCCTGCTTTTCAAGGGTTTTCACGAACGCATCCTTACCGTCCATATAACCGTCAATGTCGTTGGGGTAGTGCGTGGCCAGCGTTCGCTTTAGATCGCTATACTGCTGAGCCGCGTCGGGGTGAACCATCAGGTAGTCCCGAAAGGCCAAATGTCGGCTCACCTCTGAACTGCCTGCCTGGAAGACATGGACATGGTGGGTGCGATCGCCCTGGGCATTGTCTTTGCGGAAGTAGCGCCGTCCAATCAGACCATACTCCCCTAGGGCAGCGTAGCCCAACTCGGCCATGGCTCCATTACAAGTATCAACTTCGGCAATCGCCTGAACTTCAACCAGCACATCAATCACAGGCTTGGCATAGATATGGGGAATAGCGGTGCTGCCAATATGGTGGATGGCTACCACATTATTAGTGCCCAGGGCCTGGGAAAGCAGCTTCGATTCTGTCTCAAAAGATCGGCTCCACGCGGGATCGGGAGGAACAACGGTGACGTGTCTCATGGTCTGCGCTCAGTAGGGGCAACGGGTCTGAGGCCCTGCCACAGCAGTTGGGCAATTTGCTCTGCTTCGGTGGTCAGATCTACTGTGGCTGGATCGATAATGTAGTTCAAGATCAGGCCATTGACTAGGGCATCGGTACAGTATGTCAAGATCCCAGGGTTCTTGGGTGATTAGCAACGAATTTTGGGGCATCCAAGCACAGAACCCTGGGATCTGAACCGGCGTTCTACGAAAGGACGAGCATCGCTCCGTGTCGCCCGGTGCGATGCAGCTTGCCGTCCTGCTCAAACTGATGGAGCACGCGAGTCACCGTCACTCTGGTGGTGCCCACCAGTTCAGCAATGTCCTGGTGGGTGAGGCGTGGTTCAATCAGGCTGACGCCAGATCTGGTTTTTTTGCCAAAGTGTTTGACCAACCACTCCAGCAGCAGCTCCAGGCGCTGCTGCACGGGGCCATTGCGGATTTGCAGCAGGTCCTGCATTAGACGGACGTAGCCTGTGTCAATGTGCCAGAGTAGCCCCTCACTCAGGGGTAGTTCATCGCGGCGCTTAAATGAACTGGGCGTTGCTGATCGCCCCCTGGCGATGGGCAGGGCTGGAGCGGGGGCCGTGGGTGAAGCAAACTGTAGGGACATAACCAGAACTCTTGTGAAACAATTTTTCAGCAAATCAGGGGCAATGACGGCCCGGCAGCCGCTGTCTTAGATTTAGCAGCATTTTTAGATCTCTCAGGTCACGGTTCTCAAGCCATTTAAGCCAGGCGATCGCCCAGGATAGGGGGCAGTAGGCCAACAACCAACAGCTCAGAACATCTCGCCAGGTACGTCGGTTTGAGGGTAGGGGTGCTCCCAGCCGCGACAACCGAATGGCCGCCCGCACCGCCGAACGCTCTGCCCTCAGCGCCAGGGCCTCCAGCAGGGGGCGGTGGGTGTGGCGTGACTCTCGCTGCACCAGCACCCAGTACAGTCGGCAAATCGTCCACCGCCGTCGGTAGGAGCGCTGAAACACGGCAATCAGGTGATTCGAGAGCGTCATCACAATTTCGCTGGGGGACTCCTGATATCGTGCTAATCGCCGCAGTCGTCAATTTCCCACCAGTCGGAGTAGCTGGGCTCGGCCCCCGCCTGGGTGGCTGTGGCCCCTGACGGGGGCCGGTTAAACAGCCAGCACAGGGTTCTGTGAAACTCCTGACTGAGGTCGGCCATCAGTTGGGCGGTAACGGCGTCAGGCAAGTTGTCTAGCACCCGCTGGCGCTGCTGGGGCTCCATGGTTTCCAGCAGGTTGATCAGCTCAGCCGCATCTAAGGCTTGCAGCAGCTCCGTTTGCTGGGACGACGGTAAGTCTTCAAGGATCGAGGCGGTCAAACTTTCCCCCCAGTATTGAATGGCCAATAGCCGTTGTTCCACCTCATGCTGGGGGGCTTGATGCATGGCCAGCGCCCCCAGGTAACGAGCCAGCAGGGTAGTCATTTCTTGGGTGGATGGTGAAGACATTGCTTGAGACATGGTTAATCTCCATCTTGGGCGCAGGTATGAGATTCATCATCCCAACTGAACGTCAGGACGGAAGAGGTGCAAGAACAGGTTGATCAGGTAGAAGTAGAGCAGCAGGCCAGAGAAGTCCTTAATGGTGGTGATAAACGGGTCAGAAGCCGGGCCGTGGTCGAGACCTAGTTTTAGCAGCAGGAACGGTAAGAGCGCTCCTAACACCGCCGCTAACGTGATCACCGCGAATAGCGAGAGACCCACCGCTAAACCCAGGGCCGGGAAGTCATTGGGAGCCCCCTGCCAGAAATAGGCCCCGATGCCAGCAGCGGTACCCAGCACCGCACCAATGATCAACCCAATGCGAAATTCCCGAAACAGATAGGTGCCGTAGTGGGCCAGATCGATCTGCTGCCAGGCCAGACCCCGGGCAAAGACTGTCGTGGACTGGGTGCCAACGTTGCCGCCCATATCCATCACCACCGGAATGAAGATGGCCACGAACACCACCGATTCCAACACTTCCTCGAACCCGGCGATGACTCCACCGACGATAAAGCCGCCGACCAGGGTGATCACAAGACAGAGAATGCGGAGCTGGACGGCATAGCGAATCGGGCCGCGCACCAGTTTTTCGCTCCAGGCTTGGTCGCGGGCCTGCAGGCCGCCAACCCCAGCGAGGGAGAGGGCTTCGGCGGTGGCTTCTTCTTCCACTAAATCGATCACATCGTCAAAGGTGATATCGCCCACCAGGCGACCTTCCTTGTCGAGTACGGGCACTGCGGGCACTTCGTATTCCTTCAGCAAGCTCGCAGCTCGCATTTCTGGATCGGTGGCCGACACGGCAATGTTGCGGCCATCGATGATCTGCTCCAGGATGGTATCAGGGCTGGCCTTGATCAACCGCACCATGCGCACAAAGCCACGGTAGAACCCCTGCTGGTCAATGATAAACACCTGAACCATATCGTCCTCCCGCAGGGTAGACTCTCGCACGGAGGCCAGGTCGTCGGCGGTGACGAGTGCGCTCAGATCGCCGTAGGGCAGTTTTTAGGGTGGATAGGGCGATCCCTTCCGGTAGCACTATCGCCTCGCCCCCCTGCCTGCCCCAAAAAGTTGAGCAGCCTTCTTCTTTGCTATGGGATGAAGATTCGTTGTACACCTCTATAGCTATCAACGCTGAGTGCAATCTCAACCAGGCTTTCAACACAGCGACTTCGATAATCAGGATCACTGAGCAGCCGATCAGCGTTACTGATTGTGACTACAGGTAATGACTCCACTGTACTTTCCTCACGCATGACCTGTTCTAGGGAGTCTTTGCCCTTCATACTCCGGTTAGCCGTGAGTAAAATCATCTGATTCTGTTGCGCTAATCGCCAAACTACTCTGTCATCGCTATCAGTTTGTAGGTCTAACTCATCAAATGTAACGAACTGGATGGATACGATCTCAAGCCAACCTTCACTGGCAAGGGCTCCAAAGAACACTAAAGCATGTCCTCTGAGATTGTGATCGATGAGACAAATCATGCTACGGACTGGCGCTTAGCTCGGGCAGCCCGCAGCTTTTCCCAAGCGGCCTCAGTGCCCGGTTTAGGCGGTTGCTTGGCAATTTGAGCCAATCGCTCTCGATTTTGCTCTTCGTAGTGTTGCCGCAGTGCCTCAGTTTCCCTGATCACCTGCTGGTACTCTGCTTCTATCTCAGAACGATTAGACTCAATGTAAGCCAAAGCCGCGCCGATCTGTTCTTCTGTCAGTTCAAACAGTCCTTGAATGAATTGGGGCGGATACTGAGCAATTACATAGTCCATCACGTCGTACAGAGTAATTCGAGTACCAGCAATGGTAAGCCCCCGCTCGGTGCGGATGATAGCCGTTGGGCTATGGGATGGTGAGGTCATGGGTATAGCCTCCGGGTAGCTGTCTAAATGCTATCTCAAGGCAGCGTGGTTAGATGTTATCCAATCATCTGAGTTTTAGTGCATTTATATTATCTCCCCTAAAGCAGGATCAAGGCGATCGCCAACAGATACCCCGCCAACGTCGGCCACATCGTCAGGGTCATACCAAAGGCTCGCCCTTTTGCCCCCCGCTGGTCGTGGCGATACCCCCGCAGGAACAGCAGTCGCCCCACCCCAAACAGCACCACCGCCGTCACAATCAACGACAGCCAGGGGCCGCTGAGCCGGGTGGCCAGGGCCAGGTAGGCCCCCACCGCCAGCACCCCCTGCTCCAGGGTGTTTTGCAGAAACGCCACCGACACGGCAATGTTGCTACTGGGGGGGCCAGAAGCCGACCCGCCCACATCTTCGATGGATTTTCGCCGTCCAGTGGATACCATCATCACCCCAATCAGCACCCACAGCAGTACAAACACACTGGCCTGCAGGGCAAAAGCCAGGCGGTTCACCAACTCTGTGGGGAACTCAAATAGCAGCGGCAGGGTGCTATAGCCCAGGCCAAAGCAAAGGGCGCAGAGCAGCAACGACAAAGTCCCGGCCCGCCGAATGGCACGTTCCTCCTGGTGCAGATCAACTGGTACGTGGGAGGGTTGAGTCATGGGTCTTCTCCTGGGCAATGGGTCTAGCTGTCATAAACCTGCCATAGGTTGCCGCCCTCAGTCTTGCAGGCGTTTATGTTTCTTTTTCCATTTACGAAAGGTTTTTTCGTAGTCGTCTTGGTCAATCCACTTAAAGGTTGCCGCTGCATCGAGCATCACCCCCAACCCCCAACCCAGTAGCGGGTAGAGGCTCCAAGGATGGGAACCTGGGGTGGCGATGTTGAGCCCTACCAGAAACGTGTTGACAATGACGTAGGTGATCAGGTGGCTTTTGAACTCCTGGCGCTGTTTTTGGTCAAAGGATTGCCGCAGTTCGGCATCTTGGCGATTGTCAAACCAGTCGAGTTTGGCCTGGTCTAGGGTCTCTGGATCGATACCCAATTCCTGGGCCATTTCCAGGAGCTGAGCCTCTGAAAATTCGTTGTGATGCTGCCGGGCCAGGGCCTGCCCCAGGATAGTTTGGACGTCGCTAGCGGTGTAGGAGTAATCCATAGGGAAGTCTTTCAGGTGATGTAGCTACGCTGCTGCTGACTCAATAATAACCAGGGGGCTGCTATGGCGGTTCTTGATTGAGTAAGGTACCCATTGGTTGGCTAGTACTGCCTGGCAGAAATATGACCACCGTTAAGTTCCCAGGGGTAGGCCAGGTGGAGCGCTGAAAATGCGGCCTAAATGTTTCAAACTATAAAGAGGGCTAGCGCTACAATCAGCGCTAGGTTTTTGTTGTCCCCATGGGAGCCAGTGAGCCAGCCGGTATGATGCACCCCTTTTCCGAACCCAGCACCGTTGATCGTCCAGTGGATCAGCCTTCTCGCAGCCCCAGTGGCGGAACAGCGGCCTCCAACGGCCATCCTAGAGAGGTGCTTAGTCCATTTGTAGCTCGCCATTTGGGACCTACAACGGCGGAAATCGAGACCATGGTCGCGGCCCTGGGCTATGACTCCCTGGATGCCTTAATTGAGGCGACGGTACCCGGAGGGATTCGGTTGCAGCAATGTCTGGACTTACCCACGGGGCTAGATGAAGCGGCGGCGATCGCCCGCTTGCGGTCCATGGCCAGCCAAAACCAAGTGTGGCGATCGTACCTAGGCCTGGGCTATGCCAACACCCTGACCCCGGCGGTGATTCAGCGCAATGTGCTGGAAAACCCCGGCTGGTACACCCAATACACCCCCTACCAACCAGAAATTTCCCAGGGGCGACTGGAGGCGTTGCTGAACTTCCAAACCCTGGTGACGGATCTGACCGCCATGGACATTGCCAATGCCTCGCTGCTGGACGAGGGCACCGCCGCCGCCGAGGCCATGACCCTGGCCTTTAACGCCCGCAAGGTAAAAGCCTGCAAAACCTTTTGGGTGTCTGAGGCCTGCCATCCCCAGACCATTGAGGTGGTGAAAACCCGGGCCTTGCCCCTGGGCATTGAGGTGATGGTGGGTGACCACCGCCAGTTTGACGGGGCCACCCCAGTCTTTGGCGTGCTGTTGCAATACCCAGCCACCGATGGGGCCATCTATGACTACGAAGACTTGATTACCCAGGTGCACGCCACCAAAGCCCTGGTCACCGTAGCCGCTGACCTGCTCAGCCTCACCCTGCTGCGGCCCCCCGGTGAATTTGGGGCTGACATTGTGGTGGGCAATAGCCAGCGATTCGGGGTGCCCCTGGGCTATGGCGGTCCCCATGCTGCTTTCTTTGCCACCCGGCAGGCCTTTGCCCGCAAGCTGCCCGGTCGTCTGGTGGGGGTCTCCAAAGACACCTACGGCACCCCCGCCCTGCGTCTGGCCCTACAAACCCGGGAGCAACACATCCGCCGGGACGCTGCCACCAGCAATATTTGCACGGCCCAGGTGCTACTGGCGATTATGGCTGCCATGTATGCGGTTTACCATGGCCCCGAGGGGTTACGGGCGATCGCCAGCCGCATCCACCACCAGACCCAAACCCTGGCCCAGGCGTTGCTTAATGCTGGCTTCTCCCTGGGAGACCACCCCTACTTTGATACCCTGCGGGTCAGCGTCGGCGATCGCCAAGTCGAGATCCTGAGTCGCGCCGCTGCCCACCGCATCAACCTGCGGGTGCTAGATGACGAAACCCTGGTGCTGGCCCTAGACGAGACCGTCACTGACGCGGATCTGCGGGATTTAATCACGGTGTTTACAGACCCACCCCTACCCCTCCCAGGAGGGGATGGTAACCACCCGAGTTCAGAATCTACTTCGGAAAGGGTAAACTCCAACAAAATCCAAAATCCAAAACCACCCCATCACCCCATCACCCCATCACCCCACCACCCCATCACCCCCTCCCTGCGTCGCACCAGCCCCTACCTCACCCACCCCAGCTTCAACCGCTATCACTCAGAAACGGAGATGCTGCGGTACCTCTATCGGCTGCAAGGGAAGGACCTCTCCCTGGCGACGGCGATGATTCCCCTGGGGTCTTGCACCATGAAACTGAATGCCACAGCGGAAATGTTGCCGGTCACCTGGCCAGAGTTTGGTCAGATCCACCCCTTTGCCCCCCTAGAGCAGGCCCAGGGATACCAGCAGTTGTTTGCCGATCTAGAAACTTGGCTGGGGGAAATTACCGGCTTTGCGGGCATTTCCCTGGCCCCCAATGCCGGCGCCCAGGGGGAATATGCCGGGCTGCTCGTGATCCGCGAGTACCACCAGCAGCGGGGGGAGGGTCACCGCCAGGTGTGTCTGATTCCCCAGTCGGCCCATGGCACCAACCCAGCCAGTGCGGTGATGGCCGGGATGACGGTGGTGCCGGTGGTCTGCGACGACGAAGGCAATATTGATCTGGCCGATCTAGAGGCCAAGGCTGAAAAGCACCAGGACAATCTGGCAGCCCTGATGGTGACCTATCCCTCTACCCACGGGGTGTTTGAGGCCGGCATTAAGGACATCTGTGCCATGGTGCATCGCCATGGCGGCCAGGTGTATATGGATGGGGCCAATATGAATGCCCAGGTGGGTCTCTGCCGTCCCGCTGACTTTGGGGCCGACGTCTGTCATTTGAACCTGCATAAAACCTTCTGTATTCCCCACGGGGGCGGTGGCCCAGGGGTTGGCCCGATTGGGGTGAAAGCCCATCTGGTGCCCTACCTGCCAGGCCATGGCCTGGTGAATGGAGTCGGTGGAGCCCAGGGGATTGGGGCTGTAACTGCGGCCCCCTGGGGCAGCGCTAGCATTTTGCCGATTTCCTGGATGTACATGGCCATGATGGGCACCCGGGGGCTACAGCGAGCCACGGAAGTAGCGATTCTCAATGCCAACTACCTGGCCCAGCGGCTGGCGGGGCATTACGACATTCTCTACACCGGCCAGAACGGGCGGGTGGCCCACGAGTGCATCATTGACCTGCGCCCCTTTAAAAAGTCCGCCGATGTGGGGGTCGAAGACGTGGCCAAGCGCCTGATTGACTACGGATTCCATCCGCCGACCATGTCCTGGCCAGTGGCCGGTACCCTGATGGTAGAGCCCACCGAAAGTGAATCCTTGGCCGAGCTTGATCGCTTCTGTGACGCCATGATTGCCATCCGTGACGAAATCCGGGCGATTGAACAGGGAGAGGCCGAGGCCGACAATAACCTGCTCAAGAATGCCCCCCACACCGCCGTTGATCTGGTGAGTGATTGGCATCGCCCCTACAGCCGCGAACAGGCGGTGTTTCCCACCGCATTCACCCGCACCAGCAAGTTCTGGCCAGCGGTGAACCGGATTGATCAGGCCTACGGCGATCGCAATTTAGTCTGTTCCTGCGTCGGCATGGAGGCCTACGAGGATTAATGCTTTTGAGCTACCACAATCAGGGCATAGGAGCCCTCCAGATCGTCGGCACTGGGGTAGGCGAGCAGGTAGCTGAGGTGACGAATCAGGGCTGGGGTGTGCAGGGGCGAAAACTCACCCAGCCGTTGGGTCAGCGATCGCCGTTTTAGCAGCTGTGACTCTTGTTTATACAGCCGGTTAGAGGAGGCCTGTCCCAGGCGATAGGTGACCTCGAAGCCGTGATTTTCTAGCAAGCGCCGAAAGCGCTCAAAGCTAAAAAACTGTTTATGGTAGGGGTTGACCGGCAGCCCCGCTGTTCCTGGGGGGTCGTGGAGATGGCTAGGGACGGAGCCGATCAACAGGCCGTTGGCCTTCAGGGTTTGGGCAAAGTGGGCCACCACCCGCTCCGGCTCTAGCAGATGTTCTAGGGTTTCAAAGCTAACGATGGCATCTAGGCTATTAGGGGCTAAGGGGGACGGCCAGTCGGTATCGTCTAGGTTCTGGTGACACAGGGTCAGGGTGCCAGGGCCAGTGGAGAACCATTGGTTCCAGCGGGTTTGGGCGGCTTGCAGCACCTTGGGGTTGCTATCCACCCCCAGTACCCGGGGGGCCACCTGGGTCAGCTCTGGCAGGCCATAGCCTAGGCCACAGGCCATGTCAGCGATCTGGTCGGGATGCCGCGATCGCAGATAGTCGGCAGCAAATAGATACCGACCCAGGTGCTCTAGCTTTACCCACAGGTTAGGGTTCTCTGGGTCAAATGGGTCAATGCAGTCTTCCGTAAAGCTGAGATCGGGACAGACACCGTCAGAAGTCATGGTTAGTAAAGGCAGAAGGCAGAAAGAAGGCTAGGGGCGCTGCACGATGGTCTCCATCACCCGCCGTTTGGCCGCATCCACCCCAAACACTCGCACATAGTTGCCCTGGTTATCGCTTAAGCAAGCGGCCAACTGGTCCATGGCCTCTGAGGTATCTGTGGGTTGAACGATGCTACAGCTCTTCCAAGACCCTGTACTGAACCGCCGAGGTTCCACATATTCCACCCCAATCGGGTAGCCCTGGGCCACCAGGTGCTGTACCTGCTGAGCTAGGTCGGGGGGCAGGGTATGGCCATTCTGCTTGCCGTTGTTGGCAGGGGCAGGTTCAGGGCTGGGGATGGGGGGATGGGGAGGATGGGGGAGATGAGGATGGCGGTTCTCTTGCAGCACTTGGTTATACTCCCGCACCAGCCGCATTTCTTGCAGACGCTGCTGTTCCCGAACGATTAGCTCCCCCTGCTCAATCAAGTGAGGCAGGCTAAAGTCAGGCTTTTGAAACTCTGGGGGTTGGGTGGTATTGACCACCTTAGACCCCACTTTCTCCACCCCAACGCTAGCGATGAATCGTTCGATTTGTTCGTCGTACAGGCGCGATCGCAGGGCACCGTAGAAATCCACCGCTTGCCCCTGGAAGTGATCTACCAGCTTCACCACCTCGCTGGGGGATAGGCCATCCTCGGAAAAGATGCCCCCCACAATGCCAATCTTGTCTTCGTGGCTAGGTTCCCAGTAAAACTTTTCCATGCGCCCGTCCCGCACCAGGGGAGCGTAGAGGGTAGCGAAATCGTTGCCCGTCACCACAATCGGCACCCGGTGCAGGGGGGTATCGTCGTAGCTGCCCGGTAGCTGCACGTTGGTGGGGTTGTCGGCGATGTTCATCAGGGTGGCGTTGACCAACTGGGTATTCACTGTGTACTGGGTGCCCTGATCCACCCGGCCCGCCCCGGCATCCAGGTCGTTGATCATCAGCACCGCCATTTTGCCCCGCACCCGAATCAGTTCCGCCGCCTCCCGGTAGCGCAGCCGAATCAGTCGGGAGGGGTCGCCAGCATCGGGGCTTTCCAGTTCCCCAGCGGAAATGTGGACTACTTCTACCCCCATCCTCTGGTAGACCAGTTCACACTGGAAGGTTTTTCCCTCCCCCTTGCGCCCGTGGATGCCCAAAATTAGCGGCACCTTGACCCTGGGTAAATCGATAAAGTTCTTGGTGATGTGGACAGCCAGCTTATTTAGAAAACGCGGGGCGATGAAAAAGGTCATCAGGGTCAAGGCTAGGGTGATACTAAACAAATCTTAAACGAATGCCGGTCCTCCCCTGACATAGGGGCCAGCAATTCCTGGTTCCCAGGCTTTGGGCTCAAAAATCCACCCCCCGCTTCAGGTCGATGCCTTTTTCGGCGTAGTGTTTGTGGTTAAACACTTCGGAGTGGGTACTGGCCAGCTCAAAGTAGGCGGGTCGATTTTGGCAGCGACCGGTAATAATTACCTCGGTGCCCCGAGGTTTGCGCAGCAGTGCCTGGACGATCGGTTCTTCGGGCAAGAGCTCTAGGTCTACGGTGGGGTTAAGCTCATCCAAAATAATGGTTTTGTAGAGCCCTGAGGCGATCGCGGTGCGGGCAATTTCCCAGCCCCGCTCGGCTTCCACATAGTCAATATCCTGCTGCTGCCCGCGCCAGACAATCGCATCCCGTCCACAGCGCTGGTGGTCCACCAGGTTAGGGTAAATTTTGCGTAGGGCCGCGATCGCCGCATCTTCGGTATAGCCATTGCCCCCTTTCAGCCACTGAATAATTAACACCCGGTGGGACAGATCCTGACTGATGCCCCGGCCAATCGCCTGTAGCGCCTTCCCCAGGGCGCTGGTGGACTTGCCCTTGCCGGAACCGGTGTAAATTTCGATCCCTTCCAACCCCGGTACGCTATCGGCATGGATTTGAGACTGCATTTCAGAGTGCAGGTCGGCGATATCCAGCAGCGGCTGGGGCGCCCCCCGCCCGGTGGCGATGATCTCCAGGTGATCGGGCTTATTCCGTAGGGTTTTGGCCACGTCCTCTGCGGACAGTAGGCCCAGATCCAGGACCGGGTTAATTTCATCCAGTACCACCACCGAGTACAGCCCTGAGGCGATCGCCCCTTTGGCCACATCCCAGCCCCGTTGGGCCTCCTGTTTGTCGAACTTGGTAATATCGTCGGGGCCAAAGAATTCGGCTCGGCCCGTGCGCACCTGGTCAATCAGGTGGGGGAACCCCCGTTGTAGGGCCTCAATGGCGGCATCTTCATCGTAGGTCCGCCCCGGCCCCTTTAGAAACCGCAGCAGCAGCACCCGGCTTTCCAAAAAGTTTTGAATCCCCAACCCAATAGAGCGCAGCACCACCCCCAGGGCCACCTGGGACTTACCTTTGCCCTCCCCATCGTAGACGTGGATCTGCCCCGTCAGACGCTCGTTGTTTTGCTGAGCTGTGCGGATGCCGATACCGGTTCTGACCATAGTGACGTAAGTATTGCTGTAGGGTAGGGGGGCGGGGCGATCGGAAGACCTGACCAGGGTTTGCCGATTATTAAGCAGCCTGGTCTAAAATTCTAGCGAAAGGCCGAAGTAGGTTATACCCTTGTATAGCACCAGGGTGATACCAGGTAGACTGCTAACGGCACTGCGCTATGCCACTTCAAGACCTATTCGTTAACTTAGGTATTATGCCTCTCAGGGCAATCGCCTTCCAAAGCTTACTGCTAATGGTGGCCATTAGTTTAGAGGCATTAGTGCTGCGGCAGCGGATGCGCCTGGGCTATCAAACCAGCATGCAGTATGCTGCCACCCTCAACCTGTTGGCCACCAGCCTGGGCTGGGTCATTTTTTTAATCGCAGAATCAATGCTGCCACCGCCCCTGCGCAGCCAAATCATCAGCGTTGTGTTGTTTAACCGGTTTTACCCCAATGGTTGGTTTGACATGCTGCCAGTGTTGACCGTGGTTAGTGCCATGGGAGTATTTTTCGCCACCTACTGGGTCAAGCTGCAAGGGCTGATTTGGCTGATGGTTTTGCTGGGTCGGGCACCAGCAACGGCGGCAACAGAGTCAGAGAGCCGCCATCAGCGCTACGAAATAGCCCGGCGTGGTAAACCTGCCCAGCGTCAGGATCATTCCTCCCGCACCCTGGCGGTGTTAGAAGCCAATGCCCTCAGCTTTACGGCGATCTTAATTTTGTTGCTGTTGCACCAGGGGGCAATCACGCTCTAATGGTGGCTTTTATTCGTCGCACTATCGAGTCCCTGGTTGACTTTTTCCTGCCCGACAGCTACTTTGCCTGGCAGACCGTTATTTATATGAGTCTATTTTCCTGGCTGATGTCGTTGCTGGCCCGGGTTCTAGGCACCACGGCATTTACCGTTGGGGTGATGGCTACCCTCAGCTGGATTATGCTGGCTCTGGGCACTGGCTGGGGGCTGGAGGCTAATCGCATCAGACCGTTTGGAATTCCCATCGCCCCCTGGGTGGCAGGGGGAATTTTGTGCCTGTTTATGTTTGGCTCCTGGGGAGGGGAGTGGTTGCAACCGGCCCTTACCGCCTGGCCCCTGGTCTCCTTTGGGGTGGTGGCTGTACCCAATCTGATCAGTTGGGATTTTCGCCCCAAACAGCCTGCCCCATCGGTGCGGCAACAGCTGGTGCTGCTCTTTTTTCTCAGTCTGTTAATTAGCAGTTGGTTTCAGTTTTATTTCCGTATTCAAGCCTGGATCCAAGACTATCCTAGTCTGGTGACCGATAACTTTAGCCAGAGTGCCTTTGTCTATCGTCTGCCAGGGCAATCAACCCAACTATCGACGGGGGTGACCCACCTGAGCATGGCAGAAATCATTATGAGAGAGCAAATGGATGGCAAACCCTGGTCGTCGGTAGAGCGGTGGCTGCTGAATGAACAGGGGCAACGGCAGACGTTGCAGCGGGAGGTGCAAAACCGGATGGCAAACCAACCCTCCCTGGAAAATGACCTGTGGCAGGTTGATTTTCAGCCCTTCACCAGTGGTGATGGCTATGACATCAAGATCTGGGCCATATGGTCGGGGCCGACAGCCGAGGCCACTGGCTACTATTTAGAAAAGTCCTGTTCCCTCATGCCTGTGACCCAAGGGGCGCGCTATGACACCAGTACGGACATGGAGGATCAACCCTTTGCCTCCACCCGCTGGGCCAATCTGACTTGTCAGTTAGATACCCCCCGGCAGGCTGGGCATCCTGCTAGATATACCAACCGTCAAAGCTAGGTAAGGGGACAACACTATGGTGCTATTTCGGGTCGGGGTGATCGCCCGCAATGTATTTCTAGAGGTGATCCGCGATCGCATCCTCTATTTGATTGCCCTCTTTGCCCTGCTGATGGTGGCCGCCACCGTGCTGCTACCGGAAGTGTCCGCCGGGGCCCAGGACAAAATCACCCTGGATTTGGGCCTGGCTGCCATCCATTTGCTGAGCGTGATTATTGCAGTGTTTGTGGGCACCGGGCTGGTCAACAAAGAAATTGAAAAACGGACGGTGCTGGTGCTGATTGCCAAGCCCGTCAGCCGGGCAGAATTTATCGTTGGCAAGCACCTGGGCCTATCGGCGGTGCTGCTGGTGTTGATTGCGGCCCTGGGGGTAATTTTCCTGGCGGTACTGGCCCTCAACCGCATCCCCTTTCCCGTGGTCAGTGTGGTGCTGGCTCTGGGGTTTACGGCCCTAGAAGCAATTTTGATTACCGCTGTGGCGATTTTATTTGGGGTGTTCACCAGCTCCCTGCTCGCGACCCTGCTCACCTTTGCCACCTACCTGATGGGCCACCTGACCCAGGACCTGGTGGCCTTTGGCAACCTCAGCGACAACCCGGCCATCCAGCGGGTGACCAACGCCCTGTACCTGATTCTGCCTGATCTGGAACGGCTGAACCTGCGCAATGAAGCCATCTATGGCATCACCCTGCTGCCCTCGGGGACAGAACTGCTGCTGCATGTGCTCTATGGCCTGCTGTACACCGCCCTGTTGCTAACCATCGCCTCAGTGATTTTTGCCCGGCGACAGTTTTAGCATCTTCTATTGGTGTGATCTGGTGGATTGCTGCGCGAGTGCACCAGATTAGATCACATTGCCGGGACTTTATTGAGGCGCACTTCCCTCAATGTCACCTAAAGGGCTGGTTGAATAATCACCACCTCCACTTCCAGGTCGTTGTAGTCGTCGAGAATGTCTTTGTCCTCAAACCCCAGTTCAAACAAGTGGCCATTGCCATAGCGAGTGCGCCTGACCTTGAGCCCAAAGGCATCTCGCCAGGGGCTGCTGGGGCTGACTCGATTATCGCCATCAAAGTAGTAGGTCACCACCCCCCGCTGTACCGGGAATGCGAACCACTCGGTAGGGGCGTTGGTAGTAATTTCGTGCTCTAGTTCTGACAGGGGGGGCAGTTGATTGACCGGGCGGGGGGGAGCATTTTCCTTAAACACCCGCAGGCGTTGGCGAAACAGGGCATCTCCGCCAGAAATCCGGTACCACACCTGGTGGGGGGTGGCATCGTCGGTGGTAAACACCGAATAGGCAGTGGCACCGGGCATCACCACCGGGTCAAATTGATTGACCCGGTTGCGCAGGGGCGGGCCAACCTGGCTACTGCGTTGGGCAGGGGCGGGCAGCCCCCAGGGGCCAGCCACCAACACCACCGCCAGTAGGGTGATGAAAAATCCAAAAATAATGCCGCGCCGTTTCATGCCTAAAGCCTTTGAGAGGAATTTGCCCAAAGAATAGCTCAGATCCGTGGGGTTCTGCCGCTAAATCTGCTCGTCCCCTCCCTGGGAGGGGTGCCTGGAGGGCGGGGTGGGTCTCTTCGCGGTTGAGTTGACCCACCCCTACCCACTTCGACACGCCCAGCGCAGGCCTCCAAAGGAGGGGATTTCGGACCTTAATGACGCTAAATCTCTACAGCTGTCAACCCTAAAATTAAAACTTGACGCTGCCCTAGTACTCTGAGGCGGAAATGGCACTGCTATTTCTGGGCGGCAAAACCCCTTTCACATAAGGGATTCCCCTTCTGCCTTCTGCCTTCTTACTTCTGCCTTGCTGTCCTAGGGGCTTGGCGGCTCTTTAATGTTCAATGGTGAAACTATCCAGGATCTCAGTGCCAGTATAGGGTTCTGTGTCCACCTGGCTGACCCGGGCGCTGGCGGGTCCCTGGTGAGCCCACTTCAGTAACGCCTGCACCTGGGCCTGGGTACCAGCCGCGACAATTTCCACCGTGCCATCGGGCTGATTTCGCACAAACCCCTTCACCCCAAGCTGTTGAGCGATCTGGCGGGTATGGTAGCGGAACCCCACCCCTTGCACAACGCCGTGGACAACCACTCGAATCTGTTCCATGACGGCTCAATCTGTCCTTAACTTTGGTCTGCTGTGGCCCTCAAGTCTGTAGGCATCTTGCCATGAATTCGTTGTATCGCCCACTAGTACAGGGTGGCGTACGTCGACTAACCATCCCGGATTCCTGACCCCCAGAACCTGACACCTAATCTTCCAGATATTCGTGTTAAGCTGCACCGCTCATATTACTGGGGTGGCTGCTTTTTCGATAAGATGCCAAGGGTAATCAAAAAATGATGACATGTCCCATGGTGTCCATTGGGTCAGATGTGGATCGACAACCCCTGCACATTACGATTTCAGAACAGCTAAAGAGCAAAATTGAGGCGAGGGAGTACGCCCCTGGGGAACGGCTACCCAGCGAGTTTGACCTGGGGGAAATGTTTGGGGTCAGTCGTACCACCATTCGCAAGGCGATCGCCAACCTGATCCAACAGGGGCTGGTGACCGTCAGCCAGGGAAAAGGCATTTTTGTCACGGAACCCCACAAAATTAGCTTTTCCATGGCTAACCCCCTGATGTATTTTGATGCGGCCCTGAGGCAGCAGGGGTATCAGGGGCGGGTAAAATCCCTACGGTTTCAGCTAGTTCAGGCTCCGGCAGAGGTGGAACGTCAGTTGCAACTGACGTCCCAGCCAGCTCAGGTCTACTGGCAAGAAAAGATTATCTATGCCGACGATACCCCGATCGCCCTAGATGTGTCTTATTTCCCCAAAGCGATCGCCCCTACCCTAGTGGAGGCCCTGCAGCAGGGATTCACCTACAGCACCTTGGTGCGCCACGGTGTGCGCCTGAATGCTGCCAAGGTGCGGTTAGACAGCATTCCCGCCACCTACGAACTGAGTGAGGCTCTGGCGGTGCCGTTGGGCATGCCCCTGTTGGTATTTAACTATGTGGCTTACCAGGGCGATCGCCAGCCTGCGGTCTGTGGCCGCACCCTCTCCCGTTCAGATTGGACCTGCTACACCGCTGAAATTGAAGTGGCTAAGGCTGATCTCAGTTGCCTGGGCGACGATCTTGACTGACCCTAGTTCGCGATAACACTGTCCCCTTCTTGGGCTACCGTGTATACACATATCGGCCCTCACCCCCAAGCCCTCTGGGCAGGCTACGCCAACAGTCCCCCTCTCCCAAAAATGGGCGTAGCTTGCTTCTCGCAGAGTGGGGGAGGCCGGACAAGGCTTTCCGGCTCCCCTTCTCCCGCCCTGGGAGAAGGGGTTGGGGGATGAGGGAGAAAGCCCTGACAGCAAGGGTTTTAAGACTTATGTGTACATAGTAGCCTTCTTGGAAGGGGTGCCCGGAGGGCGGGGTGGGTCAAAACTACTACAGAATACCAGTCTCCAAATACTGTGATACCAAGTCCGGTTAACAAAACCCCGAAACGAGTTAGGGCTTGCTCCCTTTGGGAGCCACTTCGTGAACGACAAGCTCAGCCTGAGCGATACAGGGTTTGATTCGGGGGTATGGTATACAACTAGGATTTGTTATGAGTTGCTATGCAAGCCTTGACTGACCCACCCCTACCCACTTCGACACGTTGCCCCTCCTTCGACAAGCTTAGGACATCGTTTAGGGCCGCTACGCGCTAGCGAAGCCATGCCGCAGGCTATACAGCGCAGGCCTCCCAAGGAGGGGATTTCGGACCTTCATGACGCCAAATCTCTACAGCTGTCAACCCTAAAGTTAAAACTTGACGCTGCACTAGCTATTCTGAGCACATTTGACAGTCAAGGCCACCGCCTTTTCCACCGCCAACAGGGCCTGTTGCACTTGGTCAGCCGACACGATTAGCGGTGGCACAAACCTCACGACTTGCGGCCCAGCGGGCACTAGCAACAGCGCTTCGGCCATAGCCGCCTTGACGATATCCACCGATTTCACTGGAGCCTCGGGGTGCAGCACCAGGCCATTGATCAACCCCCAGCCCCGCACTTCGGTCAGCCAATCAGGGTATTGCTGCACCAGCCGTTGTAAGCCCAGCCGCAGTTGGTCCCCCCGCTGCTGCACATTAGCCAGCAAGTTCTCCGCTTCCAGGGTTTGACAAACGGTCAGCCCCACCTGGCAGGCAAGGGGGTTACCGCCAAAGGTGCTGGCATGGTCCCCGGGTTCAAACACAGCACAGCTTGCCTTACACAGCAACGCCCCGATCGGAATACCGCCCCCCAGCCCCTTGGCGGAGGTGAAAATATCGGGCTCGATCCCCAGGTTTTCAAACCCCCACAGGGTGCCGGTGCGGCCCATGCCCACCTGCACTTCATCTAAAATCAGTAAAATGCCTTTCTGGTCACACAGTTGGCGCACCCGCTGGAAGTAAGCGGTGTCCCCAGGGCAGACCCCGCCCTCCCCTTGCAGAGCTTCTAGCATGATGGCGGCTACCTGGGGGGTGTTGGCGTCTAACTCAGCGATCGCGGTCTCCAGGGCATCGATATCGTTATAGGGCACATAGGCAAACCCCGGCATCAGTGGATCAAAATTCTGCTGATACTTCGGCTGACCCGTGGCCGTAACGGTAGCCAGGGTCCGCCCATGGAAACTGGCTTTAGCAGTAATGATCAACGGGTTAGCGATGCCCCGCTTGACATGGGCATACTTGCGGGCCAACTTAATCGCCCCCTCATTGGCCTCGGCCCCAGAGTTACAAAAGAACACCTGATCAGCACAGGAATGGTCGACCAGCCACTGGGCCAGGGCCCCCTGCTCAGGAACATAGTAGAGATTCGAGACATGGTGCAGGGTTTGAATCTGCTCGGTCACCGCCGCCACCATCGCCGGGTGGGCATGGCCCAGGGTGCAGGTGGCAATACCAGCGACAAAATCCAGGTACCGACGCCCCTGCTCATCCCAGACATAGCAACCCCGCCCTCGGGTCAAAGCAATGGGAAAGCGCCCATAGGTCCCCATCACCACCGCATCAAACTGGTCAGGGGAAAAGGTTTGACTGCCAGCCGCAGAAAAGTTGAAGGACTTGAGGGAGTTTTTAACTAGGGTTGATAAGCTCACAGGCATAACGGAGTAAAGGAAGAACAGGGGGCAGGTGACAGGGGTCAGTCCGAATCCCCTCCTGGGAGGGGCAGGGGTGGGTTAATCAGGGGTCGTCCAAATCCCCCATATTTGATCGAGCATAACGGATACCCCTGGAAAAGCAAGGGCTAAGGGCGGGCAAATCGTCGTCGCCGGGAACGATGATGCCGCAGGGTGCGCAACTGGGCCGTCAGATAGGGCAGGTTTTGGGGCTCGCCGCCGTAGCGCCAACGGACGTAGGCATGGGTAATTTCATTCGCCGCCTGGGCTTGGGGAGCCTTAGCCTGGTGGTACAGCCGCTGGGCATATTCCAGGGGGGTTTCGGAGGCCTGTTTGGGTAAGCCCTGATCGGTAAACCAGGTCAGCATCTGTTGATAAAGTCGTTCGGTGGGGGGCAGCTTGCGCCGTTGCCACCGACCCCAGCCGCGCCGTAACCCTCGGTAGGCGAGCCAGGCTAAAAACCCCAGGGCAACTGCCCCTGCCAGCCCCAGCATAATCCCCACCCAGCCCAGGCGCAGCAGCCCTAGCAGAACGCGTACCAGTTGGCCTAGCCCCTGGGCCAACAGCGCCATCACCCCGTCGATCCACCCCACTACTGGGGAGGGCAGCCAGCCCGCCAGCCAGTTCCAGAATTGCCGTACCACCCCAAAGGTTTGGGAATCCCGAATGCTGGGGGGAATCACCTCATGGCCAGGGATGGGGTCAAAGGCAAACCAGCCATACTGGGGAAAATACACCTCGGTAATGGCGTAGGCATCCGTATTGCGAATCACATAGAAGCCCGTGAAGGGGTTAAACTCCCCTTCGCCAAAGCCCGCCACCAAGCGGGCGGGAATGCCGATGGAGCGTAGCATGACGGTCAACACGGTGGAAAAGTGATCGGGGTATCCCCCTTCGGTTTCAAATAAGAAGGTTTCCACCAGGTCTTGATCGGCGGCCAGGAAGGGCATATCGGGCTGTAGGCTGTAGCGCTGTTTAAGGGCCTGGGCCAAAAACAAGGCCGTTTCGTAGGGATCGGTAATGGGGGTGGGGGAGGTGGCCAGCAGGGATTCAGTGTGGGCTTGCACCTGGGCTTGAATGGCATCAGGCACCTGCAAATAGGTGTTTTCAATGCCGGATCGATAGGTGGTGATCGCCTCTCGTAACTGGGTGCGATCGCGGTAAGGCACCCGTGACACCACAGAATAAGTCAAGCCCTGTTCTAGCCCCACCGGCGATCGCAGACTGCCCTCTGTATCGATGGCCACCTCCCGGGTGGGGAAATACAGCTCCCGTGCTTCATAGAGGGCTGGAATCAAATTGGGGAAGTTATTCACCAGGGTATAGGTTTGCACCACCTCCCGCTGGCGACCTAGCTTCGGTTCTATGGGCAACAGGGTTTGTTGGGAAAAAGTGGATCGCCGCAGGGTGCGAGTTTCATCATTGCGAGCAATATCCCACCCCTGACCGGTGTAAGTGTCAAAGGCTAGCACTCGCCAGAATCCAGGGGCCTGAGATCGAATTCGCATCACCACCTGGGGGGTCATGGTCCCCCGCAGGTTTTGGTTCATCTGCTGGTTAAAGCCGTAGTAGGAGGTGGTATCGACTAGCCCTGGGCCACTGAGCTTGCCAGAACCGCGAATACTGCCCGCCCCGTCTTCGTCAAAATCTTCGCCATCGGTACCGTCAGAGAGATAACCAGGGTTATCAATGGCTTGGCCATCAAACTCCTCCTGGGTGTCGATGGTTGAACTAACCGGGAAATTACGGATTTGATACCCTGGCAGCCGCGGTAGCAGCACAAAAATTAATAACCCCAGGCCTAGGGTCAACCCCAACAGGCCTATCAGTCGTTTGAGTTCTGCCGACGCTTTTAGATCCGCCCAAGATACGGCTTCTAGCCCCAGGCGTGACTGGTAATCGAGCCCCAGCACCGGCATCGCCAGGGCCAAAAACAACAGCAGCAGCGGCGCAAAGGCCAGAGTTTGGCTAATGGTGGCCGCCACCCCCAGCAAAATCAACCCGATCATCATCGAGTAACCTAGATCTTTGCGCCGGGGTAAATCAAAGCTGTGGAGCACCTGCAACTGCACCAGCAGTTCAGCCAGCACAATCCGGGTATCTCCCGGTTGTGCCAGTAGTCGACCGAAAAAGGCCGCCATGGCCAGCAACATGCCAATGGCAATGGCCCCCTTAACCACATGGTTGGGCTGGCGTCGCCGTTGCCAGCTGAAGGCCGCCCCCAAGGCACTCAGAGGAATCGCTAACAAATTCCATAGAGATGTGGCGGTTACGCCAATGGCCGCTACCGACACCGACACAATGCCCAGGGTCACCAATCCCTGCACCAGTACCCGCAACAGTAGCGAGTCTTCAATTTGGTCTGAGGGGATGGGTTTCCCGAGGCGAGAGGCCTTTAGCCAGCGAGCGGTAACCATAGGAGCAGCATCAAAAGAGTCGCTTCCATGCTAGCTCAAGCTCTCGGGACGGCGCGATCGCGGCTTTCTAGTGGTCTGTCCCGCAGCGTTTTAGGCCTCCTCATCCCCAACGGTAACCACAAAGCTGAGGGGGCTGATGGTCTGGTCAGCCAGGGTAATGGTGAGGCCATAGGGGCAATTTAGCTGAGGGGAGTCCATCTGGGCGACCACCTCCCCAGCGGTACCCCGCTCAGACCGTAGACCAGCGGCACCTGTGGCAAGTTCTACGTGGCCTGCGGTGGGTAGAACCGCTGTTACCCGCAGCTGAGGACTGGGCCCAGGGCGATAGGTCGCCTCTACCCTGAGGATGCCCGCAGGGGTAATCCATTCTTGCTGGGCGGTGGGTGTCGCCGCCGATATCGTTAGCGAGAGGGCGGCAAAAATGTGCTTGGCCGCGAGCATTGACAGTGCTATTTGCTTCTGGGGAGAAGCACTCTCGTAGTCGATGGTTCCCATGGTTTCTTCTGGGGAACGAAAGGCGGGACGGGCAACGATGCCAGCGATCGTTTCTAGGGTCGGAGTTTGGTCGGGGAATAGGGCTTCCACCGCCTGAATTAATCGCCGCCCGGTTTGCTGGGTCACCTGTGCCACCCGCTGGCACTGGTTGAGGAGCTCAGCTAGAACATCATCCGGTATACCGGCGGGAACTTCTAGACTACGCAGGTGGTCTAACCAAACCGAAGACGAGTCAGCATTGAGCGTATCCGGATAATCGTGTAGGCCCTTTTCCCAGGGGAATAGAGGCGGGTGCTGGGCAATTTCTTGCTTTAAGCGACGCTTGATCAGGCTTTCAAAATGAGTTTGCACGACAGGAACATCTCCAGGATCAAAAACGGCAGTTGGGTCTGCATCGATGGGGGTATCGAACTCGATATCCCAGCCCTCTTCTGAAATCCATTGGGATGAACGCCCAAACCCCTCCCTACTATCGGGTTGAGGTTGACTGGAAGACGATTGGTGGGGGCTGTTTTGGGAGGGAGAGTCCCCTGCTGACAATGGCTCAAATAGAAGCCTCAACAGGATCTCTCTAGGGATATCTGAGTCTCTATTCATGGCCTTGTCTTGCCCGTCCGGATAATTAAAGATTACGAATGTCCCAAGCCTGTTCTAGCAGCTTAGTCCACTGCTTTTGAAACTGGGTAGCCGTCAGTCCTAATATTCTAGCGGCTTCGGCATCCGACACCCCCTGTTGCTTCAAACTCAGCAGTTTGGTTTGCTTGGGGGGCAACGCCTGTTGTAGTTGCTGCCACTGGTGGGGGGTAAGCCCAAGATTGGTTTCTAACCCGGCCTCTAGCCACTCATGGACCAGTTCCCAATTGTGGGATAGGGCAAAGCGCAGCAGGTGATATTTGAACCGCTGCTGCAAGTAATCGCGCTCTCGGGGATTGAGATTCAGCACCGTTTCAATTTCTTGGGTGGACAAGTCCAGCAACCGCAGGGTGAAATAGTCGGCACAGTCATCTTGGTTGCGATCGCGTAAATAGGCGAGCAGTTCATCCACCACCCGTCCCCGCAGGGAACTCTCCGGCAGTTCGTCAGTCTGGGCAATCATTTCCTCCCGCACCCGCTGGTGGGAGGCCGCTGGTCGCACATCGTCGCCTTCACCGCCGTAGTCCGTCGCCTGCTCTATGTCAATGGCCACTTCCGGCGGCTGCTGCTTGGAAAAGGTCTGGGCTCGCAAAATAATCAACTGCTGGCTGCGCCGTCCTGGCAACGGAATCCGCCGCTTGCCATAGCGTTCTGAAAACGCCATAAATTCTGCTAGCTCAAGCAGGGTCCGGGGTTGAAAGCGATCGCTAAGCTGAGTCTCTCGCCGGAAGGCATTCAGCGATTCCACATAAAACCCCTGTAAAAAGTCTTCAATCAGGGCAATCCGGGCCTGATAACTGGCTTGGGTTTGGGGAGGGGTGATGTAGCGGTAGACAATGGCGCTCAAGGTACTATGCAGCTCGACCCGGCCATGGCGGGAACCCAGATGATAGTACTTCAGGCATTGATCCAGACGATGCTTGCCTAAGGACCGAGCCCAGGCTTCCACGTCGCCAGACGCCTGAATGCGATCGCTCTCCTGGCAAATGCGTTGGACCTCATCGCTAATGCGCTGGGCCATAGCTTGGCAGGCGCCCTTAGGGGCACGGGTTTCGTCCCTCAAGCGACTATAAAACGATCCTGTCAGCGCATCCACATTCAATAAACAGATACCCTGCTTCAAACTAGCTATCCTCAAACTGGCTACACGAAACTGTGAAGCGAAATTCAGGTATGTTAAGCGGTGGTGGATGCAGCCTCTGACACCTTAAGCGATGTACGGCAGTTAGCCTTGGCCCGAAGGCCTGACACAACCTCAATTAAATAGACCCTTAATTAACTTAGGTCAGACTTAACTAGGATAATGTTCCCGAGCCCATGCTCCGTAAATCTAGGGTGTTAGTTGTGATTGTTGTCATGAGTTTAGCATTTCCTCCGTATTTTTATGGATGGGCTGCTCTGCGATAGATTTAAACCACTCGCTGTCGATTACGGTAAACGCTGTCTTAATGGATTTTGATGTTATGGATCTCGATGCCCAGGTTGATGCTTTAGTGCAAAATGCTCCCCCCGATGGGGCCACCACTGACGCCATAACCACCATTGCGCCAATTCTCAAGGCGATCGCCAGCCAACTTAAGCATAAGCAGTACTACGTTCTACAGACCCTGGAACAGGGCTGGGTGATGACCACCCTCAGCAACCGCAACCAGCCCGATACCAAAAAGAACATCGTTTACGCCTACCCCAGCCTGAAAGATGCAGCGGCAGGTCAAGCGTTTGTAAAGGATCCCCAAGTGATGGCATTACCGATGCCGGTGATCCACATTCTGTTTCAACTGATGGCGATGAAGCCGATCGACAGCCTGATTTTCTTTGAAAATCAAGCCAAATCCGGCCAGGGGGTAGAAATTCGCCGTCAGGATATCCAGGCCTTGATCCAAGCTCAACTCAAACAAAACCAGCGCTCTAATCCCATTCCGCCGGATATGGCCTGAGCCGCAACCCAGGTTTGAATCTGACGTTCAGGATGTGGTAAGTTATAGGACCAACGGGCGATTAGCACAGTGGTAGCGCGCTTCCTTCACACGGAAGAGGTCACTGGTTCGAAACCAGTATCGCCCATATAGCCTAAAACACCTGAACCCCTTGATTTAGAAGCCCTGAAGGCCTATAAATTAAGGGGTTTTCAGTTGCAGGGTATTCCTGCTCAGAGAATTGGCCTCGTAACATTTGGTCATTTTTAGGTGCATTTAGCTGCGGTTTGACTATCATTTGACTATCAGGGTCAGTACATTAGTTCGCTTCCATGTACCCCTTTCGAGCATTGCGCCATGTACAGCAAAAAATCAGGTAGAGCGCCTAAGGGATCCGTTGGCATTGAATCCTTTCGAGGCCGACTTCGGATACGACTGCCCCGGCATCTTTATGACGGCAAGCAAAAGTATCTCTCCACCGATCTGGCAGACACAGATGTCAACCGGAGAGTGGTTGATGCCAAAGCCAAGCTCATCGAGTCAGACATCGCCCTGGAGCGCTTTGACTACACCTTGGCAAAATACGGTAAGCCCAAGCCGCCCCAGCTAACGGTACTAGAGCCGATCAAGCCCCAGAGCATGACGGTAATGGAGATTTGGGAACGGTATACCGCTCACAAGTGGCCCGGTCTAAAAGTCAAAACTCAGGAAAAATATGACAACCTCACCCGGCTGTATCGAAAGCTGGGCGATGTGACTATCGATGAGCCGCTGATAGTCAAACAAAAGCTGGAGCAGGTCACCACCATCTACCGCACCAAAGATGGGCTGATGTACTTAGCAGCTGCCTGCCGCTGGGGCAAAAAGCACAAGCTGGTTTCAGCTAATCATTTTGAGGGGATGGCCCAAGAGCTGCCCCAGTATCGTTACCAAGTGGATCCTAAGCCTAATGCTTTTACGGAAGAAGAACGAGACCAGGTGATTGCCGCATTTCAGAACGACAACCGCAAAGGCATGAACTACCGTCTCTACGCTCCCTTTGTGGAGTTCCTATTCTGTGTTGGCTGTAGACCCAGTGAGGCGATCGGGTTACAGTGGCAACATATTTCGGAGGACTTCGGCACCATCAACTTTGAGGGGTCGTTGGTACAGGTCGGCAATCGCCGTGTCCGCAGCAAAGGGAGTAAGAATAATAAGACACGACGAATTGCCGTCTCCCCTCGGGTACAGTGCCTGCTAGAGTCCATAGCGCCAAAGGATCCAAACCCGGCACAGCTCGTTTTTCCGTCGCGGGATGGCGACTCGATCAGCTACCGGAATTTTTCTCGGAGAGGCTGGGCAAAGATAACGACACCTATCAAGCCGGATACAACCCCCTACTCCTGTAGGGATACCTTCATCACGACCCAGCTGATTAAAGGGGTGCCGAGTGCGGTGATCGCTAAGTGGTGCGATACCTCTACTCAGATGATTGACAAAAACTATGCCGATAAATTGAAGCTCTCTCAGCTTCGACCCAAGGACTAAGACTTGCGCCGTGATTGGGGCTGATTACTCAACAGCCCCTTCTGGTAGGTCTCAATGGCCTGTAAATGAGCTGCTGGATTCTCTCGATTGTGCAGCCAATCCTGAATCAACTCCAGGTTATAGCGCACACAACGACTATTGATCCGCACCCAGTGGATGCCCTCGATCCAGTCCCCTTGAAGACGGT
>NZ_SMDQ01000065.1 GCF_012911975.1 Nodosilinea sp. P-1105 | reverse complement strand
TGGCTCATGACGGAGTTGGCAGAACAACGCATTCCGCCCCGAGCGGGGCGCAGTAATCCACGGGTCGTGAAAAAGCCTCGGGCAAAATTCCCCGCCCGAAAACCCTCCCATCGGGGGAGGGGAACGGTTCGACCCCAACTTAATTTCTCGATCCTAATACCAACCTGAACCTTATCCGAACAGTATTGGATGTTGTCGGGTAAATCTAGCGTAATTTGCATGGTTTTGAGTTCGCTTGGTTTTAATGATGGTTACTACACATCTTCGCTGACGCCTTCGAGAAATGCGATCGCCCCTTTGCCCTAGATTTCATCCATTTTGCCAGAGTTGTCTTTCTCTCTTCTCATCTCCATCGCCACCTGTCGAATGGCTTCAGCAATTTCGCGAAAGGCTTGGTCTGGGTTTGGCCAGGTGGTGACGGGCCGGTGATTTTTGGGCAGCACATCGAGTTTGCTAAAGGGGGCACCCTGCCAGTCTACGGGGCGCAGCAAGATGGGGATGACGAGTGCGTCAGTTGTCAGAGAGTTGCTTGCGATCGCGCTCATAGATTTCATACAGTCGCCTGCTAACTTCAATAGGGATGCCCGCTACGGGCACCAAGACTTTGGTCGCCTCAATGCCGCCAGCAAAGAGAAGGCTGAAAATATCTCGCCAGCGCTGCCAATTTTGTGGATTTTGGCGGGGCATCGCCTCGAAGCCCTCAATTAGGCGTTGGAAGAGCTGCGCGTCGGTGTCGTTGGGATACGTTTGGCGGAGCTTGCTCACTACGGTTTGGAGCTGTTGCTCAGCAGCAGTTTGTGTGGGGTCGGGTGCGTAAACGATCATGTCGCCCTCGACATTGCCGGACACACCGGTCACTGGCGCGTTGAAGTTTTGTTGGACTTTGGGTTGATCGGCCATGGTGGTCTCAGGGGGTGGATGCATTAAGTAAACGAATGAAACCTGCTTGCTCAAAGTGATGATCATTAGTGAGGGCTTGTTGAGTATTGTGTTGTTGCATGATGATAAAGGAACTGCAATCGACAAGTGACCAGGGTTTATCGGGGCGATTTTGGCACAGTTCCCAGGCGGCTTGATCTATGAATGGATCAATATGAATAATTTGGATATAGGGACGACTCTTAATAGAGTTGATGGTAGAAAAGATACGACTTCTGGGCAGGCGTAATGGGCTATGTAGCAGGGCAACGAGTTCGGCAATGATGTAATTTGTGGTAATAATGCGGTGGTTTTCGGTACGGGCATGACTCAGAGCCTGCAGGGCTTGAGGATAGTGGGGCTGATCTTGGATAAAAAAACTAGCCCATCCAGAAGTATCAACAAAGAGGCTAGTCGTCATTGCCGTTCATTTCCTCGTAGAGGGCTTGGCCAAGGTAGTAGTCATGGTTTTCGGCGAGATCAGGAATATTGGAGGTGATGGATCCGGCCAGTTGAAAGAGGGGATCGTCGGATAGGTCGGGTGTAGAAGGAGGCAGAAATTGCTGGGCGAGGGCGGCGAGGATGAGTTGTTCGGGGGTAGTTTGGTTCCGGACAGCAGTTTGCGCTAGGGCTTGCTCAAGGGCATCGGGTAGGGTGATGGTGAGGGTTCTGGTCATGGCTGTCGTTTGGGTAAGGGATGTTGACTAGTGTATCGGCTATGGATTGGGGGGCTAGGGCGAATCCATTTTGCTGGAGTTGTCTTTCTCTCTTCTCATCTCCATCGCCACCTGTCGAATGCCTTCAGCAATCTCCTGAAAGGCTTTGTCTGGGTTTGGCCAGGTGGTGACGGGCTCGTGGTTTTTGGGCAGCACATCGAGCTGGCTAAAGGGGGCACCCTGCCAGTCTACGGGACGCAGCAAAATGGGAATGACGCGAGCCTCGCCGGCCTGGTGCCGCTCGATCGCCCGCTGGATTTCGAGGTGGTAGCAGGTGTCGTCGGCGATCGCATCGGGGCTGATCAGCAGCAGAATGATGTCGGCGGTATTGAGCTGCTGGTGGATGGTTTGAGTGCGATCTTCGCCAGGAAGAATTTGGTGGCTGCTCCAGCTAGTGATGACGCCCTGGTGTTCGAGCAGGGTGAGGTGTTTGGCGAGTTGGGTTTGCAGGGGTGCGTCGGCGGGGGCGTAGGAGAAGTAGAGAGAAACAGTTTTACCTTGGGGGATAACATTCTCAGCAACTTCATAGTTGTAGAACTTGCAATTAGCCTGGATTACAGTCATTAACTTTTGAATATCTCCGCGCCTATCCATCCTTAGGGAATCTGATAATTTAGAAAGATATTGCACAAGCAAAGCAGGATCTTGACTAATTTTCCCTAGAGATTGAGCTGAGGCAGAGCTAACATCGGGCGATTCGTCATTCAAAAGCTCTATCAAGCTAGGAACTGCTTCACTACTTTTTGTTTCCCCCAATGCTTGCGCTGCAAAACATCTGACAGAGTAATCAGAATCTTTAAGGAGATCCAAGAAAACAGAATCTCCAATTCTATCAGGAAACCTTGCTAACTCATAGGTCGCTTTCGCTCGCACATCTTCACAAATGTCATGACATAAATCAAGTAAAACTTGATCACCAATTTTCAGGACGGATTCAAACTTTCTGAAATTCTGTCCTATTTGCTTTTGATTTCTCATAGATGAGTAAATCTTACCAATGAATCTTACAAGGGATTCACGCACGCGCCAATCATTATCTTTAGCCAATTTATCAATAAGTGAAAATATTGATCGCAAAAGAGATAGAGCCAATTCTAAAATTTCATTGTCTTCGCTAGTGGCTGCCAGTTCAAATTTTGATGTTAATTCTTTCCCAAGTTCCTTCAATGCATATTCACGAGCTCTCCAGTCAGGATGATCTAATAAAATACTCCGAAATCTTTTGTTGCTTACAAGATCGATTAACTCACTAATATCATGCGACTGAATATTTCTTTTTTCTTTTTCAAGATCTACAGACACTCTGAAATCATCTTCTTGGATCAGTGATTTAGAGGAATTGGCGAGAACCGAGGACATTATAGAAAGTAGATCCAAATGTCTTTTGATGACACTACTCTGATTGATTGAAGACTGATATTTCTTTTCAATTTCATGATCTTCTAGAAGGGGTAGAATGATGTCGATAATTTTTTCCTGAGAATAGCCTTCGAGTTTATTTGCTAGCTCGATTAAATTCGAAACCAAAAACTCGGGTGAAATTTTTCTTAGCCATAAATACGCCTCGCGTATTACGTCGTTGTCTGTATCCTCAAATCCTCGCAACAAGTAGAGAGTTGCTTTATCTGTCCCAATTTTGCCAAGAGCCTTGATCGCATTGAGCCTTATAAACCAGTCGGAGTCTAAGAAGATTTCAGATAAATTCTCAACAGCATGATCTGACCGGACTCTTGCCAGAAGCTTACACTGCAACCATGCTGGCTCACTTGAGCAAGTAATAAGTTTGACAGTTGATTCCTGAAATTGTGTCGATACTTCACCGGCTAATCTCGCTCCCAGCATTAAGTCAACATCATCTATCGCCAACTTAACCACACGCAAAGTCTGAGCTTCCTCATCGACCAGCGCCAGCATTAGGGCGATGGGTTCGGTCCATTTCAGCAGGTTCAGATAGTTGCTCTTCAGTTGGTTATCGCTTAGCGTTGGCAGCAGGCGCAGCAGGTATTCAGCAGCGTAGTATTCCTGGAAAAGCTGGTGGCGAAATTCGAGTTGGTCAGTGGTGCTATTTTGCAGCAGGTGATATTTGAGTAAGTCGTCTAAAATGTCGCGGGCGGGGAATTTCTCCTTGGCAAAGAGTTTGCCGAGTTCGCGTTCGGCTTCAGTGCGGTGGATGGCCACGCGAAAATCGACTGGGGTTTTGCCCTGCATCATCAGGGCCGCCAGGGCTTTGAGGGCGTCTTTCCACAGGCGGCGATCGCTCAAGGGCCGCACATCCCCCTTCAGCAGCGCCACCTCATGCTTGCGCACGCTGCTGTCTTCATACATCGTTGTAAACGCCCGAAACACCTCCGCCAGGTTGGTGGGCAATTGTCGCTGGGGCGACTGCTGAAATACCTCGCACAGCATCCACAGCAGCAGCGGCGTTTGGCCAAACTCCCGCAGGCGGTCATTCAACTGCCGCAGCATCGCCTCCGCCTGGTCGGGCACATAGGCGCGAATGAACGCCTTCATCTGCGCCTCGGTCAGCGGCTGCATCTCTAACTTTTTCTCAATCCCCAGGTCGCCCCCCAGGCCCAGGTCTCGCGTGGTGAAGATCATCGGCAGCTTGGGGTGGTTGCGCCGAAAGGCCGACAGTTGGGTTCTCGCCTCCTCCGAAGGCAGCTCGTTCAACCCGTCAACCAGCAGCAAAAACCGTCCCTGGCCCAGCAGCCTGGACAGGGTCGAGCCATCCAACGTCAGCCCGTGCCGTTGCAGAAATCCCTGAATCAGTCCCTCAATGGAACCCTGCCAATAGCGCAACTCCACCAAAACTGGAATCCGCTCCGGCTCCCCTCTCCCAACCTTGGGAGAGGCAGTGTCCTGAGCTTGTCGAAGGAGGCCGGGGGTGAGGGCCTCCGGGGACTCGGCTATAGACGAACTTGCCTCCTCCAGCAGCAGCCGAATCAACGCCGTAGATTTGCCCGACCCAGGGCGACCCACCAGCAGCACATGGTCATTGGCGTACTTGCGAATCCCCTCCAGCACCGGCAAGCGTTCAGTTTTCTCCTGTTTCTCCTGAAGGGGATTAGCGTCATCCTTCTCTTTGGTGACGGTCTGCACCGTCAGGCCAAAGTCAAACACGGAAGGTTGTTCGGGTGCAGGTGGTTTAACTTTGCCTTCGACATCGGTCAGCGTGTAGTGCTCCCACCACTTCTCGTAAGTAGCGATGAGCGATCGCAGGTACCCATCCAGCTCACATTCATTCAGTTCAGCCAGGTAACGGGCGATCGCCTCTAACCCCGGCCCAATCCTACTATCGGCCCACTCCAGTAGAGCGCTTACCTGGTCGCCAACTTTCGCAGCAGCCCCGGCCCGATTCATCCGGGGCATATCCACCGCGATCAGCAGCCGCTCGAAGGCGGCGGGCGGTAGGTTTGTCAGGTCAGTAAACAGCTGGGTGCGATCCACGGCGGCAGAAAAATCCTTATCGCTATGGTACTCCCAGAAAAATTAAGCTGTCTGCTTGAGTTGCCATCATCCACCCCCATAGGAGAGTATCCTGATGCCAGGCTAACAGCGGCGACTCAGCTCCTCCCTCAGCAACCGTTATCCCATGCGTCACCTTTATTTTCTAGTACCGGGTACCAGCCAGCGCTTTCACTGCGGCGGGCTGTTTGCCGAACTCAAAACCCTGAAGCTAGCCCAGCAGGTGTGCTCCGCCGAAGTGGTCACCTACGACCAGCGGGAGCCCGACAGCCTATTTCTAGACGACCTGCTCCAGCAGCCTCACCTACACAACTATATTTTTGTGATCAGCTGGGGCTTCCATATTCCCCGGTTGGTAAAACGCCTGCGGGGCTATCCCGTGGTCTACCACGCCCACAGCAGCGGCTATGGGTTCAACCTACCGGGGGATATCCCGATTATCACCGTCAGCCGCAACTCCATGGGCTACTGGGGCCAAAAGCGACCCACGGGGCTGCTCTTTTACTTACCAAACCAGATTTCGCCGGATTTCACCAACCGGCAGCAGCCCCGAGACATCGATGTGCTGGTGCAGGGGCGCAAGTCGTCGAGTTATTTACTGAATCAGCTGGTGCCAGCCCTGGAGCCCCACTGCCAGGTGGTGACCCTGGAGGGCTTTGTGGACGACCTGGCGGCCCTGTTCAATCGCAGCCGAATTTATCTGTACGACTCGGCGGAATACTGGGCGCTGAGCCGGGTGAGTGAGGGCTTTGGCCTGCCGCCGATGGAGGCGATGGCCTGTGGCTGCCAGGTCTTCACCAGTGTCAATGGAGCCCTGGCGGACTACCTGGACCCAGGGTTTAATTGCTACAAGATTGGGGTATATTCAGTGGCCTACGATCGCGATCGCATCCTCACCGCCCTGCGCACCGCTAACCCCCTGCGCATGACTCCCGCCGATCTAGCCCCTTACCGAGCCGAGGCCCTACTGCCCCGATTGCACACAATTCTCACCGAGATCAACGCCTTTTTCGACCATCGGGCCAAACACCCCGGCGACATTCCCGACCTCACCCAACCTCGCCTGGCCCGTCTTTGGCTACAGCGCACCACCGCCAAGATCCGCAAAAAACTGAGCAGACGATGATCCCAGGTTGGGTATTCCGCAGCTTGGCAAAGGCACGGTCACACGAGAGAATGGAGTCATTGTACTCTTTGACCTTAGGCTGTGAATAACGCACCTGTACGCACGGTATCCGACGCTAAACGGGACTTCTACACCCATCACACCCGTCCCATCAACTCCATTTACCGGCGTGTAGTGGATGAACTGCTGGTAGAAATGCACTTGCTGTCGGTCAATGCCGATTTTACCTACGACCCCATCTACGCCCTAGGGGTAGTGACCACTTACGATCGCTTTATGGAAGGCTACCAGCCCGAGAGCGATAAAGACTCCATTTTTAATGGCCTTTGCCGCGCTGTGGATAGCACGCCCGAGCAATATCGGGGGGATGCCGCTGCTATTCAATCGGCGATCGCTGACATCAGCTTTGAGGACTTCAAAGGCCAGTTTGACAACCTGTCAGAAGCGGCCCATGGTGATGGTCTGCGGGGTGCCCTGGGCACAGTTGCCGCCAAGCAACCCTTTAAATACAGTCGTCCCTTTGGCATTGGCCTGTATACCCTGGCCGAATCAGTGGCACCGGCAGAGGCCCTTTCCAGTAAAGAGTCGGTTGAGGCCTTATTCAAGGAACTGGGTGATAAGCTCAATATCTCCACGGACAAGCTGCTGAAGGATGTAGACCTATACCGCAGCAATCTAGAGAAGTTTGTCCAAGCCCAAGAGGTGATGAAAGACATGCTGGCCGCCGATCGCAAAAAGCGAGAAGAGCGCCAAAAAGCAACCCAGGCCAACACCGACGAGGCCAGTGAAGCGGCCAGCAAAGAAGAAGACAGTCAACCTGCTGTGGCGACCGGTGGCGACCAACCAGACCCCGAAGAAGCTCCTGAATAAGTCATAAAGCAAGTGCCCCGACTATGTCGGGGCACTTGCTTTGTAAGCACTTTAGGAGATTTCTGAGAAAGACAATCCCGCTTGTTGTCAGCGATCATAGCTTTCGTAGGGTGGGCATTGCCCACCACTCGGGAGAAAGTTTCCTAGAGGTCACTTTAGTAAGCGTCTTGCAACTCGTAGAAGTCCGGGGAAATATAGTCCTTCCGCAAGGGCCAGCCCACCCAGTCTTCTGGCATCAGTAGCCGCTTCAGGTTCGGGTGCCCTTCGTAGACGATACCGTACATGTCATAGCTTTCCCGCTCCTGCCAGTCCGCAGCCTTCCAAATCCAGTAGACCGACGGTACTCGGGGGTCTTCCCGAGGTAGAAAAACTTTGACCCGTACTTCTTCAGGGCGATCGCTATCATCCCCGACCTTGATCAAATGGTAAAAACTTACCAGCTCTTTGCCAGGGCCGTTATCATAGGCCCCCTGGCACTGCAGGTAGTTAAACCCATAGGCATACAGGGCCGTAGAAATGGGAATCAAAAACTGCGGATCAACCTTAATCACTTCTACTCCCAGATGGTCTGGGGGCACCAAGTCGTGATCAAACCCATTTTCTGTCAGCCATGTCGATACCGCTCCGGCTTCGACAATTGCGCCTTCAGATTCAGCCTCCGCTTCTGGAGATACGTTCTTTTCGTCTTCAGCCATCTAGTTTGTTTCCTCGTGGGCTGTTTTTTCTGCCAAAGCTGATGGGACTGGCATCCCCATCGATTCCATCAGCTCTTTAGGAGGCGAGCTGTGAGTACCCATTTGCAAATACTTGCCAGTCAAAATGGGGGGCACTGGCTTCAACTTGTGGGCTCGTTGATAGAAGCGATGGGTCTGCATCGTGTAAGCCCGATCCTGCATGGATTCGGTCGCTACTTTCTTGCGTAGTTTAATAATCGCATCAATAATCGCCTCAGGCCGGGGCGGACAGCCTGGAATATATACATCCACCGGAATCAGCTTATCCACCCCGCGCACAGCTGAGGGAGAATCCATACTGAACATGCCACCGGTAATGGTGCAGGCTCCCATGGCAATCACGTACTTCGGATCGGCCATTTGCTCATACAGGCGCACCAGGGCCGGGGCCATCTTCATCGTGACCGTGCCTGCCGTAATAATTAGATCCGCCTGGCGGGGACTGGCTCGAGGCAACAGACCAAACCGGTCAAAGTCAAACCGCGAACCAATTAGTGCCGCAAATTCGATGAAGCAACAGGCGGTGCCATAGAGCATCGGGAACAGGCTCGACAGCCGACACCAGTTGTACAAATCATCCACAGTGGTCAGAATTACATTTTCTGACAGATCGTGGGTCACAGATGGAGGAGCGGCTGGACTTTGCAACATCTCGCCGGGGGCAAGTATTGAGTTCTTATCAGCGGCAGCTTTCATGACCATTCAAGGGCTCCCTTGCGCCAGGCATATACTAAACCAACGACCAAAATCGCAATAAAAATTAAGGCCTCTATAAAGGCTAACAACCCTAGCTGGTTGAATGCCACCGCCCAGGGATACAAAAATACCGTTTCCACGTCAAAGATGACGAAGACCAGAGCAAACATGTAGTACCGAATATTGAATTGGATCCAGGCACCACCGACAGGCTCCATGCCAGATTCATAGGTGGTTCTACGACCGGGCCCCCGACTCACCGGGCGCAACAGCTTAGACGCCGTCAGGGCCGCCACGGGCACCAGGCAAGAAATCATCAAAAATACTAAAAAGTACTCGTAGCCGGATAAGACAAACACGAGTTCACCGCTGCAACGACAACTTTACATTGACCGGGCCAGGGTGCAGCCCCAGCCTACGCCAACTCATTCTAGGGCAGATTCACGGGAAAATCAGAGGGAATGAATTAGAGAGCCCAATCGTTTTGATTAGTCTACCCCATGCTCTTTAGGCAAGAAACCAAGCCATGACACAACTATGTCATAATTGTTTACAACAAACATTTTAGTCGGCGACAGCGGCTTCCCCTGCCATGGGGTGCTAAGGCACAAACAGATTTGGCAGGTTTATCCAGTTGTGGTCGGCTTTCACCCTGCTCTAGTGCGCCCGTTACCTTTGATTGACGAGCAGCGCAGGAGCTGGTGACGTTAGCGATGCCCGCAAACCAAGGTGATTGACCCCATGAGTGCTGAATCTGAATCGTCAGCCGATTTTCCCCAGTCTGCCGATGCTAAGGCTGTAGAGCCTGATGCTGTAGAGTCTAGTGCTACCGACCCTGCGGCGGCTGGGCCTGCGAGCACTGAGGCGACCGCTGAGACTGCTGAGGCGATCGCCGAACCGGAGGTGCTGTCCCCCGAAGAGATGGACTGCTACGAGTGTCGTGCTTGTGGTTATGTCTATGAACCCGCTAAGGGGGATAATCGGTCTAGGGTGACCGCTGGCACGGCGTTTGAGGAACTACCCTTAAACTGGCGCTGTCCGGTGTGCAGCGCGCCCAAGAAGCAGTTCAGTAACATTGGCCCGATTGGTTCTCCCTCCGGGTTTAAGGAAAACCTGGACTATGGGTTAGGGGTGAATCGATTAACCCCGGCCCAAAAAAATATCCTGATTTTTGGGACATTGGCCCTGGGGTTCTTGTTCTTTCTCAGCCTTTACGGGCTGAGGTAGGCTGCGGCAGGGATCGATTTCGGGGCCAGCCCCGGTGTTTAATGATCCTAGTGATCACACCGACGTGATCACATCGACATCATTATTTCTGAAGTTAGTCAACGTTGTACTGGGTTAGCTTATGCACGCTGCGCTGGATTGGTTGAAACGAGGCCTGATTGCCCTGGTCATTGTGGTGATGGCATCGGGCTGTTCAAAATACTTTCTAGAGGACGCCAGCGTGCATCCCTGGCAGGTGATTCAGGTGCCTACCGAATCCACCCTGTCTGACATTGCCTTTACCCAGGATGCCAGCCACGGCTGGATCGTAGGCAGTCGCAACACATTGCTGGAAACCTTCGATGGTGGGACTACCTGGCAAACCCGGGCGTTGACCTTAGATGATCAACCCTACACATTTACGTCCATAGACTTCGCGGGTAATGAGGGTTGGGTGACTGGGATTCCCTCAATTCTGTTGCACACCCCGGATGGGGGCACAACCTGGGAGAAGGTTCCCCTCAGTAACGAATTGCCAGGTACCCCTTTTCTGGTCACGGCTTTGGGACCTGAGGCCGCTGAGATGGCGACCGACATTGGGGCGATCTACGCCACTGAGGATGCTGGCCGCCACTGGAAAGCGTTGGTGCAGGGGGCGGTTGGGGTTGTCCGGAATATGACCCGGTCTGAGGATGGTCGCTATGTGGCTGTGTCCTCGCGTGGTAATTTCTATTCCACCTGGGCCCCAGGGCAGGATGAGTGGATTCCCCACAATCGGCAGAACTCTCGGCGTTTGCAGAATATGGGCTTTGATGCCGATGGCAAGCTGTGGACCATTGCTCGGGGGGGAGAGGTGCGGTTTTCCAATTCCCGGGGCTCCGATGACTTCACAGAGGCGATTAACCCTGAGTTTGGGACGAGCTGGGGCCTACTGGATATGGCCTTCCGCACCCCTGAGGAGATTTGGGTCACTGGGGGCGGCGGCAATTTGCTGTGTAGCTTTGACGGGGGCCAAACCTGGTATAAAGATAAGGCCGTTAATGATGTGCCCTCCAATTTCTACCGGATTAAGTTTGTGCAGCCTGACAAAGGCTTTGTCTTGGGGCAGCGGGGCACCATTTTGAAGTATCAACCAGAGATGGCCTAGGAAAACTTAGACCATTTAGGGAGAATAGCTTGTTACGGTTAACGGCGTTCTCTATGATGAAGTTAGATTCTTTGTGTTAGAGAGGAGACGTTGATATGGCAGGGACTACTGGTGAGCGCCCCTTCGGCGATATCGTAACCAGCATCCGTTACTGGATTATTCACAGCATCACTATCCCCATGTTGTTTATTGCGGGATGGCTGTTTGTTAGTACAGGGTTGGCCTACGATGCCTTTGGCACCCCTCGGCCCAATGAATACTACCCTGACAATCAGATGCAGTTGCCGATTGTAGACGATCGCTTCGATGCGAAAAGTCAAATTGATACATTCTCAGCCCGATAAGATTACTTGTTTTCAATTGCAATTTGATTAGGTGCTATGCAAAGCAATTCCCCCAACGACCAAATTACTTATCCTATTTTCACGGTTCGCTGGCTAGCCGTTCATACCCTAGCCGTACCAAGTGTGTTTTTCCTGGGCGCGATCGCGGCCATGCAGTTTATTCAACGGTAAGAAAACATTATGGATCGTTCACCCAATCCCAATAAGCAGCCAGTAGAGCTAAATCGGACATCGCTGTATTTAGGTTTACTGCTGGTGTTTGTGCTGGGCCTGCTGTTTTCTAGCTACTTCTTTAACTAAAGCTAGAGCTGGCAAACGACGTATGGGGCCTGGGCCCTGCACTGTGTTGAGTTAATTCGTTACTAACCCAAGAGTAGGAGATGTAAATCATGCTTCAGAGTGGGCGGATTCCGCTGTGGATTGTGGCAACTGTGGCTGGTACCGGCATTTTGGTCGTGGTCGGCTTATTTTTCTATGGGGCCTATGCTGGGGTTGGCTCCTCCATGTAGTCGAGGTAGTCGAGCCTGATTATCGATAATCAACTCTAAGGGATGCAGTCACACTGCATCCCTTTGTTTTTATTTGACCCACCCCGTTCTTTTCTGCGAAATACTTCCCGAACCAGCCCCCTTCGTACTGATACTTTAGGGGGCTGATACTTTAGGGGGCTGATACCACCGCTTGGACATAGGTTTTGACCAGGGTATCGATGCCGGTGATGGCCGTGCCCACCACCACCGCATAGGCCCCTAAATCAAGGGCCTGGCGAGCCGCCTGGGGAGAGGCGATGCCCCCTTCGCAAATGACGGGGACAGGGCAGTGGCGCACCATGGCTTGTAGCAGATCCATACTGGGGGGTAGGTGGCCCTGGGTGGCTTGGGTGTAGCCAAATAAGGTGGTGCCTACACAGTCGGCCCCTGCGGCCACCGCTCGCTGGGCGTTATCCAGGGTGTCGACATCGGCCATAACAGGCTTACCCAGGCGATCGCGAATGGCGACAATCAAATCGGCCAAGGTTTCGTCCCCCGGTCGGGGCCGCTGGGTGGCATCGACCGCAATTATATCGGCCCCTGCCTTGGCCACCGCCTTCGCGTGGTGCAATTGCGGGGTAATGTAGACCGGCGATGGGGGCAGCACCTGCTTCCACAGGCCAATTATCGGCTGGGAGATTCGGGCTCGCACGGCGGCAATGTGGTCGGGGGTATCGATCCGCACCCCCACCGCCCCCTGATTGACCGCTGCTGCCGCCATCGCCGCGATCGCAACGGGGTCATGCAACGGTGAGGTGGCCGGGGCCTGACACGATACAATAAGTCCGCCTTTAAGGCGCGCTAAGCAACTGACTACCATCTATCTATGGCCATCCGCCTATCTAAAATTCTGTTGGTCGGGTCCATTGGGCTTCTAGCCCTGGTGATCGTGCTCAATAATCTCACAGATTATGATGCCAATTTTCGCTACATCTACCATGTGCTGACCATGGATACGGTGTTTCCCGATAACCAACTCACCTGGCGAGCGATTCAGGATCCACAGCTGCAAAGGATCATCTATGGTTTGATTATCGCCACTGAAGCGGCGATCGCCGGTCTGTGTTTAGCTGGTGCTGTGCGCCTGGGGCAGGTAATGGGCGACTCGGGGACGGCCTTTAACCAGGCCAAGGCCACCGCCATTTATGGTTTGACCCTGGCTTTTTTATTTTGGTTTGTCGGGTTCATGGTGATTGGTGGCGAGTGGTTTGCCATGTGGCAGTCCGCCGATTGGAACGGTCAGCAGCCTGCCTTTCGCTTCATTGGCTGCGTTGGGATTGTGCTGCTGTACTTGGCCATGGCTGACCAGGATACCTAGCACCATTGCTAACTCCATTGAATAACCCCCGGCACCGGAGTGCCAGGGGCGGTTTCTGTATAGAGGGCTCTGTATAAAACAGAGGTTTCTGTATAGAGGGCTCTGTATAAGGTGTGTGAGGAAGCAGTTGCTGATTCCTAGGTTGCCCTAGATGCCAGTGTGCCGCTGGCCTCACCCTAGTATCTTCACCACAAGTTAGTGGAATTACGGATAGTACCAACATTTTGTGCCCCCGTGATGTAAGTCACTTACAAGGGATCGACATATTGGGGCCGAGTCTGTTGGGCCTGGCTGAGGTACCGTTCCAGGATGTCCCAATCCCCCTGCTGAATCACCGTTTCTAGGGCGGTGAGCTGCTGTTTGTAGGCAGCTAACCCCTTGAGTACCGCCGTCCGATTGTGACGAGCCATCAGGGTACCCAGCTCTGGCACCCCACCGCCCACGCGACTGGTGTCACGAAATCCTGAGCTGGCTAAGGATTGGGCCAGAGTGGCGATCGCCGGATTAGACTCCTGCTGACAGGCTAGCAGCAAACTGGCACTGACCATCACTGGTAAATGGGAAATCCAAGCGACAGCCTGATCGTGGTCTTCGGGGGAGCATTGGTGCAGATCCGCCCCTAAGTCATGGACCAGGGTGATTAGGGTGATCAGGACATCCTCAGGGGTGGTGGCCGTCGGCGTCAGCACGTAGGGCCGTCGCTGAAATAGTCCTGCTTCCGCCACCGCTAACCCCGCTTCCGCTTTACCCGCCATGGGATGTCCGCCGATAAAGCGGGGCCAAACCGCTGCGATCGCGGGCACAATCTCCCCTTTCACCGAGGCTACATCGGTAATGATGGCCTGGGGTTTCAGATGAGGTACGATGGCCGTCGCCGTCTGCACCACCACGTTAATCGGGGTGCAGAGCATTACCAGGTCAGCCGCCGCCACCAGGGCCAAATCGGTCCCTGCCTGGTGCACAGCCCCCAATGCCAAGGCCTGCTGAGCGGTTTCTGGACGCCGAGCAACGCCAATCACGGTATAGCCCCGCTGCACCAGATCAAAGCCCAGGGAGCCGCCAATCAGTCCTAACCCAACAATGGCAACCTGTGTCATGGCCTCCTGTACCCCTGTGGTTAGCGTGCGGTAATCAGCATATCGCAGCCCCTGCCCCCTGCCTCCTGCCCCCTGCCCCCTGCCCCCTGCCTCCTGTCTCCTGTCTCCTGCCCCCTGGCTTCTAACCGCTACAGCACAGTCGAGAGATTATCTATGCCACAATGGGGGCTATGTCTCCATTGGTCGTTCTCCCCTGCGCTTGTGATTGAAGCCCAAGTCCACCAACAGCTGCGTGCATTTTTGCGCGACTGTGACACCGCCAGTTGGCCTCACCATCTGACCCTGGCTCGACTGGTGGCGCGGGCGCTGCGGCTTGGCCGCAGTGCCCTGCTGCAAGTGGGGGGGCTATCGGCCTACCAGGGGGAATATCGCCTGAGCTATTTAATTGCCCTGTTGATGTGGCCCGGGCCTGCAGTACTGGTGGCCCCCCGGAGCACCAGTCAGCGGATCTTACTGGAAGACCTCCCCCGCCTGCAGGAAAAACTGGTGCTGCCCAAGCCCATCCAGCAGGGGGACCGCTGGCCTCAGGCAGACTTTGCGGGCCTGCTGCTGACCACCCCCGAGGCCTGGTGGAGTGATCGGCTGGGGCAGGGCGATCGCTTTCCTGACGGCATTCCCACCCTGTTAGACGATGTTGATCACCTGGAGTTGTGGTTGCGGCAGCAATTGACGGCCTCCCTCACCAGCCTAGACTGGACCGACTTAGCTCTGGCCTATCCCCGCTGTCAATCGCTAATTCAAGCCACCCAGGTGGCCCTTACCCACTCGGCCTTTCAGCGGCCAGCTAACCCCTACCATTGCCATCTACTGGGGGATGACGACTGCGATCGCCTCCGACAGCTCCACCAGGCTCTGCCAGTGGCCATTGCCCCTGGGGCAATGCCCCCCGCCTGGCAGCAGTTCTGGCAGCAGTTTTCCCCGCCAGATCACCTACTGTGGTTTAGGGTAGACCGCCAAATGGGGCAAGTCAGCCTCAACTGCGCCCCAGTGGATTTGGCCACCCCCCTGGGCCATGTGTGGGAAAGACAGCCGGTGGTGTTAATTGGGGCCTCCCTAGATACCAATCCCCAAGCAGACATTTTTCGTCAGCGCTTTGGCCTGGATGACCTCACCTGTCTAAAATTCAATCCCCATCGCCACAACGACCTGATTCAGCTGTATCTGCCTGACCACCTACCCCTACCGAATACGCCACAGTTTCAAGCGGTACTGTATCAAGAGATATGTCGCCTGCTCAGCTGTGTTAAACCGGCCCTACCGGGAACCACCCTGATCTTGATCGATGACTTGCCCCTCAAAGACCAATTAGCGGCCTCTCTGGCGGGGGAATTTGGCTCACGGGTGCGGGTCGAGTCCACCGATGGCGGTCAGGGTACCATTTTGGTCAGCGGCTGGGAATTTTGGCAGCAGCAGCGGGGGATGATGTCACCGCCGGCCTTGATTATCATTGCCACCCTGCCCCTACCCTCCCTGGAAGACCCGCTGGTGGCTGGTCGGGTGGCCTTCCACAAACGGCGGCGACAGGACTGGTTTCGCCTGTATCTGTTACCCACAGCCTTAGCGGAACTACAACGGGCGATCGCCCCGCTGCGACTGCACCAAGGCATGGTGGCCCTGCTCGATACGCGAGTGCACTACCGCAGCTATGGCTCCCAAATCTTAGAAGCCCTCAGCCCTGCCGCCTGTACTCGCACCCTGCCCGCCAACTGGTCCCCTGGGGATGGGGACGGGGTTCCTCTGGAGTCGGTATAGTAAGAATGTGTTGACCTATAAGAGGACTGTATCCATGGGGGAATCTAAGCGACGACGGGAACAATTGGGGGACAAGTACGGCCAGGCTGAACCCATCCTGCCCTGGTTGCCGATTACCAAGCAACAGTCTCAGCAGTTTGTCAAATGGACCACCCGAGGTACCTGGGCCGCCATTATTCTCACCATTGGCTTCTGGATTACCCTACGGTTTGTCGGCCCCGGCCTGGGCTGGTGGGATCTGGTGGATTAAAAGGTTCTACCTAAAAGGCATAGTTGATGGACGCTGTGAACTCGGTATCTGTGCCCCCAGGCTGAAACAGCATATTGAGATTGAGGTCTAATACTAGATTGCGAGCCACTCCAATATCAATCCCGCCAGTAATCATCGGATCAACCCTAGAACTGCCGTCGGCATTGTAAGCAATGCCACCCCCTGCATAGGGATATATCCGCTGCTGTCCTGAACCCACTAGAATGGTGACGTTCCCCATCATCCTAACGGCGTGCTTGACCTTCAACAGATTTTTCCTTTTGACCTCGACGATTTTCAGCACGAGGCGATTGCGGCCCTCAACGCCGACAAATCTGTGGTGGTGTGCGCACCGACTGGCTCCGGCAAAACCCTGGTGGGGGAATACGCCATTTATCGCGCTATGGCCCATGGCAAGCGCGTCTTTTACACCACCCCCCTCAAGGCATTATCAAACCAAAAGCTGCGGGACTTCCGGGACCAATTTGGTCAAGACAACGTGGGCCTGTTGACCGGGGATCTCTCCATCAATCGCGATGCGCCGATCGTGGTGATGACCACAGAGATTTTTCGTAACATGCTCTACGGCACCCGAATTGGCGAGACGGGCACGTCCCTGCAGCAGGTGGAGGCGGTGGTGCTGGACGAGTGCCACTACATGAACGATCGCCAGCGGGGCACCGTCTGGGAAGAATCCATTATCTACTGTCCCCCAGACATTCAACTGCTGGCTCTGTCAGCCACTGTCGCGAATAGCGACCAGTTGACCGACTGGCTGCAACGGGTGCACGGTCCCACAGCGCTGATTTACTCTGATTTTCGGCCAGTGCCTCTGGAATTTCACTACTGCACCTCTAAGCGCCTGGTGCCCCTACTCGATAATAGCCAGAAAAAGATTAATCCCCAGTTGAAAAAACAGCGACGCCCCCAGCGACCCATGGGCCGCCGGGGTGGGGGACGAGTGAGCTTGTCGTTTGTCGTCAGGCAGTTGCAAGAGCGGGATATGCTGCCTGCGATTTACTTTATCTTTAGCCGTCGGGGCTGTGATAAAGCGGTGGATGAGGTCAGTGGCCTTTCCCTGGTTAGCGACGATGAAGCGAAGGCGTTACAGGTCCGGATTGATCAGTTTTTGGCTGAAAACCCGGAAGCGGCTCGGGCTGGACAGGTGGGGCCGCTCTACCGGGGAATAGCCGCCCACCATGCGGGCATTTTGCCCCTGTGGAAAGGGTTGGTAGAGGAGTTGTTCCAGGCCGGACTGATCAAGGTGGTCTTTGCCACCGAAACCCTGGCCGCTGGCATCAACATGCCCGCCCGCACCACGGTAATCGCCAGCCTTTCCAAACGCACCGACAATGGCCATCGGCTGCTGACCTCTTCCGAGTTTTTGCAAATGGCCGGGCGGGCGGGTCGGCGGGGCATGGATTTGCAGGGCCATGTGGTGACGGTGGAAAGCCCCTTTGAAGGGTCTCGGGAAGCGGTGCATCTGGCCACCTCAGGGGCTGATCCGTTGGTTAGCCAGTTTACCCCCAGCTATGGCATGGTGCTGAACCTGCTGCAAACCCATAGCCTAGAAGAGGCCAAGAATCTGGTGGAACGCAGTTTCGGCCAGTATCTGGCGACGTTACACCTGGCTCCCCAACAGGCAGAAATTCAGCGCTTAGAGCAGGCGATCGCCCATCATCAGGCCCAACTCGACACCATTGATGCCGATATCCTGGCGGACTATGCCAAGCTCAAGGGTCGCCTGAAAGAGGAGCGACGGTTGCTGAAAACGTTGCAGCAACAGGCCGCAGCGGTGCTGAGTGAGGATGTGGCCAAGATGGTGCCGTTTGCGATCACCGGTACCCTGCTCACCCTCAAAGGCAAACATATCCCTGTGGCCCAGCCCGTACCGGCGGTGCTGGTAACCAAGCTGCAAGGGGCTGGGCAATTTCCCTACCTGGTCTGCCTCACCCAGGACAACCGCTGGTATGTGGTCACTGCGGCCGACGTGGTTGGCCTCCATGCCGATATTCCCCGCATCCAGGCCGTAGACACCCTGGCTCCCCCCAGTGACCTGTCCCCTAGCCCCGGCCAGCATTGTCGGGGGGACGCCCACACCGCCGCCCTGGTGGACACCCTGCCCACCCCCCCGTCCTTAGAGGTTCTGGCCCCCGAAGTCAAAGACCAACTGGACCGCACCCAGCAGGTGGAAGCGGCCCTCGACAATCATCCGGCCCGTCAGTGGGATAACCCCAGCGCCCTACTGAAGCGCCAAAAACAATTGGAGGGTGCGCAAGCGGAATGGCGCGATCGGGTCGAAAAGCTGGCCCGCTACACCGGTCGCTACTGGCAAGAATTCCTCAACATCATGGACGTGCTGAAGCACTTTGGCGGCCTACACAACAACAAACCGACGGAACTGGGGGAAATGGCCGCCGCCATCCGGGGTGACAACGAACTATGGCTGGCCCTAGCCCTTGATTCCGAGGAATTTGACCACCTAGATGCTGCTCAGTTAGCTGCCGCCTGCGCTGCCCTAGTCACCGAAAACTCGCGCCCCGACAGTTGGTGTCGCTATCGACTCTCTGATACCGTGGAGGACGCCCTAGGGGGACTCCACACCATTCGTCGCCAGCTGTTTAAACAACAGCACCGCCACCGGGTCACGGCCCCCATTTGGTTAGAGTACGATCTGGTCGGGCTGGTGGAACAGTGGGCTTTGCAGGTGGACTGGGTCACCCTCTGCGATCACACCAGCCTGGATGAAGGGGATATCGTGCGGATCTTGCGCCGCACCCTAGATGTCCTGTCCCAGCTGCCCCACGTCCCTTACTTGAGTGATGCGCTACGCACCACCGCCCGCGATGCCAAAGACCTGCTGAATCGCTTTCCAGTGAATGAAGAGATTAACTAATGCAGCGTCAAGTCTTGAATTTAGGGTTAGCAGATGTAGAGATTTGATCGCATCGAGGTCCGAAATCCCCTCCTTGGGAGGGGTAGGGGTGGGTTAAGCAAGCCCGAAGGGACCCACCCCGCCCTCCGGGCACCCCTCCGTGGGAGGGGATGGTAAGTCCTGGAATGTTGAAGCAGCCTCCCTGAAGGTAAAAAACTTTTGCCAGGCGCTTGCCCTAATTTCTAGCTTTGATAAACCACTAACAAATACCAATCTCAGTCTGGACTGCTCGTTGGAACAGTCCAGACTGAGCCAGACTTAACCCAGAGACTTAGCCCAGTAATGCTTTGGCCCGGTTCACCACATTTTCAACGGTGTAGCCGAACTTCTCCATCACCAGACCCCCAGGGGCCGAGGCACCAAACCGGTCAACGCTGACCACATCCCCGGTGGCCCCCACGTAGCGACACCAGCCCATGGCAATGCCCGCTTCCACCGCCAGGCGCTTGGTCACCGCTTGGGGCAGCACCGACTCTTGGTAGGCGGCGTCTTGGGCGTCAAACAGCTCCCAAGAGGGCATGGACACTACTCGCACCTTAGTGCCAGCGGCACGCAATTCTGCCGCCGCCTTCACACAAAGGCTGACTTCGCTACCAGTGCCAATCAAGATCAGATCGGGGGTGCCGTCGCAGTCGTCGATTACGTAGGCTCCTTTGGCCACCCCTTCGATTGAAGAGCCGGGCAGGTTGGGCAGGCCCTGGCGGCTAAAGGCCATCAGGGTGGGAGCATGGCGATTTTCAATTGCTACCTTGTAGGCCCCTGAGGTTTCAGTGCCATCGGCAGGGCGAATTACCGTCAGGTTAGGAATCGCCCGCAGGGAAGCGATGGTTTCCACCGGCTGGTGAGTGGGGCCGTCTTCGCCCAGGCCAATAGAGTCGTGGGTCATGACGTAGATTACCCCCGCCTGGGACAGGGCCGATAGGCGAATCGCCGCCCGCATATAGTCGGCAAACACCAGGAAGGTGGCACAGTAGGGAATCAACCCCGAGTTATGCAGGGCAATGCCGTTACAGATGGCCCCCATGCCATGCTCCCGCACCCCAAAGCGCAGATTGCGATTTTCGTAGGCTCCTTTCTGGAAGCTGCCGGAAATTTTCAGCTCGGTCAGGTTGGAGTGGGTCAGGTCAGCGGAGCCGCCAATCAGTTCAGGGATCACTGGCGCCAGAGCATTCAGGGTCATTTCCGAGTTTTTCCGAGTAGCCAGGGCCTTGTCCTCGGGGGTGTAGGTGGGTAATGCGTCAGCCCAGCCTTCCGGCAGCTTACCGGCCAACATCCGCTCGAATTCAGCGGCTTCAGCGGCGTACTTGGTGCGGTAGGTGGCCAGGATCTCTTCCCATTCGGCCTGGTAGCTGGCCCCGCGCTCAACCGCTTTGCGCATATGGTTCAGAGCATCTTCGGGAATGTCAAAATCCTCATAGGACCAGCCCAGATTTTCGCGGGTGAGCTTGATCTCATCGCCGCCTAACGCTGCCCCGTGGACTCCAGCAGTGTTTTGTTTATTGGGAGATCCGTAGCCAATGGTGGTGGTGACTTTGATCATCGAGGGGCGATCGGTAACCGCCTTGGCCGCTTCGATCGCCTGGGCGATCGCATCAAGATCAGTGTTGCCGTTTTCCACATGCTGCACATGCCAGCCGTAGGCCTCAAACCGCTTGGCCACGTCCTCTGTAAAGGCAATATCCGTAGACCCGTCGATGGAAATGTGGTTGTCATCGTAGAGGGCGATCAACTTACCCAAGCCCAGGTGCCCGGCCAGGGAACAGGCTTCCCCAGAAACCCCCTCCATGTTGCAGCCATCTCCCAAAATCGCATAGGTGTAGTGGTCCACCAACGTGGCATCGGGCTTGTTGAATTTGGCCGCCAGGTGAGCTTCAGCCATGGCCAGGCCAACGGCATTGGCAATCCCCTGCCCCAGGGGTCCGGTGGTTACTTCCACCCCAGGGGTTTCAAAGTTTTCGGGGTGACCAGGGGTACGCGCCCCCCACTGCCGAAACTGCTTGATGTCGTCTAGGGTGACGCTGTCATAGCCAGTTAGGTACAACAGGGCATATTGCAGCATGCAACCATGACCCGCCGATAGCACAAAGCGATCGCGGTTAAACCATTGGGGATTCTTGGGGTTGAACCGCATGAATTTGTCCCACAGCACATAGGCCATAGGTGCAGCCCCCATGGGCAAACCGGGGTGACCAGACTTGGCCTTCTCCACGGCATCGATCGCTAAAAAGCGAATGGAATTAATACAGAGCTCTTCCAGGGTTTGGGTTGCAACAGCCATAGTTTCAACAGCTTAACGACGGGTTTTCGGAGCAGCAGCACACAGCCACACAAATAGCCTTGGGGCTAACACGGTCACTGACCTTCAGTAATTAAGGCCACAAACACATTACCTTTGCCTTCCAGCAGACCCCGCAACTCAGCGATTGTCAATACGTCTACCGTGGCAAGGGCACAAAGCTTAAGCACCTGAAGGCGCTTTGTTAAGTTATTATACCTACCAACCTGTAGCTCTAGCTACGGTATTTCTGAAATACCAGGGTAACGTTGTGCCCCCCAAAGCCAAAGGAGTTGGACAACGCTACCTCAATAGGCATAGGCCGACTTTGATTAGGCACATAATCCAAATCACAATCCGGGTCAGGGGTAGCCAGGTTGATGGTAGGCGGAGCCAGGTCATTGGCGATCGCCAAACAAGTGGCCACCGCTTCAATGCCCCCAGACCCACCCAGCAGGTGGCCGGTCATCGATTTAGTCGAACTGACCGCAATGTTGTAGGCCGCCTCCCCCAGGGCGGTTTTAATCGCCTGGGTTTCGGTGGGGTCATTGGCCCCGGTGCTGGTGCCATGGGCATTGATATAGCTAATCTGCTCGGGCACCACCCCAGCGTCCTTCAGGGCCATTTGAATACAGCGAGCTGCCCCCGCTCCCCCGGGCACTGGGGAGGTCATGTGGTAGGCATCACAGGTCATGCCGTAGCCCAACATCTCAGAGTAGATGGTAGCGCCACGACTCAGGGCATGCTCTAGCTCCTCCAAGATTAAAATGCCGCAACCTTCGCCAATCACAAAGCCATCGCGATCCTTGTCAAAGGGACGGCTAGCATGGGCTGGATCATCGTTCCGGGTAGACAGCGCCCGGGCAGCCGCAAAACCAGCTAGGGACAGGGGGGTGACCGCCGCCTCAGTGCCACCACAAATCATGGCTTGGGCATAGCCATTTTGGATCAGCCGAAAGGCATCGCCGATCGCATTGGAACCAGCGGCACAGGCGGTTACAGCACAGGTGCTAGGCCCCTTGGCCCCGGTGTGGATGGCCGTTAGCCCCGCCGCCATGTTAGCAATCATCATCGGAATCATGAACGGGCTACAGCGGCTGGGGCCTCGGGTCAGGTAAACCTCCTGCTGGTCTTCTAGCACCTTGAGCCCACCAATCCCTGACCCAATACAGGTGCCCACTTGTTCAGCATTTAAGTCGGTAATGACTAAGTCAGCATGGGTCAATGCCCGTTGACTGGCAATCACCGCAAACTGGGCGAAGCGATCCATGCGCTTCACCTCTTTTTTGTCTAAAAAGTCGCCAGGGTTAAATCCCTTGACTTCCCCAGCAATTTGGGAGGCATGGCGGGACGGATCAAACGCGGTAATACGTTCTATCCCATTTCGCCCAGCCACCAACCCCTCCCAATAGTCCTCTAAACTATTGCCAATTGGAGTGATGGCATCCATACCAGTGACGACGACGCGCTTAGAGTCAGAGTTAGCCATAACCGAGTGTCAGGTAAACCATGAACCAGTCTCGGTCGGCCTTAAGGGATACCCCTTGGGGAACGACCTGAACCTGGTGATTAAAACAAAATTATCGGAGCAGCTCAGCCTTTGCCATAGGGGAAAGCTTAGACTGCTCCGGCCAAGAGAAGCCGACTAGCCCAGCTTAGGCCGCCGCTTTTTCCTTAATAAAGTTGACAGCATCTTGGACAGTAGCAATGCTTTCTGCCGCTTCGTCAGGAATTTCAATGCCAAATTCCTCTTCCAAAGCCATGACGAGCTCTACAGTATCAAGAGAATCAGCGCCAAGGTCGTTGGCAAAACTAGCTTCAGGCTTGACTTCCGCTTCTTCAACCCCAAGCTGTTCACTGACAATCTTTTGAACCTTATCAAAAACCTCTGCGCTCATATCGCTCCTGTACCTTTTCTAGGGATTCACTAACAACAGAAAACCTTACCATCCTGCGACCTTACCAAGAGTATTCCATCTAAACCATGTCCGTATCTCAGACAGTAGACTTAGCCAGAGGCATTGATCTTGCCAAAACTCTGGACAAGTTTTTAGCGAGAACACTCTAAAGCCAATCGGCCCCTTAGGACTTCAACCCTGATCTGCCCCCCCCAGGGGATGACTAGACTGGTCTAATGGGATAAGTTCAGCCCCCTTGACATAACTAGCCGTTGACTTGGAATACGCTCAGAGTCTGATGCTAAGGCCGCTCAGTTTCGAGCATTTCTCCATAGTATCGGAAAAGGAACCCTTACCAAAAATCCGTCACTCGATAGCCCAGTTCCTCTAACATCACCCGCAGTAGGGGCAGACTGAGGCCGATGACATTGGTGTGACACCCCTCTAGCTTGTCAACCAAAAGCCCCCCTTTACCATCAATAGCAAAGGCCCCGGCACAGGCTAAGGGTTCCCCTGAATTGACGTAGGCCGTAATCATGTCATCGTCAACATCGGCAAAATAAACCCGGGTAACGGCACAGCGCACCAGGGTCAATCCATTGGGGGCGATTAGGCTATGGCCGGTATACAACTCCCCCATCTGACCTCGCATGGTTTGCCAGCGGGCGATCGCATCGGTTTTGTCGGCGGGTTTGCCGTAAACTTGCCCCCCCAAGGCCAAGGCCGAGTCACAGCCCAGCACCAGAGCATTGGCAAACTGTGGCACCACCGCGTTGGCTTTACACCGAGCCAAGGTGGTCACGTAGGTGGCTGGATCTGTCACCTGCACCTGGTCTTCGTCAAAGTGACTGGGACAGACAAAGGGGTGAATACCAGCCCCCCCGAGTAGTTGTCGACGGGCCTTAGAGGCGGATGCTAGAACAAACTGCGGACGAGCAGAGGTGACCATGGCAATCGTCGTTAAGACACCTTAAAGGAGGCCACAGCTTGCTTCATCATCGCCTTCATTTTCTCCCAACGCTCCTCGGTGGTGGAGGCGTTAAAGGTAAATAACTTGCCCCGGCGGACAATGGCGCTGGCCAGATTATGACGACGGCCAGTGGGCAGCTCCGCTAAGTACTCCAGAATGTAATAAGTTTTGTTGTCAGCGGTGTCGATTCGCTGGGCATTAAGCAACTCGACATTGCTATCATCCCCCGACAGGGCACTGAAGCTTTTAGACAGCTTGTAACCCACTTCTGTGGGAGAACCTAAGTCTTCCAGGGTAGTGCCGGTTGGGACATCACCAATCACCACACTGACATTTTCAGTTTCGTGAATGATGTCATGGAACACCACATCAGCTACCCCGGGTACCGGCACTTCCACCCAGCCGTTGGGGTAGAGAAATTCATAGCCAGAGTACTGATCAAAGTAGCCCTGTAGACCGCCGCCTGCGACACAACTCTGTAGGGCTACGGCAACGATGATGACGAGTACGGTGGCCAGACGCTTTAGCATGGGACAAAATCCTTGGGTCATAGTCAAACGTTATTGTCTCATTTTGTGGCGTCCGGCTTTTGGAAAAACAGCAGATGCTGCTGGGGTAGAAAATTTTCAGTCTTTAACCACTCCAGCCCCACGGCGGCCATTTCGGCTTTCACCTGGGTCTGACTCATTTTGTGCAAGCGCTTAATCATGATCAGTGGATTTTCTGCCCGGTACTCGGCTAGTACCACACGCCCCCCTGGTTTTAGGGCTTGCACAATACCCTGCATCATTTCGTAAGGGTAGGCGAACTCGTGGTAAGCGTCTACCATCAGGGCCAAATCAATGCTGTTGGGCGGCAGGTTAGGATCATCCACCTGTCCCAGGACCGGTTCCACATTGGTGATCCCTTGTCGGTCCAGCTCTTGTTGCATCAAGGCTAGCATTTCAGGCTGAATATCCACCGCCAGCACTCGCCCTTCGGGCAGACGGCGGGCGAGGCGGCTAGCGAAGTAGCCGGTGCCCGCACCAATGTCGGCAACCACGGCGTCAGGCGCTAAATCGAGCCCCTGGATCGCCGCGATCGGTCGTTCCTGGAGCATGCGGCTGGGACGATCGAGCCAGGCCGCACCTCGGTGTCCCATGGTTTGGGCAATTTCCCGCCCCATGTACACTTTACCAATGCCATCCGGGCTGGGGGACACCATGTGATACCCAAGGCTCTGGTCTAAAGCTGGGACACTGCAAGCAGCCAGCGATAGGATGGCCGCACAGACTACCAGCCAGCGGCAAAGGCGAGACCAGGGTAAGACAGAGAACGACACCATGATGCAGCAGAGGGAAAAGGCAGGTTGATTAATTCAGGCGGGTATCACTGGCGATCGCAGCTAAGGTCATCAGGCACTCGGTTCAAGTTGTATTCAATTTGTACCTGCATAAAGCGTCTCCTGACTGGGTCTAACGTTAAGCCTTGCCCCCAACTTGGCCTAGAGCATCGGTATAGTATGCCAAGATCCCAGGGTTTTTGGGCTGATTGGCCACGAATTTTGGGGCATCCAGGGACAGAACCCTGGGATCTGAACCGGCGTTCTAGCCAGCCGCGACTAGGGCCTGGAGTGGTTCTCCCGTGAGACTAAAGGGGCGCACCTCAGTGATGTTGACTTGGACCAATTCTCCTTTTAGGGTCGCGAAGTCCCCAGGGAAAAAGGTGAGACGGTTACCGCGAGTGCGGCCCATCACCTGGGTCGGGTCCTTAGGGTTGATGGCTTCCACCAGCACCTCTTCGATCCGCCCCTGGTAGCGTAAGGAGCGTTCTGCCGCCTTTTGGGCCACCAGGTGGTTCAGCCGTTGCAGGCGCTCCGCCTTCACCGCCTCCGGCAGTTGGTTCTCCCACAGGGCAGCGGGGGTGCCGGGACGGGGGGAATAGGCCGCCGTATTCAACTGGTCAAAGGCGATGTCATTCACCAGATCCAGAGTGTGTTGAAACTGTTCCTCGGTTTCCCCAGGGAACCCCACGATCGCATCGGCACTGATGGCGGCATCGGGCATGTAGCGGCGGATAGTCTCGATAATCCGGCGATACTTTTCGTGGGTATAGCCCCGGGCCATGGCTTTGAGTACGTCGTTATCCCCCGATTGAAAGGGAATGTGGAAATGCTCGCACACCTTGGGCAGTTCAGCGCAGGCCCGAATCAGTCGTTCAGTGAAATAACGGGGATGGCTGGTGGCAAAGCGGATGCGCTCGATGCCGGGTACGTCATGGACAGCGTACAGCAGGTCAGTGAAGGTGTGCTGGTGTCGTCCCTCGGCGGTGGAGCCGGGCAGATCGCGACCATAGGCGTCGATGTTTTGGCCCAACAGGGTGACTTCTTTGAACCCCTGACGACCCAGGTCTGCCATCTCGGCTCGAATGGCTTCAGGGGTGCGGGATTGCTCGACCCCGCGCACCCCAGGCACCACACAGTAGGTGCAGCGCTCGTTGCAGCCATAAATCACATTCACCCAGGCTGTGACATCGCTGTCCCGCCGGGGCTTGGTGATGTCTTCCATAATTTCCACCGCCTCGGTGGCCACCACCTGGTTACCGTCCAGCACCTGTTCCAGCAGATCTTGCAGCCGATTGGCGTGCTGGGGTCCCATCACCAGGTCTAGTTCGGGCACTCGCCGCAGCAGGGCTGCTCCTTCTTGCTGGGCCACACACCCGGCCACAATTAAGGTCAGGTCTGGCTTTTCGTGCTTGCGTTTGGCCTGACGCCCCAGGTACGAGTACACCTTTTGCTCGGCATTGTCACGGATGGTGCAGGTGTTGTATAGCACCACATCGGCGGCGTAGGGGTCATCAGTCCAGGTCAGACCCATGGTGTCTAAGATGCCGGACATCCGTTCGGAGTCGGCTTTGTTCATCTGACAGCCAAAGGTAGTGATGTGATACTGACGGGCGGAACCGACCATAGGGCTTGAACTGATATAGAGGATTAGGTGCAGTATTCAATCTTAACGTGTTGGGTTTAACGTTTTGGGCTGATGGCCGCGATCGCCCTGGCAAAACTATCTCCGCAAAACCACTGATATGCCTCAATCATCGCCCATGGTATCTCGGTAATTTCTTCAGTTGACTCGCAGCTAAGAGCAGCTTAACATTGCTTAACATAGACTCAAGTCTGGTTTCGGTCTTAGGTCTGTAAATGGAGTGATTCAGGTTGACTGTTTTATGCTGGCCAATTTCCAATCCTATGCCGATTCTAATCTCACGGCCCAATCCAGCGGTAAAACGTTGTCTCTCCCAGAAGTGTGGGCCAGGAAGTATGTTGAAAACCTGCATCGCCAGGATCAGGTTCTAGCCAACCTCGACCAGTCCCAGTCTAAGGGGGATGTGGTCCAAAACCTGATGGATATGCTGCGTTCCATCAGTGCTAATGCTTGGAACAAGACTGAGACCTTGATTGGCCACGAGATTCGCCGACACCAAATCGATCGCGACTTAATCGATCCCTGGATGATTGCTAAAGATGTCCACCAGGTTTATGAGGCGGTGCTTGAGGCCTACGCCAACGATACGTCTCCTCAGCGGTTCTCAGTTACGGCCTCTAAAAAGTTGGGGGTGATTCGGCAAACCCACACCGCCGTTGACCCCAGGGTGATTGGGTTCGTCAGCATGCAGTTCCACTACTGTGGCCAGATGCTGTCTGAAGCGGCTCCCCAAGCAGAGCGACCAGCCTTACAGGACTTCTTCAAGGTGGTCGATGACCAGCTGTATATGCCACTGCACCGGGCTTACGAAGCCGCCGCCAACTACGACTACGATCATCCCCGGCTGCAAACTATGCGCCTGGCCTTGCCCGCCATTACCAGTATTGCGAAAACAATTGTCGATCGCGTCGCTAAAGCCTACCCCCGCTACGCCACCTATACTGGCCCCCTGGCTAGCGATGTGGTGCGCACCTCCAGCGTGCGGGATGTGGAGATGTTTCAGATTTATCTCTGGACCTGTGTGCTGGAAAATAATGTGGGTGCGATCGCCCAGGAACTGTTCCCCCTGTGTGTGATGCTGTACCCCACCCTGCGGGTGAACTGGGAGCTGGTACGCCTAATGGTGACGTTGTTGCACCAAGAAATTGGTCGCTGTGTGGGGCAGGGGAATGTGCAGCACTATGAACCCTACGGCAGGGTGCTGTTTGAGATGTTTTCTCCAGAGTTTTTCCCAGATACATTGTAGGGGTGGGCAATGGCTGACGTCAGCCTCAAACCAGAGCAATGAGAACGTACTAATTGCGCTTTTCAATGCATCCTTGGCGGGCGTTTTTGGCTCCAGGGCTGACCACTGCCACTTCATACTTTTGTTATGCAATGCCGATGCTCTAGAAGCCCCCTAAATGGAAAGCTCTAAGGGAAAATGGCAGGCCGCCCAATGCCCCGGCTCGTATTCTTGCAGGGTTGGCATCTGCTGCTGGCACAGGTCCTGGCCGTGGGGGCAGCGACCATAGAGGCGACAGACCTGGGGGTCGGGGTTGATGGGGCTGCGGGCTTCCCCCGTCAGGGGGATGGGATGGGGCTTGGCCTCAAAGCTGGGGATGGCGGAAATCAGGGCTTGGGTATAAGGATGGCGGGGATAGTTGAACACCTGCTCTACCGGGCCTGACTCGACAATTTTGCCCAGGTACATAACCAACACGCGATCGCACAGCAGCCGCACCACATTCAGATCATGGGAGACAAACAAATAGCTCATGCCCAGGCGCTGTTTCAGGTCGGCCAGCAAATGCAGAATAATCGCCTGCACCGACACATCCAGGGCCGAGGTGGGCTCGTCTAGTACCAGTAGCTTGGGGTTAAGGGCGATCGCCCGAGCAATCCCCACCCGGGCCTTTTGCCCCCCCGACAACTGGTGGGGAAAACGGCCCAGCAATTCAGGATCGAGGCCGACCCACTCTGCCAGTTCCAGGGCTCGCGGCTGTAGTTGACTGCGATCGCGGATTCTGGCCAACCGTTTCAGCGGCTCAGTAATGGTGTCATAGGCGGTATAGCGGGGGTTGAGGCTATCGGTGGGGTCCTGGAACACCAGCTGAATGTCGCTGCGGTAGCGACTCTGGGGAAACTGTTTCACCGACACCGTGCTGAGGATAGTGTCATCAAACCGAATTTCCCCCGCCGTGACATCCAGCAGACGGGTAATCAGCCGAATCAGGGTGGATTTGCCACAGCCCGATTCCCCCACCAGACCCAGGCTTTCCCCCGGGTAAATATCGAAAGACACCTGGTCCACCGCATGCAAGTGAGCCCCCTTGCCCACAGGGAAGTGTTTGCAGAGGTGTTTGATTTGGAGTAAAGGAGTGGGGGGTGCGAGGGTGGGCATAGTGGGGGAGTGGGGGGTGGATGGGTGGATGGGAAGGTGGGTGGATGGGAAGGTGGGGGAGGTTTTGGATTTTGGATTTTGGGATCCCCTCCTGGGAGGCCTGTACTGAGCCTGTCGAAGTGGGTAGGGGTGGGTTGAATTTTGGATTTTGGGATCCCCTCCTGGGAGGCCTGTACTGAGCCTGTCGAAGTGGGTAGGGGTGGGTTGGATTTTGGATTTTGGGATCCCCTCCTGGGAGGCCTGTACTGAGCCTGTCGAAGTGGGTAGGGGTGGGTCGAATGTCGAATTTTGAATTTTTCTCTTTTCGTTCTTCCCTTTTCGTTCTTCTTTATTTCTATAGCGGTTTCCAACAGGCGACCTGGTGTTCGGGGGAGATGGCGGTCCGGGGCAGGGGGGCTTGGTCGCAGTGGCCGGGTTCAAACCGATCGCAGCGGCGGCTAAAGCGGCAGGGGGGCAGGTCTGGGGCTTTCAGGTCGGGCAGGTTGCCGGGGATGGGAATCAAATCGGCGAAGGTTTTGTGGGGTTCGGGGGTGGCGGCGATCAGCTTGGCGGTGTAGGGGTGACGGGGGGCAACGAACAGGCTATGCACAGGAGCAGATTCCACCACATGACCGGCGTGCATCACCACAATGCGATCGCAGTATTCGGAGGCCAGGGCTAGATCATGGGTAATCAGCAGGGTGGCCATCTGTCGCTGATCGGCCAGGCTTTTGATCAGGTTCATCACCGTGGCCTGGGTGGTCACATCCAGGCCGGTAGTAGGTTCGTCGGCGATTAGCAACCGGGGAGAGCAAGCCAACGCCAGGGCAATCATGATCCGCTGGCACAGGCCCCCGGATAGTTCGTAGGGGTAGGCATCGTAGCGCTTTTCCGGGTCGGGGATGCGCACCCGATTGAGCAAATCAATCGCCTTTTCTCGTAGCTGGTCTGGGGGTAAGTCGCTATGGCAGCGCAGCACGTCAGTCACCTGCTTACCCACCCGCCGAATCGGGTTCAAAGCCGTGCGGGGGTTCTGAAAAATCATCGATAGCTCTTTGCCCCGCAGCGATCGCAGGGTTTTTTCTGCCCCTTGCAGCAGATCCACCCTCTGGTCGCCCATCTGGAACCAGGCCTCTCCCTGGGTCACCCTGCCGGCCCGGTCCAACACCCCCATCAGAGTAAACGCCGTCACCGACTTGCCAGAGCCACTTTCCCCCACAATCCCCAGGGTCTCCCCTGGCCGCAAGGCAAAGCTCACCCCTTCCAGGGCCTTGACCACCCCAGCTCGGGTGCGAAAGTCCACGGTTAGGTTGTGAACCGAGAGCAGGGCGGTGGTAGGGGGTGCGGTGATGGTCATGGTGGTGGGAGGGTGGGGAGAGGGGGAGAGGGGGGG